>JAHHHS010000001.1 GCA_019359215.1 Nostoc indistinguendum CM1-VF10 | reverse complement strand
AGAAATGACATGGTGTTGCCGGAACAAGCACCACCTTGTAGCCATAGTACGTTAGTCATCGGCTAGATGTTTTTGTATTGTTTACCATACGTGATTTAGGAAATAGTGCTTGTGGAAACTCACGTATTTATCAATATTTATTTATTAATATTAATATACTTTTTATGAAATTATCTATTGTTAAATAAAAATTAATCATTAGCAAGAATTAAAATCTAATTAAGATTGCCTAAAAGGTTGTATCAATAACAGACTTTGTAAAAAAAATCAATAATAAACTAAACACCCTAATTTTAGATAGCAGTAATCAATTATCTCTGGAAAGTTAGATCCCCAATTTTTAGATATGAATAGGCTAATGTACTCTTGCGAAAATTTCTAACACACAACCTCTAAGCATTCACTGCTTTCGGTGGTGAGAGATAAAACGTAGCTTTGGCGGGGTGAGGTTATTATTTTTGATTTATGCAAGAAACTCCATAAGAGTGAATAGTTATATGTTGATAACAAAGTTAGGTATTAAATATATAATCTGTTTTCAGATAAATATAGAATAACTTCGTTGTGTTAGGTCATGATACAAAACATATTAGAAAAAAGTAAGGTGTTTAAAGCTGACATTAATATTGGCAATTTCCCCCTAGAATTTTAGAAATAGAGTGTTTTATAGTAAACAAATTGATTCACTCAATTCTTAGGCATGGGGTATAAGGAAAGAAATAAGTTACAGGGGATAGAGTTTATGAACTGTCTCTTGTTCTCTATTCTTAGCCCTAGTCTTAGACAAACAAGGGGAATTCCGCCTAAAGGACTCGAAGCCTGCGTAAATCAGTATGGCCCGTGATTAGACACCTAAAGCGTGTCTTAATCATTCGTGGGCGTTGACTCAATTCCCAATTGGCTAGAGTACGGCAGAGTTATGACCCCCAGCATTACAGATTCAGCAGTGAAGGCTGCGATCGCGGCTGTTGCTTCAGAGTCAGCCTCAGCAGAAGAAAAAATCCAGATGCTGATTGAGATAGCACAGGGTTTTCAAAAAAAGCCCAAAGCTGCCCAAGACTTGCGAAATGCAGTTGGGTTATATTACCGGGCCTATAAGATGTGTGGTGAGGAGTATCCCCTACTGAAAGCCAGGGCCCAAGTGGGTATGGCAGGGACGTTACAGGCAATACCGGATGCTGATTACCAACTGCTGATGCAAGCGAAAGTCGGTTATGAAGAGGCATTACCGATTTTACAACAATTAGCAACGCCAGAGGAAGTAGCAGAAACGCAGATGAATTTTGGGCTGGTGTTACAGTCGCTAGTGCCATTCAATTTGGCGCGGATAACCGACAGCATCCAGGCTTATCATGAGGCGTTGCGGGTGTTTACTTGGGAAGATTACCCCCAAGAATACGCGATTTTGTATAACAATATTGCGATCGCTTACCTTTCTATGCCCTTAGCATCGGAACGAGAATACTTGCGTCAAGGGTTAGCTGTGCAATCATTTGAGGTGGCATTAAAGCACATTAATTTGATTGAGCATCCTAGAGAATATGCGATGTTGCAGAACAATTTAGGTAACGCTTTGCAATATTTAGTGAGTTCCCATCCTGTAGAGAATAACTTACGTGCGATCGCAGCTTATGACGAAGCGCTAAAAGTGCGTAATCCCAAAGATACACCTTTAGAGTACGCTAACACAATTTCCAACAAAGCCAACGCCCTATTCAACTTACCAGATGATCCCAAAAAACCAGAAGCTGGTAATCCTAACAATCTTTTGCAAGCGCGTATTTACTATCAAGATGCTTTAGAAATATTTACGGAATACCAACAAATTTCACAAGCAGAAGTAGTAATCCAAGCGCTACAAGATGTAGAAGCAGAAATAGGGAATAGGGGATAGGTTAGTTATACTTTCTCCCTCATCTACCTACTCGCCTAATTCCTAACAATCAGGACAAAACAGCATGAGAGATATTTTAACAACGCCAAATCTAATAAGTTTTCTCACAAGTTTAGCAGATGGTGACTTGAACATAGCAACAGAATTTGTATGGTTAATCATCGCCACCGCCTTATCTATGGTTGGCGGTGCAATTGGTGGAATGCTATTAGCTGGGAGAGATATAGGCTATCAGTTTTCAGCAATGCTAGGTGCATTATTTGCCCCTGCGGGTGTAATTCCCGCCATCCTCTTAGGGCTTACTGCCTTAAATTTATTGACAAATTATTAGGAGATAACATGTTAGAAATAGGTTGGTTTTCTGCTAAGTTATTTTTTAAAGGAAAGCTAATACGCGACCCAGTGTATTTTGTCAAGCAAACTACTATTGGTATTGCTATAGGTTTTTTACTGCTAGTACTACTTGCACAAGCCCCGATTCCTTTCTACTTACCAATAATATTATCTAGCTTAGTGACGGGCATGATTATGCCATTTCTCCTCAAAGATTTCAAGATGAAGTGATTGGTCATTGATAAATAAACAATGACAAATGACAAATGACAAATGACCAATGACAAACCTTGAAGAATTAGTTCAGGAAATTAATCGTTTTGAGGCAATTATATCCGAGTGGGATGAAAGCCAACGGTGTGTAGCGGTGGGTCTAAAAAGAGCAATTGAAGCTTTGCATAAAGCTGCATTGACTAGTTTGATTAAAAGCTTGAAAGAAGAATCAATGCCGGCTTTGCGCCATGCAGTTGCAGATGAAGTAGTGTATGCAGTGCTACTGTATCACGAATTAGTCAAACCACCAAAACCTCCGCTTTCACAGCGCATTCAGACAGCACTTGAAGAAGTTCGCCCAGCTTTAAAAAGCCATAACGGTGATGTAGAATTAGTGGCAATTAAACCACCAGATACAGTAGAAGTTAAATTAATCGGAACTTGCAGCAGTTGTCCGACTTCTACTTTAACTTTATCTCAGGGAGTAGAACAAGCAATAAAAAACCATTGTCCCGAAATTACCAAAGTAGTGGCAGTCAATAACAGTTCTACTGTTAACAAGGCTAATTCTAGTTTAATCAGTCCATTCTCTGCAAAAATAACTTGTACTTGGATGAAAGTAGCGACCCTTGATGAAGTTCCTGAATTTAGTGTAGTGGTAGTACAACTTGCTGGTACTTCACTAATTTTACATCGTCAAGGTGCTACAGTAAAATGCTATCGTAATGGTTGCGCTCATCTAGGATCTCCCTTAGAAAAGGGTAAAGTTGAAAATGGTATTATTACCTGCCCTTCTCATGGATTCCAGTACAAATTAGAGACAGGTGAATGCTTAACTGCGCCTGATATTTCGCTTCAATCGTATCCAGTCAAGATTAAAGGCGATAAGGTTTTTGTGAAACTGCAAAAATGATGCAAAGGTAACACAGCAAATATACTTGACGATTAGTCAATCACAGCTACTTTGCTTTTTGATTTCAGTAGTTCGCGCATTGATTTTAGTATTTTGTGCAAGCAAAATGCCTGAATGCTTTCTCAATATCTTTAAATTAATTCTCATTTGTGTAATTCAGGTATTGATTTTAGTGTTTTGAGAAAGTAAAAAGGCATATTACTTTCTCAAAAGGTCATTTGACTTATTCAAACCCCAGTTTGCTTATTCATTTTGGTGTTTTCCGCAAGCAAAATCAGCTTTTACTTACTAAAAAGCAGCTTTTGCTTATTCATTTTGGTGTTTTCCGCAAGCAAAATCAACTTTTACTTTCTCATTTTGGTGTTTTCCGCAGGCAAAATTAGCTTTTACTTTCTCAAACCCCAGTTTGCTTTCTCATTTCAGTACATCGCGCACTCATGTAAAAAAACTTGCTACGTAGCAAAATTTACTAAAGTTAATTAGTTTTTTTAGAATTGATTAATACGGAAGTTAATTACAGGTTTTAACTTAATTTGAAAAAAACATAATGCAAAACTGTTACTGTTGTTACACGCCGATCAAGATTAATGTTTTTAAATAATTATCAGCGTCTATCTGCGCTTCATGGACATCCCAATCATAATTAATCCCATATCACAATTACTGCCAGAAACAACAGAAATTTCTCAAAATTTGCCTCTATCACCTCAAGGTGCAGAGGTAATTTTAGGTAACATTATTGAACCAGAACAATTAGTTATACCTGTAGCACCCAATGCCACAACAATGTTTGGGCCTCGCGGTGCTTGTTTGTTATCAGAAACTGGCCCTTTATGGGTATCAGATACCGGACATCATCGATTATTAGGATGGCAAAATTTACCCACAAGAGATAGTCAATCGGCTGATTGGGTAATTGGACAACCTGATTTTTATCATGAAGGACAAAATGCTAAAAATACACCAGGAAGGGCAACTTTAAATGTACCAACAGGGATTTGTGCTTGCGGCGAAGGGTTAGCTGTAGCCGATGCTTGGAATCATCGGGTTTTGATTTGGAAAAACTTACCAGAAGATAACAATGTTCCAGCAGATTTGGTGTTAGGGCAAGTTAATTTTACCGATAATGAACCAAATCGAGGAAATCAAGCAGCATTTGCTAGTACAATGCACTGGCCTTATGGTGTTTACTATCATCAAGGACGGCTATTTATTGCTGACACTGGGAATCGAAGGCTATTAATTTGGCATCACTTACCAACAGAAAATGGTCAACCTGCTGATTTAGTTCTGGGACAACCGGATATGATATCTCGTAATGAAAACGGCGGTGATTCTCCAACTGCAGCGAGTATGCGTTGGTGTCACGACATCGCCTTTTGGGGAGAGAATTTGGTTGTCAGCGATGCAGGTAATCACCGAGTGATGATTTGGCAGGGAATGCCAACAGAAAATAATACTCCTTGTGCAGTGGTTTTAGGACAAAAAAGCTTTGATTTTGTGGAAATGAATCAAGGAGTTTATTACCCTAGTGCTGGTAGTTTAAGTATGCCTTATGGTGTGGCGGTGGCTGGCGATTGGTTAGTAGTTGCAGATACTGCTAATTCTCGTGTGTTAGGATGGAGAAAGCCAGAATCAATTTTATCACTGCAAGGTGTAATGGCAGATGGGTTGGCAGGACAAATAAATTTTCAAAGTAAAGGTGAAAATCGTAATTTCGGATTGCCAAAACGAGACAGCTTAAATTGGTGTTACGGGATAAAAATTTGTGGCAATACGGCAGTAATTGCTGATTCTGGAAATAACCGAATTTTGCTGTGGCAGCTTAACTATGCCGACTGAAGAAATTAGAGTTCGTGGTACTGTTCAAGGAGTAGGATTTCGCCCTACTGTATATCGTCTTGCTAAAGCTTGCGGTTTGGGTGGAGATGTTTGTAATGACGGACAAGGTGTATTAATCAGGGTATCTGGTAGTGAAGAAGCAATCACCAAATTTGTTGCCAGATTGCAAACCGAATGTCCACCGTTAGCAAGAATCAATGAATTAACAAGAATTAGTTATAAAAGTGAATTAAAATTTGATAATTTTGTGATTTCTACTAGTGTCGGTAATGCCATTAAAACAGAAATTACTCCTGATGCAGCCACTTGTCGCCAGTGTCAAAAAGAAATATTCGACCCTTTTAGCCGCTTTTATCGTTATCCATTTACTAACTGTACTCATTGCGGCCCTCGCCTGAGTATTATTCGTGCCATTCCTTACGACAGATGCAATACCAGTATGTCTGCGTTTGCTATATGTCCCGAATGTGCAAAGGAATACCATGATGTTGAAAACCGCCGTTTTCACGCCCAACCTGTAGCTTGTCATGCTTGCGGCCCTTCAGCTTGGTTAGAACGCGCCGATGGGAAATCGGTTACTGCTTCCATGTTTTCCATGCTGGATGATGTGGATGCCGTTTGTACTTTATTGCAAAAAGGCGAGATTGTCGCAATTAAGGGCTTAGGTGGTATTCATTTAGCTTGCGATGCAACACAGGAAACCGTTGTACAAAAACTGCGTCAGCGCAAAAGGCGCTATCACAAACCATTTGCTTTAATGGCACGAGATATTGAGATAATTGAACAATATTGTACTGTCAATGCCAAAGAAAAGGAATTACTGGCAAGTTCTGCTGCACCAATTGTTTTATTACAAGCGACAGGTAAAAAAGTAGTAGCACCATCGATAGCAGTAGGGCAAAATACCCTTGGCTTCATGCTACCTTATACGCCTTTACATCATTTAATTCTCCGGCGGATGAATCGCCCAATTGTTTTAACAAGTGGTAATCTTGCTGATGAACCACAATGTATTGCTAACGACGAAGCAAGAGATAAATTAGAGACAATTGCTGATTATTTTCTTTTTCACAATCGAGAGATTATTAATCGTGTAGATGATTCAGTTGTGCGTGTTATCGGCGATAAAGTTCAAATAATTCGCCGTGCCAGAGGATATGCGCCAGCAGCAATTAGTTTACCATTAGGATTTCATAATATATCGCAAATTTTAGCAATGGGTAGTGAGTTAAAAAATACCTTTTGCCTGTTGCGTGAAGGAGAAGCTATTCTTTCTCAACATCTAGGAGATTTAGAAAATGCCGCGGCTTTCAACGCTTATCAAGAAAATTTAAATTTATATTTAAATTTATTTGAGCATCAGCCAGAAGTAATCGCTATTGATAAACATCCTGAATATCTCTCAAGCAAACTTGGTAAAGAATTTGCGGATACAAATCAAATCAAAATTTACCCAGTTCAACATCATCACGCTCATATCGCCGCTTGCATGGTAGAAAATGGGATTCCTTTAGATGCGCCTCCGATATTAGGGATTGCTTTAGATGGTTTAGGTTACGGTGATGATAATACACTCTGGGGCGGAGAATTTCTTTTAGCAGATTATCGTAAATTTCAGCGACTAGCAACATTTAAACCAGTGGCAATGATTGGTGGTGAACAAGCAATTTATCAACCTTGGCGTAATACTTATGCTCAATTAATAACTGCTAATATTTGGGATAATTGCCAACACCAGTACGCTGATTTAGAAATCGTAAAATTTCTGAAAAATAAGCCACTAAAACTACTGAATCAACTTATGGAGAAAAAAATTAACTCTCCTCTAGCTTCCTCAGTGGGACGGCTGTTAGATGCAGTGGCGGCGGCTATCGGTATTTATAGAGATGAATGTAGCTATGAAGGACAAGCTGCGATCACAATGGAAGCTATAGTAGATGTTAGCAGCTTAAATAATGATGAAGAAACGCTAATCTATCCTTTTAACTTTAGCTTTTTAGATAGTATTTATTGTATAGACCCGCGTCCAATGTGGCAAGCCTTGCTCAATGACTTACAGCAGCAGATTCCAGAACCAATTATAGCTGCCAAATTTCACAAAGGTTTAGCTAATGCCATCGTGGAAATGGTTAAGCATCTTTACCAAGAAAATCTGATTTCTCAAGTAACCCTAACCGGAGGAGTATTTCAAAATTGTATATTGTTACAGCAAGTTACCAAAGGATTAGAAACATTGGGAATAAAAGTACTCACTCACAGCTTAGTCCCAGCTAATGACGGCGGTTTATCTTTAGGACAAGCAGTTATTGCAGGTGCACAATTAATACATGAGTCTTGATATTTTACAAGCTTTCTGTCACAAATAATTCTCTCTGTGTTCTCCACGCCTCTGCGGTTACTTTATCTTAAAAAATAAAAAAATGTGTTTAGGAATCCCCGGACAAATTATAGAAATTACCAACGTTAACCATAAATTAGCCCTAGTTAACATTGGTGGTGTTAAGCGCGAAGTAAATATTGCTTGTATCGTTGATGAACAACATCCCCTCGAAGCTTGTATTGGTGATTGGGTATTAGTCCATGTTGGCTTTGCCATGAATCGAATTAACGAACAAGAAGCGGCGGAAACATTACAGCTATTCCAAGAATTAGCAGCAGCACAAGCAGGAATCAGTACTTAAATAATAGACTTTTCTTGTTTTACGTAGAGGTGCAGACAAAGAGTTTAATTTCTTTCTTTTTTTCTTCTCTACGAGACGCTGCGCGAACGCGCCCTTCTCTACGAAACACTACGCGTAGCTTGCTTCTCCGTAGGAGTATGCGGTTTGTTAAAAAATACCCCGTAAAGAAAGCGAAATTAACTGATATCCAAAAACTATTTATTAATCCTTATGAAATATGTTGACGAATTCCGCGAACCTCAAAAAGCTGAAGCCATACGCCGCGAAATCGCCAAATTATGCAACCAGCTAGAAAAACCCATCAAAATCATGGAAGTATGCGGCGGGCATACCCATTCCATATTTAAATACGGTATCGAAGAAATTTTACCCCAAGCCATTGAACTAATTCACGGGCCTGGCTGTCCAGTATGCGTTATGCCAAAAGGCAGATTAGATGATGCGATCGCAATCTCTCAAAATCATAACGTCATTTTTGCCACCTTTGGCGACGCAATGCGAGTTCCCGGTTCCAAAACAACTTTACTGCAAGCCAGGGCACAAGGTGCAGACATCCGTATGGTGTACTCTCCCCTAGACAGCCTGCAAATTGCCAGAGATAACCCCGACAAACAAGTAGTCTTCTTCGCATTAGGCTTTGAAACCACAGCCCCCAGCACCGCCTTCACCATCCTGCAAGCAGCAGCCGAAAAAATTCATAACTTTAGTCTGTTTAGCAATCATGTCCTCGTGATTCCCGCCCTCAAAGCACTATTAGATAATCCCGACTTACAACTAGATGGATTTGTTGGCCCTGGCCATGTCAGCATGGTAATTGGTACTGACCCATATCAATTTATTTCCCAACAATATAATAAGCCAATTGTTGTCTCAGGATTTGAACCCTTAGATATTCTCCAATCAATTTGGATGCTGTTGCAACAGCTAGTAGAAAATCGTCGCGAAGTTGAAAACCAATATAATCGAATTGTCCAAAAAAGTGGTAACACAGTAGCCCTGCAAGCCATAAATAAAGTTTTCGCCATCCGAGATAGTTTTGATTGGCGTGGCTTAGGTGACATCCCCTATTCAGGATTAAAAATTCAACCTGAATATGCCCAATTTGATGCCGAACTTAAATTTACCATTCCTAACCTCAAAGTAGCCGACCATAAAGCCTGTAAATGTGGAGAAATTCTCAAAGGAGTCTTAAAGCCTTGGGAGTGCAAAGTATTCGGTACAGCTTGCACACCAGAAACACCAATCGGTACTTGCATGGTATCTTCCGAAGGCGCTTGTGCAGCCTATTACAAATATGGACGACTCTCCACCATTGCCAAAAGAACAATCGCCCAAAAACCAAAAATAACTCAAGAACCTCTCCCCGCCTGCGGCTTCTCCTCAGACTAATACATCTCATAAATACTCTGCGTACCTCTGCGCTTCCCTCTGCGTCCCTTTGCGTTTAAAAAAATTTAATATGAATTTCTCCCCCACAAACCCAATACAAAATCCCCTATTCCAAAAAATAGAACAAGTCCGCCGTCGCCAAAGTAAAGTGCAAGACACTCATATAACTCTCGCACATGGTAGCGGTGGTAAAGCCATGCGTGATTTGATAGATGATATCTTTGTCAGCAATTTTGATAACCCAATTCTCTCACAACTAGAAGACCAAGCCAGCCTCAATTTAGCCCCTCTCCTCCAACAAGGAGACAGACTCGCATTTACAACAGATTCTTATGTTGTAGACCCTTTATTTTTTCCCGGAAGTGATATAGGAGAATTAGCCGTCAACGGCACAGTTAATGATTTAGCAGTCAGTGGTGCTAAACCTTTATATCTAACTTGTAGCGTAATTTTAGAAGAAGGATTACCAGTAGAAACCTTGCGCCGTGTCGCAGCCAGCATGAAAGCAGCCGCAACAAAAGCTGGTGTTCAAATTGTTACTGGTGACACAAAAGTTGTACATCGAGGTGCTGCTGATAAACTCTTCATTAATACTGCTGGTATTGGTATCATCCCGCGAGGAGTTAGTATTTATGCCTACAATATTAAACCTGGAGATGCAATAATAATTAATGGTGAAATAGGCAATCACGGTACAGCCATTTTAATTGCCCGTGGGGAATTAGCCTTAGACACTAATATTGAAAGTGATTGTCAGCCGTTGCATAGTTTAGTAGAAAATATTCTCCATGTATGTCCCCAAATTCATGCTATGCGAGATGCCACACGCGGTGGTTTAGCTACAGTATTAAATGAATTTGCTCTCAGTTCAAATGTGGGAATTCGTCTATACGAAGAATTTATTCCAGTGCGTGAAGAAGTCAACGGAGTTTGCGAAATTCTCGGTTTAGACCCGTTGTATTTAGCTAATGAAGGTAAGTTAGTTGTAGTGGTTCCAAAAAAGAATGCTGAAAACGTTTTATCAGCTATGAAATTACACCCAGCAGGTAAAAATGCTTCTATTATTGGCGAAGTTATTCCTTCACCGCCAGGTATCGTATTATTAAAAACAGCTTTTGGTGCTGAAAGAATTGTTGATATGCTGGTAGGCGACCAATTGCCACGAATTTGTTAATTTTTAATAGATTTTATAATATGCACGAACTTGGGATTACTCAAAATATTGTGGCAATTGTAGCTGAACACGCCAAAGGCGCAAAAGTGCAACGAGTTTTATTAGAAATCGGCAAACTTTCAGCCATTATGCCCGATGCTATCCGATTTTGTTTTGATATTTGCACTCAAGGTACAGTTTTAGAAGGGGCGACATTAGAAATTTTAGAAATTCCCGGATTAGGGCGATGTCGCCAATGTGGTGCAGAAGTTTATTTAGATAAACCATTTGGAATTTGTAATTGCGGTAGCGTGCAATTAGATTTAATTACTGGTGAAGAACTTAAAATTAAAGAAATAGAAATTGAGGAATTATGTGTGTAACCTGTGGTTGTTCTGATGATGGCGAAGTCAAAATTACAAATTTAGAAACAGATGAAGCTGAACATAATCATACTCACACTTTACCAGATGGGACTGTCATCAATCATTCCCACAGTCATAACACTCATATAGAAGCGTCTCAAATTCATGCCAAAATACACAATACAACGATATCTTTAGAGCAGGATATATTAGCAAAAAATAATTTAATCGCTGCCCAAAACCGGGGATGGTTTAAAGGTCGAAATATTATCGCTTTAAATTTAATGAGTTCTCCAGGTGCAGGTAAAACAACTCTTTTGACACGAACCATAAATGATTTAAAGCATCAATTATCTATTAGTGTTATTGAAGGCGACCAAGAAACTGCTAATGATGCCAAAAAAATTAAAGAAACTGGTTCTAAAGTCATCCAAATCAACACTGGAACAGGTTGTCATTTAGATGCATCAATGATAGACAGGGGTTTACAACAACTGAATCCGCCACTGAATTCAGTTGTGATGATTGAAAATGTCGGAAATTTGGTTTGTCCAGCTTTATTTGATTTAGGAGAACAGGCAAAAGTCGTGATTCTCTCCGTCACGGAGGGAGAAGATAAGCCGCTAAAATATCCGCACATGTTCCGTGCTAGTGACATAATGATTCTCACGAAAATCGATTTGCTCCCTTACGTACAATTTGATGTTCAAAAGTGCATAGAATATGCTAAAAAAGTAAATCCCAAAATTCAGATTTTTCAGGTTTCTGCAACCACTGGTGCTGGGTTAGAAAATTGGTATGCGTGGCTAACTGTATCGTCATAGCAAAAACTTTACGTCCCTCTGCCTTTAAATTCAAACCTATCATCACAAAATTAAGTCACCGATAATCCCTCTGCGGGTTGATGAAAAGTGATGCTATTTGGAGAAGTAGCTTGGATAAAAATTGCAACACCCTGCACTTTAGGAGTACAGGGTGGAAGACAGCTATATTTAGTGTGATTCCCAGTTTCTATTTACCTCAAAGCCAATCTCGGTAAGCTGATATTTCATTTACGCTGATTTCAAATGGCATCCCCTTGCCAAATGGCGGATAAACGCGGATTTTACCGTTGCTAGCAAACCGCTCTAGCCTATTACCCAACTGGGCAATATTGCTGACTATATGCCAGTAAGATACTAAGTCAGGGCAGTCAACAATTAATGTTAGAATGCTAGCATTTGTTGTGACATACCACTGACAATTAGATAACAGGACTCGCGTAATGCGATCGCAGGCTAGATAAAAGCATCTACCTGTAGACTGTTCTAGCTCCATTTGCAGCATTCCATCCTCTTTTGTTACCTCAGATGGAGGTAAATCATCGGGAGGAAGCAGGTATAGTTTAGAAGACATAATTTCGCACCTCTTGGTTGTAGCGCGTCAAACTCTCCAGGTTTTTCTGCATATCCGAAGACGAGGGTTTGAGTGCTAACGTACCTAAATTTAATTCGTCTTGAAATTTCTTGATTTTGTCTCGACAAGTCTCCACATCACCGATAATTGAGTTCTCAATCAAATAATCTTCGTCGAAACAAATATTTGTGCGATCAAATGGTTTTTGGTTGGGATTCGCACTATTCTGTAATACTTCAGCCGAATTAGCTGTCATTTTCTTGCTAAATTGGCGGATGAAAGGTAATGCCTCACTCACTGCCTCATCAAATGTTTTGCCAACATAAAAAAAGCGTGCCAGTACGAAGTTTTCCGCACCACTAGAATTTAAGGCTCGATATTTAGCAACAGTATCCTTCAATCTCTGTAGGGAGAATGGCGGCCCACCCATCAAGCTGAAGGAATGTTTAGCAGCAAACTCGATACCATCATCACCGCCAGTGGCAACATACACTGGTATTTGACTCTGCAATGGTTTTGGGTAAATTGTTAAGCGATCGCATTGATAATACTCGCCATTAAATGATACATCAGTTTCATATAACAGCTTGTGAATCAGTGCGATCGCCTCTAGCGTCTTAGCACGTGCTTCACTTGGGAGTGTCGCAAAATGCTTATTTTGTTGGGGGAAGGGGCCGCCTTTGGCAACTCCAAATAATAATCGTCCATTGCACAGGTTATCCAGAGTGGCGATATCTTCCGCTACCCGAATCGGGTTATGGAATGGCAGTAACACCGCCGCAGTACCTAATTGGATAGTTGAAGTCAGCCCCGCCAAGTGTGCCATTAACAGCAACATAGAGGGGCTGAGATTGGATTCACTAAAATGATGCTCACTCACCCAGGCTGACTCAAAACCTAAACTTTCTGCCTGTTTTATCAGCGCGACTTGCTCAAAGATGGCACGACGAGCATCTTGGTGATGATTATCGTAATTGCAGAAAATTCCAGTTTTCATTACTTGCGTTAATACTTTGTGCTGGCTATTCTAGTGGTCAATAGGTTCGTAGTAATCACTTTAGTGCTTAAATATTTGAGGACTAAAGTTTTCACTACAAACACCTTTACTCCTCTCCATTAATGCGATCAAAGACTAATTTGCAACCCACTGTAACTCCAACCATAGACGTGGGTTATTGTGTTTGATGTTCGACATTGGATCGCGCAATAATCGTTTGGCATTCATGCAGACTACTTGTACTAGACCCATGTTGTCTGCTACTTCTCTGAGTATTTCTTTGTGAGCTTGCACACAGGAAATCATTTCGTCAGAGCAATAAATTCCTATATATTGCAAGCGTCTAGCAGGTCGTCCCCAAAAACAGGTGATGACTTTCACATAACACCCGTCTAGTAATTCTCCAACTTTTGGGTAGTAGTCGTTGAGGACTCTTGTGAATTCTTTGGCTAAGATATCTTCAGCAATCATTGGAACTGATATTTCTGTAGCGTCCATCACGCTATTTAATATAACATAATTTTATCAATTAAACATGACAAAATAGCCTAATAGGCTTAAATAAAATATTAAATATTACAAAAAAAAGAGGCATACATTGTTTAGTATCACCTCAGATTTGCGTAAAGCATCTTTATATTTAAATATAAAAGTATTGGTTTGAAAACCCCTAGTGCAGCATGGCGGAAATAAACATACCATGTGAAATGGTGCAAGAGTTTGGAATACAATTATGCGTAACTTTTGACTTCCGCCTTGCGGTATTAGACTTGGCGAATGGAATTCGCAGTTATAAGAGACTTAACCCACCTGCGTGGGTTAAACCAGTTGCTTGAGCAAATTGTTTTTCTTAGTCAACGTAGGCGAACTACCCTGCGGGTGACGCTCCTTCTCTGCGAGACGCTACGCGAACGTCGCTACCACTGAAAGCGTTCTCGTAAAAGTAGCCGCAAAGTGTCTATGTCTGCAAGATTAACCGCGATTTCTAATCAACAGGTATATTTGTAAAGGTGAGATGCACCTAAATACTCTAATATCAAAAATTATGAATTCAAATAAAATGCATTTAAATAGCATATCTTAATATTGAATTCTAAATTTTGTCTTTTTAATTATTATCGAGCATTACGTTCACAAACTAATACCTCTGCTATAATATCCGGCACATTTACAAAGTCCGTAAATCCTTCAGAACCACCGATTGGCGATATAAATGTATAGTTTGGATCGCACACTCCATTGTCATATACTTGAATAAACCATCTATCGGGAAATCCTTCTACACCTAATTCTACAGTGTACCAACTCTCGCCAATCAAACGAGAGTTAAAGATTGTAAACCATTCCCGATTCTCTTCTGAAATATTCCAATCTGCCATCAGCAGTTCTAAAGCTATTTGTCCTGCATCCGTTGAAGTCAACAGCATTTTTACTCCTTATTTGCGGCTTCATTATTTGCAACTTCAGGATTAGAAACTTCCGGGTATAAACCCAGTTCTTTAGCTAGCTCACGCGCAACAAAAAATAAAAACTTAGCGCCATCTTGATTGCCTTCATGGGCAAACATAGTTGCTACTTGTAACATTGTCTCTACAAATCCAGAATCAATCAATTCTGGTTTACTTTCCAAAACTTCTGGTTCCTGACCATTAGGGCATTTGAGTAGCTCATCAATCAGATTGAAATATAGTTGTTGGCGTTGCTCTGACATAGTAATTTTGTTGATTTTAGTGAGTTAGTTGTGAATTGGTTACTGTTCAATACTGTGCTGCCATAGCCTTTCCAACATTTCAACTTGTTCTTTTAAAACAGCAGCACGATGAACAAGATATCTGTCGTAAAAAAGAATCCCTAACCCAACACAAATAGGGGTTAGCAAGAAGAACCATTGCAGGATCGTGGCAAATTTAGATTGTTCAGCAACAGTCAGCATTTGATGAATCACATTACGGTCAGAGGATTTGATGCTAGTCTGAGGGGAATGTGTACCCTCTGTCCGGGGAGCCAAGATAGGAGCATTTCTACTAGTCTTGTTAATTTCGCAGGCTAAATTCTGGGATTTTACTAACTCCAAATGCCGTTCCCAGACTATGCCAAATACTACTACTCCTGGAGAAAGCACTACTAAGGTAACTACGCAAACTGTGAGAAGATTTAAAAGTTTGGCTTTCATCTCGGCTCTCCCTTGCTAGGTAGTATGCACTCAGCAAGAAAATATCTTTTGCTGTTTATTGAAAGTAGCTATATATTTCTACTTTTCAAACAGGTTTGATATTAAAATATGTGTAAATGGTAGTTTTACAATCGTTAGTTGCCAGTCATTTTGATAATTACCACTGACTACTGACCACTGAAAAGTTACCAAACTTTTCACAAAAGGTAGGATTAATCAGTCAGAAATAACGTACTTAGATTCAGAGAATGTGATTTCATCTTCCTTTCAAAAGAGAGATTAAGAAGTCCCCCCTAGTTCACTAAGCTTTCGCTCAGGAATGTTGGGGGGTAGAGGGGAATCTCTGCGTAAATCCTATACGATTTATATCAGCCGCTCTCCACAAAACAGTTTACCCTAGCCCTGTTAAGATTATTAAATTCATTAGAATAGTACTCAAGGCTTGTAATTCCCGCCCGATAAGCTTTACAAAAATTCATTGGGGTATGGGTGCTAGTGTTATTGGGACGGGGTTCTAGTATTTACGAGGTGGGGTTCTGGTATTTCTGTACTCAACCTCAAAGCAGTGTAGGCAATGATTAAGGACTGTTTTTGATGCATTTTTTAAAAGACAAAAACTGCACTCAAAAGAAAATATCAATGTCTTTTGATAAAGATAGACTAAAAAATTAGAAAAAACAATTAAATGTTGTGAAAGTAAATTATATTTCTATAACATATAGGAGATATTAAAAATAATGGTAAAAATTATGCATATATACAGATTTTTAGTCTGAAAAACAATAGTCAGCAATTCCAAATGGTAAAATACAAGTATGGCAAGCTAGCCCTCTGCTGAAGTGAGAATCAATGCAAGTATCTGATAAAAGTTCTTCCTAAGCTTTCATATTTTGTGATTTAGTTAGAATACAGAGTATATGCAGTCATTGACACTACACTACAAATTAAATACACAAAACCTTATTGTTACAAGTAAATACTTTGTACTAAGATTTAGGATTTTAGGAGTTAAATAATGCGGATTGCTAAAGACATAACAGAACTGATTGGACGGACTCCTTTAGTTCAACTGAACAAAATTCCTCAAGCTGAGGGAGTAGTAGCAAGGATAGTTGTCAAATTAGAAGGGATGAACCCAGCAGCTTCGGTGAAAGACCGCATTGGGTTAAGTATGGTACTCTCAGCAGAAGCAGCTGGCTCAATTTCCCCTGGAAAAACCATTTTAGTTGAGCCTACCTCTGGTAATACAGGAATTGCTCTAGCGATGGTAGCAGCAGCGCGTGGCTACCGTTTGATTTTGACAATGCCAGAGACGATGAGCCAAGAACGACGGGCTATGCTCAGGGCTTATGGTGCTTCTTTGGAGTTAACACCAGGCGTTGAGGGAATGCGGGGAGCTATTCGCAAAGCCGAAGAAATTGTGGCTAATACTCCTGATGCTTTTATGCTGCAACAGTTCCGCAACCCTGCTAATCCTAAAGTTCACCAGGAAACCACCGCAGAAGAAATTTGGACAGATACAGACGGGGAAGTGGATATCGTCATTGCTGGAGTCGGTACTGGTGGGACGATTACTGGGGTTGCAGAAGTACTCAAACAGCGCAAGCGGACTTTTCAAGCGATCGCAGTTGAACCCAGCAACAGCCCCGTTCTCTCCGGTGGTGAAGCCGGGCCACACAGAATTCAAGGTATTGGTGCCGGATTTATCCCCGATGTTCTCCGCCTAGAATTGGTTGATGAAGTAATTAGAGTCAGCGATGAACAAGCGATCGCTTATGGACGCCGTTTGGCAAAAGAAGAAGGTTTATTATCTGGCATATCCTCTGGTGCAGCTTTGTGTGCTGCAATTCAAGTAGGGAAACGTCCAGAAAATGCCGGGCGGTTAATCGTGATGATTCAACCTTCTTTTGGCGAACGTTACCTCAGCACACCCATGTTTCAAGACTTGTCCTTAGAAACTGCTGGCGTCCGTTAAAGACAGATGTAGGGGCATACAAATGTATGTCCCTACTTCACGCAAATGAAAATTGCTGTAACTATATAAAGAGTAGTATTTTAACCTCTAGACATCAACAGCAACGTTCTTGTTGACTTCTTGGGAAACTGGAATGCGGATTTGAAACTCCGCTCCCTCGCCGGTTTCTGAGGTGCAAGAGAGTGAACCACCATGTTTTTCGGTGACGATTTGGTAACTAATCGACAAGCCCATACCTGTTCCTTTGCCCACAGGTTTTGTGGTGAAGAAAGGATCGAACAGACGTTGCCGAACAGACTCTGGTATACCTAGACCATTGTCTGCAATCCGAATTTCGACTTGATGAGCATCAATTTGCTCAGTGTGAATAGTAATAGTTGGAGTTGTTATTTGTGCTTGATTGTCCGCTAATGACTCTTCTAAAGCATCGATCGCATTACTCAACACATTCATAAACACTTGATTTAGCTGCCCTGCATAGCATTCGACTTGGGGCAAGTTGCCGTAGTGTTTAATCAACTCGGGGTAAACGCACCAGAAATGAGATTATTTTCCAGATAAAGAATACCAGTAAACTTGCCAGAGTGAATCAATGGTAAACACAAAATGGACTTAGATTGGTAAGTGGTGACATAAGCATCAGCTGCAAAACGAGAGTCTTTAACAGCATCCCCTAAAACCAGATTCTTTCTGGTTCTTTCGACATAATTGAATAAGGCAACCGGGAGTAAAGGTGAATTAGTTTTATCTTCTGCGTTAACAACAACACTAACCTCCTTACCTACAACTATTCCCGTCGCTTCTAGCATCCATTTATTCTCGTCTTTAGCAATAAAGTAACCTTGTTGAGCGCCAGCATTTTCGATGACATTTTTCATCAATTTTTCCAGCAAGCGACTCAGCACCATTTCTTCTGACAAGGCTTGTGAAGCTTTCATCACCGTGATTAAGTCGAGAATTTGACTGCCTCCGGTAGTCGTAGAGTGGGTTTGAATAGTTTGCAGGTAATTCGTTTGTAGGTTTTCTGGATTTGATTGCACAATCAATTGGGGATAGCGTGCTTCTAAATCTTTGACTTTAGCGATCGCTCCCCAATTGCCATAGGCGTAGTAAGCATTTGTCATGTATGTTTGGGCGATCGCTTCTTTACCCCATGACAAATAGAATTTGGCAGCGAGTTCGTGGGCGAGTGCTTCTTCGTTGATATATTCGTTTTGTTTGGCAAGTGCGATCGCGCGATCGTACATCTCGATCGCTTCGATTTTTTCCCCTAAAACACGATGCCGTTCTGCCTCTACGAGATAAAATTTGTGTAATTGATTCATTGGGGCATGATGCGCCCATTTTTGCATTTTTTCTTGATTAGCTTGGACGCGATCGAGAATTGCCTTTTGCTCTGACTCTTGGCGATCGAAATACACTGCTAGCTGTACTAAAGAATCGTAAAAATGGAATAGAGGAACAACAGGTAATCCTATCACTACGTCCAAATATTTCTCTGCTATGACAGTATTTTCAATCGCTTCTGAGTAATTTTCAAACCAATAACTAAGTAAAAGTTTGTTCCAATATATGTAGGCAACTCCCAATCTGTCGTTCGCTTGCTCGTGTAATAGAAACGCAATCTGCTCATCGCAGGCTCCACCCTTTAGAATGCAGGGATTTTCACTTTTTCCGAGCAGATTTAATGTAGCCTGCCGATAGGTTTCTAGATAATGAAGCGGTGTTTCTTGCTTGATTTTATGAATAGCATCTCTATTGATTGCCATCTCTTTTTCAAGAACAGTCAGTTCTTTGCCGCTAAAGTAAGCGAGATAAGAGTACATTAGTAGACCATAAGCAGCAAATTCTAAATCACCTGTCTCCAGTCCGCTAGAGTAAACTGACACAAAAGGTTCTAAGGTTTCTCTCAGATGATCTTTCCAAGGTCGGATAAATGTATTTACTATCAGGAGTGTCTTGGCTTTGATTTCTTGAGCATTTAACTTTGACACTAGAGTTAAAGCCAATTGACCGAACTGATAACCTGAATCAATATCTCCTACAACTCCGCAAAGAAGAAGACCATAATTGGCATAAGCAAAGGGAGAGACAGAAGCATTACCATATTGAACGGATAAATTTACTTGTTTGCACACCGTTAATGGAACCAGTGCTGGCGCAGCCATGTATGCAGGAGCAAAGATACTTGACATGAGCCTCATAGCTGCTAATTTATAGCGATCGCTCATTTCAGGCAGGTCAATTAAATCCTCAATTCGCTTTCCACTCAAAATTGCCGCAGTTTCTTCTAGTGCCTGCCCAATGTCTGACGCGTTCGGCTCTTGGGGAAACTCCACCCCTAAGAGCTTTAAAACTTGTAGCCCCGTATTAACTGCTTCTAGCAGCCTGTTTTGCCCTATGTAAGCTTGGATCTGAACTTCATACACATTCACTTTGTCCAGCAGCGTTTTGGCGCAGTTTTGTACTACCTCAACGAACCTCTGCATTCCTTCAAAATGACCGTTTAAAAAAGCTGCTTCTGCTGCTTCCTCATGCAGTGCTAATGTTAGGTCATACTGAGTGTGCCAACTATCTTCTGCTAACAATCCTAAACCGACTTGCAAATATTTGATTGCAGAATCATGTGCTGTAGCTGCTTTTGCTCTTTGACCTGCGATCAGATTTAGTTCAGCAAATTCATATTTTTCTGTTTCAAATATCAGTAAATCAGCACCGTAATTGAGTTGATTAACTAAAGCAAATATATTTTCTTTGCGTTCTTCTGATGTAGTATTTAGCAGCAGTAATTGACCAATTTTCAGATGCGTTGCTTTCTTCTGCTCATCGGGAATCAGAGAATACGCTGCTTGCTGCACTCGGTCATGTAAAAATTTGTAATCAACTTTGACATCTGTTAAAGCAATTCCCCCTAATTCCTCCTGGCTAAACGCTAAGGGAATTTTGTAATCCTGATTTAATGGCAGAATTAACCCAGCTTGCAGGGCTGACCACAATTGCGCCGCAGTCGTTAAAGAAGATGCTTCGTTAACGATCGCTAATACATCCAGATTGAACGTGTTGCCAATACAAGCAGCGAGTTTGAGTACTTCTTGCGTTTCTAGAGACAGTTTACGAATATTTCTCGCCGTCAGTTCAACCACATTCAGATCAGCAAGACTGATCGCTTGAATATGTTGGATATTCCACTGCCATACTCCTGAATGGAACTCATACGTTAACAAGTCTTCTTGATGTAGAGTTTTCAGCAGTTGCGTTAAGAAGAACGGATTTCCTCCAGTTTTGTGGAACAGTAATTCTGCTAGTGGCTTGCTGGCTTCTGTGTTATTTAACGTATCGCTAATTAACACTTCCACATCCGTTAACTGCAATGGTGTCAAGACGATGTTATCTACCACCGCACCAGAAGATTGAATTTTGTCCAAACTCATCATAAGCGGATGGGTGGGCGATACTTCGTTATCCCAATACGCGCCGAGTAACAATAAATATTTGCGCTCGCTATCCGTCATCAATAGCTCAATTAAGTTCAGCGATGCCGAATCTGCCCACTGCAAATCATCCAAGAAAAGAACCAGAGGATGATCTTGGGTCGTGAATACGCCAATGAATTGCCCAAAAACGCGATTGAAACGATTTTGAGATTCAGCCGCACCCAGTTGTGTTACGGGTGGCACAGTTCCAATAATTAGTTCGACTTCGGGAATCACATCGATCATGACTTGCCCATTCTCTCCCAACGCGCTTAGGAGTTTCTCTTTCCAAACTTGGATTTGGGCTTCGCTTTCGGTGAGTAATTGCTGAATCAAGGATTGGAATGCTTGAATCAACGATGCATAAGGAATATTGCGCTTGAACTGGTCAAACTTGCCTGCAATGAAATAACCCCTTGCTCCTACAATCGGTTTATGAACTTCATTGACGACACTTGTCTTTCCAATCCCCGAATAACCAGAGACAAGCATGAGTTCGCTACTACCACCTGCCACACGCTTAAACGCAGCCATCAATGTTGCTACTTCTGCTTCGCGTCCGTAGAGCTTTTGCGGAATCAAAAAATGTCCAGATTTATCCTGTCTTCCCGGTACAAAGTTTTCAATCTTTCCAGTTGCTTGCAGTTGAAACAAACATTCCTCTAAATCCGCTTTCAGTCCCCAGGCGCTTTGATAGCGCTCCTCTGCTGTTTTCGCTAATAATTTTAAAATAACTGCACTAATCGCTTCTGGCACGTCTTCCAGAACGCGACACACGGTTTCGCTACAAGGTGCGGCTGGTATTTTGGCAATGTGAGAGTGGATCAACTCCATCGGGTCAACAGCTTGAAAGGGCAAAGTACCCGTCAGCATTTCATATAAAGTGACACCCAGCGAATAAAAGTCAGTGCGATAGTCAACCGCCCGATTCATTCTGCCGGTCTGCTCAGGTGACATATACGCAAGCGTACCTTCGAGCAAATTAGGATTGCTTAAGGTGGGATTTTCTTTATCAAGTCGTGAGGAGATACTGAAGTCAATCAGTTTGGCTTCGCCAGAATCGGGGTCAATTAAAATATTGTGCGGCTTAATATCTTTATGAATAATCTGTTGGGCGTGCAGTTCTCCTAAAATTTGTGCTAAGTTAATCCCCACCTTGAGGAAAGTAATCAAGGTGGTTGTTTGAGTAGCAATCAGTTCTTGGAGCAAACAACCTGGAATGTCTTCTAAAACCAAAGCCAGGCCATGCTGATAATTCTTTAACTCGTAGGCTTTAACAATGCCAGGAATTTGCAGAGGCTCAATAATTTGATATTCGTGGCGCAGTCGAGCTATGTCTTCTAAGAGTGGATGTTCGCACAAGAGAGTTTTGACAATGACAGAGACATTATCGGTTTCTCGCCGTCCACGATAAATGACGGTTTTACTACCGGAGTGAAGGGTTTCGAGGAGTTGATAACCAGATAAAGTAGCTGTCATTGTTTTTTATTCTTGCAATATTAAGCATACTTACTATGCCCATGCAAGTTTAGCTTTGTAACATTTGTGACAAAACTAAGCATAGTTTCACGAGATGTTACAAAGATCACTCCAAAATTGTATGTTGATATTTGAGAGCTTTGTTGCATCTTAGCCCCCTCCTCGCAAGCGAGGAGGGGGTTGGGGGTGGGGTTTAGTACCTACTCAACAGAGAATCGCTATATCCTGTACTAATGTTTACAGTTACCTTGCTTTTGGTGTTCATGACCATGTTCATGATGATGATCATGACCGTGGGAACAGCCTTGCAAATTCTCCTCCATCAGATTGTCGCTGATTTGTTGCAAGGATTCATCCACAGCTTGTAAGCCAATCCAAGCATCAATTTTTTGTACATCAAATCCTACCTCGCGCTGTTCGCCTACTTCTAACAAAGGACGGCGAATCAACAATGGCTCTTTCAGCATCAGCGCCAAAGCGGTTTGTTCATCCACTTTTTCAGGAACCACCTCACCAGATTTTATCTTGGGAGCGGAAGGATTAAACCATTCGGCTACGGGGCGATCGCCAAAGAATGAACGCAAACGCTCAACTGTCCAAGGTTCTGTTAGCAGGTTGTATGGTATCACCTCATGACCAGCAGCTGTTAGCAAAACTTTTTGCTTAGTACCACCTTTACAGCCTGGTTTGCTATAAAAAATTACCCTTGCCATTCAACTACCTCTTAGTAGAATACTATTCGTTTTTAGGGGCGCACAAATGTGCGCCTCTACCGCGTGATGCTAAAAGTTTTTAGCACTACACTTAACTGGGTCAAACTCAAATCTCTCATTTGGATCAGTTTCACCGTAGATATTAAAAGTTACAGTTGGTTCATCGCCCACTGCTTCTACACAGTGAATTGCATCGGGAGTGAAGCTAATAATATCCCCTGGAAATAGAGTTATCTCTCCGGTCTGCTCAATTTTGTCCTGAAATTCTGGGCTAGGAGTGCGTCGCCAAAAACTATTTTTCTCCTGCCCTTGTAACACCGCCACTATTCCCCACGTCCCATGATTATGAATGTTTGATCGGGTTCCAGGTGCAAATGTTACTGTTTGCACAGTCAACGGAAAACCCAATTCATCATATAGGAGTAAAACAGAGGTTCCTGTTTTGGGCGAAGGCTCTAAACGTTGACTTCGCACCCAGTAGGAATTTACTATCAAGCGCCTTACGAGCATTCGGATTTCTGGTAGACGACTGCTTTCGTCATCCACACTATTGAGAACATCTTCCACCTCAGTTAAAAACCGATAAAGGCGGTAATTTTCTCTCAACAAATCCCATGCTCTTACAGATTTACAGCCTTGATACTGACCGTCCCCCGTTAGCAGCCAATCCCTACCTTTCATAACTTTTAAATTGATAGCTGAGAAGATTGGATGATAATAATCGGAGAGACATTAGGAACCTTATTATCTCCAGGAACTTTAGTGGGTATGGTGATAGGAGGAAAGATAGAGTTGCTATCAGTAGCTGCTCCTAATAGGGAGTAAGAGGAATATGATGTGGTAGATAACCAATTGTTCATGATTTTTCACCAAAAGGGCATTAAGCATTGGGAATTGGGCACTTGTACTGAGCGACTCGTGCCGAGCGGAGTCGAGGTAAGTCGTTGGCGCAGCCTCTCGTAGAGAAGTATTGGGCATTGAGAATGAGACATGAGTTATTCTCCTTGTCCCCTTGTCTCCCTCATCTCCCCACTTTTTCTTGTCCAGAAGTGCATTGACTAATTAATCATCTTCTTCTGCTGGACGTGTCAAAATATCCAGGAGAATATCGGCTCCAAAATCATGCTTTTCGTCTATCTCTTTGACTTTGGCGCTGATTTCTTTTGCCTGCTCAATTTCTCCTAAGTTGGCTAGCACTAATCCAGAAGCAGCATAAGCATTTAAGTACAATCGAATTTGTGGATCTTCTTTGCGATTGACTAATATAGGCTTAAGTTGCTCCCAGTCATCAGGCAATTTTTCTACTTCTTTAATTTTATCTAATAATTTAACTGTTGTTTGCAGTGCAAGAGAATAATTATTTTTATAATAGAAAAATCTATATGCTGCTACTAAGACATCTGTATTCTCACCAGTTTGGGCTAAAGCTTGTTGAATATATTTTTCCGATTCTGATGTGTTATCCCAATTTTGTGCAGCTAAAATTAAGAGATTTTTAACGTCATCTGGAACCTGGAACCATGAGAATTGGTTTGTATTAGCTTGCATCACAAATTTATTGGGGAGTGGGGAGTAGGGAATGGGGAGTGGGGGAGATGAGGGAAATAATTAATGCCCAATGCCCAATGCCCCATGCTCTATTTAAAACAAAGTTAGAACGTACACCAGGGTAAATAGAACAATCCAAATAATGTCTACGAAGTGCCAGTAAATTTCTGTCATTTCGATGAAAGTATGATTGGTTGCAGAATATTCACCGGGAAGACGCGATCGCCACAATGCACGTAATATCAATAACAGTCCCACAAAAACGTGCAAACCGTGGAACCCAGTCATGATATAAAAGCAGTTGGCAAAGACGTTGGTAGTCAGTCCGTATCCTAATGTTGAGTACTCATAAACCTGACCACCTAAGAAAATTGCCCCCATGATTGCGGTAATTGCGTACCATAGTTGCATTCCCTTGACATTATTCTTTTTAATCGCCGTATCACCGAAGTGAATGACGAAACTACTAGACACTAGGATAATGGTGTTAATCGTCGGCACGAGTAGTTCTACTTCACTTCCTTCTGGAGGCCAAACTGCTGTAGTACCCCGAAAAAACAAATAAGTGGCAAAAAATCCCCCAAACATAAGGGATTCAGAAGCGAGGAACGTCAACAATCCCCAAACTCTTAAATCTGGATGTTCTTGGTGTCCTGCACTGTGATCTTCGCTTGTGGTTGTAGCTATAGTCATAGATTTTTTGACAATATTATGCGCTGCGTCTGTTGTGGAAGCTTGAATGAAGAATGAAGTGTGAAGCGGCAAAATTTTCATTCTTCATCCAAAATCCTTGTTTAACTCAAGTCTTCACTTGTTCAGGAATTCTCAAAATTCCGAGTTTCGAGTTCTGAGGCTCAAGTTCCGAGTTCTGAAGCTCAAGTTTCGAGTTCTGAGGCTCAAGTTCCGAGTTCTGAAGCTCAAGTTCCGAGTTCTGAAGCTCAAGTTCCGAGTTCTGAGGCTCAAGTTTCGAGTTCTGAGGCTCAAGTTCCGAGTTCTGAGGCTCAAGTTCCGAGTTCTGAAGCTCAAGTTCCGAGTTTTGAGGCTCAAGTTCCGAGTTCTAAAGCTCAAGTTCCGAGTTCTGAAGCTTAAGTTCCGAGTTCTCAAATCAAATGACTAGAAATTGCAGTCAGCTTGAGAGCGATCGCATCACTCACTCTGCTAACTAAGCACTAGCTTCCGGCGTTGCAGATGGCTGTAGTTCAGTACTATGACTATGACCGTAGTCATAAGGGCCATGAGTCACAACCGGCAACACTTCCCAGTTTTCAATTGCAGGTGGTGAGCTAGTTGTCCATTCTAAAGTCAAAGCTTGCCAAGGATTATCACCAGCCAAAGGCCCTTTCAACCAACTGTAAATCATGTTGATGGCGAAAGGAATTACCGATGTCCCCAAAACAATTGAACCGAAGGTACAAATTTGATTGAGGTCGATAAATTGCGGATCATACATTGCCACCCGTCGGGGCATTCCTTTCAAACCCAACTCGTGCATGGGTAAAAAGGTAAGATTAGTACCGATGAAGGTAAGGGCAAAGTGAATGCGTGCCAAGCTTTCATTCAGCATTCGTCCGGTCATTTTGGGGAACCAGTGATAAATGCCGGCGTAGATGCCAAACACGGAACCGCCAAACAGAACGTAATGGAAATGTCCTACTACATAATATGTGTCGTGGACGTGAACATCAAAGGGGGCTGTTCCCATCGTCACACCACTTAAGCCGCCCATGACAAACATGGACAACAAGCCAATGGCGAAAAGCATCGCACCTGTGAAGCGGATTTTACCACCCCAAAGTGTAGCAACCCAAGCAAAAATCTTAACGCCAGTGGGAACTGCAACTATAAGAGTGGAGATGGTGAAGAACATCCGCATCCAACCGGGTGTGCCACTGGTAAACATGTGGTGTACCCAGACGAACAAACCGACAACGCAGATAGCTACACTAGAATAAGCGATCGCTTTATAACCAAAGATTGGCTTACGGGCGTGAACTGGAATTACCTCCGACATGATGCCGAAGATGGGCAGAATCATTAAATATACTGCCGGGTGAGAATAAAACCAGAATAAGTGTTGATAAATTACAACGTTACCGCCTGCATCTGGTTTAAAGAAGGAGGTGCCAAAGTTGAGGTCAAACAATAGGAGAACTAAACCGGCTGCTAATACAGGTGTGGAGAGAAGTGCCAGCAGGGAGGTTGCCAAGATTGCCCAGCAAAATAGGGGAACTTGATCCCATTTCATGCTAGGAACCTTCATCATCAAAATGGTGATCACAAAGTTCAGCGAACCCAAAATTGAAGAAGTTCCCACCAAGACGATCGCAAGTATCCACATAGTTTGAGCAATTGGCGCTGTCACCAAACTCAAAGGTGGGTAAGCTGTCCAACCAGATTGCGAACCGCCAAAAATGAAACTACCTAATATGAGTAATCCGGCTGGTGGGTTTAACCAAAAGGCGATCGCGTTCAGCTTCGGGAAAGCCATATCCCTAGCACCGACCATCAATGGCACCAAATAGTTACCAAACCCCCCAATAGCGCTAGGGACAATCCACAGGAAGATCATGATCGTCCCGTGATTGGTCATGAAAGCGTTATATAGATTGGGGTCGAGTACGTCTGCATCTGGTGTTGCTAATTCGACACGCAGAGCGATCGCCATCAATCCGCCGATGAGATAGAAAACAAACGCCGTCACTAGGTATTGGATACCAATAACCTTGTGGTCAACATTAAATGTAAAATAGTCCTGCCATTTCCACGCCTTCGGATGGGAGGTGTGGCCAGCCACCATTTCCGGTTTTTTTTCTTCTGGTGGAGTATTCCGTGGAAATTCTACCTGCGTCATATTTTTTACCCTTATGCAAAGTCTAGGGTCAAACGTCCAAAGTAATTAAATGTGACTTTTGTACAGACGCGATTAATCGCGTCTCTCCTGACCAATGACCAATGACTCTAGAGTTGCTGCACTAATTCCCATATCATGGGTATGAGGAGCCAGAAACTCTGATGTTGATAAGTCGGCTGGATTAACTGCAACAACTTGCTTTAAATTTTGCTGTTGAGCAATTTGGTTTTCTGTCCGCCAGTTATTATATTCTTCTGGTGTGTGGACAATTACTTGTGTCCGCATTGAACCGTGATAACCACCGCACAATTCAGCACAAACTACGGGATATGTACCTGGTTTGGTGGCGACAAATCGTAGTTCGGTAGGGATACCGGGAAGTGCATCTTGTTTCAAGCGGAAATTTGGCACCCAGAATGAATGAATTACATCTTGTGCTGAAAGGTTGAGTTGTACATCAGCACCAACGGGTATGTGCAATTCCCCAGAGGTAATGCCACTATCAGGGTAATTAAATAACCAGGCATACTGTATGCCTTTGACATCAACAACTAAGTCGGCTGGTTTGTTTAGAGTTTGAGGAGACGCGCCAATGCCAATTGTTGGGGCGATCGTTGGGGCAGTTGTTGCTTCAGTATCGCTTAATGTAGCTGCAATAGCCGTTCCCGGCTGATGAGCAACATGAGCTGCTGAATGAAGATGACCGACAGGCTCAAAACCGCCCATTCGGTTAAAAACATCTACACTGTAGATGCCCAAGCCGAGAACAATCACTGTTGGAATTGCTGTCCAAAAGATTTCTAAGGGAACGTTGCCTTCTACTCGCACGCCATCGGTATCATCACCGCGACGGCGACGAAACTGAATCAAAAAAAGTACAATTGTTCCTTCTACCACTAAGAAGAGTGCGATCGCAATGGTAAACATGACGTTAAAAAAACCGTCTACCAAAGGCGCTTGTAGCGATGCCTGCACTGGCATGAGAGTGTGGTTTTGACCGATCCAAATGCTGATTGCTGTAACTACTATCCCAGCAACCAGAGTCCATAGTGAAACAGGAACTTGTTGCATACATGCTACCTGTGTAAACAGTCTTTAAAGGTACGATTTTCTGGTATTAGGTATTTAGGCACTGGGCATTATTATCTATTCCCCATTCCCATTCCCTATTCCCCATTCCCTTTTCACTTATTAACTTTCTAACGTGCAGCCATAAAAAATGGGGGAAACTTCCAGATTTTTTCCATATCTTTCCCCCAGAAAATTACAAATTATATTTTAACTCCTATGAAAAAGTTAGCCCCCTGCTCCCAGAAAAGCTAGTTGTTCCAAGAGGGCACTGTTAGACTTAATATTGATTAGGCTATATTAGCAGCAAGTTTAAATTTGTTAATAGCTAACACTTTGCGATTTACGGATTTGTTTACGGTGAACTATTTATTAGTTCAAGTAAATATTTAGTATTCCCCTCAAGTTACCTTGCCTAGCGCATTTGCGCTTTCTCTAAACAGTGCCTCCTTGAATGAACAACAATTTTGACTAACTTCAAAAACTTTAGTTGTTTAATGCAACATGCGTGTAGCAATTCTTGGGGCAAATCCGTGAACACGCTTCACAACCAATACAGTTTTCTGGAGAAGTAACTGCCATTACTTTCCGTTCAATTTCTTCATCATCTTCATCTTCTACAAATTCGCCTTCTTCATTGAGCGCCTTCAAACCTAGCACGTTGTAACCGCATACTTTAACGCATCTGCCACAGCCGATACATTTGTCCTTGTCAATTTCTTGAGCAAATTTTGGTGTCCAAGCTTTACCACCAAATGTCAAACCTGTTAGTTGTGCCATGAATAATACCTCGGCAATTTTGCCTGCAAATCTGTTTGTACATTAATCATCATATTATCCTAATCTTTTATTATTTTGTATTCAAAAATCACTTTTGCATCATCAAAATTCGATGACTTTGAACACAAAATTAAATTATTTTCAATTTCAAATTATAGATAAAACTTATTGATAATAATTGTCTAGTCGTAGGAGGGTAAAGTAACCCGTCCATACTCTGTGTTGCTGAAAAAAAGGATAATTCTTATTTCCAGCAGATACAACTATCTTCACAAGAGTGATGATATTTTTTTTCAAATATTTTTAGGATTAGGCGGATTAATATATATAAATAGTATTGGTTTATACAAAAAACAATGTTCGATAGTTACATTTTTATATATGCAATATGTATTTTAAAAGCCAACAATTTCTGATTTACGCTTAATTAATCTATTTATATAAATGATGACAAAAGATATTATTTGTTTATCTACAAAAAAGTAAAGCTAATTATGAAGGAACTGTAAACTTCGTAGCAGAATATTATCATGCATTAAATATTAAAATCATTAATAAATCAGATGAAATCCAATTAGAACATGATTAAAGATTTTCCGAAAACACTTCATGGTTAAAGCTAAGATGTTCATTAAATGTAAATTTAAATAAATGTTAAGATTTTTTATAAGCTCGGTACGAACAAATTAATCATTATTTTTATGAAATGTATAGTTAATAAATAAGTTTTATCCGGCTCAGTTTTAAAGCCTTAAATAGCTTCCAATTGGATGCAAACAATGTGGATGTGGGGAGTGAGTGTGGTGAGAAAAGATTATTCTCGCCAGAAAGATAATGTGGTAGCGAGTCATGAATGAACAGGACTCATCCAGGGGAGACCTGAGCCAGACATCTCAACGATTAGAGTGGGAAAAGAGCCAAATGCCTTATACAATTCCTAACAACAGTTGCGTTGGATGTGACAACTGCCGCCCCCAATGTCCTACGGGTGCAATCAGAATAGAGGACAATGAATACTGGATTGATCCTGGTCTTTGTAATAATTGTGAGGGCTATTATTCAGAACCGCAATGTGTAATAGCTTGTCCAACAAATTCTCCCATTCCTTGGCAGTCGAAAAAGGGGAGATGCAAAGTTGAACCGAGAGATGCTAGCAGTTTAGACTTGTTTTCTAACGGCAAGAATAATCCATTTGCTTCAGCGATCGCAATTTGGGAAGCTTGTAATGTACTAGCGCAGCGAACATCTCTACATTGGGAAACCGATGAAGACGGGTATCTATGTTATGGGCGACAAATCAATCAAGGTCGAGGTGCGATCGCTTTTCACATCCAAGATCCATTTAAAGTTAACGACAAAGCTACGGATATAGCATCAATTGAGGGGCTTGACATCAGAGCCACTTGCATACATCTGATTTTTGCAGCCTATGCTACAGCCTTAGAGCAACCTTGGGAACAAGAATTTGCGATCGATGAGCGACAAATCGAGAAATATTTGGGGATGGAGAAACGCAAAGACTTAAGCAAAGCTGCCAAGCTAGCTTTAATGAAAAATATCGTTCAGCAAGCTTGCTCGTTGATTATCTCCATTGACTGGCCCCAACAAGGCCGAATTAACGGATTCTCTATTACAGGTAGCCGCTTATGGCACTTAGTAGATATTCAGCATCACTTTCAAGAAGACAATCTTGGATGTAAATATCTTATTGGGCTAACTTTTAAAGTAAAAGCAGGTATTTGGGCACAATATTTCTTAAACAAACAAGCATGTAAAGAGCGAACCGCATTCTATCAATACGGCAGTCTTCCCAAAACGCTGCTAACCACAGTCATGAGCATTTGGCAGCAACATGAAGGCGCAGTCCGACTAATGCTGTGGTTGCTGTTTAAAACCAAAATGGGCAAGGAACAACGCATTACGATTCCTACTTTGCTGCGTATTGCTTACGGTGAAGAAAAAGTCGCCCTTGCATCCAGACAACGAGAAGAACGCAAACGTCTACTGCGAACCTTTGAAAGCGATTTGGAAATTCTCAATCACTATGGAATGAAACCACTTTTCGATCCAGTTACCTATCCGCCAGAAATTCAACCTTTATGGGCCAAGTTAATTGATCTTCCTGAAGATCCAGATGAAGCATTGGAATTTTGGACTAATGACGGTGGCGCTGAAACTCGCCTCACAGACACAGGGCCCCGTGGTAAATGGAATCTCTTAATGAATGCGCGGATTTTGGCTTTTGAACTCCCACCAGAATGGGAACAGCAAATATCAGAATCAGAAAAGAAGAAAACAAGAACTGCTAAAGCCAAAAGGAAACCCAAAGCTACAAGCGATTTGCTGGGTGAACAGATTTTGCAAGCACGAAAAAATTTGAATCTCTCCCAAAGAGAATTGGCAAAACTCACAGGTAAAAGCCAAAGCTGGATTCGAGATATCGAAAATGGTCGTTTAAAAGCCAAATTAGAAGACCAAGTACTTTTGCGAAAAGTGCTAAATATGACTTAATCTCAATTTTGTATTTGGAATTTAAACGCACAGAGGTGCAGAGCCTTGCCCAATTTAGTCCACTACGAATTAGCTGTATCTAGTAAAAGATTGCATAAATTAGTAGCAAAACCTCTACGTCCCTCTGGGTTTAAAAACTCTTCTCTTTTAAGTACTATAACTCATCACCTTACTAGAAGTAAGCCAAAGACTACCCATAGCATATTTAGTAACTACCAACTCTCGTGTAGCATTGCATGAACTCTTTAGTTGTTGAGTCTTAGTTTCATCTTTGATAAGTTTAGCCTGGTAAGTGTAGAGAGAACCAGAAGGTTGTTCAAAACTTAGCTCACCCAGAATAGTTTTATTGTCTAGACTTTGCTCCAAAATTTTGCCTGTAACTTTGTTTTTAAACCAATCCCATCCATTGCAGAGAATTAGTTCTTTTTCCAAAACCTGAAGTGCAGCAGGCAGAATTCCCCAGCCTCGATAGACTTTATTTAAGCATTGAATATCGCCAGTGCGAGTCAAAATCGATCTAAATGAATCTACATCAAGACGACCGTAGTATCTCGCTTCTGGCAAGTCGATGACTGTTGGTGCAAACCGATGCCCACCAAAGTGCGATGATTTCCAAATTCGCACTTTGTCTAAGCAAAAATCAGCATTGCTCCCTGTAATTTTGAAGTAAAAAGGAGCGCCATATCTAGCACAGCACTTATCATGACTACCGTGGGTACAAACTAAAATATCTTTAGTCGCACTGGTTTCTACCTCAGAATTAGAACTGATACCCCATAACCATTTTTGGACAACTGCTGCTACTTGGTCAATATTTCCTAGCTTAAACTCTTGCTTATGGTATCCATTACTAAGCCCCTCTTTTTTTTGATAAATCAAAAGCGTAGTGTGGTTTACTTTGTGTGATACATCATTAGCAATTAAAAGGAATCTAATCGGTACTTTAGCACGCTTCACTTCCTCCACCAAAATTCTTAAATTTTGGGGCACCCATTTGGAATTAAAGGCTTCTGATGTCCAAGGTAAAGGACACTCAACTAAAATATAAGTTTGATAATTGGTGGCGCTACCAATAACATCTTCTCCCGCTTGCTGTGAATTGTCAGAACAAAAAAAACTATTCATCTCGCTGTACTCATTAGCGTATTTTAGGACAAAAGGAAAAGGTATTACAAAATACAAGTGTGTTCTTAGCTACAATATCCTTGGCTAAAGGAGATAAAAAAGAACAATATTCATTCCTAGTTAAAACTAGGTAGCCACTTTATAACATCATTATTAATCGAGGTCTTTCCGGTTAATAAACTCTCCACAATAAAGATAAACAGTGTCAAGATAGATTTTTCCGTATGAGCGGCGTTAATTTTGTATCTAGTTTTATTGTTATTTGGTATTTTATAAATTTTCACTTGCTGAAGCCCAACTTTTCTGAACTTGGTTTTTTGACCAAAATCAAATATGTTCAATCTTGTGCGATCGCTTGTTACTCTCTAAGCGATTAACTTGCTTATAATATCAATGTAACTGATATTACAATCAAATATATTCCTCGCAACAACATAGTTATTTAAAGTTTTGCTGAAGTTATTTTCATAGCTACTAGTTAAAGTTGTTGTTTGTACACATAAAGATATAATTTTCTGTTGATTTTGTGAGTTAGATGTTCCTAAAGATAGATGCAAAAACACCTGACAAGCAGATCATCGCTTCGTAAGCCAATACTGTTTTAAAAAATTTTTATCTGCTGTTAATGTATTTATCCATACATATATTGCAAATAATTCTCAATTAGATTAGAAAAAATAAAAACAATTAAATTAGGGGTAAATGCTTTATTGCCCCATATTTAATACGCGATAAGTTAATGATCAAAAATAGTGACTAATTTTTAGCAGCGTCACTGAAATCAACATTAACTAACCTGGTATTTACCCTTTTAGCTAATCTAACTTCCTGAAGCTTATGTCAGGGTTTGATTATATGCATCTATTTTGACTGTAACTGAACTCAATAATAAATGCAAGTATTTGAGAATTTTTATAGTTTCTTTACCGTTTTTTGCCTCTAGAAGCTTGCGTAGATCAAGATTAACGGGCATTTTATAGTGGAGATAGCTCGCTTAAGCAACCATTGATTCTTTCAATACAATAGATATTTTGCAATTGTGACAGATTGTTGCCAATAAGGGTACGCGGCTGTACGCCCCTAGTAATCCAAAGATTTTTAATTATGGCGATCGCATATTTCTATTTTCATGCAGAATTGAATTATTTTTTACCACGGCATCATAAGCAGGTAAAAATCTCTCATATTTTTGAGGAGAGAAGCTCCATTAAGGACATGATTGAGTCCTTGGGTGTTCCTCATCCTGAAGTTGATTTTATAAACGTTAATGGTGAATATGTAAATTTTTCTTACATAGTTTCAGATGGAGATACTATCAATGTTTATCCAATTTCAGGTAGGGATACTATTATACCAAGCATTTCTGTTCTGCCAAAACCGCTCAGTATTATCCGCTTTGTTTTAGATATCCATTTGGGGAAGCTTGCGACATCTTTACGACTTTTAGGTTTTGATACTTTATACAGCAATGACTATGAGGATGAGAAATTGGCGGAAATATCCTACAGCCAAGCACGGATTCTCTTGACTCGTGATAAGGGTCTATTAATGCGTAGTTTGGTAACGCATGGGTATTACGTTAGAAATACTAACCCTCAAGAACAAATCTTGGAAGTACTGCAACGTTTTGACTTGTTTAAATTAATCTCACCATTTAAACGGTGTTTGCGCTGCAATGGATTATTAGAACCTGTAGATAAACAATCTATTATTGACGAATTACCAGAAACTGTACGATCGCAGATTGATCAATTTCAGCGTTGTCAAGACTGCGATCGCATTTATTGGAAAGGTTCCCATTATGAACGGTTGCAACAATTTATTGACGAAGTGCTGGACTCAAGAACAGGTGAGTAAGTCAATAATTATCAATCCAATTGCAAGCTGCTTGCACCGGGGATGTTAGCAAAATCACCAACATTTTCTGGGCTTTCCTCTTGACTATTAAAAGCATTCTTAATGGGGTCATCCTCGATCTGTCCGCTAACTTCTTCCGGTGCAAGGGGAGCCGCCTCCTTCTGCTCATCGAGATTGATAGAGCGAGGAGGTTCTTTGGCGTGAGACAAATCAATAATTGGATGTTGTTGCTCGGAACTCATGAGTTTCTAAAGAATAATGTGGTTTTCTCTAGTGTTAAATGTATCTTGAGCGCAAACATCTTTCCTGAGAAAGAAACCATGTTTTGTAATGGTATAGATAGAAGGAGTATAAAAGACTGTGACAATTATCCTAGCTCTCGATTTTGGCGGAACTAAGCTGGCGGCTGCATTGGTAAATATCGGTTCGAGAAAGTGGTTGCGTTATGAACGTCGTCTCTCGCCACCCAATGCAAATGCTAGTACTGACTTGGAAATTATGCGATCACTAGTATACTCATTGCTAGAAGACGCAAAACCTGCTGCGATCGGTGTCAGCTTTGGCGGCCCTGTAGATGCTTCTACGGGGACGGTGCGACTATCTCATCATGTGGCTGGATGGGAAAATATTCCTCTCAAAGAGTTGTTAGAGAAGGAGTTTGGCGTTCCTGTTGGTGTAGATAATGATGCTAATGTTGCTGCTTTGGGAGAACATCGTTTTGGTGCGGCACAGGGGTACGATAGCCTGTTTTACATCACTGTCAGCACTGGTGTGGGTGGTGGTTGGATACTCAACGGCCAGCCTTGGCGGGGTGCTGGTGGGATGGCTGGGGAAATTGGACATATCGTTGTAGATCCTGCTGGGCCAGTTTGTTTGTGTGGGAAGCGGGGATGTGTGGAACGTTTAGCGTCGGGACCTTATATGGCGCAAAATGTTAGGGAAATTTTGGAGAAGGAACCGCCAAGTCGCCAAGTACGCCAAGGAGGAGAGGTGTTGAAGGGTTTGGTGGGGGATAATTTAACGTTGCTGACGGGGCAGTTAGTAAGTGAGGCGGCTGCTGCTGGGGATGATTTGGCGAAGGAAGTATTGCACAAGGCTGCTTGGGCGCTGGGTGTGGGTATTGGCAATGTGGCGAATTTGATGAATCCGCAGCACTTTGTGTTGGGGGGCGGTGTGACGAAAGCGGGGGCAGATTTTTGGCAAGTGGTGCGTCAAGTGGCGCGGGAGACGGCTTTACCAGAAGTTGATTTTGAAATTGTGCCGGCGGTGTTGGGGGATGATGCGCCGTTGTGGGGGGCAGTGGCTTTAGCAGAAATGGGGATGGCTTGAAAGGCGATCACTTTCTTGTGTTTTTTAAGTTAATTATTAGATTTTTAACTAAAAGCTATCAGATTAAGCTCTTGTAAATAAGACACATAGTAAGAAATTTGCAGTAACGAATTACCTTTTTCGTTTCCTTCGTACACGAAGGATAGTTTATGGAGTCTTCATCAAACAAGCTCGTCTGTAAAAAACTAGTTAAGAATGTGGTGAAATTGAAGAATAATTAATCATTTCAGCTGACTATTACTGCTGAATACCCTGGCGAAACTCTCTAAGCGCTTCCAAGGGAGACGACAACAAAATACAACGATTGAGCAGGGATAAATCTAATTCTGGTAATAGCTCACTTGTAACAACTTTCTCATATTCTTGCTCTCGTAAGCAGTAAACTTCAATCGTGCCATCTTCCCAAAACCAAACTTCTGGGACTCCCATTAATTTGTACTTCTGTAACTTTATGGGACTACCGCTAGTAATCACTACTTCAATGCACAAGTCTGGTACAGGTTTGTCCATTCCAAAGCAATAAGATAAATCTGCTTGATATTCTACTATCTCAGGAATAACCTGGCTAAAACTCCCACTGGGAAAAAATTCAATGCCCTGTTCCAAGAAATACTGCCCCAAGAGCAAACCAGTTAAACACTTAATTGCCTCATGAGGCTTGCCAATACTCACAATTTCTAAGATACCCTCACAATAAAACAACCGCACTCCCGGTACATTTTCAAAGCTAGCTTGAATCGTTTTAAACTGTTCCCAACTTAATCCATGTTTGAAGAAGTGTTGTTCTTCTGGGAAGTTAACAGCATTTTCTAACGTTTGAGTCATAATATTTTTTACTCTCGCAGTTAGTACTCACGAAATTTATCTTATTTCCATCCTAAATCAAAACCAAATTATCCCGGTGAATCACGGTTTCCACACCCGCATAGCCTAAAATTGCGGAAATTTCCCGCGAATGACAGCCGCGAATCTTTTGCAATTCATCGCTGTTGTAATTCACAAGTCCTCTAGCAATTTCGTTACCGTTGATGTCACACAATTGCACTGCATCCTGTGTGCGAAACTCTCCTTCTACTAGCTTAATTCCAGCTGCTAATAACGATTTTCCCCCTAGAGAAATTGCCGCGATCGCACCTTCATCTAAATACAATTTACCCACAGGTAAAAGTCCGTAAGCTATCCAACGTTTACGCGCCGAAGTTGGTTCAGGTTGCGGTTCAAAATGCGTCCCAATCAGTTCACCTTGGATAATTTTTTCTATATTCTGGGGAAATCGCCCTTGGGTAATTACGGTACGAACTCCAGCAGCGATCGCAATCCTCGCAGCCGAAATTTTTGTCACCATACCGCCAGTGCCCCACTGAGAACCTTGGGAACCTGTTTGTATTTGTAATTGAGCTAATTCCTTAATACTACTCACTAAAGCGATCGGCCGCGCATCTGGTACGGAACGCGGATCGGCTGAGTATAGCCTATCAACATCGGTAAGCAAAAATAGCCAATCTGCTTCTACTAGGCTGGCAACCAATGCCGAAAGGGTGTCATTATCACCAAATTTTAGTTCGTCTATGGCTACGGTATCATTTTCATTAACTATAGGGATAACTCCCAGCCCTAATAGTTCCTGAAAAGTGTTGTAGGCGTTGAGATAGCGGCTGCGCTGTACCAAGTCGCTGCGAGTCAGTAATACTTGAGCGATCGCCTGTTGCAGGGTAGTAAATAAATCATCGTATATCCGAATTAACCTGCCTTGTCCAACTGCTGCTACAGCCTGTTTTAGTGCGATCGCTTTGGGACGTTCAGTTAAGCCTAACCGCGCACAACCCACTCCCACAGCCCCAGAAGAAACCAAAATCACCCGGTGTCCCTGCCGTCTTAAATAACAGAGTGTTTCCGCCAAGGTAGCGATGGTAGAAAGTGCTAATTGTCCCGTTTCTGGTTGGGTTAGGCTAGAAGTGCCGATTTTGACAACAATTGTTTTAGTCATTGATCATTAGTCAGTGGTCATTAGTCATTAGTTATTGGTCATTAGTCATTGGTCATTAGTAACTGACGAATGACAAAGGACAAAGGACTAATGACTAAAGAAATTGTAAAGCGCCAATCCCTCTATAGTGAAGGCTGACGCTTTACGGGTTTATATTTATTTTGTATGCTGTAGGGTCTTTTTTGGCTGACCCCATGTTATTAATACTTATGATCCCCGATTTTTGGATTCCAGTAAGATTCCTTAACCATTTTTTTAGATTTACTTTCCTGATGATTTTTTAGCGTTTGTGAATCTTGCTTTTCTTGGGGGTAATAGAAGCTCCAAGTATTTCAGATATCCAAACTTCAAAGTTGCGAACAGGATGAGAACGCAGGGCTGCGTCTGCATGGACAATCGGTTCAACTAGAATCGTAAACATCCCCAAGCGATTACCTGCTATGACATCAGTAAATAAGCGATCGCCTACCATCCCCACTTGATGAACTGGTAGATCCATTCCCCTCAGTGCTGCCCTAATTTTGCGTCGAGAGGGCTTGGCTGCACCTAAGTAGTAAGGTAGATTAAGCGATCGCGCAATTCCACCAATTCGCGCTTCACTCAGATTGTTACTCACCAAACACAATGCAGTACAGGTGCGAATTTGCTCCACCCAATCTTGTAGTTCTGGGGAAGCCAGCCCTACTTTAAAGGGTACTAAGGTTTCATCTACATCCAATACCAGCCCCTTAAGCCCGTATTTTTGGATAATATCTGGTGTTAGGTTCAACACTGAACCTTCTAAAATCAAGTCAGGCTGTAAAAGGTTGTTCCAGGCCATAGTCAACAGTTAAATTTAAATAGCTCTAGACAAATGAGCATAACCCAATATAGTTTAGTTAGTCGAACTCCATCCTAGAATATCTCCCTGAACATTTTGAGATAAAATCCCTAAAATTTTATCGATCTCTTTAATGTAATAATTATTTAAATCAATAAATATATCATTTTCTTCTAGCTTCAAAAACTTCCAAATATCCCCCGTTGTTACCGCGCCATAAATTTTCCTAATTTCGTTTCCTTCTTGCTGATTAAATAATTGTGCTGCCAACATTGTCGCCGCACATTGACCTAATCCACCCTTAATATTTTCATTTTTAGCTTCAATAATAACCACCACAGGCACATTAATTGTTAATTGCTCTTTAGCACGGCTGATGATAAAATCACAATAGCCATTTAGACCTTTTTCGGCATCTACATTAAAATCTGTCCCTGAAAATAAACTAATTGGATAATTAGCCCTGCGTCTTACCTCCAACAAAATCGGAGTGATAATCATTTCTGAACGAGCTTTTTCAGTATTAATTGCTAAAGCCAGTTCTGCCGTTTCTTCTAAAGAATTTATGAGTTTCTCGCTTGGCTGTAAAGGTTCTATGTGGGCACATAAATCAGTTTCTTCATCAATGTGGATGCTGAATGACTTTTTAAATTTACTTAATGTAAAGTCACTATAAGCCATTTTCAGCACCTCATACCAATTTTGGATTTTGCGGAAAGTTGTAAGGAGGGTTTCCCTCCGTGGCAAACTTTTCAAGACGGATAATTGAATTGAAAATCACGATCAAAATGCTTTTTCCAGAATCTTAAACAACACTAATTCTCCCAATTTAATGTCAATGTTTCATGGCTTCCACATTGAATGGGACATGGTAGAAGGTTTAGCTAAATTTTGATTACAATGAAAATTTTCAATTAAAAAATTCAAAATGGAAATGTTACATTTTGAATTTTTAATCTTATTCCACTTCATTAAAAAGATGTTCTTCTAACAGAGGCTGCACTTTGCGAAACTCCTCTGGAGAAAGTAATTCAGGCTCACCTGTTTTAGCTATTCGTGCAAAAAACAACAAAGGATCGAGGGGTGTATAAATTGCATACTCCTGATCTTCATCATAGAAGCTAGCGAGTAGCTGTAATTGTTCTGGATCTAAATCTGCCTCTTCATCTTCGATTTCTAAGGTGAAGAGTTCTGATTCTTCAACTGGCGGTAAGTCACCTGCAACAGTCAGAGCATAAGCTGTATTCTTTAATACCAAGTTTTGCTCAGATAGTACAGCTTGAGCAGTGGCAAAAATTTGCTCAATGACGTTGTCATCTTCTACCAGAACTGCTTCTTCTTCCTCACCGTCACCTTCCCAAGAAAAAATTTCTACAGGTGAGTCTACAGGAAGAAGTAAAACATATTCTTGTTCATCGACTTCGAGGGAATGCTCTATGTAACATTCGAGCGATCGCCCTTTATCATCGGTTAAAGTGATGGAACCCGCATGAGCGTTATCATTTTCTTCAGGAAATGGAGAGGAAAACATAGCCGAAATGTAGAAATTTAATAAATACCAGCAACTTTGCAAAACGCTTAACTATTGAACGACATAATTATGCCAATTAAATAGCATTATACGTAGATACAACTGCTGGCTAATCGTTTTCAGAATATCATGTTAAAAGGTATCAATATTCAATAGCCGCAACTGAACTGTGGGAGTTAGCACGCTTAACATCCAACCATTGTTGTAAAATCAAAGCGGCTGCCTTGCGGTCAATCAAACCTTTATGGCGTGACAGGGAGCGGTTCTCAGCTATCAGCAGTTGTTCTGCTTGAAATGAAGTTAATCGCTCATCCACATATTCCACAGGCAGTTTCAGTGCTTTAGCAAGTCTTGTAGTAAATTTCTGAACTTGACGTGCCTGAAATCCTAATGAGCCATCCATTGAATAAGGTAAGCCCATAACTAGGATTTGCACCTCGCGCTCATTAACTATTTGCCGGATTTGCTCGACATCCTGCTCAAAAGATGTGCGTTCAATTGTGGTAATCCCCGTAGCAATTAAACCCGTGCGATCGCACCCTGCCACTCCAATTCGCTTGCGACCAAAATCTAGTCCCAAAGCTGAAATAAACGGTTTTGCTTGCTGCTGGAATATCACACTAATTCTCCTGCTGTGCATCTGCTGATTCAGGGCTCGACGATGCTTCCATGCTAGGGTTTTTTCCCGAAAAGTTAATCGGCTCTGACAAGCTTTGCAGTGGTTTATCTGACAATGGCAACTTTCCTGATTGTATCCATGACATCCCACCTGGTATAGGTTTACGTGCTGGTTGTAAACCTTGCAGCATATCAGTCCACTGAATTCCTTCTAAGGAGACAAATTTAGACTCCCGTAGCTTGTGCCACACAGAGCGGGACATAACTAATGTATGTTCTATGCGTTTTGCCCCAATTCGTTCCAAATATTCTTCTCGCTCTGCCTGATAATCTGAGGAAGCTAATTGTAATCCTTGTTGGGGAAAATCTTGGGTAATCCGAGCCAGCTGAGATAATAATTCTGGATACAGCCAGGTATAAGCGGGATGAACCGTCAGCGTTGCGACGTGCGGAACTTCACCCTTCCGATCAAGTTGCACCTGAAAATAGCCGATCGCAGCTTTGCGTTGCGGTTCAAATACGTAACCACTTACTACTTCTGTTTTGCTCACCCATTGCATTACTGCATCAGTTAAAGCACCGAACAAACTGGTTTTAAAGTCGCGGGTGTTACGGTCAAAAACCTGACGTACCAAAGGTGGCATAGATGCCGTATCTAGTTGATATAGCAACTGGGCATCAGCATTACTTACTGGCAAGAGGTTGGGTAAGTCTGGCTCTGCTTGTGCCAATTCAGTTAGTAATTCTGGCTCAATTTCCCAGTACGTCATTTCTGCCAGACGTTGGAATCCATTTTGTCGATATAGTGCTAGCGCCTCTATATCGTTGATATTAACTTCCAGTAACCAAGTGCGAGCTTCTAGAATCGATTCAAAGCAATGACGCAAAAGTTGCGAACCAACTCCTTGTTTATCGACACCACGCTCTAACAGCACTTGATCAATCCGCCATGTACTGCGTGTCCGGTTAAACGGTGACACTTGAATCATTCCTAGAAGCAACCGCCCTTGCTCTGCTATGTAGGCACAGAGGCGATACTGTAGCGGGTTAGGAAACCAACTCAAAAATTTGAGTAATCCATACCAGCGACGCAGCCTTTGCATCTGGCTGATGGCAAAACCTGCTCCCTTGGGAGTAAGGGCTGCGAATGACTCTTGAGTTATGCGCTCGATCCCGTCCAGATCCCGGTATTGGACTGGTCGGATAACAACGCTGAGGTTTCTGGGAAGTAATGAAGTCATTTTTATTCGAGCCGCTATTTAGCCTTAAGTAACTGCTCTTCAAAGGAACTGCTGCAATAATTATTTTAACTAGTTTCTGCTCTCTACTATTGCGCCAAAAGGGTGATTTTAGTAACTCAATACTGAAAAAAAGCAGAAAAAGCAGACCTTGTGAGAACACCATTGGCATTAACCCAACATCTGCCTTTATTTTATTTGAATTTTGATTAAAATTTGCATATATATATTTATAACCCTTGTCGAGAAACTAGCTTTTCAAAGTGGGCTTGGGTTTGATGGAGTAACTGCTGGCGACTATCTACCAGTGTTTGCTTCAGGGTTGGAACAAGATTGCGAGCTTGCAGAGTCATATGAAGTTGCAGGTTGGCAACATATTCACTGAAATCTTGATTCATTTCATCTGCGCCCGCATCTGTTAATAAATTTAATTCCATTGCCACTGTATTCTCCTGTGTTAATCCTGTGCTGTCTCTCTTCATCACCAAAAACTATCATGTTGTTTGGACTAACTTCTTAATTTGCAATGAAGTTTAACGCTTCTTAGGGATAGCCCATTAAAATCTCAAACCAACACCACCTTGTACAGAGATAGCTGTACCACCGCTATCACGGTAGGCATCAAAAGCGATAATGGCGTTGCCAAAAAGGACTGTATTGCTATTTGGGATCACATAATCAATGCCTGGTTGTAAAGCAAAACTAATTTTGTCGCCCACAGGAGAGGAGCCACCACCACTAGCCAACACCAACCCAGCACCCAGATAAGCATCCGCTTGCCAGTTAAGGGGTAAATCGTAGGAAACCGTTGGCACAACTGCCGTATTATTACCAATTAACACTTGAGCGCGGAGCGAAAGTGGTGCTTCCAAAAGCTTGTAGCGTCCAGCTATCACTCCCCCGAGTTGGATACCATCGGTAAAACCAACACTAGGGCCTATACCTATATAACTGCCATAAGCTACTTGAGCTTGTGCTGGTTTAGTACTCCCCAGACTCAAGACCAAGCTAGCCCCCAAAACTGAAACCAAATATGGAATATATTTCATAACCAAACTCCTCACACCAATTTGTCATTTGTCATTTGTCATTAGTAATTGGGCATCGGTTCTTCTCCCCCTGCTCCTCTGCCCCTCTGCTCCCCCTCCATTCTACGGGCAACGGGGATGAATGCCTCCTTGAGTACAAATGTACGCTAATTGCTTGGCATCTAAATTTTTGGCTTTAGTAAAATCAACTCCTTGAACTACGGTAGATACTGAGCCTAAATCTGGGGTTTTGACAAATTGATCTGCTGGATCTTGTTTGCTAGGAGCGAGAATTGCCCCCTTAAAATCTGCTCCAGCGACATTCGCCCCGCGTAAATCTGCAAGACTTAGGTCGGCATTTTGTAAGTTAACGTTTTCCATCTGGGCAGAACGCAAAACTGCACCAGCTAGACGAGTGGCGCTCAAGTTAGCATTGCTGAGATTCGCACGATCCAAATAGGCTCCTGATAAATCTGCCCCTTGCCAATCAGTGTTAATTAAATTGGCAAAGGATAATTGCGTTCCGATAGCAGTAACGCGACCTAAACGAGCAGCGTACAGATTGGCTTCGTTCAATTTAGCGTCACCTAAATCTGCTCCAGTCAAGCTGGCTTTTTCCAAAACTGCGTTTCGCAGATCGGCTCCTACTAGTTGGGTGCTGTTGAGTTTAGCGTCAATAAGACGCGCGTTGGATAAGTTAGCTCTGTTGAGAGTAGCGCGGCTCAAATCAGTACGGTTCATCAAGACGCGGCTGAGATTAGCATCAGTAAGATTGGCTTGTTGCAACTGAGCTTGGCTTAAATCAGCCATAACATCGTCGTAGGTATCCCAGCGCCCATCTTCACCCATGCCCCGAAACCGGCTACCCTTAAAGCTGGCTTGGTTGAGATTTGCAGATTTAAACTTAACTCCTGATAAATCAAGGTTATCTAGTACCAAGTTGAAAAAGGAACTTCCTGGAGTACCGCTTTGACCTAATTGGGTGTTACTAAGGTCAACGCCCTCGATTTTACCGCTATAAACAGAGAGAATCTTATTGATTGTCCGCTGGTTTCTTTGTAGCCGCCCTTGCCGCAATTCCCGTTCTTGGGTTGCAGTACTGCCCACAGACTCTAGTTCGCTAACCAGAAACTGATTCTTATTTTTTAATTCCGGGATGGCTTGGGGCCCGACAGTTGTCAAAGCTTGTTGAATCGTATCCAGGAGGCTGGGGTTGGTTTCGCTAACCAAAAGATCCGTCAGAAATTTAATGGACTGTGGGTCATTCAGACCACCCATAGCTAAAATTGCGCTTTGGCGTTGCTCATTAGTCGCCCCAGAGTTGGGAGTTAATTGTTTGACAAGTTCGAGGAACTGTTGGCTGTTGATTTGCTTAGTTGCTCGCTGGGATTGTTGAATTTGAATATAAACTTGAGTGCCGATTAAAGTTGCCAACACAGCAGTCATGCTCGTAAGCCCTACCCCAAACAAAGTCAGGTTAGGGTTTTGCTGTATGCGCCGCCACACATTAGGCGACTGGTTGGTTTGGGCTGCCGCTAATTCTTCTCCCTCCTGCGATTCTTCTGCTTCATCATTACCACCAGTAGACTGAGCTTGTCTGTTGTTAGCTAAAATTGAGGATGGCAAGGGGCGAGTCGTATCTATTGTATAAGTGCCTGCGAGTTGATCATGGAGTGCGCGACGCCCCCGGCGTGATGGTAAGCCTATCCCTTCACCCACAATCATTAACAAAGATAAAAGTGTGAATAATCCTAAATTCGGGAAAGCAAAGCTGTAGCGCCACAACAAATAGGCGATAGAAATGGGTACAGTCCAACGCCCAAATCCTTCTCTAATTACAACTCCCCCAAAACCAGGTGGTTTCCCTTGCTCGTTGACAACCCGTACTTTAAACCAACGTTTAGGAATTGTACTACCAGTCTTAGCCAGTAGATACAATTGCGACCACGAAAGCGTTACAGGCGCTAACAGGGCGATTGTCCACAAAATATTAGTCGGCCATGCCACGTTACGGATGCCATAGCTCACAGGCAGAGCTAGGGGTCTAGCGATCGCTCTTTCTGTGACTACCAGCACGGGGTTAAGCGGCACTCGATTAAAATCGCTTCTAGAATTGGCATAGACACCAATGCCGAAGGGAATCAACCCACTGGTAACCACGAGTGTGATTTCAGCCGCCCAAGCAGCAAAACGTCTACTTGCTAGCAGCAGCGAACTGGCTCTTTCTGGTTGTTTTGACTGACCAGATTGATTACTTCTCCTGACAAATGGTGTCGTCATCGTATAATTCCCTTTAACATTATTTCTACGCCGCGATCGGCACAATTAAAATAGACTAAGCTTATCGGCAAAAAGAAAAGCATATTGAAATAGAATGCAGTCATAAGTCAGGAGCTTTTTGTATCATGGCTCCTGACTTTCATAACTACAGGTATGCAAAGTAAATGCATATCAGCTTATTACTTACGTTGAAAGCTACTAGACACAAAAATTTTGTATCCAACATACACTAACACTGCCAAAAGTGCCAGACTAATTACAGATGCAACCAGTTTAAACACTGCTTGCAGCATTGCCAAGCCTACTAGCACTGTCACACCCGAAACTACCAGTTTTTTCACTCCAGATAAACTGTTAAACCAAATCTGAAATCGCTCCAGTTGCAAGTTAAACTTGGCAAAAACAGACTGAGGCATCTGTTTTTGCTCTTGTGGTTGGGAAACCACTTCCGGCGAAGAATTAATATCTGCCTCTAGCTTATTGAGGCGACGCTGCAAGTCTTCTTCTCTTTGAGGATTCATCAATCTTTTCTACCTCAGCTAGGTTACTTATTCCACAACAGACCAACCAAATTATATTTTTGGTGGTTGTCTTAGTGATTTTAGCTAATGTCTGTGTGTGCAATACCTTTCTGGGCAGTAAAAATTATGATGATTTTTGGAATCCTAAGGTGTTACGGATTGAAGTGCAGAATATCAAATAGAATATTTTGGTGTAAAAGCGTCACCAAGCATAGATATTTTGCACGATTAATGGTCTTTATGCCCATCAAATCTTCACAAAAAACACTTAAATAAATAGTATTACTTTATACAGCAATTTAGGGAACCAAGACGGCTTGCTGTCGTCTATTAAATTAGACTGTATAACAATATTGCTCTAAAAAAATTTCGAGCATTAATTAAAATGAAAACGGTTAGGCTACTTGCAATTGTTCCCACAGCTTTGGCGATGAGTTTGGTGTTAACTGAGGCTAATTTGGCACAGACACCAACAATCAAAATTAATCGGAATCTCCAACCAGATCCACTGGTTTTGGACGGAAAGTCTGGGGGAACTGTTAAAAGTAATTGTGGCAATATTAGCACTGAACCCAATCAAGTTGTCCAGGTTACAGAGTCACTACCTTATTTACGATTAACAGTAGAGAGTGAAGGCAAGGCAACGCTATTGATCGATGGACCTGGGGGACGCTTTTGTGTAATGGCAGATAAATATTCTGGAGGCAAGCCAGAACTTTCTGGTTTTTGGCAGGCAGGAACATACTCGCTGTTTGTGGGCGAACAATCCCAAGGAAAGCCAAACTTTAACTACACCCTCTCAATCTCGCAAGAAACAAAGAAATAGTCATTTGTCCTTTGCTAATGACCAATGACTAATGACTAATGACTAATCTTCCAGTGATTTGGCTGGGACTTCGACAGCTTTGACATCAATTGTGCCTTCTGGTGTGAAGCGCTGAAAATGACTATCTTGTACTAACAGTGACTCTCCACAGTTAGGACACTGCAACTGACTGTTATTTAAACCTGTAAATTCATATCTACAGACGGGACACTGGTCAGCAACCAAGTTGCGTTGTAGCCACCAACGAAAGCCAAAAAAAGCCACAATGGGTGCCAAAAACAGCAACCCGACAATAATTACCAACGACTTAACCAACCAACCCAAGCCCAGTGATGCCAGCAACCAAACAACTGCCAGCAAGGTGAGCCAAGGGCGAAGATTTAAAAGATTCAATTGAAATGACTTAAAGCTCATTTTTTAAATGTCGTCCTGCTCTCCTTCTAGGATAGCGATTTTAGTCATTGGTCATTAATCATTTATTATTGGGATTCAAAACTGAAGACAGAAGCAGTTTTTGTAAGTGCTGTTGAAAGGCATCTATGGCAAACAGAGCGATCGCTTGTTCTCGTAGCCATTCTCCATTACATCGCTGGTCATCCCCTTTAAGCATTTCTATACAAGCCTCGGCTACAGCATCAGGACTGCGGTGTGGTACTCGCCACCCCAGTTTACCATCCTGTAAGGGGTCAGCGGAGCCATCGTCGTCACCGGATAATACAGGCACTCCACAAGCCATTGCCTCAAGATAAACTATGCCAAAGCCTTCTTGCGAAGGCATAATATAGGCATCAGCAAGGCGGTAATGTTCCATTAATTCTTCTGTGGCAACGAAACCAGCAAATACGACGCGATCGCTCACACCTAAATATGCAGCAAGTTTAGCTAATCGCGGTTGGTCATCACCGCGACCAATTACCAAATATTTCACTTCTGGGAAAACCTGAGCGATTTGTGGTAATGCTCGAATCGTCACATCTACACCCTTGTAAATATCCCCTGACCATAACCGGGCAACTGTCATTAACACCTTAGCACCAGTTAAACCATACTTCTGAACTAATTCTGCCTGCTTGGAACCAAGAGTAAATTTATCCCCATCAATTGCACAAGGCATCATCTGTACCATTTTGGGGTTTAGATTATTAGCAGCACAAGCGCGATCGCGGCTGTAGCGGCTAATTGTCCAAATTCCAGCTGCTGATGTTAGGGCGCGACGTTCGTGATTTTTGAGGGGTTCCCAAACTTCTTTGCCGTAAGTTAGCACGGTGTAAGGAATTCCCAAAGGCTGGCAAAGAGTTTGTACTAACACTGCTAAGTTAATATGACCGCAGAAAACTTTCTGCGGACGGCTTTGCAACAGACATTTAAGTAAAGCTGCTGCCATTTGTAGTCTCCCCACATGAGGAGACTGATTTTTAAAGTAATGAAATTTTAAGTTCTCCTTTTCAAATGGATTTAAACTATCAGAACTATCTCGCAACAAAAAGACTTCCGCCTTGTAGGCTTGGCTTAATCCCAGATAAGCGCGAAAAATATCTTTTATATATGATTGAATACCACCTTCGTGGGCAAAAATTTCTAAAAACACGAAGACATGGTTAGTTTTTTGGTTAACTTTATCACCTACTTTGAGGTTTTCTGTCAGTTTAATGATATTCATACTTAGGTTATTTAGACTCGCGGTAAGGGCGCGATCACTTAGTACGCCTTGCCCCCAGCCTTTCTTCAGGAAGGTTGCCTCGGGGCTGTAAAGGCGATCGCACCGTTTTGTAACCGCTCTAAATCTGTTTTTACCATTTTTTCTAAAAGTTCTTCAAAACTTACTTGGGGTTCCCAACCAAGGTTTCTTTTAGCTTTACTGGGGTTAGCTACTAGTTGAAAATGCTCATCCTGTCGTAATAGACTGGTATTTAAGACTACATGATGCGTCCAATCCAATCCGACAGACTCAAAGGCTGTGGCAACTAAATCTCTAACACTGTGCAGTTTACCTGTGCCAATCACATATTCTTCTGGCTCATCGACTTGCAGCATTAGCCACATTGCCTCTACGTAATCTCCGGCAAAGCCCCAATCGCGTTTAGCATCTAAGTTACCCATTTCTAAGGTGTCAGTTAAACCCAATTTAATCGATGCAGCTGCCAAAGAAACTTTGCGTGTAACAAACTGAGGTGGTCGTAAAGGAGACTCATGGTTATATAAAATTCCACTACAAGCAAATAGCCCATAGCGCTGCCTGTGATGCACCATACTCCAGTGGGCGTGCATCTTAGCCGCAGCATAAGGATTTTTGGGGCGAAAAGGCGTTTCCTCATCTTGAGGCGAAACAAATACATCGCCAAACATTTCTGAACTGCTGGCTTGATAAAATCTGGTAGACAAACCAACCTGACGTACTGCTTCCAAAAGCCTAGTAGCCGTACCAGTTATCAGATCCAGGGTTCCTAATGGATCGTTCCAAGAGTCGGGTACAAAACTGGGAGCCGCTAAATTGTAAATTTCTTTGGGACGCAGTTGTTCAACTGCGGTCAATAGCGCCGCATTATCCCTCAAGTCAACCGTAAAAATTTCTACCTGATTTGCCAGTGTTCCCAGTTTTGTCAAATTAGGTTGTCGATGCGGAGGTACTAATCCTACAACTCGGTAACCTCGGTTGAGGAGCAAATGGCTGAGATAGTAGCCATCTTGCCCAGTTATTCCTGTAATTAGGGCTGTCTTAGTCATACATATTTTGTCCCCTATTCCTTCTATCTCTTTAAGCACAAAATGGCACTTGTTAGAGAGCAAAAAATAAAGCTCTCAATACTGCTGACAGATCCTAACAAGGGAGCAAGTATAACTCGAATGCTATCTTTACTGTATTCATTAATTCTTTTTATACAACAATATTTTTTAAGGCTTTACAAACAAATCATAATAACTCAGGAATTTAACTTAAAAAATATATTACCTTAATCCACATATTATTGAAAAATGAGTATACTCTTATCAATCAAATAACTATATATTTGATCAAATACTCCTTCCAGTAGTGCTTTTGTTTTAAAGTGAGTGGCTCAACTTTGGGTAAGATCTCCCTTAGCGCAGGAACGACCATAGGAGAAATTCTGTTTGTCTTACTCCTAAATATAATCAAATTACGTGCAGCATTTCGTACAGAAGACTAGTACACTGTGGCGAAGTTTTGCCTTTAACGACTTGCTCAAAGCAACTTGTTATGTTAATTGAGATAGTAGGTCGATTTAATGCCGTGTTGTACTAGCCCTTCCAGGCTGCTGGTACTCCTTGCCTATTTAAAACCTCAAATTGGCATCAGAAGTATTTTTAACTTCCTTTACCTTTTGACTGCTTTACTTTTACTTTTGTGCTTCTACTGAGTATTTGACGATTAGGAGGCAATTTCTACCATCTGCACCACGTTCGTATACAACACGATCAGCCAACCGCCGCAAGAGAAACCATCCATACCCGCCTACTTGTAGAGTACCTGGGACTGGCTCTGCGATCGCATCAGGATCGAAAGGTTTTCCATAATCCCAAATTCTAATCTCTAGTCGGTCAATCCAGAGATAAATATTGATTTCAATGGTAGTTTCTGGGGGTAAAGCATGATGAGCGTGACGAACAGCGTTGGTAAAACCCTCTGCTAATGCTAAATTTAGGCGATCAAGTTGGGTTTTTGACCAGCCAAGTTGAGACAAATGTTGCAGACAAAATTGCTCAAACCATTCTTGCACCTGGTTTAGGAGACTGAGTTCGCTCTTAACCGTCAGATGGTCTTGCTGCACTATGCTAAACCTTAACTGTGAATTAAATATAAGTAAACCCAAGTTGCTAGTTATTAAATTTTGCACTATTCGGAGAATTTCTCTGATGATATGGAAGAATTTAAATTGAGATATTCTATGTTCCAAAATACAAAATATGAAAGATTTTGGCATTTCGAGGGTTGTAACTAGCAACTTACGTTAAGTAAATGAAAATTGTTTGTATTTGATGATTTTTGGTGATTTTAGATTTTGGAATAGCTTTTCCATCCAAAACTTCAGATATTCAGATGCAATCTGAATTATTAAAATTGACGCCTGTAAATTTCTTTCAAAAGCACATCTGCATCTACTTCTGAAACTCACAGGCGTCAAAACACTTTGTGGTGACTAGTTTAGAATAGTCCCAAGGTCAAAGATTTATCCAATGGCAAGGCAGCACCAATACCCAGCCATATGGTGACAAGGGTACCAAAAAGGAAAACTGTGGTTGCAACTGGACGACGGAAGGGATTTTGGAACTTATTAACGTTCTCAATAAAGGGAACGAGGATTAGCCCCACTGGTACCGAACCCATTGCTAACACTCCTAAAAGTTTGTTAGGAAGCGATCGCAAAATTTGGAAAACTGGATATAAGTACCACTCTGGTAAAATTTCCAATGGTGTGGCGAAAGGATTTGCTGGTTCACCGGTCATAGCGGGATCTAGCACAGCTAGAGCTACAATCGCAGCGAACGAACCCATGATCACGATTGGAAACACGTAAAGTAGGTCATTAGGCCAAGCGGGTTCACCATAGTAGTTGTGACCCATGCCTTTAGCGAGTTTAGCTCTTAACTGAGGATCGCTCAGGTCAGGTTTTTTTTGTGTTGACATTTTGAAATGTGCTCTCCTGCTTAAGTTAAATTAAAGCATTTTTGAAAGCTATCAGCTACTAGGCAACTCTAGCAGGCGGCAAACAGTGCTTGTCTATTTCCGGTAAGCCGCCTGGAGAGTCTCTACAGCTTTAGGCTTCAGATACAAGTGTTTGTTTTTTGGAACTTATGTACAATTAATTTCTCGTGTTTCATAAGTTTAGAACAAACAACTTCATCTGAAAACTGATAAGTGTTGCCTTTCGCTAATAACTGAGATTACAAAGGACCGGAAATGCCTTGCTTGCGGATCATCAAGAAGTGAAACAGCATGAAGACTGCAATCAACCAAGGCAGCACAAATGTGTGTGCGCTGTAGTAACGAGTTAGTGTTGCTTGACCAACACTCGAACCGCCGCGCAGCAGGTCGGAGATCAGAACGCCAACCACGGGAATTGCTTCTGGTACACCGCTAACGATTTTCACAGCCCAGTAGCCAACTTGATCCCAAGGTAGGGAATAGCCAGTAACTCCAAAGGAAACTGTGATCACAGCCAGGATTACGCCACTTATCCAGGTCAATTCGCGGGGCTTTTTGAAACCACCAGTCAGATAAACCCGGAAGGTGTGCAAAATCATCATCAATACCATCATGCTGGCAGACCAGCGATGGATGGAGCGAATTAGCCAACCGAAGTTGACTTCATTCATGATGTACTCCACTGAGGAGAAAGCTTCAGTGACTGTTGGCCTGTAGTAGAATGTCATCGCGAATCCAGTGGCAAACTGGATGAGAAAGCAAACCAGGGTAATTCCACCCAGGCAGTAGAAGATGTTGACGTGAGGAGGGACGTACTTGCTAGTAACGTCTTCAGCGAGTGCCTGAATCTCCAGGCGTTCCTCAAACCAGTCGGAAACGTTGGCCATACAATCTCAAATTCCTAAAAGTCGGTTGCGGTTGATAAATCCCGAAGTTCTAAATCGGCGACCAAAATTCTGATGGTCTCAAGCCTCGGCATCCTGCGGGTTTGCCCTTAGGTTTTCCCGTTCGACAAAGGGGTTGCCACAGGCTAGGGTTCTCATAAGCCACCGCTCAGACTTCTCTCCCAATTAGCAATTTTGGGATTTTAGTAAAGGCGAGTTTTTTTGGTTGTCAGCTTTCAGGGTGCTAAGAGTCTTCAGAAACTTTACACTCTGTAAAGATGGAATATATTGCGATCTCTTTACGCCCCTGCACAGAAAATGGTGGACACAAAGTAGATTTTATCCTTTCGTGAGTGAATACAACGCATCAGTTGACTGAACAACTTGATGAGAGAAATGCACCACTTCTATAAAAAAAGTAACATAATCGAGAGATAGATTTCATCAACAACAGGGGAAGTGGGCATTTATAGGCAATTTGGGTTGAGGTGGAATTGATAATGGGTTTCATGAACAAACAAGTCTTTCGGGTTGGATTTTCATTGCTAATGGCGTTTTGGTTGGCGTTTGGTACGCTCACACAGCCAGCGATGGCTTTAACGTCGGAACAAAAGCTGGTTTCGGAAGTTTGGCGAATTGTTAATCGCACTTATCTAGATGAGACGTTTAATCATCAAAACTGGGCGGCTGTGCGGCAGAAGGTTTTAGAGAAGCCACTGTCGGACTCAAATGCCAGTTATGCGGCAATTGCGAAGATGCTCAAGAGCCTCGATGATCCTTTTACGCGCTTTTTAGATCCAGAACAGTACCGCAGCTTACAGGTCAATACTTCTGGAGAACTGACTGGGGTAGGATTGCAAATTGCCCTAAATCCTGAGACTGGAAAGTTGGAAGTAGTGGCTCCTATTGCAGGTTCACCAGCAGATAAAGCGGGAATTAGATCACGCGATCGCATTATCAAAATTGAAGGCATTTCCACAGAAAACCTGACCCTTGATGAAGCCGCGACCAGAATGCGTGGGCCGAGTGGCAGCCTTGTTACTCTCCTCATCGAACGCGACGGAGAAGCAGAAACGGAAATTAGACTAACGCGCGATCGCATTGCTCTTAATCCTGTGGTTTCAGAATTACGTGTTTCCACTGAGGGTACGCCCATTGGCTACCTTCGCCTTACTCAATTCAATGCTAACGCTTCAACAGAATTGGCACACGCTATTTCTAGTTTAGAAAAAAAAGGTGCTGATGCCTACATTCTAGATTTACGAAATAATCCTGGGGGGTTATTACAATCAGGAATTGAAATCGCCCGGCTGTGGTTAGACTCTGGCACTATTGTCTACACTGTTAACCGACAAGGCATTCAAGGAAGTTTTGAAGCCTTTGGGCCAGCCCTGACAAACGATCCTCTGGTGATTTTGGTGAATCAAGGAACTGCCAGTGCTAGTGAAATTCTCGCAGGGGCACTCCAAGATAATGGTCGTGCCCAGTTAGTAGGTGAAACCACTTTTGGAAAGGGACTAATTCAATCCTTATTTGAATTATCAGATGGTTCGGGCTTGGCAGTCACAATTGCTAAGTATGAAACTCCTCAACACCGGGATATTAACAAATTAGGTATTAAACCAGATAAAGTGATTTCCCAAGACCCAATTAACCGGGAACAGATTGGCACTGAAGCGGATTTACAATATCAAACAGCAGTGGAACTTTTGAGTAAAAACTCAGTGATGGCGGGAAAGGTTTAAAAAGTTAGGAGTTAGGAGTTAGGAGTTACGCTATCAGTGTTAAGTTTGTTCGTGTAGGGTATCCGAGAACTGCCTAAACTGTGTTGCAACCTTCTGTCTCCTGTCTCACTTGAACCTATTCCACTATTCTAAAAATCCCTACTTTTTTTCGTAAAATGTGCTTGAAAACCTTTATTTTTCGTTTTCAATTCTCAACAAGCTTAAGCTTTTTAGCATAAATATTATTAGTGGGACAGGTTCTTCGGTTACGCTTAGTGACCTCCTCCCTCAAAATCATTAGTTTTGTGCTTCATGCAGATGAAAACTGCTAGAAATTTCTGGGCAAGTTTCTTAAGCTTTGAGGCGATGTTTAAGAATCAGAATAGTGTTTTCAACATCATCAAGTTGGATCTATTGTTATAAATCCAACGCCACAGTTTTAACTGGTAATGTGATGACAAACTCCGTTCCTTGACCCAGTACAGAGTTGCATATCAGTCTGCCTTTGTGGGTTTCTTCGATAATTTGATGAGCGATGGCAAGTCCTAATCCTGTCCCTTTACCGACGGCTTTAGTCGTAAATAAATGGTCAAATATCTTTTGTTTGACTTCTTCGCTCATTCCTTTACCATTATCAGCAATGATAATTTTTATCCAGTTATTTTCTAAAGAAGTTGTAATTGTAATCCGATTGCAATTAAGCTGGATATCCTCAAAGGTACGTCCATTATTCGATTCTTCCAAAGCATCAATAGCATTGGCTAAAATATTCATAAATACCTGATTTAATTGACCAGGAAAACATTCAATTTGGGGTAGCTTTTCATAGCTTGTGACTACTTCAATTTCGGGACGCTGTTCGTTCGCCTTCAGACGATGTTTCAAAATTAAAATTGTGCTATCTATGCCTTGGTGAATATGAAATGGCATTTTGTAATCTCTATCAGCACGTGAAAAAGTGCGGAGACTAGTGCTAATATTTTTCAGCCTGTCACAAGCCATAGACATAGAATCAATCATTTTTGGCAAATCTTTTAAGCTATAATCCAAGTCAATTTCTTCGGCATGGTCAAGAATTTCTCTACTTTTGTTGGGTAAACTTTCTTGATAAAATCTAAGATGTTTAACAATATCGGCAATAGTAGGTTTAGCTTGTTTTAGACTGGCAGCAATAAAACCGAGAGGATTATTCATTTCATGAGCTACGCCAGCAACTAAATTGCCTAGTGCTGACATTTTTTCACTTTGGACTATTTGTAATTGAGCATTTTGTAGATCAATTAGCGCTTGTTGCAAATCAAGCGATTTTTGCTCTAAGGCAAGTTCTGATTGTTTGCGTTCGCTAATATCTCGCATCACAACAACTGCACCGATTTTGTTGCCCGAAGAATCGACGATCGCTTGCCCGCTTGCTAATAAAATTCTTTTAGAACCATGCTTCGGCACAATTAGCATTTCGGCATTTTCGACGATTTCTCCTTGTAAGGCACGAAACAAAGGAATTTCGGTTTTTGATAAGGGTGTTTGACTATCAGGTTGATAGAGATCGAAGTATTCTGACCATTGTTCTGGTGGTAATGATTCTACTGGTAAGCCATGAAACTCACGAATTGCTTTGTTGAATAGGATCAATTTGCCACTTGCATCACAAACAACAATCCCATCTGTAATATTGTGAATGATGGCATTCAAAAACTCTCGTTCTTTGGCTAGAGATGCTTCGGCCTGTTTGCGTTCGCTAATATCAATCACTACCCCATCCCATAGGATTGCCCCATCGGCTTGTCGCTCTGGCCGAGCAGCAGATTGAATCCATTTCACGGTTCCTGAAGGCAGGATAATACGCCATTCTTGCTCAAACGGTGTCAAAGTTTGGGCAGAGTAAGCGATCGCTTGTGCAATAGCTGCTTGATCGTCAGGATGATTCATGGTGTAAAGGCTATGTGTCCCTGCCATCACCAACTCTGGCGCTAGCCCATACAAGTCGAAACAGCCAGAGCTAACATAGGGTGTTGAAGTTGAACCGTCGGCTGCTAGACGGAATTGGTACACCATACCAGGAATATTATTCGCCAAATTTTGGAAGCGGATTTCACTAGCCTGCAATTGTGCTAGAGATTGTGTTAACTGTTGAGCATACTTCTGGGAATTTCGATAATGTCGCGCGTTTTCTAGAGAAATTGCAGCTTGAGTGCAAAGTAAATTCAGCATTTTAACGCGATCGCTGTTAAAGGCTGCGGTTGCCAAATTGTTTTCTAGATACAAGATGCCCAGCAACTTACCCTGATGTAAAATCGGGCAGCACAAGATACTCTTGGGCTGTTGTTGTTGAATATATGGGTCATTAATTAATTGAGGATGCACCCTGGCATCAATAATCACTACTGCTTGTAAGCTACGTTTGACGGTATTAATTAAGCCAACTGGCACATCAACAGAGTCTTCAATAGGCTGCGGGTTAAGCAACATCGGGTAAAAATCGATGTGGGCAATTTCTTTGTTCTGTAGAGATGTCATACCAAGGGAAAGCTGTGCTAGCGCCTGAATTAGCAAACGATCTGACTCCAAAAGCATGAACACAGACTTATCGGCTCCCGCATTTTCAATGACGATACGCAGCAATACCGAGAGCAGTTTTTCGAGTTCGATTTCGCCAGAAAGGGTTTGAGAAGCTTTGAGAATAGTAGCTGAATCTAAACCAACAGAGACGTTGCTAGTGCTAGAAGTGGCAAAACTGGTGGAGGTGATACTCTCCAATGTGAAAATAGTTTCGTTAGTTGAGAGGGGAGAACGGGTTTGCTGGAGAATGGGGGCGAGAAGTTGAGGATAGCGTCGTTCCAAGTCGGCAACTTTGGCTTTAGCTCCCCAGCGAGCATAGCCGTAGTAGGCTTGCATCATGTATTCTTGAGCAATTCGCTTTTTACCCCAGTCGAGGTAAAATTTAGCGGCTAGTTCATTGGCAAGTGCTTCTTCTTGGATGTAGCCGTTTTCTTTGGCTCCAATGATGGCGCGATCGTACAAATCTATTGCCTCGGCTTTATTACCTTGTACTCGCTCTCGTTCTGCCTCGACTAAATGAAACTTGTGCAAGAAATTCATCGGCGCATGAGTTGCCCAGTATTTAAGTTTTTCTTGGTTGGTAGCGATGCATTCTTTAATTTGCCTTTGCTGCTCTGGGGCTGAGAGTTGCCCAAACCATGCTAATTGGGCTAAAGATTCATAGAAATGAAAGATTGGAACATATAAAAAAGCCAGGACAGCATCCAAATACTGTCTTGCTTGCCCAGCCTGTTGTGCGGCTTGTTCAAACTCTGAAAACAAATAGGACACAACCAGTTTGTTAATCCACAGCAATGCTAATCCGGTGCGATCGCCTGCTGTTTCATGTAATGGCAGATGATGCAGTTCATTGTAGGCTGCATCGCTCAACACCACCACGTTATCTGCATCCTCCATTAAATTCAGCAGAATTTGTCGAATCATCTGAGAATAAGTCAGAGTTAGATTTTGCTGGAGATGCTTGAGCGCTTCACAATATCCGGCAACTTCCGACTCTAGTTGCGTTAAATTCTGTCCGGCAAAATAGGAGTAAAAACCGTAATTATACGCAGAGTAGCCCGCGAAAGCCAAATCGCCCACATTTAAACAACTACAATAAGCAATTTGTAAAGGGTGTAATGTCTCACGCAGGTGCATTTTCCAATGCCTTGTGTATACATAGACTAGTGATAAAGTTTTCCCCTTCAATTCAGAATTTTGATAATGTGATAGCAGATCGAGGGCTAACTGACCGTATTCATAACCTAATTCAACCTTGCCGAACACACCACACATCAATATTCCATAAGAGGCATAGCTAAAGGTCGAGGTTGGCTCATTGCCATACACAACGGACAGATAAACCTTTTTTAAAACCATTAGTAAATACAGCAGTGGCTGATATAGATAAGCGCAGGGTGCTGCTGATGTCAAAATTCGAGCCGCCGCTAGGATGTTCACATCCCTTGCTTCGTTGCAGTTGAGTAACTCGCCGGGTAACCGCTCTTTGAGCGCATCTGAAACGGTACTAAAGGCAGCCGCCACATCCTCTTGAGTAGGGGTTGCGGGCAGTTCCACTCCCAATTGCTTTAAGATGTTAAGCGCCGCCCTGATCGCTTGGGTAAATTGACCTTGGGCGGTGAATGCCTCAATCTTCACCTGATAAACGCTGATTTGATCTAATGGAGTTTTGGCATGGTTTAGGACAAGGCGGGCATTGGCTGCCATCTGCTCTAAATCACCGCTCAGATAGGCGGCTTCTGTGGCGACTTGGTGGAGTGCTAAGGTCAACTCATACTGATGCTGCCAACTGTTTTGGGCGAGCAACCCAATGCCTACCTGAGCATATTTGCAGGCGGCAGTATAAGCGGTTGCCGCTTTTGCCTTGCAACTTGCCATCAGGTTAAATTGCGCCAATGTTTGACGTTCTGCGGATTGGGCGATTAATTCAGTCGCAACATTAAGTTGACCAACAATTTCAAAAATGCGTTCTTCCCGGTTGCTTTCGGGGGTGTTAGTCAGAAGTAACTGTCCAATTTTTAGGTGAAAGGGTTGTTTCTCATCAGTGGGAATTAGAGAATATGCCGCTTGTTGTACCCGGTCATGTAAAAATCTATATGCAACAAGCTCAGAATTTTCTTGGTCAACTAGTTGATGTTCTTCCCCAATATAAAACTTATAAACTTCACTTTGGGGTAAAATAAAACCTTCCTGTAAAGCTTTCCATAAACTTGCAGCCGCTTTGATTTGGGATTGTTCAGAAACGATCGCCAACGTTGCCAAATCAAACTGATTGCCAATACAGGCTGCCAGTTTCAAAATATCTTGAGTGTTGGGTGGCAATTTTTGAAGTTGTTGTGCCATAAATTCCACCACATCATCAGTGAAAGCGATCGCTCTTACTTGCGCTACATTACACTGCCAAAAACCTGCCTCCCAATCAAAAATAATCAGCCCATCTTCATACAGCGCTTTTAGAAACTGAGTCGTGAAAAAGGGATTACCTTTTGCTTTTTGATAAACCAACTCCGTCAACGGCAGTGCTTGTTCAGGTGTGCAACTGAGGGAATCAGCGATCAAATGGTTTATATCTGCTTGACTTAAAGCAGCTACAGTCAGAGTATTGATGCAGGAGGATGCCTTTTGAATTTCATCTAGCGTCAACATGAGTGGATGACTTGCAAACACCTCGTTATCACGGTATGCACCAATAATCAATAGATAGCCGCAATCACTCTGAGTCATCAACAGGTTCAGCAAACTCAGGGATGCTGAATCTGCCCACTGCAAATCATCAAGAAACATCACCAACGGATGCTCTCTAGTTGTGAACACCTGAATAAACTTTTGGAACAGCAGATAAAAACGGTTCTGTGCCGCACTACCCGATAGTTCCGCAATCATCGGCTGTTTGCCGATCATCTGCTCCAGTTCAGGAATCACTTCGATTAGAACTTGCCCATTCTCTCCAACTGCCGCTAAAATCTTGCTCTGCCATTGCTCCAGTCGGATATCGCTTTCACTAAGCAACTGTCCTATCAGGTCACGAAAGGCTTGTACAAAGGCAGACAGAGGAATGTTGCGGTTGAACTGGTCATATTTCCCTTTGATGAAGTAGCCGTTCCACCGGACAATCGGCTTATGCACTTCATTAACGACTGCGGTTTTGCCAATGCCAGAGGAACCTGCCACCAGCATCAGTTCGGAGCCACCATTGGCAACATGACCAAATGTCTCCAGTAACGTTTGCACTTCCGATTCCCGTCCATAGAGTTTTTCGGGTATGAGAAAGCGATCGCTGATATCGCGCTGTCCCAAATCAAACCAGGTGTGCTTGCCTGTTTTTTGCCACTCCTCTAGGCAGGTCACTAAGTCATGTTTAAGTCCTGTAGCACTCTGATAGCGGTCTTCGGCATTTTTCGCCATCATTTTACAGATAATCTCGCCCAGCATCAAGGGCAAATCGGGGTTGAAATCGCAGACGAAGGGTGGAAGCTTTGCAATGTGGCAATGCACCAACTCCATCGGTTCATGGGACTTAAAAGGCAATTGTCCGCTCAGTAATTCAAAGAAAGTTACACCTAATGAATAGAAGTCGCTGCGGTAGTCAATGCCCCTGTTCATCCGTCCAGTTTGTTCTGGCGATAAATACGCTAGCGTTCCCTCCAGTCTGTTGGGATTTTGAATCTCCCGGGTTTCTCGTGGTAGAAGCGAGGCAATACTGAAGTCAATCAGCTTGATTTGTTTTGTCTCAGGGTGAATTAAGATGTTGGCTGGCTTAATGTCTTTATGAATGATGCGCTGTTGATGCAACTGGTTTAAAGTGTCAAGCAGTTGTAAAGCAATGGGTAAGAATTGCTCTAATGTCAGTCTTTTTCCTTGGGTAAATTCCCGCAAGGAAATGCCACCAAAGTCTTCTATGACTAGGGCGTAGCCATTGTGATAGGCTTCCAGGCTGTAGGGTTTGATAATGCCGGGAATATCTAGGTTTTTAGCGATCGCATATTGGTTGCAAAACTGTACTAATTCGCTAAAACTTGGGTATTCTCGTTTTAAGAGCTTGATGACAACTGGTAGGCGATCGCATTCTCGTACTGCCCGATACACTTGGGTGCGAGAACCAGAATAAAGCTGTTCTATAATTTGGTAGCCAGCAAGCCTTAAAGTTCCATCAAGTTTGGCGCTCATAAATTTTTACGAGAATTCCTGTGTATTAAGGTTAGAATTCCCTGGACTATCTCTTGCTTAACAAATGTTACAAAACTTGTATTGGGCATAGGGACAGCACAGGAGACAGAAGCCAGGAATGCACTTTAGTAGATATGGCGATCGCTTTTTAATCGCTTCCCAAAATAATATCTGAACTCACGTTAACGAGTATTTAATACTCATAAATGAGTCTTTAAATACTCGCAAACCCATGATTACTCTCCCTGCCCCCTGCCTCTAAAGTAGAGGCTGTATTCGTAGCAAAGCTGATAAATCCAGAGAAGCGAGGTGTTGATAAGCCTGATCTATGAAACGCTTGCCTCTGAGAAAACCTGTGTTAGCTCCCGGACAAATGTATCTGAGAGTTTCTGGTGTAAAACGTTCTAATAATAATCGAAGACTGTTAATTTGCCTTGGCCAGTGAAAGGTTTTGGCTGTCCGTAATGGTACTGGTTCACCCTGCTGGTTAGGGACTAAATGGCGACCAGAAAACAATATACCTCCAAGTTGACTGTAGTATAAGCAAGATGAGCCGGGAGAATGACCTGGTGTCCAAATCACTTGTGTTGATGCATCAAGCGTAAATTTCTGTCTAAAGGTAGTTAAGGTTAAGCCTGGTAATAAATAAGCTTCTTGCTCTTGAATCAGGACTTCGCAGCAAAAGGTCTGCTGAATTTCAGCAGTTTTGCCAATAGCGCCTCGATGGGTGAGAAATAACCAACGCACGCCTCCATGCGCTCCTAAAAAATTTTGATTTGTTTGGTCTAGGGCAGGGCAGTCGATGAGGATATTGCCTTCATTTCTTACAATAAGATAAGAGGTTCCCCCTAATGTGTCCCGATTGGGTGGAAAAGCAAAAATGCTCTCTTGTGCGAAGTCCGATTGCAGGGAACCTCCGCTAGGAACTTCGTCAGGAAAGACAGCCCGTGGTGGCTTAGTTGTATTACTTGGCACTTGAGGTAAAGGACACATGATAAAAAAGCCGAAACTGAGGAGTTGTGGACAATCTGGTTACAGTGTGGAAATTTTAAAGAACTGAAACTTGAGCGTTAACTAGCACTGTTAACCGTTGTGATTCATGAGGCAGGAGGCAGGAGGTCACTGAGCGCAGCCGTAAAGCCTGCGGCATAGCTACGCTTCGGGCGCAGCCTAAGAAGAGAAGTGAGACAGGAGGCAGGAGTAACCCACGCTTTTAAACGTGGGACTTAGGTTGTAAAAGCTTTATATCTCGCGGCACTTTCTGCTAGAGATAATTCTTGTTTCTTTTTAAACTGGGTTTTTGATCCAGAACTAAAGTTTTCATTCATAACTCTTTCCTCCTGCCTCCTACCTTCTCTTAAAAAATTGGGATTTGAGGTCTACCTTGTAGTTAATGCTATGGTGCTGAGGCTACAGGTGGGGCGTTTTGTCAAAATTACTGAACGATAACATGGCATTTTGGTTTCTGTTTATTCTCCTACTGGGGCTAGCTACTTATCTAATGGTGCAGCACAGCGTCGCTCACATCACCCGGACACCAGTATGGTTGTTGTGGCTGGTTTTAATGACACCAGCATTTCTGTTAAGTGGATGGACGCTGATATACGGGGCGAAACAACCTCCGCCGTCAGCGCTGATTATTTGGTCGTTATTTGTCTCCACACTGTTGTATTGGACGTTATTTCAATGGGGGCGTCGAGCGCCAAGAGATACACAGGCCCAAACCCAAACCCAAGCCTCAGACTCACAGCCGACTATCCAGCCTATCGCAGAACCAATAGTGCGTCCCATTGAGCCAACGGAAGAAACTCAACTGCGAAATTGTTTTCCTTGGTCTGTATACTACGTTCAAAATATTGAGTATCGACCACAAGCGGTAATTTGCCGTGGCCAGTTGCGAACTAAAGCCAGCAACGCCTACCAGCAGATTAAGACTAATATTGAAGCACAATTTGGCGATCGCTTCTTGCTGATCTTTCAAGAAGGTTTCAATGGCAAACCTTTCTTTGTGCTGGTTCCTAATACTCAAGCTGCTAAACAGGCAAATACACCACAGCGCGAGCAAGAACGATTAACTCGACCAGGATTAGCACTTCTATTAGTGGTAACGACTTTGCTAACTACTACTTTGGTGGGTGTGGAAATTGCTGGTGTTTCTCTTCCATCTCTATGGGAAGTTGGCTCTTTGTTCAAAGTTCTATCTGACCCAGATGTTCTATTCAAGGGATTGCCCTATGCTTTAGGACTAATGACTATTTTGGGCATTCACGAACTTGGGCATTATTTGACGGCTAGATTCTACAAGATTCGCTCGACGTTGCCTTACTTTATTCCCATACCTTTCTTCTTGGGAACTTTTGGTGCATTTATTCAGATGCGTAGCCCCATTCCCAACCGCAAAGCTTTATTTGACATTAGTATCGCTGGGCCAATTGCAGGCTTTATAGTGACTTTGCCATTACTCATATGGGGCTTGGCTCATTCTGACGTGGTTTCTATCAGTGAAAAAACCCGACCTTTAAATCCTGATGCCCTTAATCCCAAGTATTCCATCTTGTTAGCGCTACTCTCGAAGTTAGCTTTGGGTAGTCAGTTAACAGCACAATCAGCCCTTGATTTGCATCCAGTTGCAGTAGCTGGTTTTTTGGGACTAATTGTCACAGCCTTAAATTTAATGCCTGTGGGACAACTAGACGGAGGCCACATTGTCCATGCAATCTTTGGACAACGAACTGCGATTGTCATTGGTCAAATTGCTCGTGTGTTATTGCTATTACTGGCTTTAATCAGAGAAGAATTTTTGGTGTGGGCGATTATCTTATTATTTATGCCATTGATTGATGAACCTGCGCTGAATGATGTCACTGAATTGGATAACAAACGTGACATTTTGGGATTACTGGCAATGGCTTTGCTGATTGTAATTATTTTGCCATTACCACAGGCGATCGCTAACTTTTTGCAAATTTAAAAAGTATCAACGCAGCGAGAAAATATATCTAAATTTTCCCAACTATGGAATTAACCATAGCTTGGTATTTTTTATTGAAAGCAAAAAATTGCTTCTGGGCAAACAATTCCTCTGTTTTATGCTATGGCAGTGCGAGCGAAAGAATTAATATAGCGGACTTCGGTGCAATACAATCTGAACCTCACCCCGTATTTGCTTATGCAAACACTCCCGTCTCGTTAGCGAGGAAAGAGGAGTTGGGGGTGAGGTTTAAATAGGAAGAATATGTTTTATTTCAACTAACTCGATACTGAATTAGCCGCCTCGGAAGCCTTCGCAGCAGGTGGAAAGCCACCCATGCGAATCTCAGAAGTGAAGGAAGTGATACTAAATCCACCAAAACTCTTAAGGACATTTGCCCGCATTCGCAAATTGGGGCTAGCAAACCACAGACGCTCCTCTGACCTCATGGTTTCATCTTCTGTAGTCAGGATCAAGGCACCATCGCTGTCAAATTTATAGTGTCCAGCAACTGGGGTTTTCTCGGCATCAACTATTTCCCGGAGTAACTTCCCTTGGTCTGGATTATTGGCATCAGGTACCGAAACTAACACAGTTGAACCACTATGTTTTGTTTGATCCTTTTCCATTGTGCCGTTCCAGGTAATTTTAGTAGCACAAGAAGCGGAGCTAGGATTAATTTCGTACTGTTGACACAGTTTTATCACTTCTGGATCATCTACTGCTAGCGTCTCAATGATGATGTCTGACTTACTATGTTCAGATTGGTTAAAAGCCAAATGTTGACTAGTCCGATGAGAAAACCATTTACCAGCGCTTAACTGAAAAAACTCTTCAATATTCATGAATGAAATTACCCTGCATCAAAATGCTAAAATTCGTACTTAATTATTAAAAGGTAGCAGGAGGCTCTAATATTAAGCTTGATTATTTATTTCCTCAAGCTTCTTGAGGCCAATTCTGGCTGCCTCAGCAACATTGAAATGATTGTCTTTTTCTAAGTATTTTAAAGCTGAGACACTCTTGGGAGTAGGAAGATTCCCCAAGGCTTCTGCCAAACGCTGCCTGACTAACCAATCATCTGATTGGGCGAAGCGCAAGATATTATCGACAGACTCAATGTCTTGAATTTCTCCCAGTGCAGAGATTGCAGCTTGTTGCAACACAACTTCTTTGCTATCCAATGCCTGAATAAGTATTTGATGGGCACGAGGATCTTTAATGTTACCAAGAGAAACGGCTGCACTAAAGCGTACTAGCCAATCAGTATCTTCATAAAACGCCCGTGAAAGTACTTCAAAGGCTCTAGCATCACCCAAATATCCTAAAGCACCGGCGGCATCAGCGCGAATCCCATAATCGGGGTCATTTTCGAGAATTCTTACCAAAATTGAATAACATTCTGGCGTTGGCTTGATTCCAAGGGCAAATATTGCCATCGATCGCAGTTGCAAAGATTCGTCATCTAGTACCTTTTTAATCAAAGGAACAGCATCCTCAGGGGAGGCATGACGCAGATTGGCAAGGGCTACCATGCGATCGCGTAAATTCGGACTTTCTAACTGAGTAGAAATTTCTTGTAAGCTTAGAGCTGCCATTTAGTTCAAAGCGTTTTCTTTACTTATCTTAATTTACCTGATCCGTTCATCAGGCTGTTGCCATTGTGAAGTAGGAGTTTGGCGACTTTACAAAATGGCTCAATTATGATTTAAAAATAAACAAATGTTAAGCTGTTACACATTTAACTTGAATATTTACATGAAGGCTGATGACTGATGACCGTTAACCGTCAACAGTTAACGACCGTAAAGAGTGTTTATACTTTTTTAGCGCGCATCAGCTTACTTCTCGGTAGATTGTGTAACGAATTTAGCCCTAAGATACATATTTATATTAGCTTTTAAAACGGAGAGGGAGAGATTCGAACTCTCGTAGACGTTTCCACCTAACAGACTTTCCAGGTCTGCGCCTTAAACCACTCGGCCACCTCTCCAGGTGCCACAAGTTACGATCATACTATAGAATCCCAGAAAATGCAAAGATAAAGAAAGATATTTTAGATTGAATCTAAAAGTCCTAATCCCAAAACGCAAATTCAGATGTCCCGTACATACACAATTAGAGTTCGCGATCGCGCCACTGGCCAAACCCACACCCTAGAAGTCCCAGAAGACCGCTACATTTTGCACTCTGGCGAAAAACAAGGGGTAGAACTGCCGTTTTCCTGCCGTAACGGGGCTTGTACCACTTGTGCGGTGAGAGTTTTATCGGGAGAAATTTACCAACCGGAGGCGATCGGATTGTCGCCACATTTACGTCGGCAAGGTTATGCCTTGTTATGTGTGAGTTACCCCCGTTCTGACTTGGAGGTGGAGACACAAGACGAAGATGAAGTCTACGAACTCCAGTTTGGCCAATATTTTGCTAGGGGGAAAGTTAAAGCGGGTTTACCGTTAGATGAGGAATAAACAATTGAATAAGGCAGGGGGCAGGGGGCAAGGGGGAAAATTTTTGATGGTTGTGAGCCTTGGTAACTGGGTGCGAAAAATAGCCATTTTGGCTTGCTTATTGCTCTTGGTAAGTTGCCAAGGGAAAAACCAACTGCCCAATAATGAGGCTCAGGTGAAAGTAGCGCGGGTAGTTAGTGGGCAAAGTTTGGAAGTATTAGGCATGGCTGAACAACCAAATTTGATTTCCCAAGTGCGGTTAGTTGGGATTGATGCACCAGATTTGCGACAGCGGCCTTGGGGGGAAGCAGCAAAAGAACAGTTAGAAAATCTAATTGGTGGTGCAGAACAATCAGTAACCCTGGAGTTTGATTTAGAAGCAAAAGACAAAATCGGGCGAACTCTAGCTTATGTGTGGAAAAATAAGGTGTTGTTGAATGAAGAGTTAGTAAAACAAGGAAATGTGTTGTTTGTTGGGCGATCGCCCAACCACAAATATGATCTGCGTTTAGAACGTGCTCAACAATGGGCTAGGCTCATGGGCCAAGGAATCTGGAACTCAGAAAAACCTATGCGCCTCACTCCCGCCGAGTTTCGCCGCCAAAATCTGTGAAAATTGGGGATTGGGGATGAGGGAGACAAGGGGACAAGGGGAATAACCCATGCCCAATGCCCCATGCCCCATGCCCCATGCCCAGTATCCCAATAACTAATGACTAATCTACAAATTTTTCTAGATATTGCTACTGAAGCGGCATTAGCTGCTGGTGTCATTTTGCAAAGTTACTTAGGTAAATTAGAAGACGCAATTATTGAAAAAGGTCGCCCTGGCGATTTAGTTACTGCTGCTGATAAAGCTTCGGAAGAGGTGATTTTAGAAATTTTGCGCCGCCACTTTCCCAATCACTCCATCCTTGCTGAAGAATCAGGGAAATTAGGTAATCAAGAGAATGAATACCTTTGGGCAATAGATCCCCTAGATGGCACAACCAACTACGCTCATCAATACCCATTTTTTGCAGTTTCCATCGGACTGTTAATTAATGGCGTTCCGCAAGTTGGTGTGATTTATGACCCTTTCCACAATGAGCTATTCCGTGCTGCATCTGGCTTGGGAGCAACACGTAACCGTCGCCCCATTAAGGTTTCGGTAACATCTGAACTAAGTAAAAGCCTACTAGTGACAGGATTTGCCTACGATCGCCGCGAAACCTCTGATAACAACTACGCAGAATTTAGTCACCTCACCCATCTTACCCAAGGAGTCAGACGTAGCGGTTCCGCCTCGCTAGATTTAGCGTATGTTGCCTGTGGACGTGTCGATGGTTACTGGGAACGAGGGCTTTCTCCTTGGGATATTGCCGCCGGAATAATTTTGTTACAAGAAGCTGGAGGCAAAGTCACTGCCTACGATGGTACTCCCGTCAAAATTGAGTCAGGTAGAATTCTTGCCACAAATAGTTATATTCACGGTTCCCTCAGTAGCGAACTTTTACAAGTTCCACCACTGTCAGCGTGGGTGTAGCAGGTGGGGGCTTTCCCCTCTACTTTGGGTAAACTAAAAAGAATCTAACTGCTCCTTTGGTGCAAAACCTCTATATGTCTTTCAAAATAGACCGTGGACTATTTAAATATGATTTCATAGATCATCACGCAGTATTGTGCATTCCAATAGATGCGGATGTCAAAGAGATTCGGAAACGCTATCTCAAAATCGCCCGCCGCTTACACCCGGACAGTAGTTTTACTGAAAGTGCTGAACAAAAACAGCTAGGGAACGAATTATTATCAAAGTTAGTAAACCCAGCTTACGAAACACTGTATAGCGATCGCACTCGCACGGAATATATTCTAATTTTGTCGCAAATTGGCAGGCGCTTAGTACAAGAGTCTACTTCGGTAACTCTCAATACTGACTTGGCTAAACAGTTAGCCCAAACGCCTAATCTCGATCATTTCTATAAAAGTGCGATCGCTAAAATCGGCGAAACCCAATATGATTCTTTAAAGCAAGTGCCGCAAGTCATTGCCCAAGTTAGTGAATTGAATTTAGTGTATTTAATGCGGAGTGCAAGCAAACCATCCGCACCGCCGCCACCTGCTCAACCCAAAGTTCAATCAGGTACGCCTCAGCCAAATACACCAAAGAATACACCACCAGAACCAGCGCCACCGAAGGAAGACTCAATTATAGAACAGTATGTGCGTCGCGCTCAGTCTTTGATTGACAAAAACCAATTTGCCCAAGCCAAAGTAGAGTTGCAAGATGCCCTGAAGCTAGAACCGAAAAATAGTCGCTGCCATAGCTTAATTGCAATGGTGTATTTAAAGCAAAATCAGCTAAAAATGGCGAAAATCCACTTCGATAATGCTCTCAAATTAGACCCCCATGACCAAACAGCTCTGCAATGGAAACCGAAAATAGATAAAGCTCTAGGACAACAACCTAATGATCATAAGGTGACTTCATCCCCCAATAATGGAGATAAGCAACCAGATAAATCTGGTAGTGGTGGTTTGTTCGGTGGTTTGTTTGGTGGGAAGAAAAAATAATGGTGTATCAACCAGCAGCAGGAGCCAGGGATTTATTGCCCTTGGATGTGGAGAAAAAAAGCTGGATTGAAGATCGGTTACAGCAGGTGTTTCACCGTTGGGGATATCACAGGATTATCACCTCGACTTTAGAGCGTATGGATACCCTGATGGCAGGAGAAGCAATCCAGCGCCAGATGGTGATTCAACTACAACAAAATGGCGAGGATGATGAATTAGGGCTACGTCCAGAATTAACAGCATCCATTGCTCGTACTGTTGTCACTCGGATGGCAAATACAACTTATCCGCAACGGTTGTACTACAACGCTAATGTGTTTCGCCGCACTTGGGAAAGTAGACACAATCGCCAGCAAGAGTTTTATCAAGCTGGGGTGGAATTATTAGGTGCTGGCGGATTGCTGGCGAATGCGGAAGTACTGTTGTTAGTAGCCGATTGTTTAGCAGCACTAGGCTTGCAAGAATGGCATTTGATTTTAGGTGAGGCGGGAATTACGCGATCGCTCTTGAGTGCCTTTCCTACTAACTTACAGGATAAAGTTCGCAGTGCGATCGCTCATCTCGACCGCATTACCATAGATAGTTTACCCCTAAGTGACAAACTGCGTGATCGCGCCAGAATCATGCTGGATCTGCGAGGCCCCAGTGCAGACGTGTTACAAAAAGTTAGTAGTTTGGATCTAGATGAAGAACAGCGAGAGGCAGTAAATAATCTCAAATCCCTAGTAGAATTACTGGAATCAGAGAAAAAATTTTCCTTAATCCTCGATCTCAGCCTTATCCAAACCATAGATTACTACACTGGTATCGTCTTTGAAGTTGTCAACGATACCGATTCCCAAGCCAGAGTTTTAGGGCGTGGTGGTCGTTATGACCAGCTTTTGGGGTTATATCATCCCCAAAGAGAAAACATCCCCGGAATTGGTTTTGGACTCAATATCGAAGATTTATACCAAGTTTTGTTGTCTACTCAGCAATTACCACAAGCAACCCCAGCGAGTAACTGCTTAGTTGTCCCAGAGACGGCGAGCGCTAATGCCCCTGCCTTTGCCTACGCGCAAAAGCTCAGAGATTCTACCCATCTGGTGCGGGTAGAAATTGATCTGGGGGGAAGGGATACAGACGCTATTCGCCAATATGCAAGCGATCGCGGCATTGCCCAAATTGCCTGGATTAAACCTCATGGCTCCCCCACAATTGAATCATTGCGTTAAAGGAGTTGGGGATTGGGGATTGGGAATTGAGTATATATTATTCTCCTTGTCCCCCTGCCCCCTGCCCCCCTGCCCTCTTCCCACTCCCCTGCTAGGCTAGAAATAGCCGATACAGAAAAGAGGGAATTGAGAATATGCCGCACACAATTGTTACAGAAGTCTGTGAAGGCGTAGCTGACTGCGTAGATGCCTGTCCAGTAGCTTGTATTCATGATGGGCCAGGCAAGAATGCCAAGGGAACAAATTGGTACTGGATTGACTTTGCCACTTGCATCGACTGTGGTATATGTGTCCAAGTTTGCCCAGTAGAAGGGGCGATTCTTCCAGAAGAACGACCGGAGTTGCAAAAAACTCCTTAATAGTCCATAGTCAACAGTCAATAGTTATGTTTAACTTGACTGTTGACTAATGACTAATGACCAATGACCAATGACCAATGACCAATGACCAATGACAAATGACTATTTACTAAATGTTCAAAATGTCCACGCTGGATACATCAAAGATGTAGATATCCTGCAAGGTGTAAATTTCCAGGTTGCAGCAGGGGAATTGGTAACAGTGATTGGCCCCAACGGTGCTGGTAAATCTACTTTAGCAAAAGCAATTTTTGGGCTTTTGATCCCCCACACAGGCACAATTACTTTCAAAGGTGAAAATATTGTGGAGTTAAAGTCCAATCAAATCGTTCAACGAGGAATGTGCTACGTACCGCAAATCGCCAATGTTTTCCCCTCTCTGAGTGTTGAAGAGAACTTGGAGATGGGCGCGTTTGTGCTTAACGTTCCCCTGAAACCAATCAAAGATAAAATATTTAGTATGTTTCCCAGACTGAGCGATCGCCGTCGTCAACGCGCTGGTACTCTCTCTGGAGGAGAACGCCAGATGCTAGCGATGGGCAAAGCTTTGATGTTAGAACCTAGTTTGCTGATTTTAGATGAACCATCTGCTGCTTTGTCTCCGATTTTGGTGACACAAGTGTTTGAGCAGATTAAACAAATTAATCAGGCGGGAACTGCGATCGTATTAGTGGAACAAAATGCCCGTAAGGCTTTAGAGATGGCCAATCGCGGCTATGTACTGGAGTCGGGACGCGATGCTATCTCAGGCCCTGGTCAAGAACTGTTGAATGATCCTAAAGTGGGTGAGCTATATCTGGGAGCAGGTAAAAGACATTAATCATCTTTAATCACTCTTGCTCCCATTCAACATAACACCACTTTAAATAAGGAAACTTTGCCAGGCGATAGCGATGCCTAGTTTGGACTGCGCCTACGCTATCTATATAACTAATACAAAAGCTAATAAAAATTCCTGCCACTGCCGCGACCGTCGTTATCCATGCTCAAAGAATTCTCCCTAATAATCGCCTTTCTAATCACATCTACAGCGAGTAGAAAGGCAAAACAGGACATTCATTCAGGAAAAAATGATCAAAATGCAAATTAATCGGATTTGCCAGAACCCCGATTTAACAGGAAGGCGTATTGAACTTCCTATATATAAAGCTCTGCATCACTTTTTGATATACTGCTAAGTCACAACAACTCCTGTAAAGCTTCTCCAGAGGGAACCTGGGGCATTTTTTCATGGTATAAAAACGTCTATGTTTACCCTAATCAAAATTGATTGAGTGCTTTTGGCAATTTGGCATCCAAAATTTTCATGTTGCAGTTTTAATTGATATATCAACAGGGTTACTGGGACATTGAGAAAATTCTACAAGGGATTAATTCCCGTCTCAAAAATCCCACCCAATGGCCAGTTGTTGACGCTCACGCTCTGTAAACTACCTGAAATGGTGGATGCAGTAAACAAGCAGAGCAAAGCGTCATCGCTTCACCACAACTGGCTAGAAATCAAACAGAAAACAAATAGTACAAATGGACTCATACCATTTCATGAAATACCTTATACAGATGTAGGAGCGTATAGCAGTATGCTCCTACATTCGATTCATTATGTTGCAAAGATTTTTGGCGGAGATATTAGCATACCAAAGCGATCGCTACCATTTATTTAACTTGAAGCTGCTTTAGTTTATTATTTGCTGATAGTAGTAAATCTTGAGCTTTTAGATAGGCTGTTGTGCCATTTTGCACCTTTTCTAATTGATTAACAATACTTTGCAATTGACTCAACACTTGATTTCTCTCCATATCATCAGCATCAGTAGGAATTGAAGCAAGTAACCTTTCGATTTCTCGTTGCGCCGTCTCCAAAGCTTCCACAGCATCTGCCTCAGATTGCCGCCTTACCTTAACTTGACCTAAATTAGCCTCATAAATTGCTAATAACTTCTGTGCATCAGTATAACCCGCCACATCTTTTGAAGAAATTTCTTTGAGCCGCTCAATTGCCTCTATCCACAAATTTTCTATCTGTTGCCATTCAGTTACACTATGCGGCGGATTTTGACCAGCTTTAGCAGCTTGCCACGAAAATTGCCGTGCTGCGGTGATTAAAGCAGTGATGCGATCGTTCCCTGCTGCCAATCCAACAACTTCCTGAAACTCACGCTTATAATTATCTAGTTGATTTTGGACAGTTTTTCCTGCCAGAGTTTGATTAGGAATCTGCTCTAATTGATTCAGCGCCGTTTGCCAAGCTGCTGTTCGAGTCTGCTTATCAGTTGCTGTTGCAGCCTGCTCATATTGCTGTTTTGCATTTAGAGGTTGTTTGAAAAGTGGTTGGCTGTGATTTTAGGCACTTATTGATCCCCCCTAACCCCCCTTTTTAAGGGGGGAACCGGAATCAGAGTCCCCCTTTTTAAGGGGGATTTAGGGGGATCTAAAACGTTTTGCTACCAAGATGAGGACTTTTCAAACATCCTCTGAGAATACATACAACAATAGGACTTACGCAAAATCTCTCTCAAGCTATCTTTTCTCCGTGTCGCGCCAGTTGCTATAAGTCGGGAAACCCGCCCAACGCACTGGCTTCTCTGCGCCCCTGCGGTTCCTTATTCCGTAAGTCCTAAAAAAGTAAATAAGCGTAAATAAATTAAAGTTTATAGTAAGGACTTTAGTCCTGATAAAATTTGCTATGAGCGATGAATCGCTCACTACGAACTAAGATTTTATTGTATGTTTAATTATGCCTATCTACTTAAGTTATAAATTACGATCCAATGTAAAGATTAAATGACTCTTAAACCGTGTAATAAGGTACTCTCACATCTTAGTTAAGTCTGATATCTTCTTGAGAACAGCTTTGTTGTTTTCAGGTAGATTGATGAGTCGAATTAATGGATTTGTAGGACGACGCAATTTCTTAAAATTTGCAAGTGTAGTAGGTATTGCGGCTACTGCTTTTGGTGATAGCTTTTGGAGTACAGAGCAAACTGCTGTTGCTGATATTCATCCAGATAACCCTAATCCAGTTAGTCCTAATGAAGCTATCAAACGCTTACTGGATGGTAATCAAAGATTTATCAATCAAAAACGCAAATACCCCGATCAATCATTAGAACGTCTACGATTAGTTGCTAAAGCTCAGTATCCGTTTGCTGCTATATTAGGTTGTGCAGATTCTAGAGTACCTGCGGAAATCGTCTTCGATCAAGGACTTGGAGATTTATTTGTCGTTAGAGTTGCTGGTAATGTCGTCAGTGACACGGTTATAGGCAGTCTGGAATATTCTACAACAGTATTGGGTTCGCAGTTGATTGTGGTTTTGGGTCATAAAAGATGCGGTGCAGTCGCAGAAGCAATCAAAAACGAACCACTTCCTGGCAGAATCGGTTTGATTGTTGAAGGCATCAAACCATCTGTAGAAAGGGTAAACCTAAGAACTGGTGACATTATGCAAGATGCGGTTATTGCCAACATTCAATATCAGACTGAAAAATTGCAGGAAAACTCAACTATTTTAGCTAAGTTGCTCCATAAAGGTAAACTAAAAATTGTTGGTGCTTGTTACGATATTGACACTGGTAAAATCAATATTATTACTTAAATATCTGATACGCTTTATTCCATAAATGTTAGTTTAATAATGTTGTAAAAATTATCAATTATCAAATATTTTTTAATAAACAATCAAGCGGACATGATATTCGAGGATATTTAAAAAATCCTTTTGTCAACATTTATGGGGGTGTACAGATGTACGCCTATATAGCTGATGCATTTGTTGCAAAGATTTTTGAAATGGCATTATGTCGCAATGCTTAGGTTAGAAAAATTCAGAAAAACCCAAAAGCAAAGCACAGTTAAACCTTGTAAAAAATAAACCCAGCAGAGGCCACATAACAAGGCCGCCTGCCAGGAAGGTATAGTATATTCTGGCCATGTTTGATTAGGTTAGCGCTTATTTATCAAAAATAATTGCGTATCCCTAAATAAGATACCTAAATACTTTGGAAAACACAGTTAAGAACAGTTACTAAATAGGTTAATTTCCAATTAAACCCAATAATTTACCAAATTAGGAGAGGAGAACACGGAAAACTATTTCCCAATGCACCATGTTTAATACTTCTCTATGAGAGGCTGGGCCCTAAGCGTACTCCTAGGTCGAAGCAAGTTACGCGTAGCGTCTCTAAGAGTTGCTATGCCGTAGGCTTTACGGTAAAGCTCAGTACAAGTGCCCTATGCCCCATAATATAAGAAAGCGCTTCACACTTCTTAAATAATCAGCTTTATTAGAACAATGGCAAGAGACTTGCGGGTATTCATTAAAATTTTGGAAGAAAGAGGACAATTACAGCGGATTTCAGCTTTAGTTGACCCAAATTTAGAAATTGCTGAGATTTCTAACCGTATGCTGCAAAAAGGTGGTCCAGGATTGTTGTTTGAAAATGTCAAAGGCGCTTCTTTCCCGGTGGCGGTGAATTTGATGGGAACTGTGGAAAGGATTTGCTGGGCGATGAATATGCAGCATCCAGAGGAATTGGAAACTCTGGGGAAAAAACTGAGTATGCTGCAACAGCCAAAACCGCCGAAGAAAATTTCCCAGGCGATAGATTTTGGGAAAGTGCTGTTTGATGTGGTGAAAGCGAAACCAGGGCGGGACTTTTTCCCGGCTTGTCAGCAAGTTGTGCTTCAAGGTAATGATTTAGATTTAAATAAGTTGCCTTTAATACGTCCTTATATTGGTGATGCTGGCAAGATTATTACGCTGGGACTAGTAATTACCAAGGACTGTGAAACTGGTACAGCAAATGTAGGTGTGTATCGCTTGCAACTACAATCCAAAAATACGATGACGGTTCACTGGTTATCAGTGCGGGGTGGGGCAAGGCATTTGCGAAAAGCGGCTGAACGTGGGAAGAAATTAGAAGTTGCGATCGCACTTGGTGTAGATCCTTTAATTATCATGGCAGCTGCCACGCCCATACCTGTAGATTTATCAGAATGGCTGTTTGCTGGATTGTACGGCGGTTCTGGTGTGCAGTTGGCGAAGTGTAAAACCGTCGATTTGGAAGTTCCCGCAGATTCAGAATTTGTCTTAGAAGGGACAATTACACCAGGGGAAGTTTTACCAGATGGGCCTTTTGGCGACCACATGGGTTATTACGGCGGCGTTGAGGATTCGCCGTTGGTACGTTTTGAGTGTATGACGCATCGGAAAAATCCGATTTACTTAACAACATTTAGCGGTCGTCCACCTAAAGAAGAAGCGATGATGGCGATCGCACTAAATCGCATCTATACCCCTATACTGCGACAACAAGTATCAGAAATTGTCGATTTCTTCCTGCCGATGGAAGCTTTAAGTTACAAAGCCGCAATTATTTCCATTGATAAAGCATATCCGGGACAAGCGCGAAGGGCGGCTTTAGCATTTTGGAGTGCTTTACCACAGTTTACATACACAAAATTTGTAATTGTTGTGGATAAAGACATAAATATTCGCGATCCGCGTCAAGTGGTGTGGGCAATTAGTTCTAAAGTTGACCCAGTGCGGGATGTCTTTATTTTGCCAAATACGCCTTTTGATACGTTAGATTTTGCCAGTGAAAAGATTGGCTTAGGTGGACGTATGGGAATTGATGCAACTACAAAGATTCCGCCGGAAACAGACCATGAATGGGGTTCGCCTTTGGAATCTGACCCAGATGTGGCGGCGATGGTAGAAAGGCGATGGGCGGAATATGGTTTAGCAGAGTTGCAGTTAGGAGAAGTAGACCCAAATTTGTTTGGCTATGATATGAGGTGAGGTATTAGATAGATAGAAACTGGCAAAAATCTATGCTGGCTATCAGCTTACACTGAAGGATTTTAGTATTATCAATCATTAAAATATCTCCTTTACGCCACGAAATTTCCGTGGTGATTTTTTAAGCAATTTTATTCAGTTCAGAGACAATCTCTTCAGAAATATCTGAATCATCTTCAAATTTAAGGATATTTGGGCTTAATTGCTTTGTACGCAATAGACTACTAATAAACACTTGATACTTTCCACATTTGCTAGGGATAATTGCTGGAGAAGCGTATTCAAGCATAATTGATTGATCGTCGAATATTTTTAGATAAAGGCTGATGACCGATGACTGATGACTGATAACCGTTAACCGTCAACAGTTAACGACCGTAAAAAGTGTTTATACAATTTAGGCGCGCTGGCATTTTAGTACACAATCATGTCGTTGTGTTGCATCCATCTGCATAGGCGTAGCCCGTCGTAGACATCCCAGGACTAAATTTTGTAAAATTAGGAGTGTTATTACAGTACTAAAATCCCTTTTAGAGAATTATGTATGTTACAAAGTTAGCCTTAATTTGTTTGGGTAGATTATGAGATAGAAATAAGGCTCCAATTTTAGATACTGAGGCAAAAAACTTGAGCAAACTATGACAATAAAAGTTAAAAATTCAGCATCAAATTTAGTGATGAGATTGGCATTCAGTTGTATTAGTGTCATATTCAATACTGGCATAGCTCATCAAATAGCTTTAGCGAAATCAATTAATCCACAAAAGTGCGATATTCTTGCCTACGTTACTGATACAGATCCGCAAGGTTTAAATGTGCGGAGTGGTGCAAGTACAAATAACACGATTCTAGGGCAAATCCCCATCAACGAAACAGTTCAGGTTATTGGTGCTGCTAGAAATTGGGTACAGATTACTAATGCTAGCGATGGTTTTCAAGGAACTGGATGGGTATCCGTGCCAAAGTTAGGACTAACAACGCGGGGCTATGGAACTAATAGCGTGGATTTATATGCTAGTACCAATCAACAAAGCCTAAAAGTGCGAAGAATTCCTGCTAATACGGTTGTTAAGTTGTTAGGCTGTCAGGGAGATTGGGCGCAGGTGGAATATCAAGGTGTTAAAGGTTGGTTGACAAGAGAAGATCAATGTGGTGCAGCCCTTACTACTTGTTCTTAGAACCCCTCCCCCTTCGAAGAGAGGGGGCTATGAAAATTAGGTTTAAAATTTGGTTTTGAGATATTTGTTATGACTTATCCATTTCCAGGAATGAACCCGTATTTAGAAGATCCTGAATTATGGCCAGGAGTACATGGGAGACTAATAATAGCGATCGCAGATTACCTCTCACCTCAATTACGTCCGAAATATTTTGTCGCCATTGAAGAACGAATTTATCAAACTACTGGCGATGATAAAGTTTTGATTGGTATTCCTGATGTAATCGTACAAAATTCACAGACAACAACAAATCGTGAACTACCGAATATAGTTGTAGCTGCACCTGCCGTTCAACCTAAAATGGTGACAGTTCCTATGCCTGAGATAGTGAAGGAGAGATATTTAGAGGTGCGAAAGGTAGGAACAAAAGAAGTAGTAACAGTAATTGAAATTTTATCACCTAAAAATAAACGTAAAGGGGAAGGACGCAACGCATACGAAACTAAGCGACAACGAGTGTTAGGAAGTTCAACACATTTGATAGAAATTGATTTATTGCGTGCTGGGGAACCAATGTTAGTTTTTGGGGATGGTACGCAAAATGATTATCGGATTTTGGTTAGTCGGGCAGAACATCGTCCGCAATCTGATTTATATGCCTTTAACTTGCCAGATGTAATTCCCTCATTTGCCTTGCCTTTGCGAACTGGTGATAGTGAACCATTAGTGGATTTGCAGAGTTTATTAACTGGGATTTATGACCGTGCAAGTTATGATTTGGTAATAGATTACAATCAAAAGCCAGTATCACGGTTGTTAGAACGGGATAGAGGTTGGGTGGATGCATTGTTGCAGGAGAAGGGTTTAAGGTAACTAAAAATACTGTAGATTCAAAGTATATATTTATGCGATCGCAAGATTACCTTGGTGTTTTCTTAACGATTGATACATATTGCTAGAAAATTAAAGAGTAATTTTTGACATGGTTATTCTCAGAGTTCTGAGAATAACCATGTCACCAAATCACGAAGAATGCCTTGCCCTACTTGAGCAAATTCGCTGGGGTGGAAAGCCAAAATGCCCATATTGTGAATCAACCAACGCTACTGCATACAAAAATGAGCGTAGATATCACTGTAACGAATGCTTTACATCATACAGTGTTACAGCCGGTACACTTTTTCACAAGACTCATGTAGAATTACAAAAATGGTTTGTAGCGATTCACCTTGTCCTGAATTCACCGGGAGGTGTCAGTGTGCGTCAGCTTGCCAAAGAGATTGGGGTTTAATAAAAATACTGCTTGCTACATGATAGAGCGCATTCGTGAGGCAATAATGAAGGAAAGTGAACTACTACAGAGATTTTCGGAGTTTAAAAAATTCTAAACCCTTCTTAGCTAAAGTTTGTCCAAATCAAAAGATGTAACCCAGATTATGTCGCAAAAGTTTTAGCCAGCAGCACAAATCTTTTTCTATTCTGGTCTGGCATAATAAGGCATGGGCGCACCTCCAAAACTGATATAAATCACCTCAATTTCCAATGACGAATATGACAGTCCTTGGAAATAAGTCAGAGAAATCTACTTTCAGGAATACATTGAATTTTTCTTCCCCGTCGCTGTCCAAGGAATAGACTGGAAGCAAGGCTATACTTTTCTAGACCAAGAGTTACAGCAAGCCGTTCGAGATGCAGAATTAGGGCAAAGCTTCGTTGATAAACTCGTTCAAGTCTGCCGACGTAATGGCGAAGAGAAGTCGGTATTGCTTCATCTGGAAGTCCAAAGTTATATTGAAAGCTTTACGCCGAATGGATATTTTAATAGAATAATCTCATCAAAAGATTCGCAGAAATATAAATGGACTGGATTACACTACTGCGATCGCTACAATCTGATTTTATTAAAAGGTTAGCATCTGGTTGTCTGCTTCATTGTGAAACAGAAGGTCAATATAGTGAATTAACTATAATCTCTGGAGAAAGGTTAAGGGCACTACGGGAATTTTGCTGGCTGATGGCTGAGAAATATAAACGTGTTTTACCAGTCCGTGACGTTTTTATTAGCTATCTCAAAGGGAAGTTGGGCGAGGAAGTTGTCAAAGAACGTTTAGCTGATTTTATTACCGAAGTTGATTATGAAAAGCGATTCGGCGGCGATGGCAATATAGATTTTACCTTGACTTCTGACCCATCTATTGGTATCGAGGTTAAATCTCGTCATGGTCGGATTGATAGAGTTAGATGGTCAATCAGTTCTGAAGAAGTTGAAAAAAATGCAGTTGTAGTTTGTATTTTGATTCAAGAAGATGTAAGTGAAGCACAATCTGAGTATCACCTTTTTTTGGCTGGCTTTCTCCCAACCCGGATGATTAAGTTGAAGACTGGGAAAATTTCATTTGGCATAGAACAATTACTGTATGGTGGTGGTTTATGGTGTTATCTAGAACAGTTACAATCTTCTATAAATAATTCTAGGCAACAATCATCAATTCACAAATATTTCCCGAAACAAGAAATTCTATCTAAGCCAACTATTAATCAGGTGTTTAAACCCTCTTTTGAACCTGAATATAGTGATGAAGATTTAAATATACTATATGTAAAATTGGGCGATGAATGTTTTGAAAAAGGAGAATATACAAATGCGATCGCTAACTATAATCAAGCCTTACAAGTCAAATCTAGCGATATTGATTTATATTATAAACGAGGTTTAGCTTACTATCAAGTAGGCGATTATGAAGCTGCGATCGCAGATTATTCTCAGGCAATCCAGATGAATCTTCATGATGCTAAATCTTACAATAAACGAGGTTTAGCTCTGTCTCAACTGGGAAGATTAGAAGAAGCAATTAATGATTATAGCGAGGCTATCAGAATTAATCCTAATCTTGCCGTAGCTTATAAAAACCGGGCTGAAGCACGTTATCATGTAGGAGATAATCAAGGAGCAATTGAAGATTATACCCAGGCTATTAAAATTAACCCCCATTATGCTGATACTTATAAAAATCGTGGGATTGCTCGTTATTTATTAAACTCTCAACCGGGATTTCCTCAAGCAATTAAGATTAATCCTAAAGATGCCATAGCTTATAAAAAGCGTGGTAATGCTCGTTCTGACTTAGGAGATTTTGAAGGAGCAATTGAAGATTATACTCAAGCAATACAGATTAATTCAAATTATGCCGATGCTTATTATAATCGTGGTAATGCTCGTTCTGACTTAGGAGATTTTGAAGGAGCAATTGAAGATTATACTCAAGCAATACAGATTAATTCAAATTATGCCGATGCTTATTATAATCGTGGCAATATCCGTTTAGAAATAGCCGATAAACAGGGAGCAATTGAAGATTTTCAAAAAGCGGCAGACATATATCGTAAAGAAGGTAAGCTAGAAGCACTCAAAGATACACGAGAAATTATATTAGATTTACAAATAGAAGAATCATTAGATATTTTAAATTTCTAAAAAATTAATCAATGCAGATAAATGGCAATTTTCAATTATCCCAAAGAACCCCGACAACTTTTACAAAATCGGGGTTCTAACTTTTTAGTTGGATTCAGGAAAAATTGATTTGAGCGCTTATTTACCTAGCTCACAATATGGTTCCGGTTTCTTTCAAATAAACCCGTGTAAATGGTTCATTTTCAGATAGAGTGTAATCTTCAATCAACCCTCTGCGACGGATAGAAATGTCGTTGCCTTTTCTAATCACCACAGTAGAACCATCGAAGACATCCCGCACTAGCATCATCTCAATTTCGCTAGGATTATCCAAAACTACCATATTACTACTCCGGTAAAACATACCCTCTTCATCTAGGATGTCTCCCGTATACTCGGCAATCAATAAATCAAGTTTGGGATGACGTAGCAAAGTTTGGACGTTGCTATTGTAATCTTTACTTAATACTTTTTTAGACCGATTTACAAACACTGCATCACGACAAACAGCGCCTATTATCCAGTTGGGATGTTGCAAAAGAATATGGTCAATGGTTTCTTGCAATTCTTCAACTGAGATTTTATTAAAGGTAATAATTGGTATCCTAGCGTCTGTACCCGACTCAAAAAAGGTTTCTAAAATATGAGAAGGCACATCAACACTTTGACCTTCAGAAGGTTTAAGATGCATTAAGACGCCTGGTGCAGCGTTGATTTCCAAAATGGCAAAGTTACTCGACTTCCAAGATTCTGAGAGACTTTTGGTCATGACATCAATACCAAGGCAAGTCAACTGGAAGTGTTGAGCAATATCTTGCGCCAAGATAATATTGTCATCATGAACCGTTTGCGTTGCATCGATGCTCATACCACCAGCAGAGAGATTGGCAACTTTACGAAGGTAAACAGTCCGTCCCTTGTCAATAACGCTATCCAATGATAAGCGCTGTTCCTCTAGATAGAGTTCCATCGCTTCATCTATTTGAATTTTACTCATCGGCGAGGTAGGTGTATCTAAACGTGCAGGTTTGCGGTTCTCTAGGCGGATTAATTCTGCAAGCGTTAAATACCCATCACCAACAACCGATGCTGGACGGCGTTCTGTAGCAGCGACAAATCTGCCATTGACACACAACAAGCGAAAATCTGATCCAGAAATACTTTTCTCAACAATTATCCTAGTTAACTGATCTTCGGGAATCGCTGCCACTGCCCTATTATAAGCAGCTACCAGTTCTTTTGAGTCCTGCACGTCAGCCGTAACGCCAATTCCTTTGTGGCCTACCACTGGCTTAACTGCCACTGGGTAGCCAATTTGTCTTGCTGCTGCCAAGGCTTCCTTTTCAGAGAAGACGATATCGCCTTCAGGGACTGGAAAACCCAAACTTTTTAAAAATGCCTTACAATCATCTTTACGGGTGGTGAACTCCGAATCTAGATGGCTATCACAGTTAAATGTTGTTGCTATCCCCCGGACGTGTTTTTTTCCTAAGCCATATTGCATTAATCCTTCTTCCCACAAATAAAAGGTAGGAATACCTTTTTCATAGGCTGTTCGCAATAGGGCGTAAACTGTAGGCCCACCATAGACAGATGCGCGAAATTTATTTTGCAGCTTCACCAAGTGTTCATCAAAGGGAAAATCTTCGTCTTGGGTAATAGCTTCAAACCAATCCCAAACAAAATAAACTACCTCTCTAGTTGTGCGTTCATGTAATGATTGGACGCTAATTCGCACGAAATCTGGATATGGCTTAACACTCCAATGGTTAAGGTGCAAATCCATGTCCAGCTTTCCAACTTCGGACACAACTTGGGCAAAGAGATGAGCATAAGATTCGTAACTTTGGTCGCTCAGATTTCGATAGCGATGCCTCTCGACAAGCCGCTCCGCGTCTGTACCAATCCTTGCAACATAATCTTCAATGGGCAAAGGTTCTCTAGAGTCAACTAGAGCAAAGTCAAATACTAGTGCCCCTATATCTAAATAGGGGTTGGGCCCAATATAATGCTTGAAGTTGAAAATATCGAATACATCCGTTCTTCTAGCATTAATGCGGACTAAATCACTGCTTTTTTGTAGAACCATTGATTACAAACCTTTGGCTAAACACCCTGGAATTTCGCTGCTGAGTTATGGTTACTCAGACTTATTGATTGTAGATTGATTCAGATTAATTTTTGAGAGTGATGGCAAAGCCATTGATCTAATCAGAACTTACATTAACCCCATTAATAAGCATTTTCAACTATCTCAAGGCATAATTAAATTCCCCTACCTCAGCAAACGAAAAGTACAGTCACTTCATCCTCATGAATAGCCAAAGTTATAACCTTTGAAAGGTACAACACTCATATAAGAATTGGTATAAATAAATATGCGGTATTTAAAAGACAGCAAAGTTATGAATAGCACAGAAGCTACTCTAAGAGATGAAATTCGAGAACTTGCTGAGGAAGCTTTTCACCAAAAGCTGATCTCTGGGCATGGTGATGGCCCGGACATAAAAGAGTATCAAATTGTCTACCAAGGCAAACCTAGGCATCTCCCACTAGAACAAGCACGTTTTTTCTTAACTAACTTGCTTTACAGAAGTCGCATTCATTAGGACTTAGCACCAGATATCTAATTGCACCTAGGTAGAGTTAATACCAATTATTAAATTGCGCGATAAACTTTTAATCGGCAATTAATAATATGTTAACAATGCCTCTAGAAAATATCTAGAGGCAGTTGATATGTGGATTTTATTAATTCAAAAAAATAATTTTGAGGATAGTTATTTTTTTGTAATTTTCTGGGAAAATCTCTTCGTTTCATGGCGGCGTCTAACGGCAAGCCGCTTCTCTACGAGATGCTACGCGTAGCTTGCTTTTCTGTACTAGTATGCGTCTATGCAAATTATAACCCTACGTTCTATCAAGTGATCTACCAAAGGGATGATTTGATACTTGAATTGTCATGATTTAGTAAAGTTTATTAACCCACATCAGGAAGCATCATCGTGGAAAATAATACCAAACGGCAGTTAGTAATTATTGGGGGAGCTGAGGACAAGGAAGGAGATTCCCTAATTCTGCGGGACTTTGTGCGTCGTGCTGGGGGTACGAAGGCGTACATTGTAATTATGACGGCGGCGACAGAATTACCAAGAGAAGTGGGAGAAAATTATATTAGAGTTTTTGAGCGGCTCGGAGCTGAGAATGTTCGCATCCTTGATACAGAAACCCGCGAAGATGCATCTTCATCTACAGCATTGGAAGCAATTAACAAATCAACTGGAGTATTTTTTACTGGGGGAGACCAAGCTCGCATCACCAGCATCCTCAAGGGTACCGAAATAGATAAGGCGATTCATCAACGATTCTCTGAAGGTATAGTTATCGCAGGCACAAGCGCCGGAGCTGCCGTGATGCCAGATAAAATGATAGTGGAAGGTGATTCGCAGACAAACCCTCGGATTGAAACTGTCGAAATGGGCCCCGGTCTAGGCTTTTTACCAGGGGTAGTAATTGACCAGCACTTTTCTCAGCGTGGACGTTTGGGACGCTTAATTTCAGCTTTAATACTAGAACCTGCTGTTTTGGGATTCGGTATTGATGAGAATACCGCTATGGTAGTCACAGATAACCAAATTGAAGTAATTGGTGAAGGCGCGGTTACAATTGTTGATGAATCAGAGGCTACATACAACAATATGGGCGAAATTTTGAAGGATGAGCCTTTGGCGATTTGTGGAGCAAAGCTTCATATTTTGCCACATGGCTTTAAATTTGACTTGAAAACCCGCCAGCCTATCCTAAATGATGGCTCTGTGGCCAATGTTTCTGTACCCGTTGGTTGAATCAATACCTAGCTTTGAGCAGGTGCGTTTAACTTGAATAAATAATACTAGTAGATTAGTGACATTTATCTCTTGAATATCCTCCCAAGTACTCTCAGAAATAGGGGACATAGCCCCGCATTTTCAGGAGAAAAGGGGGGATTAATTATTAATAAGCGACGCAGCCATGATGTAAAATAATATGTATTTATTTATACATAAATGTCTTATAACTGGTTAGCCAAATCTCAAAGTAAGTTCGACGAGTCACATGGTGTATGCCCGTTCCCAACCCCTGCCAAACCAGCCTGATGAAAGATACATTCTGGTTTTGGGAACACTAGATTTACTACCAGGCTTAACAGGAAAGGGTCGATGTCTAACAGTGGATGGAATCACAGATCGAAAAACACACTTCCCTTGCAATTACCCATAACATATTTAAAACTAGTGAAGCGTAATACGATTACCCATGAGTTCAACTCTGGTTCACACGCAGAAATACTACCTATACAGGAAAGTGACAATAATTTATTGGAAGCGTCCAAATTACTACGGCAAGGAATTCAACAGCAGCAAAGCGGTGAATTAATAGCGGCCTTGAAATCTTTACAACAATCCTTGGGAATGTTTCAGGTAGTTGGGGATTTGCAAAAACAGGCACAGGCACTTTCTTTTTTAGGATTGGTAACTTACAGTGCTGGAGATTACAAAGGTACTATCTCTTACCCTCAACAGTGTCTGTCTTTGCTCAACAATACCTCAGATTTAGCAGTGCAGATGCAAGCACTTTCCCATCTAGGCAATGCCTACCGTCACTTGAATGATCATAAAAAGGCAATTGAATTTCTAGAAAAATGTTTGAAAATAACGCAGCAACTGCAAGACAAACGGAGTCAAGTGGCGGCACTGAATAATTTAGGATTGGTTTATAAAGGTTTGAGCAACTTTACGCAGGCAATTGAGTATCAGCAGCAAAGTCTAGAAATCGTCCGGGAACTCAAAGATAACTGGGGCGAGGAACAGGTACTCAAGAATTTGGGTAATGCTTGGTATGCTTTGGACAATTACCCAAAAGCGATCGCCTATTATGAGCAGTGTGTAGTATTAGCACACTCTTTAAAAAATGTTCGCAGTGCTTCTCAGGTGCTAAAAAACCTGGGGAATGCTTGCTATGCCTTAGGTGATTATGCTAAAGCCATTAAGTATTATGAAGATCGATTGCACTTAGCTAGAGAAATCCAAGACAAGCGCAGCGAGGAACAGTCTTTAGGTAGTTTAGGAGTTGCTTGTGAAGCTTTGGGTGATTATAACAAAGCAATTACATATTATGAAGAACGTTTACTGTGAGCTAGGAATATCAAAGACAGCCGCAGTGAAGAACAAGCTCTTGCCAGTCTGAGAGTCGCTTGTTACGCCTTGGGTGATTATGCCAAAGCTATGCAATATCAGCAAGGAACATCTCAAAATACTTAAAAAGTAAGGCAAAAGTAAGGCAGAGTAAAAATTTAAAATTCACTCATTCAAAAATTAAAATTATTCGCATAAATCCATTCCTCCCATTGTCTTTTGTTGCTGGAGATATTCAAGAGCTTCTAATGTATCTACTTGGGGAAATTGTGCGTAAAAATTACTCACACTCCAAAAAGGTTCTGGTGTTTCCAAAACAATTGTGCGATCACCCCACTGTTCTAACCAAGGTAACAATGTTTGTGGCGCTACTGGAGTACATAGCCAAACTGCTGCTGGAGAAAGGGTTTTGATAGCAGTTGCCGCTACCGCTATTGTCATACCTGTAGCAATGCCATCATCAACTAAAATCACCGTAGCATTCTTGGCATTCACCTGCGGACAAGCAGGAATTAATTGAGCCTCAAGAGACTTAGCTTGGTTGATTGCTTTATTTAAAGCTACTTCTCGCCCCCGCGCATCATGTTTAGACCGAAATAGCTTTTGCTCAGTCCAAAGAACATTTCCAAAAGTAGTGACTGCACCAATTGCTAACTCTGGGTTTTCTGGATGACTGATCTTTTTCGCCACCACAATTGTTAACGGACAATCCAAAAGACGGGCTATTGGTGCTGCCACTGGTATACCCCCTCTTGGCAAAGCATAAACAATTGGTACAGGCTTTACCCCAGAATCAATAGTTTGCTGAGTCAAAACATCATGAATCACTCGCGCCAATTCTTCACCCGCATGGGTGCGATCAGCAAAAAGTGGGGTATGTGACATAGTTTCCCCCAGCATATTAGGACGGCATTGCTTTTATCATGACTGAATTTTGTCTCAAATTAACTGATACAATAAGATTTGTATAAATAATTAAGTATTCAGCAAAAGTCTATTTATCTTGATAAATCTCCAAATAGAGCAGTATTTAACTCAGATAAGACAGATGGTGCTGATACCAAAATCCTAATTTTCATGAGCAGCGAAACCCAACTCAGCCTCTTCGACGATTCAACCCTTAACCAACGAGAACTGATTCCCACAGACGCTAAAATTGCGATCGCTCCGGGAACTTATTCTGATATGACGGAATTGGCACAGCATTGCAATAGCTGCCACCGTTGTCCATTGGGAGACACTCGCACTCATGCTGTTGTTGGACGCGGTAATCTAAAAGCTCCAATTATGGTTATAGGGGAAGCGCCTGGTCAAAATGAAGATGAAACAGGTTTACCATTTGTAGGCAGATCGGGGCAGTTGTTGGAAAAAATTCTGGCATCTGTAAATTTGACTACTGAACAAGATGTATACATTGCCAACATCAACAAATGTCGTCCCCCAGATAATAGAGTTCCTACTCCAACAGAAGTGGCGGCTTGTCTACCCTACTTACTAGAACAAATTCGCCTAGTTGATCCCAAAATAATTTTGTTAACAGGTGCAACTGCTGTCAAAGGCATCACTGGCGATAAGCGGGGAATTACGAAAATTCGCGGACAGTGGCTAGAGTGGGAAGGGCGTTTATGTATGCCAATTTTTCATCCTTCCTACTTGCTGCGTAACCCCTCTAAAGAAAGAGGCGCGCCTAAATGGTTGATGTGGCAGGATATTCAGGCAGTACGTGCCAAGTTAGACGAAATCCAAAATAACAGCTAATAAACATTTGAAATTGGTATAACTAGGGTATAACTAAAAGCATACTGACCAAAAGCAGCAGAGTTATGAAAACTGCAATTTCGCTTCCAGATTCAGTTTTTGAAGAGGCAGAAGCACTCGCTAGAGAGTTAGGGGTATCTCGTAGTGAACTTTACACAAAAGCTTTGAAAGCATATTTGCGGAAGTACAACCGGAATCAGATGTTGAACCAACTGAATACAGTTTATTCTGAAGAGTCCTCTGAACTAGATCCAGTATTGGCAAAGTTACAATTTATGTCCTTACCGCGTGAGGATTGGTAGTGTATCGCGGAGATATTTGGTGGGCAAATTTACCTGAACCACTCGGTTCAGAACCTGGGTATCGTCGCCCTATTTTGATTGTTCAAGATGATATTTTTACTCAAAGTCGTATCAGCACCGTAATTGTCGTAATCATTACCTCTAACACTCTGTTAGCACAAGCACCAGGCAATGTTTTGTTAGCGCATGAAGCTACAGGTTTACCCAGAGATTCTGTAGCTAATGTGTCTCAAATTTTTACTGTTGACAAAAGGTTTTTAGTAGAGCGCGTTGGTTCGTTACCAGAACATTTACAAGAAGAAATAGATGAAGGACTGCGAACAATTTTGTACCTCTAAGTGAGGTCATAAAGATTAACCTCTCGAAAATCAATTCCTCTCTAATATTTTATCTCTGTGTTCTCTGTGCCTCTGCGGTTCAATAAATTACTTATTATTAACCACTCCAAACGCAGAAGAAGCAGAGAAAGGAAGATTTTACAAGTCCTTAGCAGTCTTTTTGATACCTTGCCATCTTTGCCGCAGCCGCCTCAAGTTAGGAGCATGACCACCATAACGCCAACTAACATAGGCTTGGCTAATCTCATCTATTACCTCAGCAGTTGCTGGGGCATGATGCTCGTATGATCCTCTGGCATACTCTAAAGGTGTTTGTGCTGGATGTTTACCTAAACCTTTTTGGGTTGTCCATTGCAACATTTGTTGATAAAGGCTCTCCATTGCTGGCAATTTCTTTAACCATCGGCGGTTTCGCCACTCTTGCCACTGACCCCAACCCAGCCAACCGAAGAAAGCTACTATAGTTGTCAAAATTAAGCCAGTCAATACGCCAAACCAACCTTGAGAGAATACAGCACTTACGGCAGCTATGAGGTACATCCTAAAAGCTGAAAGCGATGATAGGAGAAGAGCAAGGAGAAAACTATATTGCATAATAGCCGGAAGCGCTGTAAAGCTAAAAACCAAGCGATCGCTCTAACTACCCACCTAAATATTGTCTCAAAAACATTATTCAAAAAACCTGTCACTGGAGATGGTAGCCATCCAGCAACCCAGTGCCACAACTGGCGCAACACGCTAAAAGTCTGAGTATCTTCTACTGATGGAGGTATCAAGGGATGATTCGGAATCGGGTCAAAGGCAAACCAGCCATATTTCGGAAAATATACTTCCGTCATCGCATAAGCATCAGTATTACGGACAACATATAGCCCTGTAAATGGATTAAATTCTCCTGAACTAAACCCTGCTACTAACCGCGCTGGGATACCAATGGAACGCAACATTACCGTCAGAACTGTTGAGAAGTGGTCGGGATAACCACCTTTATATTTGAATAAAAAAGCTTCTACTAAGTCATCTTTTTCTCCCAAATAAGGCAAATCGAAGGGATTTTGGGGAATGGAGTAGTGTTGCTTCAGGTATTGGGCTAGGTAGAGAGTCTTTTCATAAGCTGAATCTAGGCTTTTAGAAGACTTTGCGACTCGTTCACGATTGTAGTTAGCAAGAATTTCTTCGGTACGTTGCCGGACTTTTTCGGCAATTTCGGGAGGAATTTGCAGATAATGCTTCTTAATCTGTTGGGGATAATTAGTAAAAGCTTTACCTAATAAGGTGCGATCGCGGTATGGTACTTCAGACACTACTGTGTAAGTAAGTCCTTCTGATAATTCCACAGGCGATCGCAATCCATTTTCTGTATCAACCGCGATCATCGGTGTCGGAAAGTAAATCTCTTTGGGATAAGCCATCGCCGGAATTAGGTTAGGCAAATCCGCCACTACTGTATAAGTTTGGACTATCTCTTGGGTTTTACCAGTAATCAGAGGTCGGTTTAGGAAAATTTGGTAAGACCAAGGCGCTCGCTTGATGGTTGTAACTTCTTCATTACGCGATACTTCCCATCCTTTACCCGTATAACGGTCAAATCCTAGAACTCGCCAAAAACCCTCAGCTTGCGATCGCACCCGCATCACAACTTTAGGTTTCATCTCGCCCCGCAGGTTTTGGTTAATTTGGCTATTAAAACCGTAATAAAAATTATTATCTACTTTACCTGGTTGACCATTTTGATTTTGTCCCGTACCACTGCCTTGATTATCACCTTTACCTTGGCGGACATAACCGGGATTTATAATACTACGTCCAGTGAAACTGCCTTTTACTTGAATAGGAGAACTTACAGGAAAATTCCGTAACTGATAGCCAGGAAATCTGGGTAAAACAGCAAAAATTGCTAGTCCCAGACCGAGAATTAGCAAAAAAGTCAGAATTAAAAATTTAAAATTAAGAATTGAGGAACTCTTCTTATTGGATTTTTCCTTTTGAGTTTTTAATGGCTGCAAACCCAAGCGTGAGCGATAATCTAGTACTAAAGTTGGTAGAGCGATCGCTAAAAATAACAGCAGCACAGGTGCAAATGCTAAAGTCTGACTTAGCGTTGCTGCCACACCCAATAAAATTAGTCCTATAACGATCGAATAGCCCAAATTCTTCCGGCGGGGTGTATCAAAGCTATGCAACACCTGGAGTTGAATTAATAACTCTGCCAAACCCAACCGTGTATCATTCAACTCTCCCACTAACCGCCCAAAGAAAGCACCCAGTGCTACTAACATCCCTATGGCGATGCAAAATTTAACTGCAACATTGGCATCGCGGCGACTATAGTAACTCCAAATCGCACCCACTATACTCAGGGGTAACGCCCAAAAACTGAATGAAGTTTCAGCAGCGATATCCGTCGCTACAATTCCCAAAACAACCAAGGCTAGCACCAGCACCCGCAAGGAAATTGAATCTTCTACTTCTATCAAAGGCGATCGCTGCGGATTTTGCCGCCAGAAATTACCTACAGGGACACGCCAAAACCGATTCATCCTGGATAAGTTAAGCATTTCGAGTCTAAGTGAAAATCCCACGGAAACAATACTGAAGACAAAACTGTTTGTCCTACTTTAAAGTATTCCCGTTACAGGAAGCTTTCTTATCCTGCCTTTAAGCATCTATGAAGGTTTAGCGCCTATTTTTACAAATTAAAGCCCTTGCAGGAGTTTCAAAACCCTGTTATCAACCTTTGCTTCGCTTCTTTTGACGAAGACTCTGCGCCAGAGAAACACAAAAGCAAAAGAAAAACCTTACCCTGTCCTATCGGACATCCCTCTCCTTAGTAAGGAAAGGGACAGGTTTTGCACAAGCAAAACCAGGGTGAGGTTCTCCAAGTTAAATAAGTAATCAAGCAAACATGATATGACGTTACCGCGACCTGTAACGGCAAGAGTGAACATAAATTTGTATAAAAAACAACACAAACGAATAAATCCGTTGTGAAAAAATGGTGTCTCGGTAAAATAAAGGCGAGGCGAAATCAGCACAATACAAGAAATTAACTCGTTCTCCAGGCTTGGTTACTAACCAAGTGGACTGACGAATACCCACAAAAAATCAATTATGAGGTAGAGGGTAAGTCTACTCCTACTGGTTAGTTGTAACCACGCCTTAAGTTCCGCAAACGATATAACTAAGCACCCTGTTGCTAATAGTGTCGAGAGGACGAAAAAGCTACAAGGCAACAGTTAGGCAATGGTTACCTTAAGATATTCAGCATTACGTACTAGCGGTGGCAATTAAGGTTACATAGTGAGATTAATGACAAACAAAAGCGGCTGTTGGTCTATTTCTGGAAACTCAACTTCCAGGGTATAAGTTGGGCTAAGTTGTTCGCAGCCTAACTCCACACTTAAGTATCCCGAAGTCGAAGATGTTGCCATTGCTAAGGTGCCACTTCCCCGAAGTGCCAAAGTTCCTTTAACAGGTAACTCAGCCTGAACAAGTAACTTTGTAAGTTTACCTACAGACTGATACTCTACTCTGATGTCTAAATTACCGACAGTGGTTAGCCATTGTCTTTCTACCACTGGACTGATTGCTGAAAGTGGTAGAGTCAAATTTTCCAGCAGTTGTTTAGCTGCTAGCAACGACAAAGCCATTTGTTGACGCGGTTGTAAATCTGAATAATCGCTCTGAATATTGGGAATTGTCTCCAGAGTACTTACAGACCGATAGGTGCTTCTTAGCACCAATCCAGCTATATCGTTGAGTGCTTGAGACTCGTTAGGGAAAAAGTTCTCCACCACTTGAACTAATTTTGCTCCCAGAGGCACGGAAGATGTCACCATCGCTTGACATTTTTCCAGTAATTGCTGAAAAACTCTCTCCGGTAAAGGACGTGGCAGATTCAGCTTCGACTGTTGTACCATCCACCCCCAGCTAGGAACGAGCGTCATTGACGGCTCGTCAACAAAATCGGGATAGTCGATTAATTGTGTTTCCCAGGGAAATAAGGGTGGGTGTTCTTGGACTTGGATTTGTAACCGGCGCTTAAGGACGGCTTGGAAACGATCTTGCACAGTAGGAATTTCTCCCAATTTAAAGGTCTGGGGCGTTCCTCCCAATTTTGGCTCACTGCTTTTTGAAGCAGTGGCTTCATTGAGGAGTTTTTTTACCCCGTCATTTTCCTCACATTCTACAGATTGCTCGGTATTTTTGACATCATCTGTCAATAACCAACCGAGACACTGAGATTGTAAGGATTCTGAGTCACTATTCATGAGTAGATGCACCTGATCCGGACACTAATGAGTTACGAATTTCCCAAGCTTGCTCAAGAATCTTAAACCATCGTTTTTGAAGTTGTGCCATTGACAGCCCTAAAGTTTTTGCGATTTTTTCATCGGCTTGTCCTTGTTGCTTCAACTCTAGTAAAGATTGTTGCTTAGTGTCCAGCTGTGCTGTATATACTTGCCATTGCTGGGGAGTTAAACCCAAATTGGTATGCAAAGAGGCTTCCAGCCACTCGTGAACCAATTCCCAACGGTGTAATAAAGCAAACCGAATCAAATGATACTTGAAGCGTTGCTGCAAATAATCTCTCTGACGAGGAGTTAAACCTAAAATCGACTCAATTTCCTGTGCCGATAGATCCTGGAGGCGGAGGGAAAAGTAATCAGCACAGTCAGATTGTTGCCGTTCTTCGAGATAATTCATTAATTCTGTAACCACAACGGAGCGCAAGGTATCTTCTTCAGGTTCGGGTTCGGCTTGCGTTGCCATTGTGGAGCGCAATTGATGCACTACTGGTTCTTCCCAAGAACCATCGGCTTCACTATTGCTGCCTTCTGCGGCTTGTTCTATATCTACGCTGGTTTCTGGGGGCTGGTGTTGAGAAAAAGTTTGCGCCCGCAAGATAATTAGCTGCTGCTGACGGCCTGGTAAGGGAATGCGTCGCTTGCCGTAGCGCTCGGTAAATGCCATGTACTCGGACAATTCTAGAAGTGTCTGAGGGCGATAAGTAGCACCGAGTTGATTTTCTCGGCGGAAGGCGTTTAATGCTTCTAGATAAAAACTCTGTAAGAAATCTTCAATTATAGTCAGTCGCCCTTGATAACTCAATTGCTTCTGAGGCGGATTAATGTATCGATAAATAATTGCACTCAGAGTGCTGTGTAATTCTACCCTGCCCCGATTTGAACCCAACTGATAGTACCTGAGACATTGTTGTAGCCGATGCCGAGCGAGGGTCATCGCCGAGCTTTCTACAGTTCCAGAAGCTTGGATACGTTTGCTTTCATGGCAAATCCGATATACTTCGGTGGTAATACGTGTTGCTACATCATGGCAATTCTGTTCCGAAGCTTTGGTTGATTGTTGAAACTCCCTGGATAGGAGTTGAAAGATCACCTCCACGCCTTTAGAATTTTCTCCCAGAATATTTGCAGATGGAATAGTTGCGGTTGCGGCTGAATTCATAGTCTCGGTTTTCAAAAGACCCTAAGTATTTAAATACAACCTGTACGACGTGGGTATTGGCTTCAGTTTTACGTATAAGCTAAACGCAGACCAATCCAACATTGAGGATGTGGCTGATTTTATTATTCCCAACTTGGATGGGATTGTTCACACTTTGATAGATGTTATTGCCATTACCCAGGAGCCGTATACAAGTCATTATGGATTTAGAAGCACAAATTCAATTGCTGATTGACAATGCACCCCGCGATGGTATAACACCAAATCTGATTGCAGCAATTGCTCCTGCCCTTAGAGCGATCGCTCAAAAATTACGTTACTCCCAGTACTATATTCTTCAAAATTCAGAGTCAAGCTGGGTTTTAACTACATTGAGCAATCGTGCTAATTCAGGATTGGAAAAGCGTGTGATTTACGCTTTTCCTACCATACAGGATGTCTCTCTAATTTCCCCTGCTGGGCTTGACCCTCAAATGCTAGCTAAAATTATTCCTGTCACCCATATTTTGTTCCAACTGGTGGCATTGGAACCCGTAGATAGTATCGTTTTTTTGGAGACGCCGGGTAAGACCACTCATACCGTTGAAATTCGGCGAACTGATCTAGAGAAACTCATGCAGAAACAGTTGAGACAACAGCGATCGCCTAAACAGATACCCCCTGATATTGCATAGAAAAAACTTGGATGTGGGATTTTTTAGATACAATCCCACATCCAAAATTTTAAATCTCAAATTTGTTTGAAAAAGTTTTTGATGAAAAGAAATTAATGCCAGTCACTACCCTTTTAGTTCTTTAAAAAAGCAAGCGATCAGCTTAATTTTCTGCCTAATCTAAAATTGATTAACAAACAGTTATCAGTGAACATTTTTCAAATTTTAGCTGATTATTGAGCAAAATTTCTCTACCTAAAAACAGTTGTGAGGTTTCGCTTGCAGTCTAGAGTCCTATTTTCTACCTGTTAGCTAGTAAATGATTTAGTAAAGACGACTCAGTGTGTACTCAGCTATGTTAATCAATGCCTGGTGAGATTCTGAGGGTGGAAGAACTGCAAGATGTTCAATTGCCAACTTAGCATGGTGAGCAGCTAACTCTCGCGCCTGCTGTATACCTTGACTATCTTGAATTAGTGCTAGTGCTTGCTCTAAATCACCTGATTGAGCAAACTCTCGCTCAATCAGCACTTCCAAGGATGGTTTTTCTGCTAAAGCAAATAAAACAGGTGCAGTCAGATTACCACTTTTGAGATCCGACCCCACTGGTTTACCCAATGTATCTGTTGTACTGGTGAAATCTAGAATGTCGTCAACAATTTGAAATGCTATACCGAAATGACGGCCGTAGCTATACAGATGCTCAACAGTTTCTCGGGAGACTTCACTGAGTAACCCAGCAGCTTTAGAACTGTTGGCGATTAATGAAGCTGTTTTGTAATAACTCTTCTGGAGATAAGTTTCAATAGAGATGCCAGCTTCAAAACGATTCAATCCCTGCTGGATCTCCCCAGTAGCCAAATCCATAATGACTTCTGAGAGGAGTTTCACCACCTCCAAGTTGTCCAAGTTTGCTAAATACCAGGATGATTGAGCAAAAAGAAAATCTCCTGCTAATATGGCAATGCGATTACCGAACAAACTATGAACGGTAGGGACGCCTCGCCGCACATCTGATTCATCTACCACATCGTCATGTACCAAGCTTGCTGTATGAATCATTTCTGTAATCTCAGCTAGGCGGCGATGACGCGGTGTAATCTCTTGATCTAACATTGTTGCCCGCGATATTAGCAGGACAATTGCTGGTCTGATACGCTTTCCCCCAGCTCCGAATAAATGTTCGGCTGCTGCAAACAAAATGGGGTGGCGATTTCCAACTAGCTGTTTTAGGTTATCTGCTAGTAGTCGCAGGTCTGCTTCCACAGGGGTAAACAGGGAGGTGGCTGGGGTCATGGATGGGCGGACTCTGACTTAGGTTACGAAAGTTTACATATCCTACACTCATTTTAAGATAACCCTGTGCCAGCGCAAAGTTTTCATAAGGTAATCCCATTTTCATGAGTATATCGGTGATACTTAAAGTTCGTAGTATGTTTGTCAATAAGCAATTATGCTTATTTTTTGGTAAGTCGGATTTTAAACTAACTTAAAATATGAATTTTTAATAGACGAAAACAAATATTAGCTTAAATTGGATTAAGTAGTTTCCCATTACACGTTTGCCGCCACAGTTTGAGGAAAAATTAAGCAATTTTACTTATTGACAAAATGGGTAAAATTTAAACGTGAGACCAATAGGTAAGACTAAATTTCTTTAAGACTGAAGTGTAGCTATTCAAAAAATTTGAAATTTAACAGTCGAGTAGGCTTCAAAATCAGGGTCGTTGTGTTACGCTAAAATATAGGAATTTTAAATTTTTCAGATAGTCACACCCCAAAAGTAAGTCACTTACTAAGTGATAATACTGTGTCGGTGATGTAAGTCTAAAATAATTAGTCGTAGTTGAGATTAAGGGAATAATTCCTTTGAGCTTTGTTACGATATGCAAAACTCCTGATTTGGAGCTATGCGATATCCCTGTGGGAAGTCGCTACACGTCTTCAGCGTATGTTAAGCGCAAGCATTGCTCTTTTCATAGCAGTGTTAACAAAAATAACGCAGATCAAGTAGATCGCTGAGAACCGTAGTTTTAGATTGCTAAACGGCAATTTAACTGCTGTGTGATCTATGGTCTGCAAGAAGCCCATTAGACAATAAATTCTTTAACTGTAGAGAGATTGAAATCTCGATAGGTAATTTTACCATAGAAAACTACAGCAATCAAGAATGTACTTGGTTAGCTGAGGTTTTACTAATTTTATGGAATTTTATATTCGTTTGAAACGGTGCTGGTAGAACAATGATTTACGGAAGTATACCGATGATGATTTTTATTTTAGCGTCTGGATATTTGTTTACAGTTTACCTGTTATTAGCACTGGCGAAGCGAACAGGTACAAAGACTGTTCCGACAATCTCTCCATCTACCGAAGGAAAACACAAGCAGGAGATACCACTAAGGACAAAGGTAACTGAAGTAGTTAATAGTCAATAGGCATTGGGCATTTGTAAATGACCAATGACTAAGGACAAATTAGTTTTATTGGAGTTGGGAAATAGCAGTATCAGTGAAGCAAACCTCTTCAACCATTGGGGTATAGCCTAGCCACTGCACTCCTGACTGGGAAAATTGTTGTGGACACCCGCTGACGGCGAAGCGAGTTGGCAGTGGTAGGTGGGTATTTTTTAAGCCTAGTAAATCTAGCTCTTGGGCACAAGCTGCCACAACATGAACAGCTGGATCAACTAGTTGGACTTGAGAGGGGAGGAGCGATCGCAATACTGGTGTAAGGTGGGGATAATGGGTACAGCCGTGAACTAAAGTGTCAATTTCTTGCTCTAGTAAAGGCTCTAGGTAGGCTCGTGCAACTTCAGCAGTGTAGGGGTCGTGAATCCGATTTTGCTCGATGAGTGGCACAAACTCAGGACATCCAACTTGCCACACTCGGACATCAGGAGCAATTTCAATTATGGCGTGCTTATAAGCATTACTTTTCGCCGTAGCTGGAGTAGCAATTACACCAATCCGCTTTCCTTGCTGCACCGCAGCTTTTGCACCCGGTAGGATTACTCCCAAAATGGGTATGTTGAATTCTTGACGCACGGTTTCTAGGGCTAGGGCAGAACTGGTATTGCAAGCCATAATTACCATTTTTACCTGCTGCTGTTGTAGCCAGGTAATAATTTCACGCGTAAATTGTAAAATTTCTGCTTGTGAACGAATTCCGTAAGGAAGTCGAGCTGTATCCCCAAAGTAAACAATTGATTCATTGGGGAGTTGCCGATATACTTGTCGCAGTACCGTCAGTCCACCCACACCACTATCAAAGATGCCAATTGGGGCACGTTGGGGTTCTTGAGCAGGAAAATCGTCAAGATTCGCATCAAAGATCGAAGATGAATACACAGGCAGATATTAATTTAAGTTTTGGGATTTAAAATACAGAATTTAGCAGACAATTTGCTAATTGACCACTAAATTATGGAGGTTAAAGCAGGCTAAATACGACCTTTTAATTAATAATTTGTACTATATTAACGCTGTAAGTATTTTAGAATGCCACTAGCGATCGCATCCGCCATCCGATTTTGATACTCTGGTGTTCCCAATCTAGGATTGTCTTCTCGACCAGACATATAGCCTGCTTCTACTAAAATCGAAGGCATAGAGCTTTTCCTGAGAACGTAGAATCTGGCTTTGCGGGTTCCCCGGTCTTTGATTGTATCGATGTTCTGGAGGATGCTATTGCGAACTGCTTCAGCCAGAGCATAACCGCTATCATAATAATACACTTCTAACCCATTCACATCAGGACGACGATCAACGGAATTAGCGTGAATGCTGACAAACAAAGTTGCATTAACTCGCTCGGCGATATCTACCCGTCCCTGAAGTTCTACGAAAAAGTCAGCATCCCGCGTTAGCACTGCTTGTACACCATTTTGCTCTAAAATGGCTGCTACCCTTCTACCAATAGGCAAGACTACATCCTTTTCTAACAGTCCACCCAGACCAGGAGCACCTGGGTCTTTTCCACCATGCCCTGGGTCAATAACTACTAGCAATTTCCCTCTCTTGACTGAGGGGGCTGGCTGTGGCTGGAAGATAGGACGGGGATTATCTATGGGGTTTGGAGATTGACCTTGGTTTGCCGATGGCAGAGGAGGTAAAGCAATGGGGGGTGTGAGGCTACGAGAGCTTTGTAATTCTAAAGCCAAAAGCTGGTTGCCAACCTGATTTAGTTCCCCAATTTGCACTCCGGCTGCTGGTTGAACCAAGACGATGACAGTATTAGATTCTTGTGGTTGCAGGCGAACCCGAAGGATAGGACTATTAGCATTAAAAGTAGGGCCTGTAACCTTGGGAGCTAACTGAGCATTGTTGATAGTGATGCGGAACAGACCAGAGGTTCTATCCCAGCCTCCTGTAGCAGATAAATTTTTGTCGCCTCTGATTAGCAATTGTGTACCATTACCAGCCAATTGCACAGACTCAATAGTAGCAGGTGAGGTGTTAGTAGATGGTATAGGGCGTGGACTATTATTTCCAGGCACCTGGGCAATGCCACGACTGGGCAGAATCACAAAACCACCAACACTGCTAGTGGTTGCTCGCCAATTTTGACTATTTTCGTCCACCTGTAACGTCATGCGAACAACAGATGGGCTTGTTTGTAGTTGGCTGAACTGAATGCGGCTGACACCATACCGATTAATCGGCAAATCGCGCTGCCTTAGATTTGGTGATAAAGTAGCGCCAGCAATATCAATGTTAATTGCCCTTTGCTCGTTGCTAGGATTTACCTGAATCTGAGGATTACCACCAGTGGTACGGATGAAAAAACCATCGCCTGTGACTTGTAAGTTCTCAATTTGAGTAACTCTGGCGGCAAGCATTCCGTTTTTAAGTGGATTGACAGGACCTGTTCTCACCACGTTGTAAATATTTCTTGGGGAGAATACTGGTGGAGATGTTCTCGGTGAACTTTCTGTTGCTATAGCTTGCTCTTGTTGACCCCCAGGATTTGAGGGTACATTTTCGGCTTCTGGCGTCGGTAATTGCACTGTCCAGCGATCGCCAATCGTGCCAACAAATTGTACTCTCTTAGGGTCTAAAGTATAACCAGGAGTGAGTTCAACGACTATGCGCGTTGTTTGCTCGTCAAATTGCCCAATACGGATAGCATGAATTCCACCACCCACCCGTTGGGTTAACTGCGGACGCCCAAATGTGGTGCCTGGCAAATCAATTACCAAACGAGTGGGGTTAAAAATTAATTGTGCTTGGGGTTGAACATCCCCCAAAGTATTAAATTCCAGGCGATTTTGGTTGGCATCAAAACGCCAAGATTCGAGTCTCGCGGCCATTGCCGGCGACGACAGCATGAAGATAGTTCCAATAGTACTGGATAGCAACCAGCGTAAATTCACAGTCTTTTCTCCTGATTCACATTCATGGGAGCCGTCAACATCTCAACATATTGGCTAATCCTCACACCGTCACCGCGCACACTTGAGTTTTGTGCTGGTATTAAGACACAGCTAATGGCGTAAAATATAGCACGATCCTCTGATTTTGCCATGCCATGAGCCTATATAAATTTGACTTGCAAAGCATCAGATGACAATAACAAAGAAGCTACTCCTGTCCCGCAGCAAGAATACTGAAATTGTTGTACTACTAAATTTGGATAAAAATGGTAAAGATTAGATGTATTTACTCAATTATTTTGAATAAATTCCTTATCTTCTCTTTAGATACTGAAGAATGCCACGAGCGATCGCATCTGCCATTTTATTTTGATAAGCAGAGCTTCTGAGTTTAGCGTTATCATCTCGACCAGTCAAATAACCTGTTTCTACGAGGATAGAAGGCATAGAACTTTTTCTGAGGACAAAAAATCTGGCTCGCCGCACTCCCCTATCTTTGACATTTACACTTTGGAGAATACTATTATGGACAGTGCGAGCTAGACCCAAACCACTATCGTAATAATAGGTTTCTAAGCCACTGACATCCGAACGACCTGGCCCGACTGCATTCGCATGAATGCTAACAAAGATATCAGCATTTGCTCGCTCTGCTAACTTCACCCGTCCAGGAAGGGTAACGAAATAGTCAGAATCTCGCGTCATAACTACTTGTACGCCATTTTGTTGTAAGACCTGAGCTATTCGTTTGCTAATAGGCAAAAGAATATCCTTTTCGCGTAGTCCCCCAAGACCTACTGCTCCAGGGTCTTTACCGCCATGTCCGGGGTCAATCAGGACTACCACTCGCCCCCTGGTAACTGGACGCTGTGGTTGTTTTGGGATCTGGGGATTGGGATTGTTTGGGTCTGGGAATGGCCCCCGGTTTGGCGGTGGTAGCCCAGGTAAAGCAAAGGGGGGTCTTGCGGGGGGGATTGCAACAATTCGACGAGAGCCTTGTATCGGTAAAGTCAGAAGCTGGTCACCAATTTGCCTGGGTTGCCCAAGTTGCACTCCGGCTGCGGGTTGAATTAAGACAACGACTGTGTTGGGTTCTTGCCGTTGCAGACGAACCCGGAGAATGGGGCTATTGGGAGCAAAAGTAGGGCCTGTAACTCTAGGAGCTAACTTGGCATTGGGAATTGTGAGGCGAAACAGGCCTGAGGATCTATCCCAGGTTCCCGTGGCAGATAAAGTTTGGTCGGCTCTAATTAGCAGTTGTGTGCCATTATCAGCCAGTTGCACAGACTCAATTGTTGCTGGTGAGTTGTTGGCAGATGTTCTGCTGGGAAGGGAAACGGGTTCTGACTGACTATTAGAATTATTACTTCCAGGAAGTGTAACAATACGACTGGGCAGAATCACCAAACCACCGCCGTTACTATTAGTTGCTCGCCACTCTGGGCTATTTTTGTCTACCCGTAAACTCAAGCGGACACCAGGAGGTCGGGTTTGTAGCTGGGTGAATTCAACACGGCTAACACCATGTTTATTAACGGGTATATTATTCTGTTGCGCCAGACGTGATGATAAAGATGCGCCAGAGATATCTACGAAGATAGTAGCGCGATCGCGGCTGCGAATTACCTGAATTGGGGGATTGCCACCACTGGTGCGGACGAACAACCCATCGCCTGTGACTTGTAAACTCTCAATTTGAGTCGCCCCTCGTGTAGTAGTGGCAACCCTTGAAATATTAGGTTGAAGCTCAGAGTTTGGAGTAACAACACTGTAAGCACTTCTAGGAGATAAAGTGGGAGACGAGGCTACTCTATCGACTTCTGGTCTAGGTAATTGCACCGTCCAGCGATCGCCAGTTGCACCAGCAAATTTTACTCGTTTGGGGTCTAAAGTATAACCAGGTGTCAGTTCGACAACTATACGTGTTGTTTCTGTATCAAACTGCCCAACCCGAATCGAGCGAATTCCACCGCCTACCTGTTGAGTTATCTGCGGACGCCCAAATGTGGTTCCTGGCAAATCAATTACCAGCCGAGTGGGGTTAAAAATTAGTTGTGCCTGGGGTTGAACTGCTCCCACAGTATTAATTTCCAGCCTGTTTTGATTGGCATCAAAGCGCCAAGATTCAAGTCTCGCGGCCATTGCAGGCGACGATAGCATGAAGATAGTTCCAATAGCGCTGGGTAATAACCAGTGTAATTTCACAGTCCTTTCTCCTAATTCAAGTTCATGGGAGCCGTCAATATCTCAACTCATTGGTAAATCATCACACCGCCACCACCTAAACTTCGCCTTTGATGCCTTTTTTGATTTTTAAGCTGGTATAAACACACACTTAAATCAGTACCAGGTTTCATAATTGGGTTTAAATCCCCATGTGAAAACCTCCACCTTTAGAGGTAGAAACTCTGACTCCTAAAGAAGCTAAAAAACTAATAACTGATAACCGTTTTCTGATAACTGTTTTTTGTTCGTTGCCATCAATACGCTAAGTAAATAATTCCCATTACTGGGAGATGATCTAGCAAGATTTATGGGTGTTACTCCCCAATTACCTAAAAAATATTCAGATAAAGGCCAACAAGCCAAGGGGGATTAGAAATAAATAACATTCTGAATGCTAGTAAAAATTAGAAACAAACGATTATTCTACAATCACACGGGACGGAAATTTGGGAAGGGAAGTTTCCACTGCACGATCACAAAATCTTCAAAGTACGGTGATAGTACTGAATTCAGAGTCCTGAGTTCTGAGCGAAAATTACTCAGAACTCAGTAAGAATTTACCCAAGACTTTGATTAGCGATCGCCAGATTCTGGGGTTACTTCCAAATTGCCACTATCAGTTGATGCTGGCACTCTCGACTGAGGTGGTTCAATTACCAACGAGGTTCCAGAGGAACCGTCTAAAATTAGTTGATCTGAGCCTGCATCCACGGTTTTTGGATCTGGAAATACAAATCGTAATAAGGGAGGAGCTAAAAAGGTTGTCAAGATAACCATCATGATAATTGCCGCCCCTAATGGTTTCGAGAGAGCGCCACTGGCTGCGCCGACACCAGCGAACACTAATCCGACTTCGCCCCTGGGAATCATCCCCACACCGATTGCTAAACGGTTGATTTCCGGTTGACCAAACACGCTTAAGCCTGTGATTACTTTACCGAGAATGGCTACTATGATCAGGAAAGTTGCCATAATTAGACCTTCTCGATTGTCGGGAATTGCTGGGTTTAATACTCCCAAATCGGTTTTTGCCCCAACAGTCACAAAGAAAATTGGCACTAACATATCGGCAATCGGACAGACTTGGCTTTGCAGTTGTTTGCGCTTATCTGTCTCTTCTAGGACTAAACCTGCCGCAAAAGCTCCCAGAATTGCTTCTAAGTGGATGACGGCGGCAAGGTATGCCATAGCAAAGGCGAAGATTAATGCTGGTATTACCAGTCCACCGCGTGTTTTGAGTTTATCAGCGATCGCCACAAAGGACTTATTGAAAACATTGCCTAGTAGGATTGCTCCCAAAATAAAACCAGTGGCGCTGATAATCAAATAGATGACTTTGCTGACATCCACCACGCCATCTTTAGCTAGGCTGGCAACTACCGCTAAAACGATGATTCCCAAAACGTCGTCTATTACGGCAGCGCCCAAAATAATCTGCCCTTCTTTAGAATTGAGTCGCCCCAACTCTGACAGCACCTTGGAAGTAATACCGATACTAGTGGCAGTCAAAGCCGCCCCTGCAAAAATTGCGGGTACAGCACCAATACCAAACAAAGTCATCAGTCCCACAGTACCAGCGGCAAAGGGTACTACTACCCCCACTACTGCGACAATGGTGGCTTGGATACCAACTGCCATTAATTCTTTTAAATTCGACTCCAAGCCGATTTCAAACAGTAGGATGATCACACCCAATTCTGCTAAAACCGAAACCACCTCAGACTGCGCTGCAAAAACTGCTGGGCTGGCTTCAGGAGTTAAACCAGCAGTGATTTGCAGGAAGGACATGATCAAAGAGTTAGAACTGTCTGTGCTGCCTTCTGGAAACACTAAAAGGTGGAAAACAGAAATGCCCACTACCACACCACCTAATAGTTCGCCTAAGACAGGCGGCAAACCCACTCGGTTTGATAACTCTCCACCAACTTTGCTGGCGAGATAAACTACTACTAAGCTTAGTAACACTGCTGCTACTACCATTGAACTGTCTGCGGCTTCTGTTGCCGTAGCCAGCAGAGGAAAAGAGAAGTTGATTGGATTTAACAAATACATGGGTTCCGTGAAAATCCTTCTCTTTGATTTTGACGCGTTTCTGAAAAACGTCTATTTGTGGAGATGCCATTGGCAGCTTGCATAAATTTATTTGTGCCATTTGTCAACTCAATCAATCACTGCCAGTAGACTTTGGAAACCGGGACTACAGACAGTCTAGAAAATTGCAGCAAGTCAAAGTTGATAAATTTATAAAAAGGCGTCGGGAAAACCCACTCTTTTTAAAGATGGGATGAGAGACGTTGTTGATGGTTAACAGTCTTTCGTGTTGTCCCATCCTCTTTTCAAAATGGGACGAGCTTAATTAAGCGTCCCATTCCAAATTGAAGTAAGAATAATTTTCCGACTTTATTTACGCTGTGGCGTACTAAGTCATGTTCTTTAGTTTCAAAAAATGTAACCATTTCAGCTTTTAACTGTAGCAGTGTCAAAGTAAGAACATACAAATTGTATCTAGCGATCGCACTTCATCTGTGAAAAACTTATGGTAACTGTTGACTCTCAACAGTCCCATAAAATTGCTACATACCTTTATTCAAAACATCTGTGGATACTTTGAGGAGTGCAAATCTTATGACTAGAGCCGCTTTATCTGGTTCTCAGTTTCCTAATGGAAACCTGTGGAAAATACTGTCTTTAGCAATGCTTTTATGTACAACTTTTACACTACCTGCGTTGGCGCAAGAAAAAGAGAAATTGTGGCGAACCCTCAGTGTCAGTGGTCGCGGAGTTGAAACAATTCCTACAACCTTGACGCAGGTCAGTTTAGGAGTGGAGATTCAAGGGAAAACAGCCCAAGAGGTGCAGCAAGAAGCCGCCCGGAGGTCATCGGCTGTAGTTGCGTTCCTCAAGAGCCAAAATGTCGAAAAATTACAAACTACTGGTATTCAGCTTAATCCAGTTTACAGCTACACCAATAATGTGCAGAGGATTACAGGCTATGCTGCCAATAACACTGTAAGTTTTAAGATTCCTACCGAAAAAGCTGGTACATTATTGGATAATGCAGTGAAAGCGGGTGCGACACAAATTAACGGTATTAGTTTTGTTGCTAATGATGAAGCGATCGCGGCTGCTCAAAAACAAGCATTAAAAGAAGCTACTCAAGATGCCCAGCAGCAAGCTGATGCGGTTTTCAGTGCCTTGGGTTTAAAATCCAAAGAAGTGGTGAGCATTCAAGTTAATAATGCCAGTGCGCCTCCACCACCGATGTTTTTAAGGGCTGAGGCTGCAAAGTTAGCTAATGCAGATGCTTCCACCCCTATCGTTGGTGGTGAACAACAAGTAGAAGCATCCGTGACACTACAAATTAGTTATTAGTCATTAGTCCTTTGTCATTTGTGAGGGCAAAGGACTAATAATCAATGCCCAATGCCCAATTAAAAATGTTCTGAAGACATATCTCCTGCACCACTCTCTCCATCGCGCTTAGAGCCTAATAAATCTAGTTGGTCTACCCTAATAATCGGTGTAGAACGGTTTGCTCCTGTTTGGCGATCACTCCATGAGTCAAACTTTAAAGAACCTTTTATACCAATTAGGCTTCCCTTACGCACATAATTACCTGCTACCTCGGCCGTCTTATCCCATAATTCTAGAGTGAACCAGTCAGGTTCCTCGCTGTTGCGCGATCGCCTTTTTACAGCTAGTGTCAATCTACACTTAACACTACCAGACTCAAAATATTTTATATCAGGGTCGCTACCTACACGACCTACAAGGGTGACAATATTGATACTCATATGGTTTACCTCTTAGTACAGGTGTACTTACAAATGCCGACTTTCATCATAGCGAATTGTGAAACACTTGAAAATAATGTATTAAACAGTTAACAATATAGGTGACTTGAAAAATTATACATACTACTTGGAGAAACACATAAAATTATACGGATATACTAAGTTAACCAGAGAATATCAAAACATACACACCTGAGACATAGTAAATATTCCTGGGAGTCATATAAATATATAGTCTAGTTTACTCAACTCAGGATACAAACATAATCAAATCAACTCTTACCGTTGTAGTCAAAAAGTATCGCACATAGGGGGCTTAGAAACGCGTGGGTATTTTTAGGAACTTTCGCACATCATGGGATATGGGTATCGACCTCGGTACTGCTAACACCCTCGTTTATGTATCTGGTAAAGGTATTGTACTGCAAGAGCCTTCTGTAGTTGCTATCGATGTTAACGAAAAGGTAGCACTGGCAGTAGGAGAAGAAGCCAAAAAAATGCTCGGTCGCACACCTGGAAATGTGATTGCCCTCCGCCCTTTGCGTGATGGTGTAATCGCTGATTTCGATATAGCCGAGCTGATGCTGAAAAGCTTTATTCAGCGTGTAAATGAAGGTAGATCTTTAATTTTACCCCGGATTGTCATTGGTATTCCTAGTGGCGTTACAGGAGTAGAAAGGCGAGCTGTGATGGATGCGGCTCACCAAGCAGGAGCAAGAAAAGTGTATTTAATCGATGAACCTGTAGCTGCTGCCATTGGCGCAGGACTACCTGTTGCCGAACCCACTGGCAACATGATCATTGATATTGGTGGTGGCACAACAGAAGTTGCAGTACTGAGTCTTCAAGGTACAGTAATCAGCGAATCAGTACGCATTGCTGGAGATGAACTGACTGAAGCGATCATTCAGTATATTAAGAAAGTTCATAACTTAGTCATTGGTGAACGTACTGCCGAGGACATCAAGATTCGGATTGGTTCTGCCTATCCTACTAATGATGATAATGATGCCATGATGGAAATCCGAGGCTTACACTTGCTTTCTGGTCTACCGCGAACTGTAACAATCAAAGGCCCAGAAATCCGTGAAAGTATGTTGGAACCGCTATCAGTAATTATAGAAGCCGTGAAGCGAACACTGGAACGTACACCTCCAGAACTAGCAGCAGACATTATTGACAGAGGTATTATGTTAGCTGGTGGTGGTGCTTTGCTCAAAGGCATAGATACCCTCATTAGCCATGAAACGGGGATTGTGACCCATATTGCTGCTGATCCTCTTTCCTGTGTTGTGCTGGGAACAGGCCGTGTGTTAGAAAACTTCAAACAGTTAGAACGAGTTGTCACCGAAAGCTCTCGCAATATGTAGCAAAAAAATATCAGACTTGAGTTCTATTTGAGTTCTATTTGGGTTCTATATAAAGAGAATCCAAGTAGAACTTAATTATGTAAGTGTATACAGGTATATATGGTTACAATACGGCGTTGGTGGGATCATAAAGGGTTACAAATTGGGTTGTTAGCTTTAGTAGTTAGTAGTGCTTGGGTATTGCGACAAACTCAAGGTGAATTGGTGCTTGAGACATACCAGGCAATTACCCGTCCGTTAGAGATGTTGCAGTCAGGGCCAACTCGAGAAGAACGTCTTAGAGATGCTCGGATATTGGAATTGCAAACCCGTATAGTAGATTTGGAAAGTCAAAAAACAAAGCTACAAGATTTATTAGGCTATGTAGAAAAAGAGCCGTTGGCATCACGGCCAATTCCAGCGCGGGTAATAGGACGTAGTGCTGATCAGTGGTGGCAACAGGTTACCCTGAATCGCGGTACGAATGCAGGGATTCAGGAAGGCTTTATAGTCAAGGCAGATGGCGGATTGGTGGGTCTAGTGGAGAGTGTAACTCCCAATACTAGCCGCGTGTTGTTAATCAGTGATCTTAAAAGTCAAGTAGGTGTATCAGTTAGTCGCACAGCAGCTAAAGGTGTTTTGCGAGGAGATTCTTCTGCCGAAGCTGTGCTGGAGTTTTATGAAAAAGTCCCAAATGTCAAAGTAGGAGATTTAGTTTCCACATCTACTTATAGTCAGAAATATCCATCTGGCTTGGCAGTAGGACGAATCAAGTCACTGGATTTAAAGAAACTTCCCGCATCAGTGGCGAAAATTGAGCTTTTTCCACCAATCCGCTCTCTCGATTGGGTAGCTGTTTATCCAAAGCCAGAAAACCAAGAGTCGGAAACCCAAAAGTCTAAGTAAATTCTTCAAAAAATCTATAGAAAAATGAAGATTCCTGCATTTAGTCACAGCAGGCAGAAAAAGCCAAAATCGTCAGGACGAAAATCGAAATTTCAAATCCAGCCACTTTCTCGTTGGCATCCTGGTGTACGTCAGTTGCTGGGTTGGATAGTGACGGCTAGTTCTGTACTGTTATGTTTACTGTTATTACCAACTCGCCTGCCAGGTATGGAATTATTGGGAATTGGCCCTAACTGGCTGTTAATTTGGGTGGTAGCTTGGAGTGTGAAGCGCACGGTGTTTGCTGGCGCATTGGCAGGTATAGTTCTGGGGCTACTTCAAGATTCAATGACATCACCTAACCCTACTCATGCTCTCAGTTTAGGTATAGTGGGAATTTTAACTGCTCTGCTACAGAAGCAGCGTTTTATCGAAGAAGATTTTATTTCGATCGCTGTAATTGTCTTTGTTATGGCAGTTCTAGCAGAAACCATCTTTGGGTTGCAATTAACTTTGATGGGAAATGAGCGCAAATTAACAGATATTTGGACATATTACCAACGTGTTGCCTTAGCCTCTGCCATTCTTAGTAGTCTGTGGGCACCTGTGGTCTATTATCCGCTAAATCATTGGTGGCAGAGGATAAAATTGTTGGAGCAATAGTAAAGGGAGTTAGGAATTAAAAACGGGATAGGTTACAGGTGATACCAAACCTATGTAAGCCTGCATAGAATAATTCCTTTGTTTGCGATGGAGTTTCAAGTCTTTTATTCTGTGCATCTTCATAGAGAATTGTTACGACACTAAAGAAAATTATCCCTTGTACCCTGTAACCTAAGTCTTTATGGAATTTGGGCAAGCTTTAGCAATATAGATTCAAGCTACATTAAATCAAACAACATCGTATCATGATAGTTAGTAACATTTATGTCTAATACTTTCTTTTTTGCCTTAAAAGAATATCAGGTAAGTCATCTCTTGATTTACTAATGGCAGAATGTGGAAGTTTTCACTAACTAACTTAATTGGAGAACGCTGATGTCGAAGGAAAGAAAAAGTAATAAAGAAGTTAAAAAACCTAAAAAAGATCCCAAAGACAAAAAGGATAAAAACGAACCAAAGAAATAGGACGATTTAAGTAGATAGCTTTAGCGAAGACCAAGAGTTGCATTTCTTGATATTGAAAATACTTCGTCTAGTAGCATTGAGTAGGAGAAGTTATTCTCAAGAGTTTACTCACCCTTGGTCAAGCCTCAAAATCTGAGAATTTAGAGGATTTCAGTTACCTACACCGTATTGCTTGCAATCGGTGTAGGAGTGTGGCATTAATGCGTGCGATGTCTACGATGAGCTATTTATTGGGCTACTAAATTAGGCAGGAGTAAACTTCAACGAAACCCCGTTCATGCAATAGCGCTTGCCAGTGGGTGCAGGGCCATCATCAAAAACATGACCGAGATGGCCACCACAACGACTACAATGCACTTCAGTTCTGGTCATAAACAACGACCTATCTACAGTAGTAGCGATCGCACCTTCAATTGGGTTAAAAAAGCTAGGCCAGCCAGTACCACTGTTAAATTTGGTATCAGAGGTAAACAGTGGCTGTTCACACGCAGCACAATAATAAGTACCATTGTCGTATTCCTTATCCAATGGGCTGGTATGAGGGCGTTCAGTCCCGTGTTTACGTAATACACGAAACTGTTCTGGTGTTAAAATGGTGCGCCATTCTTCTTCAGGTTTAGTAATTTCAAATCCACTCTTAGAAGTTGTCATGGCTTCTGACTCCTGATTGTTGTAAATATACCTTGATAACAATGCTGTGCCGACTATTACTGCACTAGCTTGTAAAAAATATCGTTTGTCCATTTATCTATTATTTTCTATTTTCCGATTAACTGGACAATCAACTCCAGTACGGGATTCCCTACATTGATGACCAAAGAGGCAGGGGAGTAAGGGTTTTAGAACAACTAAATTTATTTATGGGGTTCTCTCCCTTGCTTCTAGCAAGAACTGCTCCCAAGCATAACTGCTATATAATCAGCGATGTCTGAACGACAAGCCGCTGACGCTCCTTCTCTGCGAGACGCTACGCGAACGTCGCTACCGCTTCGCTAATGCGTCTACGCTCTGAATTAGCCCTGAGCAAGTGATTAAAATTAGCTAAGAAACCAAAAATTATCTTGACTTCATTTTGAAAAATACACCTAAAATGTGTAGCGACGGTCAATCATCATCTTCATCAGAGATGGTTTTTAGATCCTGAGTCGTCCCTTGTTTACCCCGACTCGTCAGAAATACAAATGCGCGATTGAACCGCTTTACCCCACTGAGGGTAATCAGGGTCAGCAACCCTCCCAATAATCCCATTTGCCACAGACCACAACCGATCGCAGCCCCCAAACCGGCCGCAGTCCAGATACAGGCGGCTGTAGTTAAATTTTTTACCTTTGGTACCGCAGATTTTCTAGGAGATTCATGTAAAATCAATCCGGCTCCAAGAAACCCTATTCCGGTAGCTACACCTTGAATTGTACGACTCAGCGCATTGGCGGCATCATAGGGACTCTCACTCTCAGCCTGCAAAGGAATCATTACGAATATTGCTGCCCCCATACTTACGAGCATGAATGTTCTCATTCCTGCTGGTCTACCCCCTTGCTGACGATTAAATCCAATCAAGCAACCAACCAGGAGCGCCAAAGACAATCGAAACGCTATATGTGGCCAATCGTTGGCATTAATAAACATTGGCCCCATTGCTTTATTTCTCCTACAGACAGAACGGAACTTTGCACCTATGCCTAGCGGGCTGAATGGCTAGTTTGTAGCTGATAACCTAAGTACAGTAAACAAATACGTTTAGCCTACATTAAGGTTAATTTAACAAAAGGTTAGAGACAAGTAAACTAATATACGCAAACCTGCCATTGTTGTATTCCTCCTAGAGACAGAAGGAGAGGGGCAGGGGAAGACAAGAAATCCCGTGCGTTGAAAATATGAACAGCGTTAATCCACCACGCTATCCTTGGCTCTAAGGGGAGCAAGGAGGCAAAGCTCCAGCCCTTAAAATAACCTCAGCGCTTTTTTGGTCAGGTTAGCCAGTAAATTAGATGTAGGGCGTAAAAAAATAAACTTAATGAAAGCGATGTCTAACGACAGGCCGCAAGGCGTCTGCGCTTCTGATTTTGCATCTATCGTCGGCGAAGAAAATGCTGTTTGCCTTTGGGAAAATATCGAAATAGGGCAGCAAAAACTTATCCAACAAGCTATAGCTTCTGGAACTTCTCCCAGTTGCATCGTCTATCCTCGCACCCAACAACAGCTAGCCGCAGTCATCGCTACAGCTCACACTAACAACTGGCGTGTCCTCCCCTGTGGTAGTGGCAGTAAACTTAGCTGGGGCGGTTTAGCTAAGGGCGTTAATGTCGTAGTTAGTACAGAACGCATTAACCAACTGATTGAACACGCTGTTGGGGATTTGACTGTCACAGTAGAACCTGGGATGAAGTTCTCTGATTTGCAAGCACTCTTAGCAAAGTCACGGCAATTTCTTGCCCTTGACCCTACAGCACCAGAGTCAGCAACCATTGGCGGTATTGTTGCCACAGGTGATACAGGTTCTCTACGGCAACGTTATGGTAGTGTGCGCGACCAGCTACTAGGTATTAGCTTTGTGCGTGCTGATGGACAAGTCGCTAAAGCTGGGGGAAGAGTAGTTAAAAATGTTGCCGGATATGACTTGATGAAGTTGCTTACTGGGTCTTATGGCACATTAGGTTTTATTAGTCAACTAACTTTTCGCGTGTATCCGCTACCAGAGGCATCGGGGACGGTAGTACTAACCGGCAGTGCAGAGGCTGTATCCCAAGCGGCTGATATTCTTCGAGGTTCGGCATTAACACCAGTTCAGGCTGATTTGCTATCAACTAAACTGGTGTCTAGCTTAGGTTTGGATGAAGGGCTAGGATTAATTGCCCGCTTTCAAAGTATTAGTGAGAGTGTTAAGGAACAGTCAAACCGAGTTTTGGAAGTAGGGCAAAAGTTAGGTTTAAACGGGGCAATTTTTGCAGATGGTGATGAGGCTAATCTATGGCAGAGATTGCAAGAACGAATACATACTACTCCCACAGAATCTGTAATTACCTGCAAAATAGGAGTGTTACCTACTGCTGCCGTGGAGATTTTGACTCAGGTGGAGTTGGGTTTAATTCATATAAGTAGTGGTTTGGGTTTGTTACAATTAGAGGATAAAAGTCAAGTTTTGAAAGTGCGCGATGAGCTACGCTCCGCTGGAAGCGATCGCACTCAAGCGAGTAGTGGTTTTTTAACAATTCTGGAAGCACCAGTGGCGGTTAAAGAACAAATAGATGTTTGGGGTTATACGGGGAATGCTTTGCCATTGATGCGCCGTATTAAGGAACAGTTTGATAGTAAAAATATTTTAAGTCCTGGGCGGTTTGTGGGTGGGATTTAGTTTTAACAAACCGCGTAGACGCAAAGGACGCAAAGGAAGAGGGGAAAGAGAGAAAAATGCAAGTTTCAGATAATTCTGTTAATAATACGGCTAGTTTAAAGAATTTGAAGGGGTTTGATGAGAGTCATCCGCCTGAGCCAAAGTTGATTGATAGTTGTGTTCATTGTGGGTTTTGTCTCTCGACTTGTCCCAGTTATCGGGTGCTTGGCAAAGAGATGGATTCACCTAGAGGACGCATCTATTTAATGGATGCAATTAATGAGGGTGAGATTGCTCTAAATACGGCAACAGTAGAACATTTTGATTCTTGTTTGGGATGCCTTGCTTGTGTAAGTACTTGTCCTTCTGGCGTGCAGTATGATAAGTTAATTTCTGCAACTCGTCACCAAGTTGAACGAAATTATCCCCGCAGTTTGCCAGACCAATTTTTTCGTCAACTGATATTTTCTCTGTTTCCCTATCCCAATCTTTTACGGGTTTTATTAGTTCCGTTATTGGTTTATCAAAAGTTGGGTTTTGCTAAATTCTTTCGCGCTACAGGTTTACTCAATAAAATATCGCCCCGTTTGGCAGCAATGGAATCAATTCTGCCAGAAATTACTCTCAAATCTTTTCAAGATAATTTGCCTACTGTTATTCGCGCTCAAGGTGAAAAGCGCTACCGAGTTGGGGTAATTTTGGGTTGCGTGCAACGACTATTTTTCTCGCCAGTTAATGAGGCAACGGTGCGGGTTTTAACAGCGAATGGTTGTGAAGTTGTGATTCCGAAATCTCAAGGTTGTTGTGCAGCGCTTCCTGAACACCAAGGACAAACAGAACAGGCGAAGGCTTTAGCAAAGCAGATGATTGATAGTTTTGCCAAGACGGATGTAGATTTTGTGATTATCAATGCTGCTGGTTGTGGTCATACTTTGAAAGAATACGGTCACATTTTAGAAGATGACGCAGAATATCGGGAAAAGGCAAGAGATTTTGCAGCTAAAGTTAAAGATGCTCAAGAGTTTTTGGCAACTGTTGGGTTTACAGCAAAACTTTCGCCACTGATGGATAAACCTTTGAATTTAGTTTATCAAGATGCTTGTCATTTATTGCATGGGCAAAAGATTAGCGTGCAACCGCGTCAGATATTGCGGCAAATTCCAGGGGTGAAGTTAAGAGAACCACTAGATGCAGCTTTATGTTGTGGCAGTGCTGGGGTTTATAATATGCTGCAACCAGAAGTTTCTGAAGAATTGGGTCGGCAAAAAGTGCAGAATTTGTTGAATACTGGTGCTGAGTTAATTGCTTCTGCTAATCCGGGGTGTACTTTGCAAATTACTAAGCATTTGCAGTTGCAAGGTAAGAAGATTTCAGTTATTCACCCGATGGAGTTGTTAGATTATTCGATTCGCGGTGAAAAGTTGAAATTGTAATTGTAGACATCTGCTTATTGCGGTTCCCATTCAGATGCGGTACAAGATTATATTGCAAGGTGTAGGGGCACGGCACTGCCGTGCCCTTACGTGTGTACTCACGTAAACGAGAACCGCTATACTGCGTTATAGTTTTTCCTAATGTCATAGCCGCCTCTCGAAGAGCGGGGAGGGGGTTGGGGTGGGGTTCTTGTACCTCCAACTCAACCTATATGCATTTCTGACTTTTCATGGCATCTGGAAAACCTCACTTCTATTTCTCTCTCCTTTTAGGCTACGGTGTACACACAATTGTTCTAGCTGGCAGTAGCTCGTGAAGTCAGTCAAAGTCTCGAAGCAATCAAAATCAATCTCAAACCAGGATACTTTAAAAATCTATTTACGGAAATTTCTGAGTTTTTGCAAACGCCTCTAGATATTGGGGTTGAAGCTGAATTATCTGTAGGTATTGCCAAGATTACTGCCAAAACTAAAGATAGTCCCAAACTTCGCGGTCAGCTGCGACAATATTTAGAACCGCGCACCAATGGCATTTTAGAATCAATTAACAAAGAATTGCTCAAGCCTGCTAGAGAAAAACTCAAGCAGCAAGGTAAAAAAGGACTAGTGGTAATTATAGATAATCTCGACAGAGTGGATAATTCTTTGAAGCCTTCGGGTTATTACCAGCCAGAATATCTGTTTGCAGGGTTAGCGCATCTCAAAGCCTATTGACAAGCGGACTTGCCTGATCGGCAGGTTTGAAACAAAGTGGCGCTATCAGAGCTAGAGTAAGATTTAATTCCTCTAGCTGCAAGCTGAAAGTAATGTCAACAGGATTTGAGAAGAAGAAGAGTAAAACTGAAACATCTTTTACATCCAATGTAAATAGCTTTGACATTACCAGTAAGTTTCAAGAATACTTCACACAAGTAAACGACCCCAGAGTGGAAAGAACGAGATGGCATTCACTCACAGATATCATCACCATAGCGATTTGGGCAAACATTACAAATATTAGCTGATATTCTTAATATTAAATCAGACGAATTTGGATTATATCGGTTTATTTTAGCTAAGTCGCAGCAGGCTTTAGGTCAAGTTAAAGCAGCAATTACTAATTTAGAAACGGCAAGAAAAGAAAGTAATCATCACTACAACCCATATTTATATATATCCATATTAGAGAGGTTACGCTCACTCTACTTTGGGGAAGGAGAATATCTCAAAGCTTTTTATATTAAGCAAGAACAACTACAAATTGAACAACAGTATGGTTTTCGCGCTTTTGTTGGTGCATCTTATCTCAACCCGCAGCGACAGGCAATTAATTCTGCACAGTTGCAAGTAGAAAATCCTGAAACCATTGCTCAAGAAATTGCTGCTTCTGGACGGGGGCAAGATGTTAAGCGGTTACGAGAAAGAATTGGCGGGACTGAGCATAAATTGACTGTAATTCATGGTCAGTCAGGAGTGGGGAAAAGTTCAATTTTGCAGGGTGGTTTAATTCCGGCGCTGCAACAAGAGGCAATTGGTGAGCGAGATGCTTTACCTATTTTGTTGCGAGTTTATACGGATTGGGTGGGGATGTTGGGGCAGTGTTTAGCTAAGGCTTTTGAGGAAGTCAGAGGTAAAGAATTATTTGCTAATCTTGATCCTTCAGCAGCTATTTTAGAACAATTACGGAGAAATGCTGACCGGAATTTGTTGACGGTTTTAATGTTTGACCAGTTTGAGGAGTTTTTCTTTGTTTATCCAGACCAAGGTAAACGACGAGCATTTTATGAGTTTTTGCGAGTTTGTCTAGATATTCCTTTTGTCAAGATAATTCTGTCTTTGCGGGAAGATTATTTACATTATTTATTAGAATTAGACCGTCTGTTTGATTTGACTGCGATTAATAATAATATTCTTGATAAAAGTATTCGCTATTATTTGGGCAACTTTTCGCCAGACGATGCTAAAGCAGTTGTGCAGAGTTTGACAGAACGCTCTCACTTTTACCTAGAGCCTGCACTAATTGATGAATTAGTGCGAGATTTAGCAGGCGAATTGGGAGAGGTACGCCCGATTGAGTTACAAATTGTGGGGACGCAATTGCAAACTGAGAAAATTATAAGTTTAGATAGTTATCGTCAGTTTGGTACAAAAGAAAAACTGGTTGAGCGATTTTTAGAAGAAGTTATTCAAGATTGTGGCGCGGAGAATGAACAGGTTGCGCGACTGGTTTTATATTTACTTACAGATGAAAATGGTACTCGTCCCTTGAAGACTCGCGCTGAGTTAGTCGCAGATTTGGCAGTAGAAGCGGATAAACTAGATTTGGTATTAGAGATTTTTGTGGCATCAAGGTTAGTGTTGCTGTTACCAGAATCGCCTGCTGACCGTGAAGTTCTTCGCCTGTTTACCTCGGCAATGAAGAAATAAAGCTTGAGTATTATCTACCTGACCTTGCCATAACAGAGCTTCAGCAGCTTTTAGCCGCTTTAAAGAACCGCCAACTTTATAGAGATTTTCTTTGAGGTGATACCAATCTAAAATTTCCCAACGTTCAAAATCCTCACTTTTACCAAACTCTTTGACGAGATTCCACACACCATCATGACCATCACCCAAGCAGACTAACGGATTAACAAGACGCTGGCTATTGACATAATCAACTAATGATTGGTTGTCATCAAAAAACGCACCATAGTAAATCCCTTGTAGACGAACAGTTTTATAGTCTCGCCAGTGACAGCCTGCTTGAGGTTGTCCCCTAAGTCGGACTTTTCCCCCATCCACACTCACTTCTGACACAGCTTGTTTTGCTACGGGTAGCTGAAAATCCTGTTCGAGAACTAGTTTTTGTTGTGTCGTGTGACCAACTTTCACCCCTGTTAATGCCTCAATCTCGATTTCTGCTTTTTGGTATGATTCGTTTGCTGATAGCCTTAAACAGCACTTTTGAAGTAATGGACTTAAACGACTTCTTGGCTTTAAACCCAGTCTGTGTATCTGTTTCGTTTTTAATTTTAATTCCCCTACTAGACTTTTAATTTTCCTGATTTTACCTACTTTTGTTCCAGTTTTCTGTAAATCAATTTAGGGGATTCAATAGGGACGTAGTATTTCTTGCGCTGCGCCACTCGTTATACATATTTTGTCTTTTTTTCATAAATAAATTTAGGGGCTTTAAACCATGAAGGCGTCGGGCAAAAAGTATATTTTCTTCCTTCTGCCCTCTGCCTTCTGCCCTCTGCCTTTCTTTGGTAAATGATGCCTACCCTATTAACTAACAAATTCTACAAGCTTTCTTAGCGTCCGCCTCCGGCACTGTTCGATCGCCTAAGCACCTCGAACGCGATCGCAATTGCAGATATAGCAGGTAACAGGCAAAAGGCTTGAAAGTATTATGGTGTAAGGGTTTTACGATAAGGTTATGTCTTAACCTAACTGGCAACTGCTGTAATTATAAGCGATCGCCATCTCTTCTCTAACCCTTTTCTCTTCTCATAGAATGATCCAGAAGATTTGCTACGCCACTATGACTGTTCTATTCTGGGCGCAAATGTTTAGATACTAAAAGGGTAAGCGATCGCTTTACTAGCACAATCATACACACTTTAGATATGTACAATAAAATTGCCGTGCAAGACAAAGCGAAAAATTATGCATCGCCGGATTAATAAGCTAATCGTCATTTAAATTGCACCATTTTTATGGTGATAAAAGCTGCAAACCCTCTCCCCTGCTCCCTGCCCCCTGCCCCCTGCGATCTCAATGTGCAAATTAAATGCTTAACAGCTTATCACCTTGCCAGATGAGACAATTGAACTAATTGATCGAGTCATTAAAAAAGGCTATTCTCTAGAGGAGAGGCTACGCCAACGCAGTCGATTCATCAATGAAGCTGTGCAATATTATATTGCTCAAAAAGCCTTACTTAGTGAATCTTAGAGAACAGTTAAAAGAGGGAGCCATCCAACGGGCGGAACGCGATTTGGAGTTGGTGAAGTTTTGAGGCGATGTCTTGCGACAAGCTGCTACGCGTCTACGCACTTTCTAGAATTATTGCACGCGATGCTTATATTACGAGGTAAACAACGCTACATTTTTAACTTGTGCTAAAGGGTTTGTCGTTTACGTCTTGGGAAGCTTTTTAGTTATATTCTCTAACAAACTGAGACGGCTAACTGGTAATAACTAACAGCTAATCATTATAAAAAAATTAGCAAGCAGACATTAACAATTAGCCGTCAATCCCCTTGGGGAGTATTTAAAATTCAAAACTTAATTTTGAATTGGAGTGCAAACGCCTGTCAGAAAGATTTCCGCAGGATAGTAACTCTCAAGCACGCTCATCAAATTTAGTGTATGGACTACCGGATTTTATCCAGTATTGTTTTAAAGTATGATGAGGTGTATGTAAACTAGCTTTTGCCTGATACAAGATCACCTGGCGATGATCGCCCATCCAAATCTTATTAATCGGATCAACGGATATTACTGTTCCTCCTAAAGAAGCGACACATTCAGAAAATCTCTCAATGGTCGTGTATTCTAATGTCTCGAATATAAAAAAGTTGCCCGAACAAATCAAGTGGCGACTGCGAATCCAGCAGCGCATTTTTTTTTCAGCTTGTGGAGGTAACATTTTAGATTTAATAGATTCAAGCTGAATCAACATAAGGCGCTCACCGCACATAATTAATCAGCAAAACTTTCCCATTTTTCAAATCGCAAAGGGCTAAGAGGTTAACCCCTATATTTGCTCGTGGATTTTAATATCTATACCTCTATCTAGACTTATCTAAACAAATTTCTACTACCGCAGACTTATTGACGGATAGAGGCTCAATGTTATAACGCACTTGCTTAAAGTGGGCAAGTGCTAAATGATGATCGCTATGGTGCGATCGCGATCGTCCAATTGAAAATTCAAAGAATTCGGTAATTTCCATTAGAAAAGTCATTAAAAAAAGTAGCTTACAATTCAAGAGGTCTCTTGGCTAAAAAGTTATTTTCCTAGCCTCTTTGATCATAACCGCATTCAGAAGTGCTAAGTGCTGGTAATGGATAGCTATGCTTGAGCCAGCGCTGACTTAGGAGTACTGAGTTCTTATTCTCCCAGTTGTTTTTAGCGCCCAGCCTATCTTTCATCTGTATTTAGGCAAATCTAAGCAACTTCAGTGATAAGCTGTTACGCATTTAACTTGAACATTTACATGAAGGCTGATGACTGATGACTGATAACCCTCAACAGTTAACAGTTAACGACCGTAAAGAGTGTTTATACAATTTAGGCGCGTATCAGCTTACTGATAATTTTGCTGCTTGTCCTATGAGTGTTTTGCACATACTCAGACAGTTGGTTGTAGTTAACTACATCTTTAAGCTTGCGTAAACGGTTACGCAGATTAGCTTTTTGCATTGTTATGCCTTTACACATTCTGATACGATGCCGAAACCATATTTATTAAAATTTGTTAAGTTAAATAATACTAAAGTAGCCAGTGCAAAATCCTGTGCTGCTTTGATGCTAATTAGGATATTTGGCGCTGAAGAACGCCCTGACTTTTCACGGCATCTGGAAAACCTCACTTCTATTTCTCTTTCCTAAAAGGAGAGAGACTTTGAATTTCCCCCTTCCCGCATCGGGAAAGGCAGGGTGGTTTGATACAAGCAGAGAAAAATTAAAACTGCGTTTCAAAGCCTCTCCCCCCAGGGCTACGGTGTACACACATCTTTTTGCTGGGTGCAAAATGTGTATTGATCCTCCTAAATCCCCCTTAAAAAGGGGGACTTTGAGAGCTTTTTGCCCCCCTTTTTAAGCTACCGTGTATACACAAGTTGGATGTAAAGTAGGTGCAGAGTGTTTTACCAGAAGTGGTATATTGGCTCTTGACCCGACCGAGTACAAACTATGCATAAGCCCACAGGTGTCCAAAGTCGAGGTATTGTACTCAGTACTACAGTACAGGAAGGGAGAGTGGGCAGATGAACAAAAAATTTGTCCAAAGAAGTGTTTTTTCCCTATTTAAAGGCGTACCCCTGCGTCGCATTTTGGTAGCATTATTTCTGCTGCAAATCTTGCTGGCTGTATTATTAACTGCATACTTTTCAATCAGCAATGGGCAAAAGGCAATCAATGACGTAGCTAGTGAATTGCGTTATGAAGTCGCTAATCGAGTAGAGCAGAATTTACAGACTTATCTCTCAACTTTGCATCAACAGCTGCGCGGTAATCAAAACGTTATTGATATTGGGTTGCTAAAGATGGAAAATCTGGCAACTTGGGAGCCATATTTAATAAAGCAGTTAGATATTTTTCCTGATGCCATTTTAACGGCAAGCAATGAACAGCAAGAACACCTAGCGGTGGAAAAGCTCAATGATGGCGAATTTTTGCTAAGATTTGCCGATAAGTCAACTGGGTACGACCTCTACACGTACAGAATTGACTCTCAAGGTCAACGTACCCAACTACCAGAGGTGATCAAAAACTATGATGCGCGATCGCGTCCTGATTATCAAGCAGCAGTTACCGCGAAAAAATTCACCTTTAGTCGAATTTTTCCATCCGTCACCGAACCAACGCTTCTGATTAGTGCATCTCAGCCTATATACAACTCCCAAGGCCAGTTACTCGGAGTCAGCAACGCTCTAACTGATATATCACAAATTGGGGATTTGCTCCAAAATATTAAAGTTGGCAAGTCTGGGCAAGTTTTTATTATCGAGCGATCGGGGCTATTAGTCGCAAGTTCCACAACAGAAGAACCATTCCGCTTACAAAATGGTAAACCCACTCTGTTAGCGGCTTCCCAAAGCAGAAATTCTTTTACTCAAGCGATCGCGAAATATTTAACAACGAAATTTAGTAACTTTGACCAGATTCAAAGTTTACAGCAGCTAGATTTCTCCTTTGACGGCAAACGGCAATTTTTAGAAATTAGACCGTTACAGAGCGAACCAAATGTCAATTGGTTGATTATAGTGGCTGTCCCAGAAGCAGACTTTATGGGACAGATTGATCGCAACACTCAAACCACAATTCTCTGTCTGGGAGCATTGGTACTAGCTACTTTACTAGGGATTGTCACCGCCGATTGGATAACTCAGCCAATTTTGTATTTCAGCACGGCGACAAAAGATTTAGCCGATTTTACTAATGGCAAAGACTCAGTGATGATAGTACAGGGCATTAAAGAACTAGAGGTGCTGGGTGAATCTTTTAACGAGATGATGCAGCAGCTACGCAAAACTTTTACTGCACAGATTACCAAAAGTGAAGAGTTAGAATTGCAAGTTAAGCAGCGAACTCAAGAATTACAGCAAGAGATTCAAGAACGTATTAACAATGAGCGAAGACTTGGCCAGCATCATCAGGCGTTAGCAGAACTGGCAAATCACAGAGCGATTTCAGAAGGAAAGCTGGAAACGGCATTCAAAGTTATTACCGAGAAAGCAGCAAATGCTTTAGAAATAGAACGAGTTAGTGTTTGGTTATTTAATCGCGATGCCTACGACGAGATGCGCCAACGCACCAAACTACAATGTATAAGTCTCTATGAACGAAGCAATCAGAGACATTCGGCAGGTTTAGAACGCAACCTTGAAGATTATCCCATCTACTTTAAATCCCTAATATCTGCTCGGTTCATTGCCGTAACCGATACTCGCACTGATCTACGGGTACAAGAATTATGGGATGAACTGCTAGAACCAAATAACATCCTATCCCTAATTAATACTTCCATTTGGGTTGGTGGGGAACTGGTGGGAATGGTATTGTATGAGCAAATTGGGATTACGCGGACATGGGAACTGAGCGAGCAAAACTTTGTTAGCTCAATAGCTGAATTTGTCACCCTAACTTTAGAAGTCTGCGATCGCAAAAGTGCAGAATCCTCTTTGCATGAGGCTAAAGAAGCTGCCGAAATCGCAAATCGTGCTAAAAGCACCTTTTTAGGAAACATCAGCCATGAACTGAGGACTCCCTTAAGCTCCATTCTTGGAATCACACAGTCACTCCAAGATCAAGTGTACGGCCCTGTAAATGAAGAACAACGCCAGTCCCTAAATACCCTCGAATTCAGTGCTAAGAATTTACTAGAATTGATTAACGATATCCTTGAGCTTACCGACATCGAATCCAGCAAGATAGAACTGCAATTAGCTCTTACTTCGATTCAGGAATTATGCGACTCTAGCTTGAGTTTTGTCAAACATTTAGCATTACAAAAAAATATCCACCTAAGTTTACAAATTCCTGAAGAACTCGAATCCATCCAAGTTGATGAGCGACGCATCCGCCAAGTATTTATTAACCTGTTAACTAACGCTATTAAGTTTACTCACGACGGAGGCAAAGTTTGGATTGAAGTCCAGCCAAATCCTACAAACGAATATATCTTTTTCAGTGTGGTAGATACAGGTATTGGTATGCTTTCCGATGACCTTTTCAAATTATTTCAACCTTTTGTGCAGGTTGAAAATGCCTCCACCCGTCGTTCCACAGGCGCTGGTTTAGGATTAGTGATGGTGCAAAGAATTGTTGAGTTGCACGGTGGTACTGTCCATGCCGAAAGCCAGTTAGGGAAAGGGAGTCGATTTACGGTCAAACTTCCGTGGAAAAGGTACTAGTCTGAGAACAAAAACAGTTAGCTTTTAACTTCTATTCAATTTATTCTCAGCCAATTCTCAGCTAAAGGGTTAATACTAATAAACAACAGAGGGCTTCGATTTTCCGATCCATCTAACACCTCTTAACCTTAAGTGGCTGAATTCTCCTTCTATTAATATCATGTCCGCATAATTAATTACGATTCCTACTGTTATTTCGCCCCTCCTCGCTTGCGGGGCAGGGAGACAAAGCGTAGCTTTGGTGGGGTGGGGTTCTTCAGGTTTAATAAGCAATCAAGCGGACATGATATAACACCTAATATCCCAATTCTCATTTTTTGGTTTGTCAAATATTAATTCAAGAAATCCCAATCATGAATCTCAAAACAATTATTACCACTGCTACTTTAACAGGTTTAGTTACTATTAGTGGTGCTGCACTAAATACAATTAACTCACAATCAAATCAAGCACTTGCAAAAGAAGCAAAAGTAATCACTGCACAAGCCGAATCGAAAGCAGACATGAAAGATGCAACTGGTTTAACTATTACTCAAAAAATTGAAATGCTGACTAAACATAAAGGAATGTTTGGTAGCGGTGACGAACTACGCCGTTATTTCTTTGGGGATTTGGAACCAATTGCTGTTCAACCTGGTGGTGCAGGTATGGTTGTAAATTTATACAACAAAGCTAGCAAAACCACATTTGCTTATTGTGCAACTTATGATGTAGTTGTAGCAGTTAAAGCTGGTAAAGTCGAAAAATTTGAGGCTAGTGAAGTTAAGTAATTTATAGCTGGTTTATTAATTGATATACCAATAAAAAAGCTTTCATAAAAAGATAACTTCTGTAGAGATTTAGTATTACTAAGTCTCTACAGTTTATTTTTTTCAGCGTTTGGTTAAGATGATGATATATCCGAATAAGATTACATTCCTTTAAATCCAATTTCACTCTCAACTTCTTTTAATTTTGCTATCGAATCATTCTGTGACTGTTGGTTTTGTAGCGATTGCTTTTGTGAAATTCCAAATTGGCTGAGAATAATACCAAGTAAAATTACTACTCCACCAACATACTGGGCGAAAGTTGGAGCCTCACCCAAAATCAAATAAGCTACGACAACTGCAATAATAGGAGTAAAAGAGCCAATTAAAGAAGCTTGAGCTACACTAGTAGCCCTTAAGCCAGTAACCCAACATGACTGACCAACTACTACAATTATAGGGCCGTAAATTAACATCCATTTCCATAGAAAAGGTGAGAATATATCGATGAAATGATTTTGCCCGTATAGAATTAAGGCGAGGAAAAAAAATATTATTGTTCCCAGAACTGTACGGTAGATACTATAAATTCCCAAAGGGATTCTTGAGAGTTTTTTCTTACTAATAATTGTAGAGACAGCCAAAGCGACAGATGCGATCGCAGTCAAAATTTCTCCAGTCCCAAAGCTGAACAAATCTTTCATCTCTACCATGCTTTGAAGATTACTTGGCAATAAGATGGTGAGAAATACTCCAAAAAAAGATGCGATCGCACCAATTATTTCCCAAAAATTAACTTGCTCTCGCAGCAACCAAAAAGAAAAAGCTAAAATTAAAGGTGGTTCTAATCTACCAATTAAAACGACATTATTAACGTCAGTTATCGCTAGTGCTTGGAAAATTAAACCAGGAGCAAGTGCCCCACCGATAATTGAAGCAATGGTAAGATATAACCATTGATTTTGGGAAATTTGCTGTAATCTACTTAGTCTACATTGTTGTCCATAGACGATTAATAATACTAGTAGAGCGCAGATATTCCCTACAAATAAAACATTACAAAGCGAAATCGGATTGCGACCATTAACATATTTTTCTGCACCAATCTCTGTAAGCTTGCGAGTGACAGAATTTGCGGCGCCAAAGATGATAATGGCACACCATAAATAAAATTGACCGGGTAATTTACGTATAAACAAAAGACGTGATATCTGCATTGAACCTTAAGTAATAGGTAATTAAACCAATTCGCAATTCGCAATGGGCTAACGCCCCGCTCCGCTAACGCAATGACGCTCCTACGTCGCTTAACGCAATTACGTTTTGTGTCGGGGTCTAAATCCCCTTTTCGTTTAAACTCTGGAATTTAAGCTTAAATTAATAGATAACTTACTGGCTTATTACATAAAACATGATATATATAATTCCGCCAAAAGTACATTGAATGAATATTTTTTAATATTAAAAATTGCTCCTGTCGATATAGCATTGATTACTATTGATTAGTGTGTCTAAGCTGATGCGCGCCTAAATTGTATAAATACTCTTTACGTTCGTTGACGGTTATCAGTTATCGGTTATCAGCCTTCATGTAAATGTCCAAGTTAAATACGTAACAGCTTATTTGTTTTAATCACCATGCAACAGCTATTTCCTGGAGAGGTATTTGCCAATACTGCCGATTTTGACACTGGTATTCGCCAACTGTTACCGAGATACGATGAGATGCTGGAAGTAATTACCCGTTGTGTGCCTTCCACAAGTCGGCGTATTTTAGAATTAGGTTGTGGTACAGGCGAACTTAGTCTAAAAATACTTAACCGTTGTCCAGATGCCCAAGTAATTGCCCTAGATTACTCACCTCGAATGCTGCAATTTGCCCAAGATAAACTCACAGCAGCAGGATATCAAAAACACTGGACTGGTATACAAGCAGACTTTGGCGACTGGGCAGACAATCCAGAGAAGTTAGATATTGGTGGCGGATTTGATGCTTGTGTCTCATCCTTGGCAATCCACCATCTCCAAGACGAGATGAAATTGAAGTTATTTGGGCGAATTACTGCTAGCCTCAGTAAAGACGGCTGTTTTTGGGATGCAGACCCCATTTTACCGGAATCACCAGCCTTAGTAGAAGTTTATAAGGCGGCACGAGAGGAATGGTCAGTTCAACAGGGAACTAATTTAACAGATATTCGCGCGAAGCTTGGTAAAACTAGCACTCAAGGTTACTCTAGTCAAGACCAGCTAGCTAGCTTAGATGCTCATTTACAAATGTTAAGCAAAGCTGGATTTAAGATAGTTGCAGTCCCTTGGAAATATTATGGTCTAGCGGTGTTTGGTGGCTGGCTGTGAAAATTTTAGGTTTTGAATGCTTGGATTTGGAATTTACCTGTCTCCAATGGGTAGTTATAGCATTAAGAGCTTGATAGTAACGAAACAGCAATAAATAACATGATTTCTCTTGATGAGAATTAATATATAAACGCATTAGGTCTGTAAAGGAGGTTTTGCTAACTAACACAAGGATTTTTACTGAAACTTGCGATATATAAGCTTGTCTTGTGTTTTATGTAATATTTTCACATTAGAAGTACCCGTGAGGGTACTATCAATCCTCTATAGACCTATCTGAAAATACAGATTAGAAAATTTTATTCAGAAAACAAGCCAGGAATACGCTATTTGAATTCGTTTTTCTGCTCGTTTCAAAGGTGAAATTAAAGCCACTGTTTGCCATAAATTAGTTTTAAAAGGAGAATATCTTGGATGGCTCGAAATAAAAAGAAATCAGCCCGGTTCAAGTATGAGCATCCACTTGACTCTAGATGCCCTATTTGTTGTATTATTCCGCCCCATATGCTGGAAAATGTCGTGGTGAATGGCAACCCCCAGCAGCGTAGTTGGGCTTTTCATACATTAAATGTTTCGGCACAGTTTCGTGGACGAAGAGATGTCATAGGTTCTGTCTCATTTGCACCTTCCCCGGGTGAAAAGCGCCGTACCATCTACGATGCAAAACATGGCCAGCAACTTCCTGGTACACTAGTGCGCGGTGAGGGAGATCCTCCTAGCAGTGATGCAGCAGTTAATGAAGCCTACGATGCTGCTGGTGCTACTTATGAATTATTTTATGAGATATTTGATCGCAATTCGATTGACGACAAAGGACTACGTTTAGACTCCACCGTGCATTATGGCGTTAAATATGACAACGCCTTTTGGAACGGCGACCAAATGGTTTATGGTGATGGCGATGGAGAAATGTTTCAATGCTTCACGAAGTCAATTGATGTTATTGGGCATGAACTAGTTCATGGTATAACCCAATATGAAGCGGGTTTACAGTATTATGGCGAACCTGGGGCACTAAATGAATCTTTTTCTGATGTCTTTGGTTCTCTGGTGAAACAAAAGACCAAAAATCAGACTGCACAAGAGGCAGACTGGCTGATTGGTGAAGGTCTTTTAGTACCAACTGTTAAAGGTGTTGCCCTCCGCTCCTTGAAAGCACCGGGGACAGCATACGATGATCCAGTACTGGGTAAAGATCCTCAACCAGGTCATATGAAAGATAAATATACTGGTCTTGAAGATAACGCTGGGGTTCATATCAACTCAGGAATTCCTAACCATGCCTTTTATCTAGCGGCTGTTGAGATTGGCGGCTATGCTTGGGAAAGAGTTGGTAAAATCTGGTACATAGCTTTACGCGATCGCTTGCGTGCCAAAGTCGATTTTAAAAAAGCTGCCAACGTCACCATTCAAGTTGCTGGTGAACTCTACGGTAATGACAGTCATGAGCAAAAAGCTGTGCAGAACGCTTGGCAAAAGGTAGGAGTTATTTAGAGGTTGTTTGGAAAGTGGTTGGCTGTGATTTTAGGCACTTATTGATCCTCCCTAACCCCCCTTAAAAAGGGGGAACCGGAATCAAAGTCCCCCTTTTTAAGGAGGATTTAGGGGATCTAAAACGTTTTGCTACCAAGATGAGGATTTTCAAACATCCTCTTAGAGTTAGGAATTAAGAGTGAGGAGTTAGGAATAAATAGTTAATACCTTACACTGCCTCACTCAACACTCAAGACTGATAAATCTGTTGTTTATTGTTGGTCAACTGGGAACCGAGAACTATTATCTCCCGGTTTAAGTATTTATCCCAACTAAATAGCACAACGGAGAGCAAAACAATGCGGATATCCTTTGAACGCACGGGCGGCTTTGCTGGGATTACCAAGAAAACAACCGTTGATACAGACACTCTCCTGCCAAATGAAGCCAGCACACTTATCCGACTTGTGGAAGCTGCTGATTTATTTAGGCTACCTGAACACATTACCTCGCCAAATCCTCAGAGCGATCGCTTTCAGTATAAGTTAACGGTAGAAGATAACGGTAAGCAGCATACAGTGACTGTCAGTGAAGCAGCATTGCCAGGAACCTTAAGACCCCTAATTGAATGGCTACAAACCTTAGCACAAAAAAGGTAAAAAGTAAAAATAATTACTCATAGCTCTTTTTGCCGTAATCAAAAATAAAAAACATCAAATAGCAGTAGGCAGTAGGGACACAACAATGTTGTACCCTGGTGAACAGCTTGTATTACAACCAATTAAAAAACGCTAAATTTTATCGGCATGATATGAATAAACCAATCAAACGAGCATTTTTAGACACTGAAGATGGGCAGATCCTTTATCGTATCGCTGGCAAAGGAGAGCCTTTGCTATTACTGCATCAAAATCCCAGAAGTAGTGATGAATTTCTTGAGTTAATGTCTATTTTTGCTCAGACAAGGCGTGTGATTGCGATGGACTTTTTGGGATTGGGTGATTCTGATAAACCTCCAAGAATGTACTCCACTGAAGACTACGCGAAAACTGTCATTGCCCTTTTGGAAGAATTAGGTATTTCAAGTACAAGCATCTTGGGAAACCATACGGGTGCTTTTGTAGCAGGAGAAGTGGCGAAAAAAATATAGTAAGAAAAAACATGAGTTTATTTAATAAGCATTAAAAATTAACTAACATTGTTGTAAAGATGCTTTACTGTGTTAGTGCCCCATACGATTTTAAGATTGGCTGTGTGAGTTCTAAATAACATGGAAAATAAAGAAAATTCTGCACGCGAACAAGAGGCTGAAGACTTTTTGCATATAGCATCTGTAAAAGAGGATTGGGGTGGAGACGGTAGAGGGCGCATGAACCTATCAGGAAGGCGCACCGTGATTGCTAAAGAATACCTACCTCGTCAGTACCAATTCTTTGACACGAATACTGTACTAGAAGAACACGGTTGGCGAGTGAGTGGAATGCCAAATAATGTAGTAGCTGGAAGCCGTCGATTACTTACTTGGCATGACAGTGGTGCATCAACCTCAAGAGTTGTAATATCACGGCAGTTTGAAGCACCGTCTGGCTTTTTTACTTCTGATTTGGAGATTTTCGTGCTTAGGGGTGCAATCCAAGTGGGAGAGTGGCAGTTAAGCAAGCATGGCTACTCCTTTATTCCCGCAGGAGTGAGAGTAGGCCCTTGGAAAGTGCTAGGTGATTAGGCGTTTTTGGTAAAAGCGACAAAGCTAAAGAAGAAGATTTTATCAAATATGGTTTAGCTCATCAATTAGAGTGGAATAAAGCTTTAAAAGCTTAGTTTAATGCACTTTTGATTGTTGATGGTGCGTTAACTGAAAACATAACGCACCCTACATTTAAATTTCTCAACGTAGCTTTAGATGTTTGCGCCAACTGACTTATATCAATGAATGTAAAAAGTTACAAAAAGTTAATAGCAAAGCAACTTAATCAAGATTTTAAATCTGCTGTTAAAATTGTCGAAATTCCTTTTACCCAACCTACTGCTAATGAACTTTTAATTCAAAACAAGTTTGCTGGCGTTAATGGTGGCTTTGACACCTTGCTTTGCCGTGGTGATGTTCCCTATGTTAACTTAATTCCTCCCTTTGATTTAGGCGTAGAAGCCGTGGGAAAAGTTATCGCTATAGGTGAAAATGTTAAAGATTTTCAAATAGGTGATGCTGTCATAACTACGGCGCGTGGTGGTGGTTATCGAGAATATCAGCTTATCGATGCAAACTTAGCGGTGAAGGCACGGGAAGCAACACCAGAGTTGCTAACACTAATGCCTACAGGTGTATCAGCTTTGGTTGCATTGGAACAAGTGGGGGAGATGAAAAGTAATGAAGTGGTTTTAGTAACAGCAGCAGCAGGAGGAACCGGTCATATTGCGGTGCAATTGGCAAAATTAGCTGGTAATCATGTCATTGGTACTTGTAGTTCTGAAGCGAAGGCAGATTTACTAAGGGAATTAGGGTGCGATCGCATTATCAACTATCGCACAGAAAACCTCAATCAAGTCCTCAAGCAAGAATACCCCAATGGCATTAATTTAATTTTTGAATGTGTAGGCAAAGCAGTATTTGATACTTGCGTTGAAAACTTGGCAGTCCGGGGACGCTTAGTAGTGGTTGGTTTTATCTCTGAATACGCAAAAGAGTTGGAACAACTTACACAATCACGCATTTATCACCAGCTATTTTGGAAAGCTGCTTCTGTTAGAGGCTTTCTCATGCCTCATTATAAAGAACATATGGCAGAGGCACGCGATCGCATCTTAAACCTCTTCTACACAGACAAACTCAAAGTTGCCGTTGACCAAAGACAGTTTCAAGGCATAGAATCAATACCCGACGCTGTAGAATATCTCCTCACTGGTCAGAATTGTGGCAAAGTGGTTGTGAGGTTTTAAGGAACACGGTATTCATGTATTAATTTATATCCAGTCGAGGGTGAGAATGACACAAGATTCAGAAAATACTTTAAAAGTTGCTCGACAGGCATTTGAGAATCTTACGCATGGTATGGCAACGGGAGACTGGGAAGCATTGTTAGATATGCTCACAGAAGATTTTACTTTTTGGTTTCCAATGGGAAAATTTCACGGTTTAAATGTGGGAAAAGAGCGAACTAGAGAATTTTTCGAGTACGTTTATGAATCCTTTAATCCTGGTTTGAACCTGGCTAGTCTAGACCGTGTTACTAGTAATGAAACAACAGCCGTCTTTGAGTTTCGGGATGAGGGACTTTTATTCGGACAGCCTTACAAAAATCGGGTAGCAGTTTCTTTTGATGTGCGTGGAGACAAAATTTGCAGCTATAGGGAATACTTTGGCAGCGATGGCAAATCATATTAAAACAATTCGCAATTCGCAATTCGCAATTACGTTTTGTGGCGGGGATTTAGCTTAGGCATCAAAACGCGCTGGTTGATAAAAGCAGGGGACTTAAACCCCCACTACTTGTTAAATTATTCATGATTCGTAATTCTGAATTACGAATTACGAATTACGAATTACTTAGTTACTCTCAGGGTTAAGTTCGCTGATTTCTCTACATTTAGCCTCTGCGGCTTGATATGCTGCTAAATAGTCTTGACCACCCAACATCACATCACCGTAGTATTCATAAGGTGGATCACCATAGATTGGTAATGGATCATCTTCTGGATAATCTTCTTTGGATTCTTCAATGATGGCTTTCAGTTTTTTAACGGTTAGCCTTTGTGCTGCAAAATACCAGAGTTCTTGGGGATTTTTGTTTAGATGCGGTAATGTGGGATCGATAATGCGGACATCGGAGGCGTCGCCAATCTCAATCCAACTGTGTTCAATCGGTCTGTATGGTTTCCCCGCAAAAGCTAAAAATCCCTGAATATATCTAGCTCCCTCAGTGAATAATGCTGCTTTGTAAGCATTATCAAACGGAGTGCTAGCTCTGCTGTTTATGTCTTCAGCAATTTTGATTGACAGCGTTTCATCCAATAGTTTGTTCATCAATAGCAAGGATTAGAGCAGCCGTAAAAATATATTACCATTGCTGCTTACCATTTTGCTTGACCAAACAGAGCATGGGGTAGGGGGAGAATAACTAATAGACTAATGACTAACTTTATTTTGTATTAATCACTATCTGTAAATTTATTAACAAGTGGCTTGGGGTGTAGGGCTTGGACAAAAGCACTTTGACACTTTTACCAAAGGTTCGCATATATTCAATAAAATTATAGAATATTAATAGTTATTTTTGCTACTTAACTATGATTTAGGCTAGGGGTTAGCGATCGCCTTTGAAAAAACTTTGCAATTTACTGAATTTTAGATTGTTAGTTAAATGTGCATTAAGATTTTAGCGATCGCACTTTTATTCTCTTCGCAAAAGCAAATAAATATTTAGGTAAATGTCAAGTAGAACAACTAACTGTGCTACCTGACATTTATCTATAAAATCATGGGGTTATGGAGGGATCAGGTTTTATCCTAACCGTCTTGGGACGACAGGGACTTCCCCAACAAACCTGGCCAGAAGGCATATTAGTAAAAACATTACTACGAGCGCCAATCACCGCATTAGCCCCGATTTGCACTCCCGGCGCAACGAAACAATCTGCTGCTACCCATGCACCATTGTCAATTGTGATACTAGCTGTTTTCAACCCAAAGGTAGGGTCTTGCATATCATGACTACCAGTACACAGATAACTTTTTTGGGAAATTACGCAGTGTTCACCGATGCGAATCTGATCAAGGCTATATAAAACTACGTCATCTCCAATCCAACTGTAGTTGCCAATGGTAACTTTCCAAGGGTAGGTGAAGCGAGCGGTAGGTCGAATTAATACGCCTTTACCAATATGAGCGCCAAATAGTCGTAGCAAAGCACAACGCAGAATATTTAACGGTTGAGGAGTTAGAGGAAAGGCGATCGCTTGTACAAGCCACCATAAGAAAATATACCAAGCTGGACGCCCCCGATCAAACCAAGATTGGTCATATTTGCGTAAATCTACAAAAGGTTGGTCATTAGTCATTAGTAATTAGTCATTAGTTATTTCTCACGAGTCAATGGTCAATAGGTTTCCCTCTGCTTCCCTGCTTTCTTGCTCCCCTGCTTCCTTCGGGGTAGTTGCAGTATTTAAGTGACCACCACAGTTGCGTAATTCGTAGAGTTTAACGCCAATTTGATATTCATATTGACTCAGCAAGCGTGCATAGATATATCCGGCTTTGCCATCCAGAAAACCGCGTTGAATAATATAAAACAAAATAAACCGTAACATGGGTTTAAATGGCAGGTGTACCCACACTTTTTTCAAAAAGCGCTTGCGTTGGACTGCATCACCAAATAGATTCGCGCCGATAGTGCCGCTATCATCTTTCCCTGCGAGAATATTAAAATAAACGCTGGCTTCCCAGTTGGAATAGCGATTATGCCGTTCTAACCAATGGTAAAGATCGCGGAAGTCCTCATGGAGCATATCATTTTTGAGATACCCAACTTTGCCCTGCAAAATCACATGCTCGTGAACTTCGTTATCACCAGTATTAGGAATATCTTCTGTATGTAGATTTTCGTAGCGACCTTTTTTATGCTGAAATAAACGTAGATTCCAATCGGGATATTTCCCACCATAACGAATCCATTTTCCTAAGAAAAATACCCGGCGGTTGAGGTAATAACCTGTATATTCAGCATTTTGAATTGCTTGATCAATTTCTTCCCAAAGTTCGGGGGTGATGCGCTCATCGCAATCTACAATTAGCACCCATTCATTACGAAAAGGTAGATTATCTAAAGACCAATTTTTCTTTTTTGGCCAACGTCCATTGAAGTTGAATTGGACGATATTTACACCGTGACTTTTAGCAATTTCAATGCTGTTATCGGTACTTTGAGAATCTACTACAAATATTTCATCTGCTCTGCTGAGGCTAGCGAGGCAGGCTGGTAAGTTTGCTTGTTCGTTTTTTGCTGGAATTAATACAGAAACTGGTATTTTAGATGACATATCAGTATAAATTATATTATTGTTTATTTCTTATTTGATGTAGATAAAAGTCCTTGAATAGCAGCATTTAAGTAACCAATTTGACCGTAAGCATAGACAAGTTTATCAAATCGTTCTGCTGGATCAGAGAAATATTGCAATGCTTTATATAAGCCCCGCACAAACCGTTCGCTACCTCGCTGCAATTGAGCGATCCCAGCTTTACCAGCGAGTTGTTCTCGATAGCATTCACTGATACCCTGCCACCAGCCTCGGTTTAAAAACCAGGAGCGTTGGAGGCGTTCTGGAGCAACATTGTGAGCAACCAGCGCTTCGGGAAGATAAGCGACTTGCCAACCACGCTGTAGGGCAAATTCGGTCATTTGCAGTTCTTCATTTGATAGTAGATTTTTTCCGACTCGACCGAGATGAGGATCAAAACCGCCAATTTCTTCTAAAAAACTGCGGCGGATGGAGTAATTTAAGCCTCTAGGTGTTAAGCCAGGTTGCTCAATGTAAATGATATTGTCACCCAAATCGTATGCACCCAGGTTTGCAGCTAACCCTGGAGATAGCCACCGTGGTTGCTGGATTCCTTCGGGCCAGATGAGAGTGACTTTGCCACCTGCGATCGCTAGTTTAGAATTATTGTAATAGGCAAAATATAAAACTTGTAGCCAGCCCTTGCTCGCAACGGCATCGTCATCCAGATAAGCAAGAATATCACCATTCGCTACTTTTGCACCCGTGTTACGGGCGACAGATAAACCAATGGTGGGTTCAAATATATATTTCAGGCGCGGATTGTCAACCCTTTGTTCTACAACCTCACGGGTGCGATCGCTAGATCCATTATCAACTACCACAATTTCAAAGTCAGCAGCAAAATCCTGCTCTAAAAGACTATCAATTGCAGCCCCTAAATAGGTATCTCGATTGTGGGTACAGATAATGGCAGAGATTTGGGTGTCTGGCATAGATTTTATTTTGGATTTGAGATTTGGGACTTTCCTGCGGAACCTACGCGTAGTTTGCTTCCACTAAGTGGTACGGCTACGCTCAGTCAAACGATTTTAGATAAAAATCTTAAATCCAACGCACATCTACTGAGAGTTAATCTAAACTAAAAATTACCCACCCACCAACCGAGTTTCTTCGGAAATAAACTTTAAAACTTTACGTTTGTTGAATATGACTGTGTAAAACTACAAGTGTTTGAGCCAGTTGACTCAGACGGGTTTCCAAAGATTGCTTGCGTCCCAACAGTTGACGTAACTTTTGGTAACGTGCGATCGCCATACTAACATTGGGAACCTGATCTGCTGGACATGGGCGCGACCAGACTTTACCAGCATCGTCCACACCACAAAGGCGGTAGCCAGTAATAGATGATTGATAAGATACTTTTCCACCAGTCGCGCAAATTTCTTCTACGTAGTTCATCAGGCGGTCAACTTCTGCATGGCGCAGTGTTGCAGTTCCTCCTGGCTCTGGTTCGGTGGGATTGGATTCTAACCAGCCATTAACAATTGGCCCTTCTAAGTAAATATCCTGAATTTGCTTCAAAATATTTTGCAGTTCTGTTTGCCAACCGGCGACAGTTTCCTGAATTTCTACCAATAGATTCATCGCCAATGCTGGATTTGCTCCGTGGCGATGGCTACTAAAGCTCGGAGTTTTTAATTTGGGTAGGCTGGGTGTTTTGCCACCATTCTCTTCTGCCTGAAAGGTTTGCACAGAGTCATGGTGAGGAAAGAAATTTTCTTCAGAAGGATAATCACTATCAGTATCTTTGCCCAAGTCAACTGTTTGTTCTTCCTCAGAGGATGGAGCTTGTGTACTTTCTGCCGGTTCATTAGCTCCGACGCTGATTCTAAAGGAGAAAGGTCGTTTTGTCGTCGTCGAATCAACTGTTTCGGCGGCAGAGGCAGTGCCGCGATTCCCTAAATCGTGTAGAGTTGCTTCTATGCGTTTTAAGCCTGCGTTCATAAAGACATCCTAAAGTTTGCTTTCCCCAATGGTGTTAAATAATTGAGAATTGGGTTGTTGGGATTTTTGGCTTTTGCCAGTTGTGACATCAATCTAATTCGTAATTAGAAAGGGTTTTTACCTGGTGCATAATGACGCTAGTCCTGTTTGCCGTGGGGTTTCAATCCTGACTGGAAACAGAATTATGAATTATAAATTTTGAATGGTGCTGGTGCTAATTTTATCCCTTAAAAGTTATTTGAAACCAAAAATCTCGTCAATGTAGTAAAAAATTGCGGTGATAAATTGCAACCGTAGGCATATTGGTGGAGAAGGCTGGAAGGAGATGGCAATATTTCTCCAGCGAGAACTGCCCTCTGCCTGATACCTCTCTTGTTAAAATACTCAAAAAACAACTTTGGGTAAAATCATTTTAGTAACAGGGCCAGCACGATCTGGTAAAAGTGAGTGGGCGGAAACTCTGGCTATGCAGTCAGGAAAAGCAGTTGTTTACGTAGCAACAGCCACTGATAACCCCGATGACCAAGAATGGCATCAACGCATTTTAGAACACCAAGAACGTCGCCCTCAAGACTGGATAACTTTATCTGTACCTGTGGAACTGTCTGCAACCCTCGCCGATGCTAAACCTTATAGCTGTCTTTTAGTTGATTCTTTAGGAACTTGGGTTGCTAATCTCTTAGAAGAGGACGAATCTAGCTGGGAAAACATTGTTGCAGAGTTATTAGAGACAGTGGATTTGGTTGCTGCTGATATGCTATTTGTAGCGGAAGAGGTAGGTTGGGGTGTGGTACCAGCTTATCCGCTTGGGAGGACGTTCCGCGATCGCTTGGGTTCTTTAGTGCGCCAGCTAGCTGCACTTAGCCACACTGTTTATTTAGTTACTGGTGGTCATATTCTCAATCTAAGCGTCCTTGGTTCGCCATTGCCAATTAGAGGGGAAGGAGAAGTGAGGAACCAAGATTCTTAATTGATAATCTAAAATTGTAATATGGCAACCAAACAAGAAGTTAAAGGATACCTTGCCTACTGGTTTCAGTTGGGTAAGAAGGTGATTACGGGCAACGGTAAGGCAAGTATTTTGCCCCAATTGGTGCTAAATGGCGATCGCTATAGTGAAGAATTTGAAGAGTGCTGGCAAAAAATTCTCTCACCAGAATCGGGTGATTGTTACCTGGAGGGTACGCAAGAAACCATTGCTGAACTATTGACACCAGCATGGGATATGGTGCGTTGTGGCCGTTGCAGTATGCCAGTAGCCGCGCGAAACATCGGGATGCCGGCGTTATTATGCCCCTGCAATGATTTACCTAACTGGCCTAATACCGAATTACCAGCGCCGCGAGAACCAATTAAGACTCAAGACCAACTTAAAACAATTCGTGATCGGCTTGTAGACAATATTGCATAAACAACCAATTTGGAAATCTAACAAGTTTTTTGTAATTATTTGATTATAAAAAGGCGTCGGGAAAACCCACTCTTTTTAAAGATGGGATGAGAAATGCCCCGACGCCGTTGACGGTTGACGGTTAACAGTAAACGTGAACTTTTACATGGTTTTTTGAGAATTGCGATCGCTCGATTGAGTATCTGTAGTTCATTTATTGGATAATTTATTTATTGGAAATTTCTTAGTTTACTTTGGTGCTTCGGAATTTGGCGTTGGACAAGTTTTATTGACAAAATCACACTGGTAAATATAGGGTTCTTGCCAACTCAGAGGAATTTCTAATAAATCTCGCGTTCCTGTCATGCCTTGTCCAATAAATAGTAACAAAGCAATACAGTTTAATATCGTATGTATGATGCGCCAGCGATTGGACTTATCTTGATAAATATCTTGAACAATTGCTAATGAAAAAATCATCAGCAGTGCTGCGCTAATACCAATATAATAATGTGACCAATACCATTCATTAGTGCGGCGATACACTCCATCCTGACAGCCTAGTATTACTAAACCAGCACCAGTTAAAGTTGCAAAAACTGCCCGCCACACTCGCTGTTTTGCCCGAAAAAGTAATACTAAAGATGCAATGGTAGCAGCAAATATTAATACGATAAAAACAACTTGAAAAGGTGTTTCATTCCACAATTGATTTTTGATAATATTTTTGCCGATAGGGTAGCTTAATCCGATTAAAGTTAGTCCGACAACTGCACTTGTTAGCCATTCACCTAACTGTTTATGCTCTACACCCACCACTGGAGGAATTTTGCTCTTACTCCCGCCTACAATTTGCAATCTGCGTTGGCGTGTTTGCCAAGCAAAATTAACCACTGTACCAATGAGTGGGAACACGAATATAACTGCGATCGCTGGATGTAAAAGACCAAGCAAATCTGTTATTTGCATACAATACCCTTTTAATGAATCATTAAAATCATATCAAAGGGCAATATAAAGTATCCTACTAATGGTTAAATTAATTTAAGATGAGAATTTGGTTAATATCTCTTATTTTTAGCTTATGTTAAGAGAAAATTTGTGCAGCCTATCATGCTATAAACTAGCAGATACCTTCTTATTAGATGGAATATTACGTCGGCGCAACTTAGGATATTTAATCAATTTCCAGACCGAATAATAATTGTCACTGTAAACAATATCTGTCTTTAATCTATACTTTTTTTCGATTGTTTCGCGCCAAGCGTTTGAAGGATTGAGTAAAAATAAATCAGCAAATACATCAGGAATTTGGGGGATTTTTTGATTGTTCACCAACAGAAATCTGACTTTTGGTTCTAAAAGATAGCTCAAAGAAAAGACATTTCCATAATTATTCCCCAAAGCATCACTAATCAAAAGTGGGCGAGTCGCTTGATTGATGATTTGAGCAACTTGTGGATTGCCATAACTCATACCCTTATTCCACCAAGTTTCTGCCTGGGAACTCACCCTAGAAGAAATCAGCCCACAAATAATTACTAATGCCATAATTACGTGCCAAATGCTCCGGCGTGACACGCTCCCATTATATATTTGCGTAGCTAGTAAGTAAGCAACAGCCACTTGGATTCCTAAATAAGATGGTATGAAATATGCTTCGGTAAATGGTTGTATGCTTCCAGGATTTAGCAGTATTAGAGGTAGTGCTGGTACTACAATCAATGTAATGACAAAAAACCAGACTTTATAGTTAGTTGTTAGGCAAAGAAAAGTAATTGCATATCCTATTAAAACCAAGAAAATTGGTATAATCAAATAGTTAAAAGGATTACCTAGACTAAGGTCTATATCAAAAAAAATCCGGCTTAACTGCATTAGTAAAAAGGGAAACATAGGCAATATGTTTGGCTGTATTTCTGTTTTATCTGATGAAATCAAAAACTGAAAAAAGTCACCTATTACAACTATTACCCAAGGCATGAAGGCTAAGAAACCTACCAGTGATGCTAACAGATAAGTTCTGACAGTTCCAGTTAACTGAAATTTGGCAGTAATTATCACATAAATTCCATGAGCAGCTGCTACAAATCCGCTCCAAATAAATGTATAAAAGCTAATAGCTAAAGTTATTGCATAAATACTCCAAAGAACGAATAAATCAGGTCGTTTCCTTTGTTTTACTGGCTCATATTTATCTTGTAATTCCAGCCGCATTGCTCGCAGCAGAGATGCACTAGATAGCAATATGGTGACTAACCAAAGAATATATTCTTGTGCTTCTTGGGCATAAACTAGATGAATTGGGGAAATTGCCATAAGTGCGATCGCTACCCCAGGAACGGATAACGGTACATTAAATAATTCTCGACATAGCCAATAAACACAAGGAAAAACGAGTAAACTAATGCAGGCAGATAAACTTCTAATCGCCGTGACCGAATTACCAAAGATTTCCATCCACAATCTGGCTATTATGTAATAAAGCGGTGGATGGTGAGAATCTTCTTTTGCCAAATTCATAATTGTGTCATTTAAGCTTTTTTCTGGATTTACACCTTGAAACTGGGCAAAACTTTCTCCGCCAATGACAAGATTATTAAAAAGTCGCTGTTTTGCTTCATTAATTGTGTAACCAGAAATCCGCAATGAGGTATAAGTTTCATCATGCCAGTAAACTTTGCCATCAAGGTTAAAAAAGCGAAACAATATACCCATCGCCAATAAGAAAATAATTAAAAATCGCAACCAACTCGGAGCAAATTTGAGATGGCGCATAAGTGGGTTTCCTAAAAATTTTCTCAAATCATCTAATTAAGCAGAGTGGATGAGGTGTCGTAGCTACGCCCGCCGTAGACATCGCCAAAATTTCAAGCGCAGCCTATTTGTTAAACATCGCTAACTGCACTTTAATTTGATTGGGAAGATTGGCAATCAACACCTCTCCTTTATTAACTACAAAAAGAATTGGACAAGGTTGTATCAAATCCCGCAAAACTAGACTTAGTTTTGAAACCGAGATCCGAATGGAGTGTAAAATACACTAAGTGTAGCTGCATCTGTGGTAAAACGAATCCACAGCTACCGTGCATTCGGCGATCACTTTGCGGGTTATAATTCTCAATTCTCCCACCTTGTGAAAAGGGCATTGTCTAAGGTTGAACGAAGGATTGTTCCTTGCCTCCAGCATAGGGGCTACGGTGTACACACAAGTCGGAAAAACTTCATCCACCAAAGAATTGCAGTGCGTTCGCTGGCGTGACAAAGCTAAATTGCTGCAATCATGGCGATGCCTACAGCGGTCTACGCCAACGCATTTGTTATTTCGGCGTACCCATTTGCTATTTCGGCGTACCCATTTGCTATTTCGGCGAACCCATTTGTTATTTCGGCGAACCCATTTGTTATTTCGGCGAACCCATTTGCTATTTCGGCGTACCCATTTGCTATTTCGGCGAACTTGTCACGCCACGACGAAACTCCTAGAAGAGTTGAAACCTATGCTGGTCATACTTGTGTTTACACCGTAGAGCATAGGGGAGGGAGGAGAACGGGCAATGCCTACGGCAGTCTATGCCTATGCCGCTCGTTATTGTTAACTGATAAGAACTCGAGATAGCAGTTTAAAGTAGCTGTATCAGCAGATTGAAAATACTGCCTTGGCAAGACAACTCTTGCTTTTAACTTATGCGAGGCTAAGATCGCGCAGATGCCACAGCAGAACTTGTTGCGTCCGATTCCAAAAGGGTTATTGAGGGTGCCGCTCCGTGTAGCTCTTGTAGTACCTTTCATCCTGCAAATCTCTGCTGCTGTAGGATTAACAGCATTCTTCTCTATAAAAAATGGTCAGAAAGCTGTTACTGAGGTTGCTACTCAGCTGCAAAATGAAGTTACTACTCGGATTCATCAACATATCACCGATTACATAGAAATCCCTCAACTCGTCACTCAGATTAACGCCAATTCTGTCCATGTTGGTGAGCTAAGTTTAAAAAATGGAAAAATTTTAGAACACCATTTATGGCATCAAATACAGTTATTCAAGACCTTAAACCCGATCGCTTTTGCAAATACACAAGGAGATATTCATTCGGTTGATCGCCTTAAAGATGGTTCACTAGTCATCCGAAAAAGAGATCAATCAACACGTAATAATTACTATACTTATGCGACAGATCATCAAGGTAATCGTGTCAAGTTAATTCAAGTTAACAAAATCTTTGATCCTCGCACTCGCCCCTGGTACACAAATGCTGTGAAAGCAGGTAAATCTACTTGCACAGAAATTTATCCCTATTTCTCTTCATCAGGGCTAGCGTTCAGTGCAACCCAACCTCTTTATGACCAGACAGGTACTTTGCTTGGAGTGACGAATGCAACGTTATCTCTCTGGCAACTGAATGAGTTTTTACACAGTTTAAAGATTGGTCGTTCAGGAAAGACCTTTATTGTCGAGCATTCTGGAGATTTGGTAGCAACTTCAACGGCAGAGCAACCTTTCATTGTGAGTGATCAAGGTGGCAAAAAAACTTACAAACGGCTCAGAGCGATCGCCAGCAGCGATCGGATCACTCATCTAACAACACAATATTTGCAGGCACGTTTTGGTAGCTTTAGAAACATTTCTTCTAGCCAGCAGCTAGAATTTGAAATTGATCGCAAGCGGCAATTCGTACACTTAATGCCCTTCGCAGCCGACTGTGGGCTAAATTGGATGATTATCGTAGTGGTTCCCGAAGGCGACTTTATGGAGCATATCGAAGCCAACACCCGAACCACTATTTTGCTGTGTTTAGGAGCCTTGATACTAGCTACAGTCATAGGAGTGATTACTTCTCATTGGATTACTCAACCGATTCTCTATTTGAGCTTTGCCTCTAAGGAAATTGCTAATGGGAAGTTAGACCAAACCGTTACAGTAGACGGTATCAACGAACTAAGAGTTCTCGGTCAAGCTTATAATCAAATGGCTACTCAATTACAAGAGTCATTTGCTGGACTATTAGAGGTTAACAGGCAGTTAGAAGCTGAAATTAACGAGCGCAAGCAGGCAGAGGAGCAGTTGCTACATAATGCGTTTCACGATGCACTAACAGGTCTACCCAACCGAGCTTTCTTTATGGAGCGTTTAAAACAGAGTCTCCAGCGAGCCAAACGGCAGGAGAATTATTTATTTGCTGTAATATTTCTCGACCTGGATCGGTTTAAGGTGATCAATGACAGTCTCGGACACCTAAAAGGAGACCAATTTCTAATTGCTATTGCAAATAGATTAGAAGTATGTATACGCTCCACGGATACAGCTGCACGGCTTGGGGGAGACGAATTTACAATCCTGCTTGACGAAATCCAGAATTTATCAGATGCCATCAAAGTAGTTGAGCAGATTCAACAAGAATTGACATTACCTTTTGAGCTTGACGGGCAAGAAGTATCTACAACAGCAAGTATTGGCATCGCCCTGAGTTCGACAGTAGACTATGACCAAGCAGAAAACTTGCTAAGAGACGCTGATACGGCTATGTACCGAGCCAAGGCGCTGGGCAAAGCACGCTATGAACTATTCAACCCAGAGATGTATAGTAATGCTCTGGCTAGATTGCAGTTAGAGAACGATCTACGCCGAGCGATCGAACGCCACGAGTTTGAAGTTTATTACCAACCGATTGTTTCCCTGACTAGTGGCAGGATTTTAGGCTTTGAGGCTTTGCTGCGCTGGCAGCATCCAGAGCGTGGTCTAATTTTGCCAACAGATTTCGTCCCTCTGGCAGAAGAAACCGGACTGATTGTCGAGATTGGCTACTGGGCCCTACATGAGGCGTGCCGCCAGATGCAAACTTGGCGAGTGCGTGATCGCATAAACTCGTTAGAGAAAATCAGCGTTAATCTCTCAGTCAAGCAATTTTCTCAACCGAATTTGATTGAGCAGATTGGGGAAATTTTGCACTCGACTGGTCTTGATGCTGGCAGTCTCATGTTAGAAATTACTGAAAGTGTAATTATGAAAAATGATGATGAGGCAAATGCCGCACTTTCAAAACTTCGGAAAATGGGCATTGAGTTATCAATTGATGATTTCGGCACAGGCTACTCTTCTTTAAGCCGTCTTCATAGCTTTCCGATTAGTGTGTTGAAGATTGACCGTTCCTTCGTCAGCCCAATAGATGCTAATGGCAAGAATTTAGAAATTATCGAGACAATTATTACACTGGCACACAAATTAGGTATGGATGTGACCGCCGAAGGAGTGCAGACAAAAGAGCAGCTAGCATTTCTGAGAAAATTGAACTGTAAATGTGGACAAGGATATTTTTTCTCGTGTCCGTTGGATAACGCGGCAGCAGTGGCATTAATCTTGACAAATCCTCAGTGGTAAAGCTTTTTTGAGAGGATTTGGATAACGCGGATTCATTGCAGAAGATGTTCCAGAGCTTGTAGCAACCCCTGATAGAAATGGACTCAGTTCTATGGATATTGTAGGGATACTAACCAAAGTTGTTCAGGAACAGCAAAAAACAATTTTAGCATTGTCAGACAAAGTAAGAGCATTGGAAGACAAAAATGTTAAAAGGTAAATAATTGAGACTAAACATACCATTTCAAATGGCGCAAAGGAATGGAATACAATTGTTTTGACTTTTGACTTCCACCTTGCGGTACTAGTCCTAATTATCTATGCCTTTTTTAAATACCTACCCTTGCAAGCCAGCCCTTCGATTCTAATCTCCATAAAATTTGGGTTTAGCCCAAATTTTATGGAAGTTCTGAGTTCCCTACAAGGTAATAAGGAGAATTCAAGTTAGAGAATTTTTACAATATTAGCTAACGCCATCTAGCAAAGTCTTTGGTATTAGATATAGTTAAAAAATCAATAGTTTTAAACTGCCTATCAATAGCTGGAATACTGCATATTTTAACTCCAATACTTAAGTATGCTTGCAAAATTTTAGGTATTTCGACGTTGGATGAATCTGGGCATTTATGCGGCATTTTTAGACAAAATTGTGAGTTTGGATAAACCAAAATACTTGGATGCATCAAGCCACTCTGCTGAAAATAATCATAAGTGCAAGTAGCTTTTAAAGGACATTCCGTTAGTAATGATGCACAGCCAAAGAAATATTGATTTCTACTCCAGATTAGATAATTTGCTAGCCCTTTCCATAATAGTAAAAGTGCCTGAATATTGCGGTATTCTTTAACTATACATGCACGTCCAACTTCAACTGATGCCTGAAGCACAGAATTAGGAATCGCATTAAGATTAAATATATCGGCAGCATCAAAGCCTAGTCTTTGAGAAGCCATTGTATAGGTTTGCATCCGATAAGTTCCAATTGTTTTACCCGTTTGTTTGGAGATCAAGATTAAATGATGGCAAACTGCATCAAACTTATCTATATCCATCTGGGTAAACTTAGAAGCCGAAAATCCCAAGCCTAGTTCAAGATTAAAAACTTCAAAGCGCAACCGAAAGATTGATTCTAATTCTTCTTCAGTTGATGCCAGTCGTAGGATATATTTTTCAGTTTGAAGGACGGGAAAATCTTCCAGAGAGGGAGGAGGATTTAGCGGGTAATTGATGTTGCGTCCAGAAACTTCCATCTATCTTCCTACTTACGATTTGCGAAAATATTCTACTAGGATTTAAGCACTATACAAATAGCTCACATTATGCATTAATGTGTCGAAGCGTGATTGATACGGTTTTCGATAAAAGAACCTCTAGAGAGCTTTTTACTCTTTTAGATTAGAGGTAGAGTGCTTTTATTATGAGCATTAATTACCAAGAAATCTGGCAATAAGATACAAAATTTCCCTTTGATATACGCTATAAATGCAATTTAGCGAAGAAAATCCAAATTAGGACAGAAAACCCCCGGATGAATCCAGGGGCTTGGATAATTTTGGTTACGATGCCTACGCGATGTCTACGACGGGCTACGCCTACGCAATCTGCGGTAAATGCACTCTAAAATACTGAATTAATTACGGTGATTATTGCTGTAGTGAACTCTTGTACCTGCCCAAAGCAACTTCTCCCGCAGCGTTTGATAGTAGGAATTGTTCTCGCGCAAAATAATAAATTTAGCCCGACAATCTGCCATCCGCACATCAACGCGGTGTCCCGGCCAAATTGAAGTCCCCAAAACCCCATCTGTCCACAGCTTCGTACTCAAATCGTAATCCCCCAAAGGCCAAATACTCACCACAGAACCAGGGGGTAAAACGAGGGGGCGACTAGAAAGGCTCATTGCACAAATAGGAGTGATGGTAATCGCCTCCATACCATCATGCATAATTGGCCCATTAGCAGAAACGGTGTAACCAGTGGAACCTGTGGGGGTGGAAATAATCAACCCGTCCCCAACGTACTGATCGACTACTTCACCGTCGATTTCCATTTCCAGAATAGAAGTAATCATTCGGTCAGCAGAGGCGGGTTTGACGCAAAATTCATTCAAAGCCAGATAATGCTCACTCACTGGTTCTAAATTAGGCCCATGACCCTCATACACCGCAGCTTGTAACATCATCCGCCGTTGGATAGCATAGCGATCCTCAAACAGCCGATCCCAAACTTTCTCAGTATCCTGAAACTCTTCCACTGACTCAGTTAAAAACCCCAGATGACCTCCCACATTCACTCCCAGAATCGGGATGCCGGCTGGGGCTAAATGTCTGGCACCAGTTAAAACAGTACCATCACCACCGAGCACCAAAGCGAGATCGATTGGTTGACCCGCAGAAGCCAAAAAGACAGGATAGGGGTTGTCTTTTGGCCCGCTAGGCCCCATCAACACATGGCACTCGCGGCTTTCTAGTTGTTTAGCACAGATTTCTGCCCATTGTTTACTCCGGGCATCCCGCGCTTTATAAGCAATGATTACCTGCTTTAGTTGCACGCACAGTTACCACTTCAGGAGATTAAACTGCTCCATATCGACGGTATCGCGGTTGCGATAAATGGCAAGCACGATCGCTAAACCTACCGCCGCCTCGGCTGCGGCCACAGTGATCACAAATACTGTGAAAACCTGACCCTTAATTAATGTTGAGTCGAGGAAGTTGGAAAATGCCATTAAATTCAGATTAACAGCATTGAGCAGTAACTCAATTGACATCAGCACCCGCACAGCATTGCGGCTGGTAATTAAACCAAAGATGCCAATGCAGAATAAAGCTGCTGCTAGTAATAAAAAGTACTGGAGTTGCATGAATCTGGGTATCCCTCCTGAAAAAACTGGCTTTCTATTTGCGACTCAGGTCGCAAATATTACTCTTTTGTTTCGCTAGTTGTTGATACTAGTTCTCTAGGGCGTTCTTGCAAAGTCAAAACAGTTTGCCCCAGTTTAGATGGTGTCAACAGGTCTGGCAAATACTCGCGGCGTGCCAAAATAATTGCTCCTACCATCGCTATCAGCAGCAAAATGGAAGCCAGTTCAAAAGGCAGTAAAAAGTCAGTGAAGAAATGTTCTCCAATTAAAATTATCGAACTTTCACCACCCGCCACAGCAGGAGTTGAGTAAGCCCAAGGAGTAGCCAGAACCATTGTGCTTAAAAGACCAAACAATCCTACACTGACTAAACCCGTTAAGGCTTTCCGCACCCAAGAGTTGGGAAATGCTACAAAATCCTCTCGCTTGTTCACCAACATAATGGCAAACAAAATCAACACGTTAACTGCCCCAACGTAAATCAGTATTTGTGCAGCTGCAACAAAATCAGCATTTAGCAACAGGTAGATTCCCGCTATGCTGATGAACACGCCCCCCAGCATAAAGGCTGAATAGACGATGTTGGAGAACAGTACCACGCCGATGGCCGCCCCAATCATCATCACGCCCAGTATGCCAAGCGATACAAACTGTACTCCTTCCGCTAGATTCACTGTTTTTTGTCCTTAGTCATTGGTTATTGGTCATTGGTCATTGGTCATTGGTCATTAGTAAAAGACAAAGGACAAATGACAAATGACATTTATTTTTCTGTTTGTTCCACCAAGTCTTCTGGACGCGCACCCGGACGTGGCGCATCTGCGGGCAGTCCATGTGGTTCGAGGACGCCCTTGGGTAGGTAAACTAGTTCGCGCAGTGGTGTAACCATTGGGTCATCTGTTACTTTGTAGGGCAGACGACCCAGTGCCACGCTGTCATAGTTCAATTCATGGCGATCGTAAGTGGAAAGTTCATACTCTTCCGTCATCGATAGACAGTTAGTAGGGCAAAATTCCACACAATTACCGCAAAAGATACAAACTCCGAAGTCAATGCTGTAGTGGTTGAGTTTTTTCTTTTTGCTGGCTTTATCGAATTCCCAATCGACCACAGGCAGGTTAATCGGACAAACGCGAACACAAACTTCGCAGGCGATACACTTATCAAATTCAAAGTGAATCCTACCGCGAAACCGTTCGCCAGGAATCAGTTTCTCGTAAGGGTACTGTACCGTAATCGGACGCCGCCGCATATGGTCAAAGGTAACAGAAAGTCCCTGACCAATGTAACGTGCAGCTTGTACTGTTTCTTTGGCGTAATCACCAACTTGTTTCAGGAACTTTAGCATTATGTTTCACTCTCTCTTTATTTGTCCCTTGTCCCTTGTCCTTTGTCCTTGGTCATTAGTACAAATGACTAATGACTAATGACTAATGACTAACCCCCGAAGGCGAAGGGAAAGGCTAGTTTCAGGGCGGCAGTTAATAGGAGATTAACCAAACCAACTGGCAACAAAAACTTCCATCCTAAATCTAACAGTTGGTCAATCCGTACCCGTGGCACTGTCCAGCGCAACAGGATGGCAACAAACACTAGTAGATAGGCTTTGAACACGGTCATGGTGATCCCCAAAGCCGCAGTTACTATCTGGAACACGGGATTTAGTTCACTGACTCCCACCCAACCAGCGATGAGGTTGAGGGGAATGGGAAAGTCCCAACCGCCCAGGTAAAGAATTGCTACTAGTAAGGAAGAAAGGATCAAGTTAACGTAAGAACCCAGGTAGAAAAGACCGAATTTCATGCCTGAATATTCAGTCTGATAGCCTGCGACGATTTCTTCTTCCGCTTCTGGTAAGTCAAAGGGTAATCGTTCGCATTCAGCTAGAGCGGCTATCCAAAAGATCAAGAAACCGATTGGTTGTCGCCAAATGTTCCAGCCCAAGATGCCGTAGCCAGACTGTTGATTGACAATATCAACGGTGTCGAGGCTGTTAGACATCATAGCGATCGCTAACACCGCCAATGCCAAAGGAATTTCATAACTAATAGATTGCGCTGCTGCCCGCAACCCCCCTAAGAGGGAGTATTTGTTATTAGATGCGTAGCCAGCCATTAGTAAGCCAATGGGTTGAATGCTTGATAAGGCAATCCACAAAAAGACACCCATGCCGACATTGCTAATTACGATGTTCTGCCCAAAGGGGACGATCAGGAATGACAGAAACACCGGAATCACAACAATAATTGGGCCAAGGGTAAACAGCCAGGGGTCAGATTTGGCTGGTACTATATCTTCTTTAAATACCAACTTCAAACCATCCGCTACAGGTACCAGTAACCCAAAAGGCCCCTGGTATTCTGGTCCAATTCGCTGCTGTGCGGCGGCAGAAATCTTTCGTTCTAGCCAAGTGGCAACTAATACCCCCACTGTTGCCCCAATCAGCATCAGTATCATTGGCAGTGGCATCCAAATCGCTTTGGCTGTTCCTGCTGGTATACCTAAATCCCGGAGGGATTCAATAAAAGTTCCTTGAAGGTCAATTCCTGAGTTCATGTTTCCACTCTTTAAGACATCGAGTCATGGTGAGTTACAACTATTAGTTAAATTAATACCTGTAAATTCACCCATTTTTAATTTTTGCCCAGATGACGCTTGATTGAAGATTTGTTGCTAATTCCCATGCCTAGTATATCGTTGGATGGTTTGAGCACCCTGAAGCGAAATGAGAACTTCTACTTATGGTTGGCATTAATGAAGAGCAAGGGAGCAGGGGAAGACAAGGGAGAAAATTTTACTTTGTCCTCCTTGTCCCCCAGCATGGCAACACAAATCCTCCGCTTCCCTTTTGGCAACGGTTGTCTACTTTGTGAAATTTTCTGCTTCCCCAAAAATGGGGTTTAACATGACTTAATAATTTTAGACTGCCGATTTGAGATTTTTTGGTACAAGCATTTCGTTTGAACTAAGAAATGAAGCCAAAATCTGAAATCTAAAATCCAAAATTGCTTGACTGTCAGTTAACGTTGCTCAATGGGGGTATAAGTAACCTCGTGTCGACCATTATAAACCTGGGTAGGACGGAAAATCCGGTTTTCTGCTAGTTGTTCTTTCCAGTGGGCTAGCCAACCAGCAACACGAGCGATCGCAAATATTGGTGTAAACAAGTCTGTGGGAATTCCCATCTTCCTATACACCAAACCTGAGTAAAAGTCAATATTTGGATAAATTCCTTTGCTACCTAGTTTTTCCCCTACCACTTGTTCCATTTCTTGAGCAATGTCATAGAAGTTGTCATGCCCAAACTTCTCAAACAGTTGCTCTGCTAGTCCTTGTAAAATTATGGCTCGTGGGTCTTTTACTTTATACACACGATGTCCAAAGCCCATAATCTTAGATTTAGTTTGCAGACAATGCTCTATGTAGGGACGGACATTTTCCACGGAGCCAATTTTTTCCAACATCTGAATTACTTCTTCATTGGCTCCACCATGCAGGGGCCCACCTAAGGTTCCCACGGCACTAGCAACCACAGCATAAGGATCAGTTAAGGTGGAAGCTGTCACCCTGGCACTAAAGGTGGAAGCATTCATTGTATGCTCGACTTGAAGTATCAAGCAGATATCAAAAATCCGCGCCATCAGAGGATCGGGTTCTTGCTCATTGAGCATATATAGAAAGTTGGCAGAATAGTCCAAGTCATCACGGGGACGTACCGGGTCATTGCCTTTTCGCATCAGTTGGAACGCAGCTACCATTGTAGGAATAGTTGCTATCAGGCGTACCACCGAATCTCGAATGTAGGCAGGATTATGTAAATCCCGGAGCGAATAAAACAAGCCTAAAGCAGCAGCAGAGGCTTGCAGCGCATCCATTGGATGACCACTTTCTGGAAAGCATTTCATCATGTCCCGAATGCGGTATTTTATCCGCCTGTGGTAACGAACTTCATGCTCAAATCCTTCCAGTTCTTCCTTGCTTGGCAGTTCGCCCCAGATTAAGAGATAAGCAGTTTCTAGGAATGTACTTTTCTCTGCTAGTTCCTCAATCCGGATGCCACGATATTCTAGTATTCCCTTTTGCCCATCAACATAGCTGATACTTGACTGGGCGGCGGGAATGCCTTCTAAACCAGGCTTGTATTCGCACACCATCATGGCACCACCATTCGCTTTGTGAAATATCTGATCAAGCTAACTTACCAGAAATTATTGTCGCTATAACAGTAGCCCTTTTAACAACAATTGGAAATGTTGAAAAACTGTTATAGCAGGTACTTGGGTGGTGTCAACCAAAACATTTGACTCCGACCCAGAGGAGAACCTGTTTCTGGTAGTTTTATCCCAATCATACCTGCTTTTTTCAAGACTAAGCTTCCTTTGACTTCTCCCCATAGGAGAATTTCTGCCCAATTAGTTAAATCAGGTTCGTGTCCAACCAGTGCCAGTTCGGTATTTTGGGAATAATTTCTTGGCTCTAACCAGTCTTTTAGCCAACTAGAAATTTGACCATCGTGGGCGAGGTGGCTAGATTCCTCTAATTTGGAGCTTAGTTTTTCTGCTATAAGGATTTCAGCCGTTTGGCGGGCCCGCACTAAGGGGCTGGTGAGAATCAAATCAAAGTTTAATCCCAATTTAACAAGTTTCTGAGCGACTTTCTCAGTTTTTTGCCTTCCTTCTTTAGTAAGGCTGCGCTCTTCATCCTTGATACCTAATCCTTTATCTTCGGCGATGCCATGACGAATTAAATATAGTTCCATACTTTGAGTTCTGTTAGCATAGCGGGGTGTAGCCCGTGCTTAGTTAGGATTTACGTTTGGTGTGAATTAACCTATCCTAATCTTAATCATTATTACGTATTCATTGATATGCGATCTGTCCGGTGCAACGCAGCGTTAGGTGTTCTAGTTACGGATATGGCAACAGGTTTAAACCTTGAATAAATCTGTAATCCCGTTGGTTTTTTGTGATAAACGGGTAATTCCACACTATTGCTGTAGCTGCAATAAGACTGATGGTTGAGTTAGTGATATGACTTTGACCACTCATTTTCTCGAACACCGCGCACCCAAGTAGTGCTATCAGCTAAATCTTGGCGATCGCTCCACATCCCAATAAAGCTATCATTTATCAAGTCAATGTCAGGTAGCTCAGATGCAGGTTCAATTACTGCATATTTTTGTCGCAAAAAAGCAATAAAGTCGATTACTTGATGCTGTGCTTCCGCAGGAAGGGTATAAAAACTCATTTAACAATTCTTGCTGTGTCATTCCTATATCTCTCAAAAAGCAGAACTGATACGGATTTTAACGCTATGTCTTAGCTATTCACTCAGATAGCCTTGTCAAAAACTCATCTGGCAGCATTGCCGGAACTAAAGAAGCCACAAAATCGGGTGTGTTTCGCGTCACAATTATTTCTAAACCTGCCGTAAGCGCCGCAGCACTCGTTACCGCATCCTCAAAATCCTTAATTGGGCTATTCAAAGCTTGCCGAATAACTTCATCTGTTACGCTGGCAACTTGAAGGTGCTGCAATAACTTTGCTAATAGTTCACGCGCTACTTCATTACCAACTTGACGACGCAGAATATAGAAAATATTGGTTACTGCATGACCTGAAACATAACCTTGTACTTGATTCTGCATTACTGTATTTAATGCTCGTGCAGAAGCTACGATAAATGGTTGACGCTGTGCCAAAATATCGAGCAACACATCGCTGTCGAACAACACCCGTTTCAACCGTATTTCTCCTCTAAATAATCCACATAATTTTCTGTCGGATTTTCTTCTTCTAGCTGGATTACACCTATTAAACTCTGAGTCCAGGAGTCAAGGTCGGTTAAAGGTTTTAAGGCCGGACTGTCAGTAATAGACGATAGGGTTTCTTGTTGAGCCACATCTTTTTCAATCTGTTTATCCCTGGCTGCTGCATCGAATTCTGCAAACCAGGAACGAAATGCAGCGAGATCCTCTGATGAAAGTTGACTAACATCGCATTCGACATTTATAAGCTGTTCGTCGTTTACGTTTAATTCTTTCTTTAGTATCTCATTTTCTATTGCTAAAAGAAGCCTTTTATTGATTAAATTTTGCCTTAATTCTTGTCGTTTATCCCAGTCTGCTGCATCGAATTCGGCAAACCATGCACGAAAAGCAGCTAGATTCTCTGATGAAAGTTGACTAATATCGAATTTGACTTTCCATTCCGCTAACAATTCACGAACCAAATTGTCAAAATTATGTACAACTGGCAACGTTAGGTTTTCAATATATCCGTGAGCAAGACGATTACGAACTTCAAAACAAGCTTGAGCAAGGTCAAATTGAGAGATTGATAACTCTCCCAAAGAGTACAGATGTCTTAGTAATCCTATAACTGGAAAACGTTCAATAGGAATTGACACATCAACTGCTCGCTTCCTTAACGCCCCCTCAAAAGTACTCCATAGCAAAAGAAAGGCTGCTTTAAAGGCTTGTTCAATTTCATCATTCTCAATCAGCCTATGAGCTTCGTGAAAACGATCAGCTAAATCTTGCCATGAAGAAAGTTGTTCGGATGTTCCAGGTAATGACTTGGCTTCTATGTCTTCAAGCGTGACCAATAAAAAACGCCAGCCTTGATGTTTACTCACTTCTTCTGCTAAAGCCTGTAAACGATCAACTGACACTCGGCTGAGGTTGGTTTTTACTTCAATTACCAAACTTGATCCCTCTCTAATAGCAATTATATCTGGTTGGTAGTTCCCCAAATCGAATGGTAATTTATCTGTTTTGGGTTTCAATAAAACACGAAATCCTTGACTTTCGTACTTCTCTGCCAGAGATTTTACCTTTTGATCGTAGAGAATTTTAGTATTGTTAATCATAAGTATTTTTCCAGTGGTTGAGATTCACTCACTTTTACATAAACACACTCTTTACCTGTGATGACAGCACGCTGTAATAAAAAAGGTAGACTTATAATATCAATCGGATCAGACATAAATCGACGATGACTATCTACATCTGATACTAAACTATCATCTTCAAAAACTAAGTCTACAAGTGCATCCTGAATTGGCTTGATAATGTTATCAATATCAGCCGGAAACTCATCACAAAGATAAACTAGTGTCAGTTGTAAATCGCCGTCTTTAATGGGACTGTTATCTTTCCAAACCTTTTGGGCTTCAACGCGGACAAAAGTCTTCCATGCCTGAAGATTTTCTCTTTTCTTTGTCTGTAACGAAACAGGCCGTCTGGGAATGAGAAATTCAAAAGGTATTATTCGCATCCCAAGTGCATATCTTTATAATTAGTTAACAAAGTTACAGCAATTTTCACAGATAATTACTCATCATATTGAGCATGTCTACACTTATACAAAAATTTTACATGGTTATTCGTCAGTGTTAGGATAAAAGTCTAAGTCTAAAATCTCATCGACAGCAAAGGGACAAGCGATCGCAAAGTTATCTTCTGATAAACTCATTTCCACCATTGCCTCTCGCCGCGATCGCTGATAAGTAGTATTAATCCACTCGGCATCATTGAAAAAACGCTGCAAGCTAGGACTTTCTTGCAATAATTCATCTATATTCAGTCGCTCACTTTTATAGACTTCATGGCGCTCCTTCTTGACAAATAAATAGGTAGGCGCAAGTTAACTTTGATTTAGTTCAGCATTCGTCATAAAATCTAAATTCCCGACTTTTATCAAAAATCGGGAAGGGATGCTATCTGAACAAACACTTTGACGCTGCATTAGTTAAAAGTTCTCCGCGTCTCCTTAAGTTCTTTCTACTCCGACTGAATTGGGTTGTCTCTGGGATTAACTAACCTCAGCAGTTTTTGCTTAATTTGAGCGTCGAATACTTCCCATTTCATTTTTGCGTATGCAGAATTTTCGTTGCTGCCAGATAAGAAACCCATCGGGATTTCAAAGCCGCCTGCGCTTGTCCTTCCACCGCCAAAAAACCGCCCTGCGCTATCTTGCCCAAAGGCTTCTTTGATGAATTCATCGGGGTCAAGGGTGAGTTTGGTGGTTCTCAGGGAACCGATGACTATTTCTAGTTCTTCGTCTTCATCGTGAACAATACCGTAAACTACGGCGGTGTGAACGTTTTCTTCGGTGACGAGAAAATCAGCCGCTTGGGGGATGGCGTCACGGTCTTCGTACCGTAAGTAACCAACACCAGCGATGGAAAAGTTATTTTGGACGATGCGATTTTTTAGCGATCGCTCGATCACATCCATTACCCGCTTGGAACGGTTCGCCTGTAAAATGGCGTTTAGCAGTTGAGCGTCATAAAATCGGCTTAAATACGCTGCTGCCATAAAGTCTTCTTCTTGCGCTTGCATGAGCCGATTTGTATCCGATCGCAAGCCGTGCATTAAGGCAGTAGCACATTTAACGTGTTGATTTATACTGCTATCTAATGCCAGTAATCCAGTTTGGAGATACTGGGTAAAAATGGTTGCCGTCGCTCTTACATGGGGACGAATATCCTCAAACTCTGATTGGAGATCACCTTGGATACTGTGATGGTCGATGAGGGCTATTAGGGGAATTCCAGACTGCTGCACTGCTGACAGTAGCTGTGAAGTGGTTCCCTGGTTATCAATTAACACAAAACCTTGATAAGATGACAAATCTTTGGTTTTCAAGGTTTGCAGTGTCCAGCGTTGGATAGGTAAATTGGTCAGCCTCACCAAGGCAATATTTTCTTGATGGCTTAATGCGCCAGCATAAATGATTTCACATTTGATATCATATTGCTGGGCAATTAACTGATAAGCCCAGGCACAAGAAAGAGCATCAGGGTCAGGAAAATCTTGCAGAATTACCAGTTGGCGATCGTGTCGGTGTGCCAGAAGGGTTTTTTGCAGTTCTTCTGACTTTTGTTGTGCCGGAGAATTACCACGCTGGCTGAGATATATAGCTCCTTCACCTACGGATGGCGGTAATGACGGACTTTTAAATGCAACTTCTACTGGCACTTTCTCTATTTCAGGTTCCTCTGGTTTTGGTTCTGTGGTCAATGACAAACTCTCAAACTGACTAGCGGGAGAATTCAAGTACATAGGGAACTTTTTTAAAGTGTGAGGCTCCTTTAATTCAGAAATACCACGAGCAGCAATTCCCTGAATTTAGCCAGATTATGATCTTCGCAAAAATATCAAGACATTGCACTCTACATCTAAGTATACTTTTTGCTAGTAACAGCAATGCTTAACAATGGTCAACAATCAACTAAATTCTACTAAAAAGCATATAGGTGCTACAAACAAGGAAGTTTAGTATATAGAGCTGTATCTGAGAGCATAAATCTGTTTGAGGAGCTTTTTTTGTCTTCTATAGATTGAATTAGCAGGATTTTAATCTGACTTAGGATATACTTTCTATTTTATACTTTCGGGATAGTCCTTGATATTTAAAATAGTCTTATGCTCAATACTCTCATCAATCTAACTGTTGAGCAATTAACAATAATTTTTAATGAACAATACGTGTTTCGTATCCTTTTTTAAAATTCTGATAATTGAGAGCAAAATCCAGTGCAAGAAGGCAGATCGCTTTTAACGTCTCTCCTTGGAAAAAGACAGGGAGTAAAGAGGAAGCCCCATACACAAATGTAGAGGCTTGAGTGTTGACGCATTGCAGGTGTCTACGAGACGCGATCACGTTCGTTGCAGGTTATATAGCCACCAATTGCTCAAAGACCTATAACGTACTTTTGCCACTCTGTGTGCAGTCCACTCTTAAGATGTTTGCTGACCTCGAAATAGAGGCTGCTATAAGGTTGGCGGGGGGGATGACGCAAAGGCATATGAGCTTCGTGGGGATTACGACTGCCTTTTTTAACATTGCAACGGACACAAGCAGTTACAATGTTCTCCCAAGTATCGCCACCGCCGCGCGATCGCGGTATTACATGGTCTAGAGTCAACTCATCCCCCGTGTAACCACAGTATTGACAGGCATGACCATCACGGTGCAGTATATTTCGGCGAGTCAGAGGAATTTCTTTATAAGGAACACGCACGTAATGACGCAACCGGATTACAGTCGGCAACGGAAAATCCGAGTACAAAAATTTACCGTTGTGTTCTACGCGTTCTGCTTTGCCTTTGATTAACAGAACTACAGCACGACGCCAACTCGTTATATTGAGAGGTTCGTAAGATGCGTTTAAGACTAAAACCTTCCCCATGTATCTGCGCTCAGGGTAATAGCTTTACATAAATGTTAACACAAATACACCCTGCTAGGGAAGTGAGAATAAATTATACTTTCGGAAGAATTCAGCAATTAAGTTAAGAGTTTGCAAGTAAAATTTTTAACTTAAAGTAAAAAAATACGTGGTTGATGCAAAGGATGCAGCCAAAAGTTGAGCCAGTCGCTGCGGTAGTTTTCTCATACCACTTGCGACAATGAAGGGCAAACAAAACAAAGGATACATTCGCACAGCGTCCCGCACTTAAAGGTAAAAATAAGAGTTTCAGAGAGTTTTTATATAAATCCTAAACTCATAAATCTTAACTTTTACTTTACTACCATAATATCTTGTATCAATTCCAATATGAAGGTTAAACTTCCTATTTAATCTGATCTCGCTTTTAGCAGCGTGTATAGATGGATAAATTGGAAGTTTAGCCGTGGTGGGATAGGAGTCAGTACAAATGTTAAGTCGCAAAAAAATCTCTGGTGTAGTTCCTAATGAGCAGTGCGACACCTACGCGTGGTTTTCGCAACGAGCTTGGGTAGAAATTGACTTAGGGGCGTTGTCGTATAATATACAACAATTAGTGCAGTTTTTATCGCCGCGTACCCAGTTGATGGCAGTAGTAAAAGCTGATGCGTATGGACATGGAGCGGTAACAGTCGCTCAAACTGCGATTGAATCGGGAGCAAGTTGGCTGGGAGTCGCTACAATTCCAGAAGCTATCCAATTGCGAGAAGGCGGGATTCAAGCACCCATTTTGATTTTAGGGGCAACTCATACACCAGAGCAGATTCATGCGATCGCACATTGGAAACTTCAGCCCACACTCTGTAGCCCTAAACAAGCTTTGGTATTTTCCGATACTCTAGAATCCCTGAATTATGGTTCTTCAGTGCCCGTACACATCAAATTAGACACGGGTATGTCTAGGTTGGGAACTAATTGGCAGCAAGCTGGTGAATTTGTGCAATTAGTGCAGCGCTTACCACATTTATCTATTGCCAGTATTTATTCCCATTTGGCAACAGCAGACGATCCTGATACTACGGCAATGGAAGAACAGCATAGACGATTTGAGGAAGCGATCGCCCAAATCAAAGCAATGGGAATTGAACCACCTTGCTTGCACTTGGCAAACTCAGCAGCTGCACTCACAGATTCGGCATTGCACTACGACATTGTGCGAGTAGGTTTAGCTGTTTATGGACTTTACCCAGCACCGCATTTACAAAATGCGATCGATCTCAAACCCGTTTTGCAACTTAAGGCACGAGTTACCCAAGTTAAAACAATCGCCGCAGGAACTGCTGTTAGCTACGGGCATAAATTTATTGCCCCGCGTGAACTTTGCCTCGCTGTCGTGGGAATTGGCTATGCTGACGGTGTGCCTCGTAATCTTTCCAACAAAATGCAGGTGTTAATTCGCGGTCAGCGAGTCTCGCAAATTGGGACAATTACAATGGATCAGTTGATGCTGGATGTGAGTGCCATACCTAATATCCAAGAAGGAGAAGTAGTCACCTTGCTAGGGGAGCAGGGAAAAGAACAAATTTCAGCAGACGATTGGGCAGAACAACTAGACACTATTTCCTGGGAAATTCTTTGTGGGTTTAAGCATCGTTTGCCTCGTGTTGCGGTTATGTAGTTGGGTATGGGGGGCATTGGGCATTGGGCATGGCGAAGAGACAAGGAAGAAACTTGTTAAATAATTCTTCCTTGTCCTCTTTTCCCCCTCATCTTCCTCTGCTCCCCCTGCCTCCCCTGCTTCCTCATTCCCCACTCCCTATTCCCATAAATAATTTCTTATGGTATGATAGTAAACTGATGCGGATGTGGCGGAATTGGCAGACGCGCTAGATTTAGGTTCTAGTTCCGAGAGGAGTGAAGGTTCAAGTCCTTTCATCCGCACTTTTGATAAATTGAATTGCTTTATCTAGGCTGGTAGTGATACTTGATTTAAAAGTTCAGGTATAGTTACCAGCCTATTTAAAAGGGGGCTTTGAAAGCCTACTTTTTAACTAAGGTGTACACATAAGTTATCTAATTACTTAAAAATCCTCTAAAACCTCACCCTGTCCTATCTTTAATCCCTCTCCTCACTAAGTAGAGGGACAGGTTTTGCTATGTAAAAGCTTTCTTAAGGTATTTCAGAAGCTATCAGACTTAACCGGAAATTACGTTCAGAAAGCATCTGTATATACACCGTAGCCCTTTTTGGAGATGCTTTAGCGCATAGCCCAGCGTCTTGTAGAGACACTACAAAAGATAAGTTTTGTATTTTGTTTAATCTACATTTTTAAGTGTGAATATTAATAAATCAATTTATTATTATCAATAAATCAGTATTATTGCTGTGGTCAAGAACAAACAGACCGCACAAAAGCGATCAATGCTTTGGTGCAACAACTGCAATCAACTACTGTGGATGACTCCACCCGTTGGCGGGCAGCAGATAGCTTAAGGGAAATCGGCACTGGCAATGAAATTGCGATCGCCGCCTTGGTGCAACTGCTGCAATCAAGTACTGTGGATGACTCCACCCGTAGGTGGGCAGCAGAGAGCTTAGGGAAAATCGGCACTGGCAATGAAATTGCGATCGCCGCCTTGGTGCAACTGCTGCAATCAAGTACTGTGGATGACTCCACCCGTAGGTGGGCAGCAGAGAGCTTAGGGAAAATCGGCACTGGCAATGAAATTGCGATCGCCGCCTTGGTGCAACTGCTGCAATCAACTACTGTGGATTACTACACCCGTTTGCAGGCAGCAGATAGCTTAGGGAAAATCGGCACTGGCAATGAAATTGCGATCGCCGCCTTGGTGCAACTGCTGCAATCAACTACTGTACATGACTCCATCCGTAGGCGGGCAGCAGATAGCTTAGGGAAAATCTGCACTGGCAATGAAATTGCGATCGCCGCCTTGGTGCAACTGCTGCAATCAACTACTGTGGATGACTCCACCCGTAGGCAGGCAGCATCTAGCTTAGGGAAAATCGGCACTGGCAATGAAATTGCGATCGCCGCTTTGGTGCAACTGCTGCAATCAACTACTGTGGATGACTCCACCCGTTGGCGGGCAGCAGATAGCTTATGGGAAATCGACCCAGGCAATGAAATTGCGATCGCCGCCTTGGTGCAACTGCTGCAATCAAGTACTGTGGATGACTCCACCCGTAGGTGGGCAGCAGAAAGCTTAGGGAAAATCGGCACTGGCAATGAAATTGCGATCGCCGCCTTGGTGCAACTGCTGCAATCAACTAATGTGAATGACTACACCCGTAGGCAGGCAGCAGATAGCTTAGGGAAAATCGACCCAGGCAATGAAATTGCGATCACCGCCTTGGTGCAACTGCTGCAATCAACTACTGTGGATGACGAAACCCGTAGGTGGGCAGCAAATAGCTTAGGGGAAATTATACAAAATAATCAGCATCGCATTGCGGTAGTCAAAGCTTTAAGCGATTATTGGCAATTTGATGATAAATACTACCATTTAGCCTGGAAATGCGCCCAAAATATGCCTTACCCCCATTTCTATCAAGCTTGGCATCAGCATAATTTTGCTACTCGTGCGATGCGAAGCTTAAAGAAAATCCTCTTCACACGAATAATTTGAGTAATTTTGCAGTAGCTACGTTACAAAGAAAGTTCCCGCGACGCAACAGCTTGTCCAATTGTTACCAAAACAGAAGCGGACGTTAAGAATAAAGTTGTTGTCGTCACTACAATTTGTGCGATCATCCACAACACAAGTTGTTTGGTTCAGAATGCTTATCCGTTGTTACAGAAAACTTGTCCGTTCGTTCACAACACAAGTTGTTTCGTCCAGAATGCTTGTCCGTTGTTACAGAAAACTTGTCTGTTCGTTCAGAACACAACTTGTTTCGTTCAGAACGTTTGTTTGTTCGTTCAGAACACAACTTGTTTCGTTCAGAACGCTTATGTTTTCATCACCACAACTTAAGCAAAGCTTATCAATTAAGTTGTTTCGTTCAGAACGCTTGTCTATCTATAGCAATGCTTATGCGATCGTTAAGAACGCTTAAGCAAAGCTTATCAATTAAGTTGTTTCGTTACCAGAGCTTATCTATTTGTAGCAAACGCTTATGCGATCGCTACCACAGCTTAAGCAAAACTTATATATACAAGCCCTATACTATTAACAGCACAACTCAGATTCACGACAATGAAAGCAATTGAAGTCAAGGGAACCGTGAACGAATGGGGTCAAATTTCTTTAGACAAGCCGTTGACTATAGCAAAACACAGCCGCGTCCGAGTCATTGTCTTAATCACGGAAGAGAATGAAGAGGATGATGAACTTGTTGAGTCTGCCTGTGAAAGTTTTCGTCAAGGTTGGTACGATGCGATGACCGGAAATACTATACCTATATCTCAACTATGGGAAGGTATTGATGCAGAGTGAACCACCTTTGATTCAAGTCGAAGCCACTGCTAGATTTAAACGTAATCTGCGTATCTTAGCCAAAAAGTACCGGAATATTAGTAATGATATTCAACCAATAATAGAACAACTGCAATCAGGAGAATTACCAGGAGACAAAATACCCGGAGTTGGATATACAATTTTTAAGCTACGGGTCAAAAATAGTGATGTTCAAAAAGGTAAAAGTGGTGGGTATTGAGTAATTTATTATTTAAAAACAGATACAAATATTATTTTAGTAACCATATACTCAAAATCTGAACAAGAAGACATCTCAGCAGAAGAAATTCAACAAATATTAGCTGACTTTAAGCAACAACATCAAGAAGAATAGGCGATCGCTATTTGCTATCCTAAAACAGCAGCAAATAGCGATGTATACAATAGTCACTGAGGTTTACGCACAATTCTGCCGCATAATGAACCATTTATAGGGATACGGGCAATATTTCACAGCTTTATAAAAATTCTTCAATTAGGTTTTGAATCTGCGAATTATCAAAACCCCCTTTGCAAATTAAATTTAAACATTATGATGTATCTATGTAATTGTACAAATAAGTTTTTTATTCTTTGACAAATTAATACCAGGAGTTTTAAGTGACAAAAAACAATAGAAAAAAGGCTGTCGCTCAAGCTATTTCCATAGCCGTTGCTTTGGGCTGGGTAATAATGCAAGTGGAATCAGCCCAAGCTGCTACCTTGGTGGTTAACAATCTCAATGATAGTGGCGTTGGCTCATTGCGAGACACTATCAACATTGCAAATAGCAATGACGTGGTAGAGTTTTTATTAGAAAGTCATCCTAGTATAATTAGCCTAACGAGTGGGGCACTTGAGATCGCAAAAAATCTCACTATTAATGGCCCAGGTGCTAACTTACTTACCATCAGTGGCAATAATCACTTCCCCGTGTTTGACATTAACGCTGCCGATGTTACATTTTCTGGGCTAGCGATCGCTGGTGATATCAACGCTTACAATTCTAGTAACCTAACGTTTACCAATAGCACCATCAGCGGCCGCAATGTGAATATAGATGGTAACTTAACACTTATCAATAGCACTATCAACAGCGAGAATTTAGCGATCAATGGTGGACTAACAGGAAGCGATAATAGTAATGTCAAGGCTCTCGATAGCATAACCATCGGCAGCAATTTAACTACCTCTAGCGGCAATTTTACTATCTCTACTCGTAGGCTCTATATTAAGGGTGGTGGCAACAATTCAGGAGCAGCAGGCAATTTAACTGTAACAGCTACCGATAGCATTTCCGTGAGTAATCCAGGTAGTCAGGTAACGATTCCCACCAGCACCGTCAACGGCAATTCTGAGCAAATTAACGCTGGTAGCAATAATTTGGGAGATGGAGGTGACATAACTATTACAACCAGTACCCTTTCCATAAGAGATGGTGCCACCCTTAACAGCAATTCTGGGTCAATCAGCAATGGTTTAGGAGGTAACATCAGTCTCAATGTCAGCGATCTTCTTTTATTAAGACGAGCGCCCCAACCAAGCCCGATCGCTGGTGATAGCAATAATTCAGGGCTAGGAGGTAACATAAATATTGATACTGATTTCATAGTTGCAGTACCCAATGAACCAAGCGCGATCGCTGCTGGTAATAATAATTCAGGAGCAGGAGGCAGTATAACTGTTACAGCCAGTGACATTTTGCTGACAAGAGTACCCGAACCAAGCGCGATCGCTGGTAGTATACTTGCTGTTAGTTTGGCTTGGCTAGCGAAGAGAAAGCAAGCAGGATTTCGCAAGGTGAAGGTATAATTACTTCTCAGAATAAAGTTTTATTTGGCCTGCATTATTTGAGATGATGCAGCTAAATCTTCTTTTGTATGCTTGTGAACTTGAATCGACAATAGCGTAGGCGTAGCCCGTCGTAGACATCGCTTCAGTAAGTTATACCAATTTGAAAAAAGAATGCGACAGATGGGTAGGGGCACAACATTGTTGTGCCCTTACAAATAATTGATGTGTCGCAAACATTATTTGAATTGGTATTACATCCCAAAATCCCTGCTGATATGAACATAATTTGCCGTTTAGTAAAACTAATTGATAAGATTTTTGTACGCAAGCGTGCAGTCATTGAGTCAACCCAATTCGCAATTGTGAATTCGCAATGACGCTCCTACGTCGCTACCGCTACGCTAACGCAATTAAATCAGTGTTAGCTCTGTACTCACCACTGATTTAAGACCACCAACCTACGGTGTGGTGTTGGCTCTGTACCCACTTTTAGGCAATTATCAATTAATTCGCTTTTTCGCCCTTTTCAATTGCGAATTGCGAATTGCGAATTGTTTAGGTATGTTTTACAATCCCATAACCGTGCGATAATGAGCCTCAATTTGTGCCACAGTTTGAGATTTGCGCTTTGTCTCCCATTGACTGCGGTTAAATAATTCTTGCCGTAATTCATCAACATTAATTGTGGTAAACTTACCTCCAGTAATAATTTGCTTGCCATTCACCCAAGCACTATCAACAACGTTGCTAGGACGGCCTAAAACTAATAAACCAATGGGGTCTGTACGGGGGAGTAATGATAAGTTAGTGAGGTCATAAAGTACCAAATCTGCTTGTTTACCCACAGTTAAAGAACCGAGTTTATCTGCCAAATTCAATCCTTTTGCACCGCCTAAAGATGCCATTTCTACTGCTTGTCGGGGTGTAATCCAGTGTTGATAATCTGAATCTGTAACATTATGTAAGATAGAACCAATTTTGATGGCTTCTAGCAAATCTTGAGAGTCATTACTCGAAGCACCATCACAGCCAAAAGTTACATTTACCCCAGCTTGGCGATATTTTAAAATCGGAGCGATACCACTGCCTAAACGCAGATTACTTAAGGGATTATGAACAACGGTAGATTGAGTTTGGGCGAGAATGGCGATATCAGCATCATTTAACCAAACGCAATGGGCAAGTGTTGTACGATCGCTCAAATATCCAATTCTTTTCAAATGCTCCACAGCAGTACAACCGTACTTTTGTTGAGCGAGTTTTTCCTGTGCCCTAGTTTCCAGTAAATGGGAGTGACGACAAAGATTATAGCGATCACTTAACTCAGTACACCCCTGAAATAAAGCATCAGTACACAATTGTATCCCTGTTGGTGCAACTAAAATATTCACGCCCTCATCTGGGCGATGAAATTGTCTTACCGCCTCTTCGATGATTTCCAATGTTGCCGCAGTTGAGCGAAAATAAGGTTCATGATTTTGGGCTGATTCCCCGGATGGGATACCTGCTGTGAGAGATTCATCTTGAATTAAGGGGGCGATAAAAGCGCGAATTCCAACTTCTCTGTAAGCGCGAGTTGCAATAGCGATTGTTTCTAACTCAAGCCCGGGAATTAACACCAGATGATCCACTACACTCGTCCCGCCGGAAAGTAAGGTTTCTACCGCAGTACCCAAAGCGCTGAGATAAACCTGTTCGGGATCGAGGGGGGCAAAATCATATAGTTCCGCCAACCATAATTCTAAAGGCAAAACTGACATGATCCCGCGTTGCCACATCTCTGATGAGTGGGTGTGGGCGTTGAAAAAGCCAGGTAGCAGCAGCTTATTTTTGCCATCTATAGGTGTGCCAATTACCTGTAAATTGGGTGCGATCGCAGCGATCGCACCATTTACAATCTGTACATCTACCTTTGCATAATCATCACTGGCGGCAATTAAAACATTTTGAATAGTGAAATTTACCATATTTAACCTTAATTAAGTAATTGTACTTTCAACTGAATTTCAAGTTACAAAATAGAAAATGGCATTGGGTATTGCAATTTTATGAATTTGCCTTTTCGGACATTGGGAGTTCCACCAAATGCGTGGACAGTGAATGATGCGATCGCAGATATCACTCGTCCTCAAAAGACCCCACAAAGCGTTATTTTATCAACAGAAACTAAAACCCTGCGTCTAGACTTGGCAAAAGCTGCTATCCTCGTCATTGATATGCAAAACGACTTCTGTCACCCTGACGGTTGGTTGGCGCATATCGGCGTGGACGTAACTCCGGCACGTCAGCCTATTGAACCTTTAAACAACTTACTTCCAGAACTGCGTGAGGCTGGTGTTCCAGTCATTTGGGTAAATTGGGGGAATCGCCCCGACTTGCTCAATATTAGTGCTAGTTCGCGTCATGTCTATGACCCCACAGGGGCAGGTGTAGGATTGGGCGATCCACTGCCAAGCAATGGTGCTAGAGTACTCATGGCAGGTAGTTGGGCAGCAGCAATAGTAGACGGACTAGAACAGATTCCCGAAGATATTTATGTGGACAAATACCGCATGAGTGGCTTCTGGGATACACCATTAGATAGTATCTTGCGGAATCTAGGAAGGACTACATTATTTTTTGCTGGTGTTAATGCTGATCAATGTGTGCTAGCTACGTTATGTGATGCAAACTTCTTAGGATATGACTGTGTGTTAGTTAAAGATTGTAGCGCTACCACTTCTCCTGAATATTGTTGGCTGGCAACATTGTACAATGTCAAACAATGCTTCGGTTTTGTCACTGACTCGCAAAGGCTTTTAACAGCGCTGCAAAAGGGTGAGGAGTAATTCTATTTTAGGTTTTAGATTGATTCCATGCATAAATGATCTTTCTTCCCTACGGGACGCTGCGCGAACGCTCAAGAACTTTAGATTTTAGATTTGTTCTCACGTTTAGATTCGTTTAATCTCAGACTTTGTTAAATTTTGGATTTTGAATTATTCAATCCCAAAATCCAAAATTTAAAATCTAAAATTGAATGAAGAGATACAACTAACAACTCAATATTCAGAACTCGGATTTTAGGAATTTTCATACCCATCTAGAATTTCAGAGGGGATAAACAAATGTACGCTACTAGTTGTGTAATTCCGGTTATTAAATCTACCAAAGATTACCAAGTATATCGCATCAGTCCTAACGACTCTAATCGATTAGCAATTATCTTTGATTCAACAAATGCTAATACTTCCTTGACTTGTTGCATAGAAATTTTTGATGTTGGTGGACAAACACCACCAAATCGCCATCAGTGGGCAGTAGAAATGTTTTTCGTCCTCAAAGGGGAAGCGATCGCCATGTGTGACGGCAAAAGCGCCCCGATTAAAGCTGGAGATAGTTTATTGGTGCCTCCCACTGGTACTCATTTGATTAAAAATACTGGTTCCACTCGCTTGTACACGTTGACTGTTATGGTTCCCAATGAAGACTTTTCGGAATTGATTCGCAGTGGTATTCCGACAGAGTTGGATGAAGAAGATATGGCTGTACTGGGGAGATTAGATGCTTTGATGCCTTGTTAAAATTTTTTATATAAGGATATCTAAGTTTTCCCAGCTTAGATATCCGATAGCAACATAACCAACAGTAAATAGACTATTAAGTATAAAGTTAATTATAATTCTGGTTTCTGTTTTTAAACTACTTCTTTAGGGAGTTTTTTAATTCATCCTTAAGTATGATGAAAACTATATGAGATAACTGAAATTTGAAAATTATCGGCATAATTTGTAGTGACGTACAGATATGCGCTTATACTTTCTTCAACAGGTGCGTTAAGCATTAACGCACCTTATATTCTAGTTTCTAGGAGAAGCTAGCAACGCTGGACTTTTCTAAAGTCGCTATTAATTTAACTCCAAATTCTTCCTCAAATACTCCTTTTTTGTAATCTAAACTCCAGAGTTCTAAAGCACAGTCATCATCAGATTGAGATGGAAAAACCAGCAGATTTACCTGCTGTAATTGTGGATAATATTCACATTGCACTTGAGCGATCGCACCAATTTGCCGTCTATCTAATGCCACTGCCAATCTTAAAATTGCACTCAATTGACTAACCATTTGGCGGTGGTGTTTAGTTAGCAAACTCTGGTAACTTTCATGTTTTTTCTTGGGCGGCGATTTGCGATGATAACGCGCTAAATTGGCAATGATTTCAATCTCGGTTTCTGTATAACCGAGTAATTCGCCATTACGAATTAGATAGTAAGAGTGCTTGTGGTGGGACGAATGGCTGACATAATGGCCGCAATTGTGTAATATTGCTGCTGCCCACAACAATTGTCGCTCGTCAGATCCCCAGTGGTGTAACGTACCTTGAGTTTGGTCAAATAAACTCTGGGCAAATTTTGCTACGCGATCGCTATATTCTAAGTTGATGTGGTATTTATTAGCGAGTTTTAAAACATTGCGTTCCCGAACTGAACTTTGATAGCGCAGCTTATCTTCAATTAAACCGTGGGTTAGCATCCAGTCCACAATTACGCCTTCCCGCAGAGAACGCTCACAGACTGTGATCGATTCACTTCCCAAAAGGGTCATTGCCTCCTGTAATATAACTGCGCCAGCCAGTATAACTTCAGCTCGCTTATCTGGCATACCAGGAATTGCAGCTCTTTCTGAATTACTCAGTTTCCGCAAGCGGTTTACCAACTCTCGCAAGTCTTTAAGACTTAACTGGTAGCCATTGAGAGTGGAAGGAATAACAGTCGAATTTTCTCGTGCATGAATCATCGCCAGGGTTTCAATCGTGCCAGATGTACCCACCAAACGGGGAGATTCGCCAAACTCCAGGTTTCCTAGGATCTCATCCACGGAACGTTCTAACATACCGCGCGTATAAGATTGTAGATACATAAACTCGGTGTTGCTGATCGGGTCGGTGGTAATTAACTCGCTAGTGAGTCGCACTGCACCGACTTTGGTACTGGTGAGAGTACGCGCTTGGTGACTATCGCCCAAAACTAACTCTGTTGAACCACCGCCAATATCAACAATCATGTGGGGCTGGTTGTGAAATTCCATGCCCGACAGCACGCCAAGGTAGATTCGTCGCGCTTCTTCTTGACCAGAAATCAAGTCAACGCTTAAACCTAACTCCGTTTCTACCCTGTACAAAAAATCTTTACCATTGGGGGCTTCCCGTACAGCACTAGTTGCCACAGCAATGATTGTTTCGGCGTTGATAGTTTTAGCAACTTCTTGGAAGCGCCCTAAAGCTGCGATCGCCTTTTTAATGATCTCTGGTTTAAGTTCCCCAGTGGTAAGATTGCGATCGCCTAATCTTACAGTTTCTTTTTCCCTGGCGATAATGCTGAAAGCTGGTAGTGTGGGGTCAATCTTGACTACTACCATGTGTAGAGAATTTGTTCCCAAGTCAATAGCCGCAATAATCCGATGTTGCTTAGGTGGTTGAGTTGGAACACTCTCCCAGCTAGCCGAAACTAAATTCTGCATCTACTTTTCTCTCTTTATAAGAAATGATGGCAAACGGTGGTATGTCGGGGTAGCTGGCACTGATATTTGTTGCAACACACTTGCTCAAACTGAGTAGTGTTAGCGGATAGCTAAGGTTTAGCCCGTACTCAGCACTGAGTAAATTAAAACATACTTAGCACTGTTAATTTTTTGTTGAGGGTAACAGAGCTAAGTATATTCACCCTACTGTTTCTAACCGTAGTCACTACTTAAAGATATTTAAAGTTGCCACTTGAGGTTATGCTTCTACAAATAACAAATAACGTTATTCTATAGATGTAAAGATGTGTGAATACATCTATCTAAAGTTATTCATTGATTTCTATGTTAAGCACGCCAGAATACCCTCAAAAACCAGTTTGGCTTGTAATTATCCGGCTTTTGCGCTGGCATAAACCAGAAGGACGGTTAATTTTAATGATTCCTGCCCTTTGGGCTGTATTTTTGGCAGCTTCTGGGAAACCGCCTTTACCTCTGGTTGGTGTGATTATATTGGGGACTCTGGCCACGAGTGCGGCCGGATGTGTTGTCAATGATTTGTGGGATCGCAATATTGATCCAGAAGTAGAAAGAACACGTGATCGCCCCCTCGCTTCTCGCGCTTTGTCTGTGAAAGTTGGGATTATAGTCGCGATCGTATCGCTATTATGTGCAGCCATCCTGGCCTTTTACCTTAACCCCCTGAGTTTCTGGTTATGTGTAGCAGCAGTGCCTGTAATTCTCCTTTATCCAGGTGCAAAGCGGGTATTTCCTGTACCGCAACTGGTACTTTCTATTGCTTGGGGTTTTGGCGTGTTAATTAGCTGGAGTGCAGTGACACAAACTATCACTCAACCAACTTGGTTACTTTGGGGCGCGACTGTACTGTGGACATTGGGTTTTGATACAGTTTATGCCATGAGCGACAAGGAAGACGATCGCCGCATTGGTGTTAATTCTAGCGCTCTATTTTTTGGGAATTATGCCCCTGTAGCTATTGGAATTTTCTTTGCTGGCACCATCTTGTTATTGGCTTGGTTAGGTGTATTGATACATCTAGACTTAGCCTTCTGGATTAGCCTTGCATTTGCTACTATCGGATGGGTTTGGCAGTCTCTGCGATTAAGACAGCAAGACTTACCTAATCCTGTTTATGGTGAGATGTTTCGGCAAAACGTGTGGATTGGTTTTATTTTACTTGCTGGGATGATTGCTGGCTCTGTTTAAGAAGTAAAAAAAGAATTTCCATAGCTTAAATTATGGGATTTTAAACTGAAGCGTACTTATTAAGTCGAAACGACTGCGAGTCTATGGCTGAGACAAAAAATATTTATGAGTTTTTGTATGCGTTTATTCTTTGATTGGTTTAGTCCCTTATTTCAGCATCTGCGTACTTGGTCAGCAATAGGTTTACTACTTTTAGTTGTTACCTGTTCATTTCCTGCACAAGCTGCTAGCCGCATTGATCCGCAGTTAGAACAGCAAGTATTACAAATTATCCGCGAACATCCAGAGGTAATTATTGAATCTGTTCAAACTTATCAGCAGCAACAACAACAAAAAGTCAAGCAAGCACAGCTAGGATTTTTACAAGATTTAAAAACGAATCCTCAAACAGTGATTGGTGAGTCTCCCACCACAGGTTCCGCTCAATCAAAAACTCTGCTAATAGAATTTTCAGATTTTCAATGTCCCTACTGTGCTGAAGCACATAAAACATTGAAAGAATTGCTAGCAAAATATCCAGATAAAATAAGATTAGTTTACAAGAATTTACCATTGACTTCAATTCATGCTGAAGCATTACCAGCTGCAAGAGCAGCTTGGGCAGCATATCAGCAAGGTAAATTTTGGGAATATCATGATGCGCTATTTACTAATCAAAAGAAGGTAGGTGAGGCGTTATATTTAGATATTGCTAAAAATTTGAAGTTAGATTTGGGTAAGTTTAAACGCGACCTTACTCTTGCTACTTCCGCAATTACAAAAGATATTCAACTGGCTGAGAAATTGGCTGTTTCTGGCACACCTTTTTTTGTAATTAATAGTCCAACTTTTTCAGGAGTGGTGCAGTTAGCAGATATCGAAAGTATATTGACTGGTACTAAGTAAATTCTAGCGGTTCTCGCTTGAGTGAAATACAAGAACCCCACCCCTTCCCCGCTCTTCGAGAGCTTGCTCTGATGTACCTTATTTGATTAAGAAAAGCTATAGTCTGAATTCTTAATCAATGATGCTAGTTACTAGCAATATGCTTGACTAATAGATAATTTCCATAGTATCCATGTAGATAGATACCTCCTTATTAATGGATATGTGCATCTTTAGTTAGAGGTTTACTAATGCACTAAACTGTTGTACTTAAAGCAAGTGTAAGGAGTAGCTTATTGAGGAGTGATGAGAAGAAATTTTTTTCGCTCCTCTGTTTTTAAATATATGGCAGCTGAAAGCAAGCTTCAAGAGTAGGAATACAAGTCGCGAAACCCTAACATTGCCTTAAAAAGACTTGCTTTAGTTCCCTCGTTAAAAAGGACGGTTAGGGAGGAGCAAGTCTTAACCCAAGCGTATTAATTTATAAACAGTCTTTCAAATTTCCTTTTTGAACCTCGAAATATTTATTCTTTAATTCCTCTGGAATGGGAATAGGACGACTATTTTGTAAACTGACAAAAACGCCCTTTTGGCTAGCCACTGCTGCTAACTCATTGTTAGATAAAATTTCAGCTTGCACAGTCCACTTCAGCCTTCCTAAATTACTTAGCCATAAACGTCCAATTACTTGATCAATCATTTTTATCGGGCGTTTATATTCAATTTCAGTTCCAGCTAGAACAGGTGCATATCCTTGCTCAATTTGTTGATTGAGATGCCAGTGTTCATCTAAAAACTTTAAACGTAAATCTTCTAGCCATCTGATATACACAATATTACTCACGATTCCCATAAAATCAATGTCGTATGTTTTTACAGGAATTTCTAATACTACTTCTAATGGTCTATGCAACTTGTTATTTACTAGCATTATTTATCCCTATATTTTTAAAATCGAACGGTCTGTAAATTTATAAAAATTTACTCTTTTCAAGAATGGGTAATTATTAATTGCCTAATAACTCTTAGCCACAATAATATCAAACTTCTATTTTGTAGTTTAAGATTAACTCGTCGCCAGGTAAACCTCTAATCCCCCAGTTATATTTAGGCGTTTCAAAAATTGTGATTTCAATATCGTAATATTCAACTTTTCATTGATATTTTTAATTAGCAGTCGAATAAACTGCTTCTTTGTTTCCACCGAGCGCCCATGAAACATACTAATTTCAATAATCAAATAATTTTCTGACCTATCAGATGGATAGTAAAAATCTGTTTTATCCATTGGGAAAAAACGGTGAAATCTTTTTTCAGAGCTAACGTGTAAAACCTCAATAACCGAGGCATGAACTATATTTGATAGCTCCGTTTTAACAGGATTTAATTTATCTGCTAAACCATATAGCTTGATTTGTACCATACATTTAAAGGTGAGTTTCTAAGTATTCATTCAGGTGATTAATTACCCTGTGCATGTAAATTGAATCTCCATAAAGCTTACTCATCATTACTGCTCCCTCTAACGTTGCAATTATGATAGTAGCGATTTCATCAGCGCTCACTTCAGAACGAATTTCACCCTTTTTTATTCCCGTTTCAATAATTCGATGAATCAAATGCAGCCAAGAGTTCATCGCCTGTTGAGCACGTTCCCGCAACGCTGGATGAGCATCATCACTCTCTACAGCAGTATTTAGCAGTGGACACCCTCCCTTAATAGGTGGATTTTCTGCAAAGCTACTAAATACACTAATGATTGCTTGCAGGCGTTCTACTGCGTGGCGTTTGCTTCGTAATACAAATCTAGTATGCTGGTTGATGCGAGCGATCGCAAAGTCAAAAGCCTGTAGTGCGAGATCATCTTTGCTTTGGAAGTGATTGTAAATTCCTCCTTTCTGCAATCCAGTAACACGCATTATGTCTGACATCGATGAGCCTGCATACCCTTGTTGGTTAAACAGTTCAGCTGCTTGGTAGAGAATTCTGCTTTTTGTTTCTTCGCCTTTGGACATTACAGCGATTTATTAGGTAGAGAGTAAGGAGCAATGTAGTTTATTGAATTAAAAATTACTGTAAATTAAATATTAACGACCGAACGGTTTTATTATTTTTACATGATAGATGCTTGCAAGTCAAGCATTTTTTAGCCCCTAGTTCAGAACTAGGGATTGAGGAAATTCCAACTCTTCAAGCTGAAAGAGAATTAGTTCATCAGGTATGAGCAATTTGAGATTTTCAATCCCAAATCCAGCATTCAAAATCCAATATTGATTAACTTCTTATCCAAGGTAATAAAGTGAATGTGCCTCGCTCATACATAATAAACAGACCTAAACCAATTAACACAAAAGGTACAATAGCTCGGCCGTAGCGACTTAAAATATAAGCAATGGTAGGTTGACGACTTAAAAAATAAGCGATCGCACACCAAACCCCTACCATGATAAAAAATATACTTAGAATTACTCCCAAGCTGGCAAGATTATGACCAGCAAACAAGGGGATATATATACTAATATTGTCACCACCATTCGCAACAGTTACTGCTGCCACTTTATAGGTTTGGGGGTGCAAAACATTCAAAAGAAAAGACAATATCGGGTTGGTAGCTGTGGATTGCCTAAAATCACTGCTGATCTGAACTGTTGCAGTTTCTTCTTTTCTATATATTAATTGTTGAAGACCAATTGCTATTGGTAGCAGCCCTAGCAACCCTATCCATTCTCGCTGTACAACCAATCCACCAAAAAATCCTGGTAAGCTAGCGATGATAATGGCTGCAAAACCCAAATATTGACCAAGTAAGATATGCCACGGCCGAAAATTAACATCTACCTGTGAGAAAAATATTAACAGAATAATGATGTCATCAATATTGGTAGCTGTGAAGGCAATTATCCCTTCAGTGAAAGCTGTCTGTAGCTCACTCATGCAGGATGGTCATAACATACGATTTCCCAGAATACCGCATTAATGTGCTAGAACGACTAAGCATTTCTCTTAGGGGCGCACAGCATTGCGCCCCTAATTGTTGCAATCCACTCTACTAGATAATTTATTTTTTAGAAGTCTGTAAAATCTAAAATCTAAAATTGGTATCGGGAATCAAACTTTGCTCAACCATTCATTCTCACTTGGGTCTTTAAACAGTGAAGTACTTAGGTAGCGTTCGCCGGAGCTAGGCTGCACCATGACGATTAGACGACCTGCATTTTCTGGGCGCTGTGCTACTTGAATAGCAGCATACAACGCAGCGCCAGTAGAAATGCCAGATAGCAATCCTTCTTCTTTTGCTAGGCGACGGCTGTAAGCGATCGCTTGCTCATCCGCTACCTGAATCACTTCATCCACTAGTTCTGGACGGTAAATTGCTGGGACAAATCCCGCGCCAATACCCTGAATTTTGTGAGGCCCTGATTTACCGCCTATTAATACTGGGCTGTTGCTTGGTTCAACTGCGATCGCTTGAAAGCTCGGTTTCCGCTTTTTAATAACTTCTGAAACTCCCGTAATCGTCCCACCAGTACCTACTCCCGCCACCAGAATATCCACCTCTCCATCGGTATCATCCCAAATTTCTTCTGCCGTAGTTTCGGCATGAACTTTCGGATTAGCGGTGTTGCGGAACTGCTGCAACATATAAGCATTAGGGGTTTGAGCTAAAATCTGCTCTGCACGGCTGATCGCTCCTCGCATCCCTTCTACCCCTGGCGTTAACTCTAGTTGAGCGCCATAAGCTTTGAGCATGGATCGTCTTTCCTGGCTCATTGTGTCAGGCATCGTTAGAATGAGATGGTACCCCTTGGCGGCCGCCACCATCGCCAGCGCAATTCCTGTATTTCCAGAAGTCGGCTCTACTAAAACGGTTTTTCCAGGGTGAATTAAGCCTACTTCCTCCGCCGCTTCCACCATACTCGCACCAATCCGGTCTTTCACAGAAGATGCTGGATTCATACTTTCTAGCTTCACCACAATCCGAGCCACCGCTCCTGAAGCTTGGGGAATCTTGTTTAATTGAACTAAAGGAGTTCGTCCGATTAACTCTGTGATATCTTTGGCTATCCGCATATTAGTACTCCTTGGTGACTAAATATAATACATTGGACTTTGCTGTGCGCGAGTTTCCCTTTCCTGGCACAAGTCTTGGAGTGTATAGCGACCCAAAACTTCAATTGAGGCAGCGTTGGCTTGATCCCAGACTTCATAAACTAGAGTCTTTTCTAGAGTCGGAGAGTTAGAGGTATCTTTCTCTTTCCGTTCGCCTTCGACCAAAGTGACAATTTCTAGCATTGTGATCTGCCAAGGTTCACGAGCTAAAACAAAACCTCCTTTAGAGCCGCGTTGACTCTGCACCACACCAGCACGCCGGAGGTTGGTCAAAATTTGTTCAAGATAGCGTTCAGGTATGAGTTGCTTGGCAGTGATCTCGCTCATGGTTAGAGGAAGTTTTTTCTCGTGGTGACTTGCCAGTTCTAAGAGTGCTAGCAGTGCATATTCCACTTTGGAAGACAGATCCAAAAGAGCATAGTTTTGGCTATTCAAGACTGTATTAAACAACATACTACGGTGAATTGGGGGGTTTATCGCAGTTTATGCGAAATTAATTTTTCTCCAGGTGTGGAATGTGATAGCATCCCACTTAACTACCCACAAAAGCACTATACGCTATCGACTTACCGTAGATTATTATCCTACACAATTCCCATAAATGACCTGATCTTTTAGTGGGAATTATCCTGAGTTTCTGTTTTCAGAACCTCACTTACCAACGAAAACCTTAACAGAGTATGCTACTAACTGATTTGCGAACCATTTTTGAGCGTGACCCAGCAGCCCGTAACTGGCTAGAAGTATTGTTCTGTTACCCTGGACTCCAAGCTTTAGTGTTTCATCGATTAGCACACTGGCTGTATAAAATTGGAATTCCCTTTATACCAAGGCTCATCTCTCATATTAGTAGGTTTTTAACCGGAATTGAAATTCATCCTGGGGCATTAATTGGCCAGGGAGTATTTATTGACCACGGGATGGGAGTAGTGATTGGCGAGACTGCGATCGTGGGCGATCATGCCTTGATTTATCAAGGTGTCACCCTTGGCGGGACTGGGAAAGAAAGCGGCAAACGCCATCCAACTTTAGGCTCTCATGTAGTTGTGGGAGCGGGTGCAAAGGTATTGGGAAATATTCAAATTGGCGATCACGTCCGTATTGGAGCAGGTTCTGTGGTGCTGCGAGATGTGCCCAGTAACACTACTGTAGTTGGGATTCCAGGGCGCGTGACTCGTCAGAACAACTTGTCTAGCAATGTTCTGGATCATGATAAAGTCCGCGACGTAGAAGCTGAAGTCATCCGCGCTTTATTTGAACGTGTCAAAGCATTAGAGAAACAATTTGAGGAGTTGGAACGATCAAGTTTGTCCTCAACTGAGCTTGACGACGAACCAACCGACAACCCTAAGAGCAATAATTCTGATGGGATAATTGAAGATTTTCTCGATGGTGCAGGAATTTAAGTCTTATATAAGAAAGTAGGGACACAGCATGGTTTAAACTAACTGATGAATTGAAAGATTTCAATTACTGTGTCCTTACTATCCATACATCTAAAGAATAGCTACAGCAGTTTACAAGTAAGTAAAGTACAAAACGCAGGAATCAAAATCAGATATGGAGAGTTTCTATTTCCTGCCTTGTCTACGACACGCTGCGCCATCTGCTTCAAAACCCATAGCTTTGTATTTTATGCAAAAGAAAAATGCTGTATATCCGTGAGGTTGTTAATTTTGAATTTTCTTAGGCAGTAGGAGATAAATTGAACCGTGAAATCTATCTGTGTGTTCTGTGGTTCTAGTATGGGTGTTCGACCTGTTTATAAAGAGGCTGCTCAGACGCTTGGTAAAACTCTAGCTAGTCAAAAATTTAGGCTAGTTTATGGAGGAGGAAATGTAGGTTTGATGGGGGTTGTAGCTGATGCAGCTTTGCTGGCTGGAGGTGAGGTTATTGGAGTAATTCCAGAATTCTTAGCTGCTAAGGAAATAGCCCACAATGAACTCACTGTACTTCACGTTGTTGGCTCCATGCACGAACGCAAAACTAAGATGGCGGATTTGGCTGATGCTTTTATCGCACTTCCTGGCGGATACGGAACTCTACAGGAGTTCTGCGAAATACTCACTTGGGCACAGCTAGGACTACACCAGAAACCTTGCGGTTTGTTGAATGTGGAGCGGTACTTTGACCCCTTACTCAGATTATTTGACCATGCTGTGAAGGAAGAATTTCTCAAGTCTGCCCTTCGTTCTCTTGTACTGGAAGCATCTGACGCCGAAAGTCTACTAGATTTATTTGCAACTTACCAACCACCTATTGTTGATAAATGGATTGGGCGAGAAGTAAGACCTTAGTAGAACTATATTTTTTACCAAAAGATTACATTTACATGATTCCTTAATATTTTTTTATAAATATCCTCTAATCCTATTTTTGAGTACCCCTGCATAGTTTAAGAGCCAAAATGACTTTTTATTATTTGCACAGGTTGCTAATCATAATTCCCATAGGCTTTTATAACCTGATATATATATAATACGATTAGTTTATCGATAAACAGTATTTAAATAGTATGGTGTCATTATACACAGTTATTCCTAACCCATCCAGTAGTACCAAAGAAGTTTTTGCACGTCGGTCATTTTTGCCAGAGCATGAAAACGGACTTTGGAAGATTGAAACGGGTTTTATCAGGACTTTTACCTATCTGGAAGATGGCACAACCGTCGCGCTGGGATTGTGGGGCCCTGGAGATGTCGTTGGTAAGGCTTTGTCAAAATTAGATCCTTACCAAATGGAATGCCTAACTAAAGTAGAGGCGACGGTTTTACCTCTAGAGGAATGGAGTCAACTAACAGAAACTCTACTTACCCATATCCAACAGGCTCAAGAATTGATGGTTATTCGTAGCCATAAAAAAGTTGAAACTATGCTGCTCAAGCTGTTGGCATGGTTATCCAAAAAGTTTGGTTCGGAAGTTGAAAAAGGACGTTTAATAGATATGCGTCTGACTCACGAAGACCTCGCGGAAATGCTCGGTTCAACTCGTGTGACTATCACTCGTATTCTTGGGCAGTTTGAGCAAGAGGGCCTGATCGCTCGTCTTTCCTTGCATCGAATTGTGCTGCGAGAAGAAGAAATTTGGTACTATGAAATTTAGATTATTTCAGCAAAACCAGCCATCGCCGTCAGCATTCGGCTTGCCCACAATTCTTAGATTTAGGGATTCTAGGTAAGCCAGACCGCTACAAATTTGTGGCGCTGTTCCCCGAAGTTCAATGTCAAAATATCCTTCTCCATCTACATTTGGTTGTAGCAGAGCCTTAGTAATATTAACTACCAAGCCATAAACAGAAATTAGTTGCGAAATTACAGGCACTTGCAAATAGTACTTGGGAATATGTATCCGCAGACGAATCTGAGTAACTTGGCTTTTTGTATAGACTGAAGAAACCAGTGATAATCTGGTTTGAGAATTGGTTTGATTATTTAATCCTGCCATTGGGTAGTGACTATTTTATTAATTAGCGTAGGCGTAGCCCGTCGTAGACATCGCTATAAACGCTAGACAAATCTAGCCAAATTGGTAGCCCCAGTTTTTCTAAATAACTCAGGCTAGAGTAGAGTTGCTTTGTTCTCCCCCACAAATCCAAATCAAACCAACCGTCATCTTCCGTATCGGGTTGGAGTGTAGCACTGGTGATATTGACTGTTAGTCCATAACGAGAAACTAACTCGGAAATCACCGGTTCTTCGTAATAAGATTTTAAGACGCACAGTTGCAAGCGCAATCGACTAGTTTGGCCCAGAGAAATCCATTGCTGGAATTGTTCTTGCCATTGATTTGTCAGCCATGCAGAGTTTTTGGGACTCATGCTAGCTGGATGTGGAAAAGTTAAAGATTGCTGGTTAGGTTGAATCTGGGTAGCGATCGCTAATTCCAATAAATTCACTCCCAATCCTTGCAAGTAAGATAGGCTATTTGTCAGTTTTTGGGGATTTCCAGAAAGCTCCAAATCAAACCAGCCATCGCTGTCATTGTCTGATGTCAGAGATGCAGCTTTGATATTGACGGTTAAACTATAACGAGACACCAGCCGCGAAATTACAGGTTGCCTGTGATACCTCTGGGGTACGAGAATGCGGCTTTGGACTGAAGCGGGTTCTACAGATTTCCTCTGAGACATCAGATTCATTCCCAATAGCGATACCTACGGTGAGCTGTGCCTACGCAATCTTTAGGTTCGGCAGAGAATTTTGCTAATGCCGTACCCCTGCAACTCAACTGTGCTTCCTTGAATTTCAGCCTCATAGAGATTTTCATATTTCTGGCTTCTATTAAACTACGGTAACACTATCGATTTAGTGCTTTTTTTGTCATGTAAAGGAGATTCTCACAAAGCTCGCAAAAAAGCAATGAGTAAATGCACGTAACTATGCTCAGTTTATCTGGAGTATTTTAGTACTAAAGTTATTGACAATTTATTATATCTGTAGTTCAGAAGCTGAAGTTATATTGCAACAGGACTTACGCAAGATGTAGCCGAAAACCTTATTCTTGCGTAGCGGTAATTCATGAATTACCGCTACTTTCATTAGCTTTTGCGTAAGTCCTATGCAATACGCTTTGCTTTGTGAAAAATAGTAGGTTGGGTTAAGCAATAGCGAAACCCAACAAATGGTTGATAATGTTAGATTTCGTTCCTCAATCCAACCTACACTAATTTTAGTTTTACCCTTAATCCAAGCGTATTGAGTTATATTTAATAGCCAACAAATAATTTTTATCAAACAGAATAAAGGAGTCAGAATTCATTTTGAATCCTGACCGGAAAAGCAGAAAATATTTTTCACGCGATAACTACTTTCAATACCAAACTACTCCACACCAACCCGCACATCAAGGACTAACGCTTAATTAGTTCTATGCCTAATTTGTTACTTATTTCCATAACATTGTTTGTAAAGTCTGTTATACCTGCGATCGGTGCAGCGACTAGAGTAGCAGCAGTTAATAAAGCTACTAGACGCTTTTTAAGTCTGGGTAAACTGCGTTCTTTTTCTGGCTTTTGAATTTCTACTTCTACATCATCAATATCAATAATGATATCTTCGCGGATTTCTGGTGGGAATTGGGCGGCAGTTTGGCGCATGGTGCTGATGATTTGCATTAGTTCTGCTATGCTTGCGCCGCTTGTTTGATTAAGATTGTTTACTGTGGCTTGGGCTTGGTTTTGAGCAACAATTCCAATAGTTGCGTTTTTGAAGTCATTTTGGTTTTTATCACCTTGAATTTTATCACCTGCAACGTTATCGCCTTTGCCGAATTGATTGATGTTGTTAGACATAGTGACTTCTACATTTAAGCCGATCTGTTTTCTTTGACGTATTCCAATGTCTTCGTAACCATCTAAAAGTTGACGCAAATCGAGTTTTAATTTTAGTTTGCCGATGGTGATTGTGCTTTCACCCATTGATTCGAGTCCGAGGAGTTCTTGGTAGTCAAGGGGCGGATGTTTGGGGTGGTTGGGGACGGGAACCCATTCGGTGATTTCAAGGTTGGGGAGGGTGTTGTGGATTTTTTTGAAGACATCGCGGAGGATGCCGAGAAATAAGCGGCGGGTTTCTTTACGTTTGCTAATGGTGATGAAGATTTTCTTATCTTCGGGATCGGTTTTGATCCGAGCGATGTTGTAGATTTCGTTGTTTTCTTGATAGGCAAGCATTACGCCACTGCGCCAATAGATTTGGTTATAAATTTTTTCGTGAGTGATGACGATGAAGCGGGAAATGATGCTTTCGGGGAGAACTTTGTAATGGTATTGAAATTCGAAGGTTTCGCCGTCAAGTTCTGTTTCGTCTGGTTCGTCTTTGGGCAGAAGTCCTGCAATCAGGAATTGTGGTGGTTTACAATCTAATTCAAAGCAAAGCTCAAATTCTTTCATCAGCCCGATCAGATAGTCGTGACGCTTGATGGGGTAGCGCTCTGGATTGAGGATGCGGGTGAGATCGGCGGGGGTGAAAATGCCTTTGGTTTTAGTTTTGAGGTTTTCATCGCTCAGGAGCGCGTAAATACCTTCTGTCACCCAGTTGGGTGTTGAGGACGTTGGTATCTTTAAGGATGGGATGCTCGCGGAAGTTGAGAACTAAGCCAAGTCGATGGAGGAGATCGATGAGTTGCTCTTGGTTTTGTTCTTCGGTAATCTTGTTTTCGTGACAGATGCCGATGTAGCCATTGTAGCTGATGAAGTCTTCGGGCATGGATTCGAGTTTTTGTTTAACCTCGAACCATGAGAGTGGTAGAAGGTCGTAGACTTCTTTGAGTTTGCCAACTTGCTGCAAAATGGCGGTGCGAAGTTCATCAATGCCGATATTGTCTTGGCAGGAGGTTTCGATAATCGCTTTGATATTAGGATATTTTTCGCGTAATGCCTTGCGGTTGATGTCGAAGGGTTGTTCGTCTTTTTTGTTGCCAACAATAATCACGGGGGACTTTCCGCCAAAGCTTTCGATTAGTTTGAGCCAATATTCGATGCGGTTTTCTTCTTCGCTGGTGCGACAATTACAGACTAGGAGATAGAGGCTGCGCTTGGTCAGAAAAAACTGATGGGTGGCATGATAAATTTCCTGTCCGCCAAAGTCCCAAACATTGAGGCGGATGTCTTTGCTATTGACCGACACGTTCCAAGTTTCTACATTGAGTCCGTCGGTTTGGGGTTGATTTTTATCATATTCATTGCGGATTAGTCGCTCAATGAGAGATGTCTTGCCGACGCTGCCTTGTCCGATGAGCAAGAGTTTGGCTTCGTTGAGTGGACGCACTTCACCGCTACGGAGTAATCGCAAGTAATTGAAAATATCTTCAACTGAACCAACATCATCAGAAGATCCTAAAATCTCTGGTGAGATAGGAAGTGGATTTCCCCGTAAATCTAGTTTTTCCAATTTCGGCAAACTTTCGATCGCCTCTGGAATCTGGGTTATTTGGTTGCGACGGAGGTCAAGCTGCGTCAGATTGGTTAAATTAGCGATCGCCTCTGGAATCTGGGTTATTTTGTTGTCACTGAGGTGAAGCTGCATCAGATTGTTTAAATTAGCGATCGCATCAGGTATTTCAGTTAGCTCTACTCGAATTAAGATCAGTTCCTCTAAATGTAGTATTTGCGTTACCACATCGGGAATGCTCTCTAAAGGATTGCCACTAATATCCAACTTACGCAAATTAGGCAAACCCAATAGTTCGAGTGGAAGCGTTTTTAAATTGTTGCCTGAAACCTTTTCGAGATAGCGGTCTCCTACTTCTTCATAACCTTTAACCTTCTTTCCCAAAATCAAAGACTCAAGCTGCTTCAAATTACCAATTTCCACAGGTAACTCAGTCAACTCTTGCCCCGACAAGTCTAACTCTTGCCAACCCTCAGCCGCCGCACGATCTATCAGTACCAATAACTCATCCTGCGTCATAATTCTAAGGAGAAAGGTAAAAGGAAAGAAGATTGCTGAAGATTATCTTAACTGATTAGGTAAAAATGCTAGACCATCACTTTTTGGCGATCGCATATATAGCGCTTCTCGTTTGGATGCAATACATTTTGACCTCTCTCCTTTTAGGAGAGAGGCTTTGAGGCTTACTCCCCAACGCTCGCAGGGAAGGGGCTGGGGGTTAGGTCTGTATTCCATGCAATTGGGAACCGCTATATCATTAAACCAAAAAGTTTTTCTCTGGAGAGCGATCGCTAAATACTTTCTTTTATTACTATGAAAAAATAAAATATTTGTAGGTTGGGTTGAACAAAGTGAAACCCAACAAAATCAAGGATTATTGGTGTTGAGTTGAGGAAGGAAACCCAACCTACGCTTAGATTTATAAAAACTAATCAGAAACATTGGTTTCTGATTTTTATCTCGTGAGAGTCATAAAAGAACCTTAGTAAGCTCAAAGTAATTTAATTTCGCCTGCGTTTGATTTTACCAATCACTTGCTTTAGTGTCATCCCAGACTTCTAATTCCAAGTCGCGGAGATAGGTTAACCCGCTCTGAATTTGTGCATCTGTTCCTTGTAATTCAAGGTCAAACCAACCATCACCGACAGCATTGGCTCCCAAAATCGCTGCGGTGATATTCACAGTCAGTCCACAGTCAGACACCAGGCGAGAAATTACAGGTTCCTGGTGATAATCTTTGGGAATTCTTAGTCGAATCCGTTTGTTGGTAAGTGTATTGTCAGTAGCCATAGCTGAATTATTTCAATCCCTGATCGGGATTGGTACAGAACTACTCTTAACCCTAACGGTAATTTTCTGATAGGTACTAAGTAGATCGTACCATGTCCCATGATTTGCTTGTAGCCTATTCAAAGGATAACTATAATCTCTTCATTTTTCTATTCAACATCTTTAATGCGGGTTTTCCGTTCCAGAATCTCTTTCAGTACTAAGGTTACTACTGCTAACAATGCTAACAGTACAGCCGCAGAGAAAGCAGCTTCGGTTTCGTATTGTTTGTAAGCATCTTCTACAAACAGTGGTAGGCTCTGGGTTTGGGTCGCAATGTTGCCAGATACGACCGAAACCGCGCCGAATTCACCCATTGCTCTGGCATTGGTCAAAATTAAACCATAGAGTAAACCCCAACGGATACTAGGCAGAGTGACGCGCCAAAATATTTGCCAATCTTTCGCACCTAGAGTTCTAGCAGCTTCTTCTTGATCCTTACCAAATTCCTCTAAAACAGGAATTACTTCCCGCGCTACAAAGGGCATACTCACGAAGGCTGTAGCCAGCACCATACCTGGAAAGGCAAAGATTATCTTGATATCATGGGCTTGGAGCCAAGGGCCAAACCACCCATTGCGTCCGTAAAGAAGCACAATCATCAATCCTGCGACTACGGGCGAGATGGAAAATGGCAGGTCAATAATGCTCAAAACTACGGCGCGTCCAGGAAATTTATGACGAGCGATCGCCCAAGCGGCACATAGCCCAAACACAGTATTCACAGGCAGAGAAATTAAAGCCAGCAACAGTGTTAGCCAAGCTGCATGGAGAAAAGCTGGTTGCGACAAGTTGGCAAGAAATGGCCCAACTCCTTTGCTAAAAGCTTGGGTGAAAACGTTGATTGCCGGGATGTATTGAACTAGGGCTAAATAGGCGATCGCTATACCAATTAAAACTATTGGTACCCAACTTTTCTGCTCTTTAGCCTTGGGCGTATGTGTATCAGATGCAGATGAGTGAAAACTTGGCTTATCGAGTGTCATATCGCCTTGCCCATGCTTGTAAGAAATTAATTGCCAATAGTAGTACCAATGAAATTGATAGTAAAACTATGCCAATTACTGTTGCACCAGAATAGTCATATTGCTCTAATCGCTGGAAAATCAACACAGGTGCGATCAAATCTTGATAGGGCGTATTGGAAGAGATAATCACAGTCGAACCATATTCCCCAACTGCACGAGAGAAACCCAAGGCTACACCAGTTAAAATTGTCGGAAATAAAGGTGGCAAAATCACTTTCCAAAAGGTTTGCCATTGAGTAGCACCCAGACACCAAGCAGCTTCTTCTATTTCCTGTTCCATTTCCTGAAGCACAGGTTGCACAGTTCTCACAATAAAAGGTAGTGAGATAAATATCATTGCCACCGCTACTCCCGTGCGAGTAAAAGATACCTTAATCCCTAGAGGTGCTAGTAAAGAACCTAACCAGCCGTTATTGCTGTAAACTGTTGCCAGAGTTAGCCCTGCTACCGAAGTTGGTAGTGCAAAAGGTAAATCTACTGTGGCATCAATCAAGCGCTTTAAAGGAAAGTCGTAGCGAACCAAAACCCAAGCAATCAGAGTCCCAAAAATGCCATTAAGGAAGGCAGCAAATAGCGCTGTAACAAAAGTGACATTATAGGTGGCTAATGCAATATCACTGGTTGCGATCGCCCAAAATCTCGTCGGAGGTTCCGTACTCGCTTTCAGGAACATGGCAGTTATGGGGATAAACAACATCACCGTCAGGTATCCTATGGTGATTCGCCAAGTCCAGGGAACCCGCCGTAATCTCTTCCAGAACGGTGTTTTGCGTTCAACTTCTAAAGAAGGAGATACAGTTGTCATAGTTTAAAATTCAAAAGAAGTTTTTTGTTCGCATTCGTAATTGTTAATTCGTAATTACTATAGGACTTACGCACACTCTACGAACTACGAATTACAAATTACGAATTATTTAGTTACCGTTTCTTTTGGGCTTGAATCTTGTCAAATATACCCCCATCTGCGAAAAACTTCTGATCAATCGCTTCCCAACCGCCGAATTCTGAAACTGTACCCAAAGTTTTCACTTTGGGAAATTTATCTGTAGCAGCTTTAGTTTGGGCTACTTCCTCATTTGCAGGACGGAATCCTAATTTAACAAACTCTTCCTGTGCTTCTGGAGTATAGAGGAATTTGACAAATCCTTCAGCAACTTCGCGGTTGCCGTGCTTATCGACATTTTTATCTACCACTGCAATTGGGTTGTCGATAGATATGTTCACATCGGGAACGATATAATCAACTTTTTCGCCTTTTTGTTGTGCCAGAATAACTTCGTTTTCGTAGTTAATTAAGACATCCCCTTGGCCCTGCTTGGTAAATGCATCAGTGGCTTCCCGTGCATCCTTAGTTAAAACTGGCACATTATTATAAACCTTGGTGACAAATTCTGTAGCTTTAGCTTCATCACCACCAGTTTTAATTACAGAGTTCCAAAGTGCCAAGAAATTCCAGCGAGCAATGCCTGACGTTTTTGGATCAGCAGTAATCATTTTTACATCATCTTTCGCCAAATCTTCCCAGGTCTTAATGCCTTTAGGATTACCTGAACGAGTTATTAACGCCGCTACAGATTTGGAGACAATACCATTGTTGGGAACTTCTTTCTCCCATCCTGGTTGAATCAATCCAGCCTTTTCAATCTTTTGGGTGTCTCCAGCTAGTGCCAGGTGGACAATATCTGCTTCCAAACCATCGATAACGGCGCGAGTTTGGGAACCAGATCCGCCATAGCTTTGTTTGAAGGTGACAGTTTGATTATGATCTTTCTTCCACTGTTCTACAAACTTAGGAATGATGGCTTCGTGAGCTGCTTTGGTGACAGCAAAGGAAACGAGGGTTAGCTCAACATTATCCTTGCTTGCAGCAACAGGGTTAGCACTAGGGGTTTCAGAGGAAGAATTACTCGCACTTCCACCGGAGCAGGCAGCAAGCGCCACACTCAAAGCAGCCCCTACCAAAAAGAGTGATACAAAGCCTTTGAGCGAATTCAGTCTGAACCGATTAATTTTATGTTCAGCGATTGCTTCTAATCTTTTCAGTTGGCGTTGCCACAAACTCATTCCATTTCCTCCACTAAATCTACAAATAATTGATGGGAATACAGTTATATAGTGTTTATAATACTGGATGATTCCATATATGTAGTTGCAAACACCAAAAAACCTCACATTCTTTATCAAGAATATGGTGATTCTACCAGTTTTGTGAGGAATTACAATTGTTTTATTTTCAACTCTCAAGTTGTCATCATAATTCGCTACCTAATGGATCAAGCAAATTGCTAGGGAATGACTAATTAGCGATCGCCTTTTCTCAATGCAGTGCAACAAAATTAAGATGAAAAGCATGAAAAACAAAACCCATCTAGAAATTATCTAAATGGGAAAAATTTAGCAACTGTTTATTCTTAACTGAATGTATATTTCAAGGGCAGCCCATCCTGAAAAACTAGTAATTCTCCAGGTTGGATTTGTGTCCAAACTTCGTTATCAGTTAGAGGTGTGGTAGCAATGACAGCAACGCGATCGTGTTCAGTAGTCACCTCCCGAAAATCTACGGTCATGTCTTGATCAATTAAATGGGCAGCTGCGAAGGGCGCTTGGCGGACGATGTAACTGAGATTAGTTGAGCAATAAGCAAAAAAGTGGACTCCATCGGATAGCAAGTAATTAAATATACCCATTTTTGCAATTACAGCAGTAATTTCTTGCAGCACAAAGTACAGTTCCTTGATGTCAGGCTTACCCTGGGGAAAACGCGATCGCAGTGTTTCTAGCATCATACAAAATGCCTTTTCACTATCGGTGTCACCTACGGCTTGATAAAAGCCCAAATTTTCTGGATCAAAATCTGGCAAATTACCATTGTGGGCAAACACCCAATATTGGCCCCACAATTCTCTGCGGAAAGGATGGCAGTTGTGTAGGGCAACTTTACCCTGAGTAGCTTTACGGATATGGGCTATGACATGGGTTGAGTGGATGGGATAACTCCGAACAAACTCCGCTACCGGAGAAGCAACAGAAGGTTGGGCATCTAAAAACATTCGACATCCCTTTCCTTCAAAGAAAGCAATGCCCCAACCATCGCTATGATCATCCGTTTTTCCTCCCCGTGCAGAAAACCCTTCAAAAGAAAAGCAAATATCCGTTGGAACATTGCAATTCATTCCGAGCAGTTGGCACATGGATGTTGCAGCTCTAAATTTTTGACTAAGGCCTCAGGATCAAGATACTTCAGAATGCTGCATTGATTCTGGAGCGATCGCTTCAATCTTGAATTTAATCGGGTATTGGTTATTGGGCATTGGGCATGGCTCAAGAATCAATTAATAGTTCTTCTTCCCCTGCCTCCCCTGCTCTGGTGTTAAGATTTATTAAAACATCTGCTTTAAATATTGCTCATAGCCTAGTTGTTCTAGCTTTTCTTGCTTTGCAATTACTGATTCACATAGGGTTTGGCGATATTGTTGCACTTTTTCTAGTAATTCTGGTTGCTGAGTTGCGAGGATTTGTACTGCTAAAAGTCCGGCATTTTTGGCATTACCGATCGCTACTGTTGCCACAGGAATCCCCGCAGGCATTTGTAAAATAGAATACAAAGAATCTACGCCTTGTAAGTTACGGGTGGGTACAGGAACACCGATGACAGGAAGTGGAGTTAAAGACGCGACCATTCCAGGCAGATGGGCAGCACCACCCGCACCAGCAATAATTACCTTAATACCGCGTTGGTGTGCAAGTTGAGCATATTGCACCATGCGTTCTGGGGTGCGATGAGCAGAAACGATCGCCACTTCGCTCTCAACGCCAAATTCGTCACAAACTGCGATCGCGTCTTTCATGGTGGGCAAATCAGAATCGCTGCCCATGATAATACCAACTAAGGAAGTCATAGAATTTTGGATTTTGAACTTGTTGTGAGCGTTCAGTCGAACGATTTTGGATTTTGGATTAATTGTCGATAGTTCCATCTAAAATCGGGTCAGGTTTAATTATTCCCTAGCCAGTGTGATGACCCAAGCAACACAAAATCCTGTAGATATTATCAATGCTAAAGTGCCTGGTTACAAAGATTTGCAAATGCTCTTAGTTAACCAAGAGGGCATAATTGAGCAAATCTTGCCAATGGGTACAGTAGAGATGCACAGATGTGCGTCCCTACTAGATGTAGCAGGTGACTGGATTTCTCTAGGCGGCGTTGACTTACAAATTAATGGTGCTTTGGGATTGGCATTTCCTGATTTATCGGCTGAAAATGCTCACTTACTGATGAAAATTTCACGATTTTTGTGGGATGTCGGGGTAGATGGATTTTTACCGACACTTGTGACAACTTCAGTAGAAAATATTCAGCGATCGCTTGCTATTATTGCTGAGATTCTCCGCAGCCAACAAGCTGGTGCTAAGATTCTGGGAGTACATCTAGAAGGCCCATTTTTGAATTTCCAAAAGCGCGGGGCACACCCGGCAGAGTATTTGTTACCTCTGACAATTGACGAGGTAAAGCGGGTTTTGGCTGATTATGCCCATGTTGTGAAAGTTATCACCTTAGCACCAGAGTTAGATTTAACTGGTGAAGTAATTCCATATTTGCGTTCTCTGGGGATTACTGTCAGTTTAGGGCATTCTCAGGCAACAGCTGCTCAAGCGCAACGTGCCTTTGAGGAGGGTGCAACGATGGTAACCCATGCTTTCAACGCTATGCCAGCATTACATCACCGCGAACCAGGTTTATTAGGGGCAGCAATTAACCATCCTGATGTGATGTGTGGTTTTATTGCTGATGGTGAACACGTTACGCCTATGATGCTGCAAATTTTACTTCGCGCTAGCAATTACGAAAAAGGGCTGTTCCTTGTCAGCGATGCCCTCTCACCTCTAGGGCTACCCGATGGTTTCTATCCTTGGGATACTCGGCAAATTGAAGTTAAAAACGGTACGGCACGACTGGCGGATGGCACTTTGTCGGGGACGACTTTACCTTTGTTGGTAGGAGTGCAGAATTTGGTGAAGTGGGGAATTTGTGATGTAGAAAGTGCAATTTTACTAGCTACTAATGCACCTAGAAAAGCAATTGGTTTACCAGGAATTGCCAAGAGTCAACCCGCTAATTTATTACGTTGGCATTGGGATGATACTACAAAAGAATTAACTTGGCGACGTGTTCTTACCGCAGAGATGGTGAAGAACCCAGGAGGACAGTAAGCATCTTGGACTTAACTTACATTCCTGTTCCATTGCTTGCTACTCGCGTGGGCGATCGCTCTTTAAGAAAAACTTTTTGGTTTATTGATTTACCCTTTGGGGGCTTGTCCAAATAGTAAACAGCTATTTGCAGCTTAATAAAATGTTAATTTTATCTTTTTGCTTGTTGTCAACTATCCTAAGGCGGATTACATCTGTAATTTTTGGTATTATATTTGGTTGTTAATTACAAGATTTCATCAACTACATCAAATCATGGAGAGAAGTAAATGACAGTTCTCAACGGCAATTTTGAGGTTGGTACTTTCAGTAATTGGCGAACTATCGGTGATACCAGAATTGAGACAGCAGCTTTAGGAACTGGCACTAGCGAAGGCACTTTTCAAGCCTTACTTACCACTGGTGCTAGTGCTTCTGGGGGTGCGGTTGAGCAATCAGATTTGGAAGAATTTCTCAATTTCCCATCTGGTCTGTTGGATAACTTAGGCAATGGAGATGCCACAGAAGGTTCTGCAATTAAACAGACTTTTACAGCCAATGCTGGCGATGTCTTGACTTTTGATTGGAACTTCTTGACTAACGAGGGAACTCCATCTTCTTTCAACGATTTTGCGTTTTTCGGGGTCAGTCCTTTTGCTTTGGAATTAGCAGATACTAATTCAAGCGGTTTTTTCGCCACTTCAGCCGTAAATTTTGGTCAAGAAACAGGTTTTCAAACTATTTCTGTTGGCATTGCTCAAACTGGAACCTACACTTTAAATTTTGGGGTTGTAGATGTTGGCGATACTGTTGTTGATTCGGCACTAATAGTTGACAACATCCAAGTTTTGTCCCTCGGTAGCATTACTTCAAAGAATGATGTCGTATTCGGAGCCGAAGGTTTTGTGGGTGAGTCACCCTTGAGTAGTTCTGCAAGTACTAATGTTGAACAGTTTTTGGCAACCAGCGCAATAGCAGAGGGAGCGACCCGATTGTGAGAGATCAGGTTTAAATTATTTTTCAGCAACTTTTTCCCAGTAATATCATGTCCGCATAAATAGTTATGCTAACCACAGTCATTACACCCCTCCCCGCTTGCGGGGAGGGGTTCTTCGAGTTTAATAAGCAATCAAGCGGACATGATATAAAGAGTAAGAGAACTGCAAGGATTCCCCCACCAAATTTTTATATGGTGGAGGAATCCTTGCCGATATCAGTTGAATTATGCAGGGTTAGGTTGGGTTCGGCTTTGAAGTAGCTGGATAATTGCAGCTTTTTCTAAGATTCCAACTAGAACGCCATTCTCACGAATCACAGGAAGCACAGATACCTTTTGTTGTTCGAGTAACTGCATGACTTCCAGCAGAGGTTGATCTGATTGGACTGTGGTAGATTCAGTAATCGGACGCATGACTTCTTTTACTTGAGTTTCTGACCACAGTGCTGTTGGGATGGTTCGTAAATTATCAACTGCGATCGCACCTACTAATTGTCCATCATCATCAGTCACTAAGAACCGATGCCAGTTTTGCCCACTTATAACTCGCTCATCGGCAAACTCTCTCAGGGTAAGATTACCAGATACAATCGGGCTATCATGAGTTACAGCATCTTCAGCAGTCAAACCTGTGAGCTTTTCTTGCACTTTGGCAAATTGAGCCGCATTACCAGCATTTTGCAACAAGAAGAAGCCAATTAATAAGTTCCAGAAGTTACCGAAGCTGCCAAATAATATTAGGGGAACTAGACCTGAAAGAATTGCTACCCAACCAAAGATTTGCCCAACTCGACTAGCAAAAGTCACACCTTTATAAGGATTGCCTGTAATTTTCCAAACAAGGGCTTTCAGTATATTTCCGCCATCTAAGGGCAAGCCAGGAATAAGATTAAACAGGGCTAATGCCAAGTTAACAGAAGCTAGAACACCAAGAATTGCTGCTAACGGGCCTGATGCAGTAGTAGTAACAGCAACACCTGTAACGATACCACATAGTAGTAAACTTACTAAGGGCCCGGCGATCGCTACCCAAAAAGCTTCACCTGGGGTTTTCGATTCTTTTTCTAAGCTAGCTAAACCGCCAAATATAAACAGAGTAATAGATTTGACATCAATACCCTGACGAATCGCAACAAAACTGTGGCCTAATTCATGGGCGACGACAGAGGCAAATAGCATCAGCGCTGTCATCAGTCCTAGTAGCAAAGCTAATCCCGCAGATAGTTGGGGAAATTGCGCCCCCAGTCCACTGCTATAGCTCCAAGTTACTAAACCCAGAACTAAAAACCATGACGGATGGATATAGAAGGGAATTCCGAAGAGATTACCAACGCGAATTGTGCCATTCATGTCGTTCACCTTTGATTTCAGCTTCGAGAGGTTTGCTTTCGTCCTTCTCGATGTCTCTAGTGTAACGAAAGGTTAAGAGGTTTTAATCTTTCTAACGGTAGTGGTGTCCGTCTGTAAAGGTGCGGTTATTGGTAATATTGAGATCATCCCAAGTAACTCTCACTACCTCTCTATAGTTACATCAGGCAGGCGGCTCCACTCATTCCAAGAGCCATCGTAATTCCGAACATTCGGATAACCTAATAAATACTTCAAGACAAACCAGATATATCCAGAACGCGCACCGATAGTACAGTAGGGAAAAACTACCTTATCAGCCGTAATGCCCTTACTGTTATAAAGATTTTTCAATTCGTCGAATGATTTAAAAGTGCCATCCTCATTGAGAGTCAAGATATGCTCAAGATGCACTGCACCTGGAATATGACCAGTAAGCTGACCTTCTTTTGGTGGCTGATCGAAAAACCACTCACCACAGTATTCTTGAATTGTTCGGACATCCAATAACACGCGATCGCTTCTACCAATTGATGCCTGAACTTCATTATGTAATACTCTAAGACTTGCATCAGCAGCTGTGGCACGATAATCAGTGGGAGGAAACGTGGATAACTCAGTTGCCAGTGGACGACCTTCTGACTTCCATTTCTGGTAGCCACCATTGAGAACTTTTACATTTTCATGCCCAAAGATTTGCAAAAACCAGAAAATCCAGGCTCCTGTTCCAGGATAACTGCCATAAGCAACCACTGTAGTGTCATTAGTGATGCCTGAACGCGCCATCAGCTTTTCAAAAGCAATCGCATCCCAATTCATTTTAAAATCGGGCAATAGTAAATCCCTAAAGAAGTTCCAGAAGACAGCACCAGGTATGTGAGCATTTTTGTACGGCTTTGGGCTGATATCCACTTCAATAATGCGGATGTTTGGATCGTTGAGATGATCTGCCAGCCACTGGGTATCAACAAGAACGGATGGATGAGCGTATTGAGACATTTATATTTCTCCTGTAATAGCCCTAAAAGAATTGAAAGTTACAGATTTAGCCTTGGTTGTGGTTAGGAAATACGATCTGCGATGTCCGATGAACTAGGGTTGTGGAAATAGAGAATAAGGAAAAACCGATGAGTGGGTGGAAGACTGCTAAAGGAAAAGAAGTCTTCAAGTGAATTGTGAGAAATTGCAGTCCCAGCAGCACTGGAATACCTGCTGTCAGGCGCTGGACTCTTGAAGGAAACGGCATCAAAAACACCCAAATCAACAAAATTAGTGAGAGTCCGCTATATCCTCGCACCAGCCAAATATGTAGGTTCCACCAATCAGAGTTGTAAAAGTAAGCCAGTCCAACACTGAATACTTGGATTGCTAAACAGAGATTGAAAAACACTACTGCGATAAAAAAACTGATTTGAATCCAGCGCCCGGATATCTGTGTATCATCAATGCCAGAATTTACAGTCATGCTTAAAATCCAAAAAAAGCAAATAAGGGAAAAGACTTGATGTGACTAAAGCTAAGATAGGTCTGGTTGCTATACTGCGCCTAGACCTCGAAAGGGTACAATTTGTCAATCATGATTGCCTTACAAGCTCTATTTCATGCAATTGCTCAAGCTGAAGATGAAGAGACATTGCGATCGCACATATCCGCAGAAATGAGTGAATATTTTTCAGCTACACGAGGTGGGCTGTTTTTCTTTGCTCAAATTCCTCTAGTTAATAGCAAGCTCCAAAAAGCACTGCAAATTGCATTATCACCCCAACATAATCCAGTTGCACGCTACTTGCTAGAACACCATGCCCCTGTTCATGAAGCTTTAGTAGTAGAACCTAAGACGTGGAGGTTGATTTGTCCTCGCGCCGATCACTGGCACGTTATGGCAGGGCCAATTGTCAGTAATGGTCAGTTAGTAGGGGCGGTGGGTTTTACCCGTGGGCAAGGGATGGATGTATTCAATTCACAAAATCTCACAGATTTGAGTGCGCTTTGTCTACACATTTCTACTTGGGTGGCAATGGCGCGAGCGCAACACCCATTACTATTACAAACAGAGCGTTTAACGCCTCGTGAAGTGCAAATTGCTTCCTTGGTAGCTCAAGGACAAACCAATGCAGAAATTAGTGCTGAACTTTGGATTACTGAAAACTCTGTCAAGCAAGCCTTAAAAAGGATGTTTCGCAAGCTTGAGGTTTCATCTCGGACTCAGATGGTTGCAAAGCTTTCCACAGTTTCAAAATAGCTATTGCTGAATCAACAGATGGTTTTTGTGGGGTGGGCATCCTGCTATTGATGTCAAGTTAAGAAAATACAAATCTTGTCAAATGGTTAATCGTATGGAGATCGAGGATTTCGCAGACAATGGGCGATCGCAAATAAACCAGTAAAACTTCTGGCTCAATTTTGGTTGGTTTTTTGTGTGGAAGCGAGGCTTCCACACGTTGTAATGGCTTAGATATCCACCTATGCTGCAATTATCTCCATCTGCCGAGAACTTTTCTGCAACATCGAGACAATTATATCAGCAGGGACAGGACGACTGAAGTAGAAACCCTGACCTTCATCACATCCACGCATTTGCAGGTATTCAAGCTGTTCTTGAGTTTCCACACCCTCTGCCGTGATTTTTAGTCCAGTCTCCTCAAGAATTTGATTGACGATCTCAACCAGATACGGTTGTTCAAACTGTCGAGATGACAGATTCACGGAGATCCTAATTGGGGTAAATCCAGCCAGCTGCCAAGCACGGGTTTGGACACAAGCAGTTCGCAAGACCCATTCACCAATTGGTACGATCGCACCATTGGCTTCTGCAATCGGAATAAACTTTGCTGGAGAAATCAAACCTAATGTAGGATGTTGCCAGCGAACTAACGCTTCTATAGCTGTAACTTGTCCGCTATGTAAATCAATCAGAGGTTGATAATAAACCAGCATTTCGTTGCGCTCAAGCGCCCCATGTAATTCATTTTCTAAGGTCAGTCGCTCCTGTAACTGAGCATTAATTTCCGGCGAATAGAATTGGTATTGGCTACGCCCTTGCTGCTTCGCTTGATAAAGTGCTATGTGAGCCTGTTGCAAAAGTTGATCTACGCTATTACGATCATTTAGGTTATTAATTGTGATATCAATGCTGGCGGTTATACGAATCGAGTTACCCTCTACAGAAAAGGGTTTGTTTAGGGTACTCAACAGCACTTGAGATAGCTTAATCAAACTTTCAAAAGAATGAATGTCTATGCGGGCAAGAGCAAATTCATCTCCACTCAAATGGGCAAGGATATCTGTTTGTGTTGTGCAGGTTGATAACCTTTGGGCAACTGCTCTTAACAACAAATTTGTTGTCTCATGCTCCAACCCATGACTCATCCCAGTGAAATCATCAATACTTAGCAAAAAGACAGCTACAAGGTGCTGGTTGTTTTCAGGTTGGGATAGAATTTGATGGAGGCGATCGCGGAATAAATCACGATTAGGTAATCCAGTTAAATCATCATAATTAGTGATGTACTTAATTAACTCATTTAGTTTGTAAATAGTTTGTGAAGTATCCGCCATCAATGTACCCGCTTCATCAGCGTATTCTGTAGGCAATTGGGGTAGTGTTTTGGTGTTCAGATAATTTTGTAATGTAGCAGATGTGAAAATGACCGGTTTGAGGAGATGGTTTAGTGCATAGAGGGTGACAGCCGTACCCGCTAACGTCGCCAACAGAGCAATTATCATAACTTGCGTTGCCATCTCCAAAGAATAAGAGTTTGAGATGACGAAACTCAAGAGTAAAGTCAAAAGTGGTACATGAGTGCCCAAAAATGCCACCAACATAATTTTAGCGGTGTAACTTTTCTTGAGCCATGCAAAATTAGCTAGGAACGAGTACAGGTATAGCTTGTGATTGAGCTTCATAAATTCTGTTTGATAGTTAGCAAATTAGTTCCGAGCTAAGTAGGTGGGCGCTAAAAAATACAACTAAATTAAGAAATGTAAATCGCTTAAAAGCTTATATTCAAAGCGTTTCTGGCGCTTTACATAAGTTTACATAGTTCAGTTGAATTGTGCCTACCTACTTATCCTGACAAAAAAGTATTTTTAGTTCACATTCCAGTGGAATTAGCTCTCATGGAACCTAGTCCTAATCAGGTTATATATATGCTTCCCAATATAGTGTTTTACTTAATATCTATAACGATAAAGTTTGTGTAAAACCTATTCCACAAACGATTTAATAACTAAAGCTAACTTGTATTAATTATTACACTGCCAGCAATTATTAGTTTACCTTCATGTGATCTCAAAGCAAATACTAAGAGTACAGTTCAGTTAAGGCTAAAACTTTTTGTCAAAGTTAGTTTTTTTTACTAACCACAGAGGCGCAGAGAACACAGAGAGAAGAAAGAAATGCTTAACTGAACTGTATCGGGTTAGCAAATCCTTGATTTTGTGTTAGTCCATGTAGGTGGACTACCTTGCGGGAAGCCGCAAAGCGTCTATGTTTGTGTAGTAGCGACTTCTAGTCGCCTAAGACTTGTGCTATTATTTTTGCAACAAATTATTCCAATCTATTGCCAGAAAAAAGCCGATTTGTAACTTGCTCTAACACCTTTAATGCTGTTAATGAACCTCGAATCAGCCGAGTTGCAGCAAGAGGCTGTCGAACCATTCCCATCGCTAAAGGGAAAGGCTTTAAGGAGCCATCAGAGTCAATTGCTGATGTGAGATCGGGAATATTGTGCTGACAATCGTCACTAACTACTCGCAGTATTGCGACTGCAACTCCAACAGCATTGAAAAACTCTAAGGCGGTAAATCCTTCCATATCAACAACATCAGCCCCCAAAGTCTCACCCAAATGACGTTTTTCAGCAGCAGACCAAATTACGCGATCGCTTGTCAGTGACTTGACTAATGAGGCTTGTTCTGATATAGCAAAGTGTAATTGTGATGTGAAAGTGCGATCGCATTCTTGCCGTTTCCCAAGGTAAACACAATTTTGATACAGCACAATATCACCAACTGTATAGCGATCGCTCAAGCTACCACAGATACCCATAATCAGTACCCTAGATTTTGGAGGCAGAAATTGTCCATTTCCTTGAGATTGTTGCAGGTATTTGAGTAAAGGCTTCATTCCAACAGGTATGGCTACTACCGTTGGGATGGAACCAGTAATGCTGCTTAATCCGCGACACACAGCTTTATATTCTGCACCCTGAGGTATCAAAATTGTGTTAATTGGCAAAAAATTAGACACTAGCCCCCTCGACAGTTTCAAGTTTGCGTTTGGGTATAAATAGGCGATCACGCCATAATTCCTTATGCTCCACAGAACCAAGTTTCATTTTTCAAGTTCAATGTATTAAAAATTTTGCCACATCTGAGTGACAATAACTAATATTGCCGTTTGCTGGTAACCAAAACTCGCAAACCCAAGGCGATTGCTGTAGCATGACTAAATAATTGTGTCACCCACACGATAATTTTCCAAGATGGTTAAGCTTGATCGCTCAAAATCCGCACGAGAACTCTTCAATATTTCTAAATTGGCGATTCAATTTTCGTGGCTGACGGTGAGTTTTTGGATTGCCGTAACGGTAGCTGGTATTCTGGCTTTCAGTTCGCTCAAGTATGCCTTGTTTCCAGATATTACATTTCCAGTAGTGGTTGTAAATGCTACAGCCCCTCTGACAACTGCCCTGGATACCGAGGCGAAGCTCACCCAACCTTTGGAAGAACGCCTCCGCTCCTTAGAAGGACTGGAAAATATTCGCTCATCCACGTATCCTAGTCAAACAGCAGTTGCCCTTTCTTTTGCTGTTGGGACAAATTTAGAAACATCGACTAGAGAAGTTGAAACTGCCCTCAAGCAGCTGACTTTGCCTCAAGGAGCGACTTCTAAAATTATTCCTTTGAATTTAAATGAGTCAGCCGCCATTAGTTATGCCATTGAGAGTCCCACGCGGAATCTCACAGATTTGACAAAGTTGGCACAAGATCAGATTGTGAGTGCGATCGCTAAACTACCAGGAGTCTTGAAAGTCTCCCTGTTGGGTGGCGCTACTGCAACTCCTCCCCTAAATCCATCGAATGCGAGTGCAGCTGTCCCCCAAGCAGGGGCGACATTAGTCCGGTTTAATGGGCAAGATGCACTCGCATTTCAGGTAATCAAACGCGGTAGTGCTAACACCTTGGAAGTGGTAAGTCTAGTTGAAAAAGAAGTCCAAAGGCTACGCTCCACCCTCAAGGATGTTAACCTCACTTTAGCTGCCACCCAAGCAGAATATATCCGTCAAGCCACTCAGTCAACCATCGATGCTTTGTTAGAAGCAGTTTTGTTGTCCATTGTGGTCATTTTTCCTTTTTTATGGAATTGGCGGGCAACTCTCATCTCAGCCCTGGCGATTCCGACATCTTTGTTGGCAACGTTTATTGTCATGGCGATTTTTGGCTTCAACCTAGAAACCATTACGTTGCTAGCTTTAGCCTTAGTTATCGGCAGTGTAATCGATGATGCGATCATCGATGTCGAAAACATCATGCGGCACATCGAAGAAGGGGAAACTCCTCGGCAAGCTGCCTTTTCAGCTACAGATGAAATTGGCTTAACAGTCATCGCCACCACTGCTACAGCAGTAGCGGTTTTTTTACCCATTGGTTTGATGGGTGGAGTAATTGGGCAGTTCTTTAAGCCGTTCGGAATTACGGTTTCAGCAGCCATGATTGCTTCGACATTGGTTGCCCGTACATTGTCACCAGCCTTGGCTACCTACTGGTTAAAACCTGCTACTTCAACTCCCCAACGCCGTCAGCGAGTAAACACTTGGGGGAATTTTACCCAATTTTACAGAAACTTACTCCACTGGTCTTTAAACCACCGCAAGACAGTCATCACCTTAGCTATACTCAGCTTTGTTGCAGGTATGGCACTGAGTCTATTCATTCCTAAAGGGTTTATTCCTAAATTAGATCGCGGCGAGTTCAATATTACTTATACCGCCCCCTTACCAAAAATCCCTGAGCAATTTTTACAGCAACAAGCAAGACAAGGGGGAATTTCTCCTTTATCTCCCCTATCAGCCCCAATTCCCATCCCTAATCCCTTAAACGATTCTCTAGAGGTTGCTAAGAAACTAGAAGATGTAGTGAGAAAATCTCCAGTAGTGGAAACGGTATTTACTACTGTTGGTTCTCGTGAAGGTGAACCAAATAAAGGTACTCTCTATGTGAAGCTTAAGGAAGACCGCAATATCAAAACTGCGGAAGTACAAGACCGATTACGCTCGTCTTTGCCTAATCTCCCTGGTGTTAGTACTAGTGTGGAAGATATTCAATTTGTTGACACTGGTGGACAAAAACCTTTACAGGCGTCACTACGAGGTGATAACCTCCAAAGCCTCAGCAAAGCTGCCAAGGCAATTAAAGAGCGAATCGAAAAACTACCAGGATTTGCTGATGTTACTGTGACAAGTGAAACTAATCCACAGGGTACAGTTTTTCAAATTGAGCGGCTCAACAATCAAAGAGTTGCTTATATCAGTGCCAATCTGGGCAAGGATTTGTCCTTGGGTAGTGCCACAGACCAATTAGTAGCAGAAGCAAAAACAGTGTTACCTGCTGGTGTAACTTTAGACTTAGGAGGAGATTCTGCACGCCAAGGTGAAGTATTTAGTAGTTTTGGTACTACTTTGCTTTTATCAACCCTGTGCATTGTCGTGGTACTGATTTTGCTGTTCAAAAGCTGGATAGACCCAGTAGTTATTGGTGTTTCTTTGCCGTTGTCAATTGTCGGTGCCATGTTGGCTTTACTCTTTACCAAGAGTGACTTTGGCATGATATCGCTGATTGGCTTTGTGTTCTTGTTGGGACTAGCAAACAAAAATGCCATCTTACTAGTAGATTACATTAACCAACTCCGTAAATCTGGCTTAGACCGCACAGAGGCGATTCTCAGGGCGGGGCCAGTGCGCCTCAGACCAATTATGATGACCACTGCCTCCACACTCTTAGGGATGCTACCGATCGCATTGGGTTTTGGTGCTGGTTCGGAATTGCGATCGCCTATGGCTGTAGCGATCGCTGGTGGACTCGTAACTTCGACTATCCTCAGTTTGATTGTAGTGCCGGTAGTCTACGCCATTTTGGATGATTGGTTTCCCCGATTTCAAACGAGGGAGAGAACTTAATGCAAGTTTTTGTCACCGGGGGTACGGGCTTTATTGGTGCCCACTTAGTACGGTTGTTGCTGCAACAGGGTTACACAGTTAAAGCCTTGGTACGCTCAAGCAGCAATTTGGAGAATCTACGCGGTTTGGAGGTGGAAATTGTCAAAGGCGATTTGAATGATCCTAATCTCTGGCAACAGATGAGAGGTTGTCAATATCTATTTCATGTGGCAGCTCATTATTCCCTATGGCAAACAGACCGGGAGTTACTGCACCATAACAATGTCCTGGGTACGCGCAATGTGTTGGCAGCAGCCCGCAAAGCTGGCATTGAGCGCACCGTTTATACTAGTTCAGTAGCAGCAATTGGAGTAGGATCATCTGGTCAAGTCGTCGATGAAACACATCAGAGTCCCTTAGAAAAGTTGGTGGGTAACTACAAAAAGTCTAAGTTTCTCGCTGAACAAGAAGCTATGCAAGCCGTTGCTACAGGTCAGGAGGTAGTTATTGTCAATCCCAGCAGCCCGATTGGCTCGTTGGATATCAAACCTACCCCGACGGGTGATATAATCCTGCGGTTTTTGCGGCGGCAAATGCCCTTTTACTTAGATACTGGTCTGAATTTTATCGATGTGCGAGATGTGGCATGGGGGCATTTACTGGCTTTGCAACGGGGTAAATCAGGCGATCGCTATATCTTAGGTCACCAAAACCTAAGTCTTAAAGAACTACTCGAACAACTCGCCGATCTCACAGGTTTGATAGCACCTCAAAGAACAGTACCCGCTTGGTTACCCCTTAGTGTTGCCTGGGTTGATGAAAAGATTCTCGCACCCTTGGGGAAATCGCCCTCAGTGCCATTGGATGGCGTTCGCATGGCGAAACAACCTATGTATTACGATGCCGGCAAGGCTGTACGACAGTTGGGTCTACCTCAATCTCCGCTAAAGGCGGCGCTTAAGGATGCTGTGGATTGGTTTGTTGCTCAGGGGTATGTCAACCCCTCTGGGGAATTCAAAATTCAAAATTAAAGACCCCACCAGATAAATCTTGGGGTTGAGAAGGGGTGTTTTTATCAAGAGAGGAGTTATAGAATGGCAGTTAATCTACAACAAGCTATAGATATTGGGAAGTATTTGGTTACTCAACGTTTCTTAGGACGTAAACGCTTCCCATTAGTATTGATGTTGGAACCCCTTTTTCGGTGTAATTTAGCTTGTACTGGTTGTGGTAAAATCCAACATCCAAAGGAAATTTTAAAGCAGAACCTCACCCCAGAACAGTGCTTTGCCGCAGTGGAAGAGTGTGGCGCACCGGTCGTCTCAATTCCTGGGGGAGAACCTCTTCTACATCCCCAAATTGATGAAATTGTTCAGGGATTAATTGAGCGCAAGAAATATATTTACTTGTGTACCAATGGTTTGTTATTAGAAAAGAGCCTGGATAAGTTTCAACCTTCTCCTTACCTGACTTTCAGCGTCCATTTAGATGGAATGCGTGAGTTGCACGATCAATGTGTCGATCGCAAAGGTGTTTTTGATATTGCTGTCAAAGCTATTCGCGCCGCTAAAGCTAAGGGGTTTCGTGTAACAACTAACACTACTATCTTTGAGGGTACTGAACCCAAAGATATGCAAGAGTTCTTCGACTTTCTGGACACACTTAATACTGACGGAATGATGATTTCTCCCGGCTACAGTTACGAGTGGGCACCAGATCAAGATCATTTTCTCCACCGTGAACAAACACGCGCCCTCTTTCGGCAAATTTTGGCTCCATACAAAGCTGGTGAAAAAAACTGGAACTTTAATCACAATCCGTTGTTCTTAGATTTTCTCACTGGTGAGAAGGACTACGAATGCACGCCTTGGGGTAGCCCTAGTTATAGCGTTCTTGGTTGGCAAAAACCTTGCTATCTGTTAAACGAAGGTTATTATTCTACTTTCAAAGAATTACTGGCACAAACTGACTGGAGCCAATACGGCCAGAAGAGTGGTAATCCCAAGTGTGCCGATTGTATGGTTCACTGCGGTTACGAACCTACTGCCGCAATGGATGCAATGCAACCGCAAAATATGGCGCGTGCCCTTGGCAGTGTGTTTGGTAGAGGCTAGTAAGGAAGGTGGGGAGCAGGGGGCAGAAGAAGTTAGTTGTGGCTTCTTCTTTTGTAGGGTGTGTTAACGTTCGCGTAGCGTGCTGTAGGCAAGAAACGCAGTATCTTTGTAATCTTTTATGGTGCGTTAGCCAGACGCATAACACACCCTACTGGCGTGCAACTTCTTTAGTTTAGAGAATTAATAGACTTGTCGCCTAATAAAGGTTTTGAATTTTTCGAGCCAGGCAAAGCAAGGGTTTCAGACACTAATTTTTTATAAAGCGACAAGTCTAATATAGAAACATCGCTCATGAGTATAAAAGAATCATCCACGAACTATTAATTACCCTTTGAATGCCATCCAACCACCTACCCACAGCCCAGTGTAGAAGCGAATTACACGGCTAAAACCTGCTTGCTGGAGTAGTTCTAAAGTTTTCGCTTCTGAGAGTGGATAAACCCCGTTATTGAAGTTTTCTAAGAGTTGTTTGTGCCTATCTACAGGAAATCCCGTTTCTTTCCAATAGGCATGAAGTGTAGCAATAATTTGCTCTAATTCAGGACTTCCTTTTGTACCAAAAACATCAACTAAAATAAACAGTGCCGATGTTTTTAAACGTTGAGCAATGCTTTCAAGGAAAATAAGTTTACTATCTTGATCTGGGATAAAATGCATTACTAAAATGCTAGTAGCTGCATCGTAGGCTGGGTCATTCGGTAAATCTTGAACATATCCTTGAATGAGTTTAATACGTTGTGATAGTTGATGTTGAGCTATTTTTTGCTGTGCGATCGCCAGCATCTTTGTTGAAGGATCAACACCCAAAAGCTGCCACTGGGGATTACCTTGCCCCAAGCGAACTAACTCCATCCCTCCACCAGCACCGACAACTAATAAATTTGCTGTTTCCGATAAATAGGAGCGCAAAGAAGCCAGAACAAAAGTATGCATTACTTCATAACCGGGCAATGCGAGGCGTGCCATTTGCTCATATTCATCTGCCGCAACAGGTGAATTGGTATCGAAATCAATGATTTGCTGTGACATGCTTCTCTAACTCTATTTCATCTAAAACATTCTATTACTTTGCAAATAGCGCTTCCATCTTTGTATAAGGTTTGAAGGAACGAATTATCATGCTCCGGGTATATTTTATTTTGGAGAAGATTTTATTGTTTGTTTAAGTCACACATAATTAACCACGCGATCGCTAGCCGATGGAACATGGAACAAATCAAATGTGGATAGTTCACCTAAAGTTATTTCTTGTAGCCTACTTTGGTAGGCTTTATTTATACTGCGTTACAAATCTAGAGCTTTGACCACGCTAATAATAATTAATGCTAAGTCTGCGGTTGCATGGTTCACTGCGACTATAAACCTACGACTGCAATGCAACCGCAGACTTAGCATATGACCTTGGCAGGAGCTAGGAAGTAGTCAATAATACACAACTTAAATATGCAATGCCTGCGGTGGGCTACGCTGACGCACCCTTAAAGGAATTTCCCAAAAGCAAATTATCCCATATTTTGGGTTGGAGAAAAGTCAATAGGTAAAATAAATTTGTAAACTTATGTAAACGAAATTAACAAACATAACAATAATTTGTAATAAATAATGACCCGGCAGCATTGTATAAAGATAACTTGGAAGGGAAAAACAACATCTTAATCAGGTTTTCCAGTAGTTTACAGAAGTTTGAAGTTTTTTAACAAAAGTTTTAATCTGAAAGCCTGGAGATTGTAAACTTATTCCGTGGATGTCTGTTTTGAACCTTTCGTAACTCGTCAGGCAGTGCTGACATCAAAAAAGCTGAACCATTCAGTTTTGAGTCCAAATTATTCTTAAGCAAACAAATTAGGAGATTTAAGGCAATGGTTTTAGATGCATTTGCAAAAGTAATCACCCAAGCTGATGCCCGCGGTGAATATCTCAGCGCTGCTCAATTGGACGCCCTAGCTGCCCTTGTTAAAGATGGCAACAAGCGTGCAGATACCGTAAACCGGATTACCAGCAACTCCTCAGCAATTGTTGCCAATGCAGCTCGCGCTCTGTTTGCAGAACAACCTCAGTTGATTGCTCCTGGTGGTAATGCTTACACCAACCGTCGCAATGCTGCTTGCTTGCGCGACATGGAAATCATCTTACGCTATGTAACCTATGCAATCTTTGCAGGTGATGCAAGTGTATTAGATGATCGTTGTTTGAACGGTCTGCGCGAAACCTACTTGGCTCTAGGAACTCCTGGTGCTTCTGTAGCAGTTGGTGTGCAAAAAATGAAAGACGCAGCCTTGGCTCTTGTTAACGACCCCAACAATATCACCAGAGGCGATTGCAGCGCTATAGCATCTGAAGTTGCTAGCTACTTTGATCGTGCAGCCGCAGCAGTAAGCTAAATCCGCTCAAGACTATTCACTGACAACTGTCAGTTAGACAAAACAAATTTCAACAAGATTGTAAATAGGGAGATACTAAACCGATGAAGACACCTCTTACCGAAGCAGTTGCAGCCGCAGATTCTCAAGGCCGCTTTCTCTCCAGCACCGAACTTCAAACAGCTTTTGGTCGTTTTCGCCAAGCTCCAGCTAGCTTAGAAGCAGCAAAAGCTTTGAGCGCCAATGCCCAACGTTTGACCGAAGGCGCAGCTCAAGCGGTGTACAACAAGTTCCCTTACACCACTCAACAACAAGGCCCTAACTTCGCTTCTACCAACACTGGTAAAGAAAAGTGTGCACGTGACATCGGCTACTACCTGCGGATCGTTACCTATTCCTTGGTTGTCGGTGGTACGGGCCCCTTGGATGACTTCTTGATTTCTGGTTTGGCTGAAATCAACCGCACCTTTGATCTATCTCCCAGCTGGTACGTTGAAGCTCTCAAGTACATCAAGGCTAACCACGGTCTAAGTGGCGACCCTGCTGTAGAAGCTAATTCCTACATCGACTACGCAATTAACGCTCTAAGCTAAAGAGTGTATTTAGCCCGGAAAGGAAAACAAGCTCTGTTGGCAAATAGCTAGGAGTTGGTTTACCTTTCTGGGCAGTTTTATTTTCAAAAAAGTGTTAAAAAACTAGAAAAAATTTTTGTAAAAACTTTGTTTTCAGTTTTGCAGTGAAAACTGAGGAGGTTTAAAGATGGCAGCTTTGGTACAAGCAGCAAGGCTAGGAATTGGAGCCTTTGAAAACTCAGAACTGGCAGAACTACGTCTCGATAGAACAGAATCGGATGTGCAAGTAATCATCCGGACAGCTTACCGTCAGGTTTTGGGTAATGAATACCTGATGGAATCAGAGCGTCTTGTCAGTGCTGAATCACTGTTGCAGCAAGGTATGATTTCTGTTCGGGGTTTTGTACTAGCCATTGCTCAATCCGAACTCTATCGAGAGAAATTTTTTCATTGCAACTCGCAAATTCGGTTTATCGAGTTGAATTATAAGCATTTATTGGGTCGCGCCCCAGAAGATGAGTCAGAGATTTCATACCACGTTGAGCTCTACAACTCACAAGGTTACGAAGCTGAGATTAACTCATACATTGACTCGACAGAATATCAAGAAAGCTTTGGCGAAAACATTGTACCATACTATCGTGGCTTTAATAGCCCAGTAGGGCAGAAAAACGTTGGCTATAGCCGACTGTTCCAGCTGTATCGGGGTTATGCCAATAGCGATCGCGCTCAAGGGCAAAAACAAGGACGCCTAACTTGGGAAATAGCTAAGAATCTGGCTTCACCCATCTACCCAGTCTCTACAAGAGCCTTAACAGGTCTCTCAACAGGTGAGCGAGGAGAAACATACCGGATTAGGGTACTACAAGCAGCTTCTCCAAACTCAACTGTAGTGCGGCGGGGTACTGCGGAATTGCTCGTACCCTATGAGCAACTTTCTAGTAAATTGCAGCAGCTTAATCGTAAGGGCAGCAAGGTTATTAGCATCACATCTGTATAAATTAGGGAATAGGGAATTAAGTGAGGAGTTAGGAATAAGGATTGAGGGGTTATGAATTTTCAATTCCTAACTCTACCCCTACTATTAACTCCTAACTTTTCCCAACTACCAATTACATAAGGAAAATTACCAATGGCTATTACAACAGCAGCTTCGCGTCTGGGAACAGAAGCTTTTAGTGATAACGCTCCTCTAGAATTGCGCCCAAATGCAAGTCAAGAAGACATAGAGAAGATAATTGCTGCCACCTATCGTCAGTTATTGGGCAACGATTACTTAATGAAATCTGAGCGTCTCACAAGTGCTGAATCTCTTCTGCGCGATGGGAAAATTACAGTACAAGAGTTTGTGCGTCAAGTAGCTAAATCAGAACTGTACAAATCGAAGTTTTTCTACAACAGTTTTCAAACTCGCGTCATCGAACTGAACTATAAACATTTGTTGGGTCGTGCTCCCTATGATGAATCTGAGGTGATTTATCACTTGGACTTATATCAAACCAAGGGATATGAAGCCGACATTGATTCTTATATTGATTCGCCAGAGTATCAAAGTAGCTTTGGTGAAAATATTGTGCCTTTCTATCGCGGTTTTAAAACTCAAACAGGTCAGAAAACTGTCGGATTTAGCCGGATATTCCAACTTTATCGCGGCTATGCCAGTAGCGATACCTCCCAGCTTAGAGGTAATTCCCCCCGTCTTGCCGGTGAACTAGGTCGCAATAGTGCATCTGTTGTTGTTCCTCCATCTGGTGGGCCTTCCGGCTTTTCCTACGTTGCTCCTGAAAAAGGCGTTACCCCCAACAGTACTTTCGGTGGTGCAGGAACTTTTGGTCAAGAAGGCAGACTTTACCGCGTTGAAGTGGCAGGCGTTTTTGGAGCCGGATATCCTAGTACACGCCGCGTCAATCAAGCTGTGATTTTACCATATGAAGGGCTATCTCCTTACTTCCAGAGAGTGCTAAAACAAGGTGGTAAAATCGCCAGTGTGAAGCCACTTTAATTTCATTAGTCATTAGTCATTGGTCATTAGTTATTAGTTTTTGACCAAGGACTAATGAAAACTACGATTTATAAATTAGGAACTGATTTATGCTGGGACAAATTAGTGGTAGAAATAGTAATCGCTCCTTCCGCTATGAAGTAGTTGGTATGCGCCAAAGCGAAGAAACAGAAAAAGTCGGCTATCCCATTCGTTCTAGTGCCAGTGTATTTATCACAGTGCCTGAGAACCGGATGAATCAAGAAATGCAGCGAATCACTCGCTTGGGCGGCAAAATAATCAGCATTCAGCCCTGGAACGGTGAGGCTCAAACAAATAGCGAACACGGCCATCAATCTTCTCATGAATCCCAGTCCGGAGAAAACTGAAGATTTATCACCGACAGGTAATAATGCCGAAGGTGGATCTTTAACGGTAGAGCAGGCGATCGCTAATCTTGAAAGTGCAGATTTAGGTCTGCGATTTTATGCTGCTTGGTGGTTGGGTAGGTTTCGTATAAGTGAAGCAGCTGCGGTTACAGCACTGATCAAAGCTTTAGAGGATGAAGCCGATAAGACACCAGAAGGCGGATATCCTCTACGGCGAAACGCAGCTAGAGCCTTAGGAAAACTAGGCGATCGCCAAGCAGTATCACCTTTAATTGGGTGTTTAGACTGCTCAGATTTTTATGTACGGGAAGCGGCGGCACAATCCTTAGAGATGCTGGGCGATCCGGTTTGTATTCCCGCGCTAATCAAGCTATTAGCAGTAGGTTTGCAGGGAGAGCAGCTCATATCAAAGCAGCCTGATTTATCTCAACCCTACGAGGCTATCTTAGAAGCTTTAGGAAGCTTGCGGGCTACTGAGTATATCCCTTTAGTAAAGCCATTCTTAGAGCATCCAATCGAATTGGTGCAATATGCTGCCGCACGAGCCATGTATCAATTAACCCAAGAACCAGTTTATGGAGAACGGTTGATACAAGCTTTGGCAGGAGAGAAATTGCAATTGCGTCGAGCAGTGCTGGCAGATTTGGGAGCGATTGGGTATCTACCCGCAGCAGATGCGATCGCACAGACTCTAGCAGAAAATAGCCTCAAGCTAATTTCTCTTAAAGGATTACTAGAACATCAAGTCAATCACATAACACCAAGCACTTTCTCAGAAGATACAATTAAAGTTATGAACTTGATGGACTCGCTGTTGTAGTCATAAATTCTAGATAATCAGTTGTCATTAATACATGACAAAAAAATGTTTACTACACATAAACCCCCAAGCTAACTTTAAAATCAAGGCTTGGGGGTTTATGTATGATGTCAACTACGGATAATTTAAGCTACAATTGGCTGACAGTTAATTACTGATGAAAAATTATTATGAATAACAGCGATCTTGCCCAAATATTGATCCGTGCTGTAGAAGAAGCAGATTCCTCGGATCGCTTATTAGACGCAGTTCAGGAGTTAGCAACAGCTGGTATAGAGGAAGCTATTCCCACTCTAATTGCAGCTTTGGGTTACAACAATCCAGGGGCGGCAGTAGCGGCGGTAGATGGGCTGATTGCGATCGGGGAAGCTTCAGTACAGCCACTGTTGGAACTAATTGATAACTACAACTATGGTGCTAGAGCATGGGCAGTCCGTGCGTTAGCAGGAATTGGGGATGTACGGGCGCTGGATACCCTGTTAGAAGCGGCAAAAAGCGATTTTTCCCTGAGCGTGCGACGGGCAGCCGCCAGAGGATTAGGCACTTTGCGCTGGTATCAAGTACCGCCTGAGAAACTAGAATCTATCCAGACTCAGGTACTAGAGGCTTTACTACTAATTTCTCAAGATCCAGAGTGGGTAGTGCGCTATGCGGCAGTGACGAGTTTAGAAACACTAGCGATTGCTATATCAGTCACTTTACCTGAGCAAGGGTCGCGGATTACAAATCAACTTCAGCAAATGCTCGATACAGATGTTGATCTTGGAGTTCGCACCCGTGTTAAGTTTGCACAGCAAAAAATTCAGCCGCAACAACATCAACAAACGTTTGCACCTAAAAGAAAGGTAGTAGATCCTGAACTGCCTTATCGCGGTGGTAGTAGACGGTAAGCAAGTCAAAGAGGCAGGAGGCGGCAGGCAGGAGGCATATTTTCTTTCAACTTAATAATGGTACAAATACGCTGGTAAGGGCATAGCAATGTCATGCCCTTACAAGAAATATGTATCAAGCTTTTCGTGAATTGGGATGAGCCTTCAGCAAGACTACCATGTGTCTTTCTTGGATAAAGACTGAATTTCTCCCTGGATATTGCCACGGGCAGATGGTTCGGCGAACTCTGACATTAAAGGCGTAAAGTAAATACGCGATCGCTGTAAAAACCGTTCTAAAACCTGCTGACGACCTGTGATATAATCTGGCTCTGCCACCGAGCCATATTCCTGGCGAATAGCATGGGCATATTCATAATACTGAACTGAGTTAGTAGCCAAAATCGCTAAATCTGCATCAAGTAGAACTTGGCTATCATAGTCATCCGCCGCAGCTTGGTGGTCTTTAGTATTCAGAATGAGACGGGTGACACTAGTTATGGTACTTTCTGGAATACCAAAATTATTCAGCAATTCAAAAGCATAGTCTGCGCTTCTTTTTTCATTATCTTGAGCTTCAGTGTCATACACTACATCGTGAAACCAGGCAGCTAGTTGAACAGCAGCTAGGTTGTTCGTGTAGCCTTGCAAAATCTGAATGGTGCTGAGGACTTGATCAATATGTTTTAGTGTATGGTAGTAGCGACCAGTGGTAGAGTAAGCTGCAACCAAGCAATTAAAGGCTTTCTTAGCCGCTACCTGGTCAACACCAAAGGGTTGGAGTGTGTGTTGCCAGTTAGAAAATAAAATATGCGTAAGGTTTTCTGTAGGCATAAATGTAATATCCACACTCTTAATAAGACTGAGCTAATCTCTTGTGTTGCAACATTTGTCAACTAAGTTAGAAATAGATCAACAAAAGGATAACACTTGTCAGTGGTTGAATTGGGCATTGAAAAGAGGCAGGGGGGCAGGGTGCGGGGGGCAGAGGGAAAACTCTTCTCCCTTACTCCCTTGTTTCTTCCCTATTCCTAAATATGGTGACAGCTAAATGAAAACGTCAAAATAGAAGACACAGGGTTTTTACAAAAAGCCTTGCCTTAATTAAGGAGTTTATTATCAGTGGTATTACAAGTACAAACAAGCACTTACGAAGCTAAAACCCAAGAAATTGCTAAACAACTTCTAGCAGCAACGCAGGAAAATCGTTCCTTTTTTTCTTCCCTGCGGGATCAAATGCGCTGGGATGATAAATTACTAGCTTGGGCGATGAGTAATCCTGGGTTGCGGGTGCAACTATTTCGTTTTATAGATACGCTACCTGCTTTACACAGTAAATCAGAAATTGCCTCACATTTACAAGAATATCTAGGCGATGAGTCTGTAGAATTACCCTCAGCTTTGAAGGGAATGCTAAACTTTGCTAACCCCGACTCAATGCCAGGACAAGTTGCTGCTACAACTGTTGGTACAGCCGTTGAAACTCTTGCTCACAAATATATTTCTGGCGAAAATATTAGACAAGTCATTAAAACAGTTGAACGACTGCGAAAAGAAAAAATGGCTTTCACCATCGACTTACTTGGTGAGGCGGTAATTACCGAAGCCGAAGCGCAGTCTTATCTAGAACGCTATCTAGAATTAATGCAACAATTGGTGGAAGCATCAAAGAATTGGTCAGCGATTCCGGCTATTGATGAGGCTGATGGCGAAGCAATACCAAAAGTTCAAGTTTCTGTTAAATTAACGGCATTTTATTCTCAATTTGACCCATTAGATGCTAAAGGTAGTGAGGAGCGAGTTAGCGATCGCATTCGTATTCTTTTACGTCGTGCTAAAGAATTAGGTGCAGCTGTGCATTTTGATATGGAACAGTATGCCTACAAGGATATAACTCTCAGCATCCTGAAAAAACTGTTACTAGAAGAAGAGTTTCGGCAACGCACAGATATTGGCATAACAGTTCAGGCATATCTGCGTGATAGTGAGCAAGATACAAAAGACCTAATTTCTTGGTTGAAAGAACGTGGTTATCCCCTGACAATCCGCTTGGTGAAAGGCGCATATTGGGATCAGGAAACTATCAAAGCAGCGCAAAAGCATTGGCCACAGCCAGTTTACAACGACAAAGTGGCAACTGATGCTAACTTTGAAACCATCACTCAGTTATTGCTAGAAAATCACCAATATGTGTATTCTGCCATTGGTAGCCATAACGTGCGATCACACTCTCGCGCCATTGCCATAGCTGAAAGTTTAAATGTTCCCCGCCGTCGCTTTGAATTACAAGTCCTCTACGGCATGGGTGATAAAGTTGCAAAAGCGTTGGTTGATAAAGGCTATCGAGTCAGAGTTTACTGTCCCTACGGTGAATTATTACCTGGAATGGCGTATTTAATTCGCCGATTGTTAGAAAATACAGCTAATAGTTCTTTTTTACGTCAAAATCTCGAAAATCGACCAATTGAAGAATTATTAGCGCCGCCGATTGTCAAAGAGGAGAAAAACTCTTTAACTCCTAACTCCTCACTCTTAACTCCTCACTCTCATTTCTCTGGTGCTGCTGATACCGATTACGCTGAGGAAGAGGTGAGAACGAAAGCGGCGCAAGCTTTCCAAAGTGTTCGTCAACAGTTGGGTAAAACTTATTTACCGTTGATTAACGGGGAGTATGTTAATCCGCCAGAATTTGTTGATTCTCTCAATCCTTCTAATTTCAGTGAAGTAGTTGGTAAAGTTGGGTTGATTAGCGTTGAACAAGCAGAACAAGCGATGCAAGCTGCTAAAGCTGCGTTTCCTGGATGGAGGAAAACACCAGCTAAAGAACGCGCTGATATTTTGCGGAAAGCCGGTGATTTGATGGAACTCCGCCGCGCTGAACTTTCAGCTTGGATAGTTTTGGAAGTTGGGAAACCGGTTAAGGAAGCTGATGGAGAGGTTTCGGAAGCGATAGACTTTTGTCGGTACTACGCTGATGAGATAGAACGATTAGATAAAGGTGTGAATTATGACATACCCGGTGAAACTAATCATTATATCTACCAGCCACGCGGTATTGCTGTAGTAATTTCTCCCTGGAATTTCCCGCTAGCGATCGCTTGTGGAATGACTGTTGCAGCTTTGGTTTCAGGCAATTGTACTCTCCTCAAACCTGCTGAAACATCTTCTGTGATTGCAGCTAAACTCACAGAAATCTTGGTAGATGCTGGTTTTCCTAAAGGTGTATTTCAATACGTACCTGGCAAGGGTTCGCAAGTCGGCGCTTATTTAGTAAATCATCCAGATACTCATGTAATTGCTTTTACGGGTTCTCAAGAAGTCGGCTGTAGAATTTACGCAGAGGCGGCAATCCTAAAACGCGGACAAAAGCACATGAAACGGGTGATTACTGAAATGGGTGGCAAGAATGCCATTATTGTCGATGAAAGTGCTGATTTAGACCAAGCCGTTATGGGGGTGGTGCAGTCGGCATTTGGCTACAGTGGGCAGAAATGTTCTGCTGCCTCCAGGGTGATTGTGCTGCAACCGATTTATGATACCTTTGTGGAACGATTGGTAGAAGCGACAAAATCCTTGAACATTGGGGAAGCAGAGTTACCAAGTACACAAGTTGGTCCGGTGATTGATGCTAATGCCCGCGATCGCATCCGCGAGTATATTGAGAAGGGTAAGGCAGAAGCACAATTAGCCTTAGAGTTACCAGCACCCGAACAAGGATATTTTATCGGGCCTGTCATTTTTAGTGAAGTATCCCCAAATGCGGTAATTTCCCAGGAAGAAATTTTTGGCCCTGTGCTGGCGGTAATTCGGGTGAAAGATTTTCAGGAAGCTTTAGCAGTCGCTAATGGTACAAACTACGCTTTAACTGGAGGACTTTATTCTAGAACACCTTCGCACATTCAGCAGGCGCAGACAGAATTTGAAGTCGGGAATTTGTACATCAACCGCAATATTACAGGAGCGATCGTAAAACGACAACCCTTTGGTGGATTCAAACTTTCTGGAGTAGGTTCTAAAGCCGGAGGCCCTGATTACCTCCTGCAATTCCTCGAACCACGCGCAGTAACAGAAAATATTCAACGTCAAGGTTTTGCACCAATTGAAGGTGCAGATTAAAACTTGTAAGGTGGGCAATGCCCACCTTTTTTTATATACTAAATACAGAAATTTGATGAGTAATTTAGTCATAAAAATTGCTGATTTCCCTGAAGAATTTCCAGCGATCGCAGCAATTAGAAAATCCGTTTTTCAGGAAGAACAAGGGGTAGATCCCGCTTTAGAGTTTGATGGCAAAGATGAAACATCTCAGCATTTGATTGCTTATTTAGATGATAAAGCTGTGGGTACTACCAGAATTAGATATTTAGATGATAAAACGGCCAAAATAGAAAGACTTGCTGTTTTGTCTACAGTTAGGGGACGGGGTATTGGTAAGAAAATAATGAAAAAGGCATTACAAGTTATAACTAGTCAAAATATTCGAGAAGTTGTAATTCACGCCCAAACATCTGTCAAAGTTTTATATCAAAAATTAGACTTTGTAGAAGAAGGAGAAATATTTGAAGAAGCTGGTATTACTCATGTGATAATGAGAAAAATTTTAATTTAATATGATTTTTCATTGCTATATCTATTAGTTTATCACCTCCCCTCTGCCCGCGACCGGAGGGAACAAGGGTTTAAGATCCACAATGAATAAGAATTCAGTGGCTATGGTTCGTAAATTTCTCTTGCAATCATAGTTAAGTAATTCTACATCTGTGGAAAACTTGTGGAAAAATACGCGAGTTTTTCCACAAGGTAATTATACTTAGTTAAGCTTTATCAGCAAAATATCAAGATTTTTACAGATTTATCGACAAAAAGTAAGATTCTTTCTCCAATTTAAGTCAAATTTAATCAATTTTTATCCGTTACTTAATATTATCGGCTAATTATTCAGCCGCCAAAGCTAATTTTTACAGTGTTGGTTGTGGAAAACTTCAAATACATTCTCAGGATGGTTTTTGAGAACGGCTAGTCATGTTGATGCGATCGCTTAATTGGCGTAGTGTTTGTGCTAAAGTGCGATCGCTCTCCTGAAGTTGGGTAATTTTGTCGCAACTATAGATTACCGTTGTATGGTCTTTACCACCAAACTCCTCTCCAATTCTCGGCAAACTCAAAGCCGTGTGTTGGCGCATGAGATACATTCCTATTTGACGCGCCCAGCTAATCTCTCTTCGTCTTGAGTTGCTTTTGAGGTCGTCTATTGAAACATCAAAATTATCTGCCACAACCTTTAAAATTGCTTCTGGGGTAGCTGTCATTTTTTCATTAGGCGGTTCTAAAACTGGTGTGATATTTTCCACCGTCATTGGTAAGCCCCAGATAGAAATATAAGCCACCGCCCGAATTAAAGCTCCTTCTAATTCTCTAATATTAGAAGTATAGTTAGAAGCAATATACTCAATCACGTCGCGGGGAAGACGAATATTTTCATACTCGGCTTTTTTCTGCAAAATCGCCATTCTAGTTTCTAAATCCGGTTTTTGGATGTCTGCGATTAACCCCATAGAAAACCGAGAACAAAGACGCTCTTGCAAGCTAGGAATCTGATTAGGAGGACGATCAGAAGCAATCACAACTTGTTTCCCAGCTTCATGTAAAGTATTAAAAGTATAAAAAAATTCTTCTTGGGTGTATTCCTTCCCTTCTAGAAACTGAATATCATCAACTAATAAAACATCAGCAGCTCGATAATGCTCTCGAAAACTTTGCATACTATCCTTACGAATCGCTGTAATTAAATCATTAGTAAACTGTTCAGTCGAAACATAAAATATTTTACAATCAGGGCAGATTTTCCAGCGGTAATGACCAATAGCTTGCATGAGATGAGTTTTACCCAAACCTACGCCACCGCATAAAAATAAAGGGTTAAACTCTTTACCTGGGGATTCCGCAACTGCCAAAGAAGCAGCATGAGCCATCCGATTATTAGCACCAACTACAAATCGGGAAAAGAGATATTTAGAGTTTAATTCAGTAGTTTTTTGATTGTTATTAGAAATAGGTTCAGAAATACCGTTAGGATTTGTTGATTCCCAAGAAATCTGTCGTTCACTAAAATGAGAAACTTCATCACCTTGAGCAACAGTAATATAAATTCCTACGGGATGACCCAGAATATCTTGTACTACATCAGCAATGGTATTGATGTAATACTTCTGTAACCAATTACGAGCAAATGGGTTAGGAGTACGGATTACCAAGCAATTATTTTCTAATCGCTCCGCACTAGCAGTTTTGATCCAAGTTTCAAAGGTAGGTCGGGATAGTTCAAGCTGTAGGCGCTCTAGTACCTGACTCCACAGAGTTTCTATGGGAATTTCCATTATCCACCACCTTTGCTGCTAATCGTCACAATAGAAGAGAAAGCATCAATTTAGCATCCAGACACGCTAGACCTAGAATACGCTTTTAAGTTGTAATCATTTTGGGACATACCCGGTAGGCAAGATCCTAACATCCACTGACTGACACCGAGAAGGAACGACACATGAAGACAATAAACGATGATTCAGCCCCCAAAAAGATTGAAAAAGAAGCAAGGGAGCAGAGAGCAGGGAGCAAGGGGGATGGGGTCAAAAGAGGCGGAAGAGCGGGGAGCAGGGAGCAGGGGGAAAGATTGGACGGAGCTTGTACTCCGACCAATCGAGAACGTCCTAGAAGGAGGGGGCTTGATACCCATGTTCCGCTCCGCTTCACGGCAACTCTTGGAGACGCTGCGCGAACGGGGCAGGGATTGCTCCCCCTGCCCCCTGCCCCCTGCCCCTCCGCCTCTTTGGTCATTTCTCCAAGCGAAGTACCCTTCGGAAGGGGTTTACGCCATAGGTTGTGGATGCTCTCATATGGTTTAGTAGTGCTGTTCCTGGGGAGCTGCTCTCTTCTACCTGCTAAGACCTTTGAGGCTCGACAAAGCGATACTCAAGCCCAAAAGACAACAGAACCCAATTCGGTAATTACTCTCCCACCAATTATCTCGTCGTCTGGAGATCCTAATTTTGTGGTAAAAGTAGTGCAAAATGTGGGGCCTGCGGTAGTTCAGATTGATTCTTCCCGAACAATCACCTCTGGCATACCAGACAGATTTAATGACCCATCATTCCGGCGGTTTTTTGGAAACGCAGTACCACAGCCTAGACAACGGGTAGAGCGCGGTAGTGGCTCTGGATTTATCATTAATTCCTCAGGCCAAATTTTGACCAATTCCCATGTGGTCGATGGTGCTGATAGAGTGACTGTCACACTCAAAGATGGCCGAACTTTTGATGGTAAAGTTTTGGGTGAAGATGCGGTAACGGATGTTGCTGTAATCCAAATTGATGCTAATAATCTGCCTACCCTAGCTGTGGGTAACTCTGATGCTTTGCAACCAGGAGAAGCAGTAGTTGCCATTGGCAACCCTTTAGGCTTAAATAATACCGTCACTTCTGGGATTATTAGTGCTACAGGTCGCTCTAGTAGCGATATCGGTGCTAGTGACAAGCGCGTTGATTATATCCAGACGGATGCTGCGATTAACCCTGGTAACTCTGGTGGCCCATTGTTAAATGTTCGTGGCCAGGTAATTGCGATGAACACAGCTATTATCCGAGGCGCTCAAGGTTTGGGATTTGCTATCCCCATAAATACTGTGCAAAGAATTGCCCAAGAATTAATTGCTAACGGGAAGGTGGATCATCCTTATTTGGGTGTTCAGATGGTAACACTGACACCAGATATTAAAGAAAGAATAAAAAATAGAGCAGGCGATCGCTTAAATCTACAAGCAGATGAGGGCGTTTTGCTGGTTGATATCGTGCCGCGATCGCCTGCATCTACGGCTGGATTACAAGTCGGTGATGTGATTAAAAGCATTAATAACCAGCCTGTTACTAAAATTGAACAAGTACAAAAGTTAGTAGAAAGTAGCAAAATTGGTACTAAGTTACCAATAGAAGTGGAACGCAATGGACAAATTATCCAAATAGCAGTCCAACCTGCTCCTTTACCCGTAAGAGGGGAAGGATGATGTTAGTCATTTGTCATTTGTCATTGGTCATTTGTCATTTGAAAAGCAACTGACATACTCTACCCCTCAATCCCCAATGCCCATTACTTAAAGGAGTTTTATTATGACTGAATTATCGGCAATAATTCAATTAGGCAATCCAACATTGCGTCAAAAAGCTATTTCGGTTGACAATGTTAAAGATGAGCATATTCAAAAATTAATTGAAGGCTTAATTGCCACTGTTGCCAAGGCTAATGGGGTCGGGATTGCTGCGCCTCAAGTAGCACAATCCTATCGTTTATTTATTGTGGCTTCCCGCCCTAACGCCAGGTATCCCAACGCCCCAGAAATGGAACCTACTGCCATGATTAATCCCAAAATCATTGCTCATTCAACTGAAGTTGTCAAAGATTGGGAAGGTTGTTTAAGTGTTCCAGGAATTCGGGGGTTAGTTCCTCGGTATAAAACTATTCAAGTGGAATACACTGACTGTCAAGGCAACCTACAAAAACAAGAATTAACCAATTTTATCGCTCGGATTTTTCAACACGAGTATGATCATCTTGACGGTATCGTATTTGTAGACCGTCTAGAAAACACTCTCGATATGATTACTGACCAAGAATATCAAAAACGAGTAGTTAATAAATAAATGGGAGCGAGGAATGGGGAGTATTGTATTAATTACGAATTAAAAATTACGTTAGTGTAGCGTTAGCGACACAGGAGCGCCATTACGAATTATTTAAGCGTGTGCTTCGCAAACTTGTTCGCCCCGCCACAATTGATATAGTCGCGTCGCTGGCATAGTCATATATAAAATATCACCAGCAGTGAGGTTGGTTTCTAACAAATCCCAGCCGTGAAGGGTTTGGTGGTTTGTTTCTACATATAAAGGTACACAATCGGCAGACATAGCTACATCTTTCACCCACTGACCACAAAAGACGTGTGAAAGTGTAATTACAGTTGCAAAAGCCACCCAAAGACTATCTGCTGTGATGCCATTGCCGAGGATGCGTCCCCCTAGTGCAGCAGCAGCAAAAGCTGGGGCTGCTAGTTCAGCCGGGCTTAGTACAGCCTCGAAGCCAAATAGCTGTTGCGCTATGCCAGCAAAATCAGGATCGGCATAATGAACAATCACCGGAATGCTGGGTGTTAAACCTTTGGCTTTAAGGGCAATTTCCAGATTGGTAGCATCATTGCTAGTAACAGCAAGCACTGCGGCGGCAGAGTCTATATTGCTGGCTTTAAGTATTGTGCGAAAGCTAGCATCGCCCTGAATTACGGGGATACCCAGTTCGCGGGCAGTGTTGATATATTTATTGTTGGAGTCGGGTTCAACTACTACAACTTCATGTCCACTGGCGTGGAGTTGCTGGACAATTCTTACTCCAATACCACTCAAGCCACAGACAATGTAGTGATATCGCTGGGGAATTCGGGCTGCATCCCAAAATTGCTTAAAGCGACTTCCTAAGACAAAATCGGTGAGCATTGCATACCAAATACCGATCACAACTGCTCCAACTAGCATCATCACGATAGTAAAGAACTTGATACTGTTAGGAGCATTTTCTATTACTTTGTCATTACCGCCCGCTCCAGTAATCATGCCTACAGAAAAATATAGAGCATCAATAGCAGATAAACTCAACTCAGCCGACATATAGGTGAGTGTAGCAATGAGAATCACTGCGAATAATACAACAGCACCCACTACTACCGATCGCCCGTGTTGCTGAAACTGCCTAAAATTGGTGAGCGCTTTCAGCGCTTTTTTAATCAATGATCTCCGAGGAGAACAGATGCGGGGTTGTGTACCAATAATTAAGCGATCGCCTACTTGTATCTCCTGTCCAGATATTACCGCTGACACCAAATCCATCTCACCTTCTACTGGCAAGTAATAAATCAGCATCCGCGATCGGTCTTCCCACAATTCACTCAGCTTTAGGCCCTGCCAAAAATGGTTTTCATCAATGTATTCTTCGTGAATTGGCCAAGTTTGCTGAAATAATTTGATTTGTCCGATCGCTCGGTTTCCCAGTGCTGCAAAGGTGAATACGGGTGCTGCTAATCCTACAACACTCATACTCAAGTGGTCTGGCAAACTTTGATCTAGGCGTTCCCCCAAATTTGTATTATAAAAACGGTTGATAATGCGAATCTGGGGATTCAGCACCCGTGCTTGCATCATAATTGACAAATTCAGAGCATCTTTAGATCCAGCGATGACTAAAGTATGTGCCTGTTGAATTCCAGCTGCTGTTAGGGTAGAAGCTGCTTGTAAATCGCCAACAATCACATCCCCTGCTGTTTCGCCAGGGATAGGTTGGTGATGAATGCCAACAACGAAGGCTCCCTGATGTCTCAGCAGACGAAAGGTCTTATATCCGGTATGTCCTAAGCCACAAACAATAATTCTGGGTTTCATGAAACGGCAGCATCTTTTAGAGGTGGGGCTGCATTTCTAGTTATTCATCAATATTGTTGCCCATTTTCCTCGAATATAACTGTAGCTGACAACACGGTTGTTTTAATTGCTGACTTTTCACGTTATGTGGAAAAGTCCACGAAAAACCTAACCCCCTTCCCGATGCGGGAGGGGCAGGGTGGTTTCATACAAAGAAAGAAAAAACTTTGTGCAGTTGATTGGAGAGGGCGCGTTGTGCTTGAGGAATAGTTCGGAAACGAAGTTTGCGGGCGATCGTAATGAAAAAGTTGTGTAAGA
>JAHHHS010000149.1 GCA_019359215.1 Nostoc indistinguendum CM1-VF10 | reverse complement strand
CAGTTCTTATGCATGATAACTGGTTCAAGCTTTCTCCATCTAATTCTTGAGGCAGGTTTTGGTTCATATTTGCGATATTCCCCCTCAAGTGTCCCCTTTGTCAATACCCTGCCACCTGAATCCTTACTAGAAAAGCAAGGTCAATCACAGTTAATTCAGGCGTTGCATAAATGCGGGATGAATTGGCGGGTGAAACTATTGGTAATTCGTTCTAAATTGGGCGAAATCATCCCATGATTCAGCAACGCCTTAATTCACTATCAATTAATAGAGAATAAGTTCATCAATTTGAGCAAGAGTTATTCGATGAAATAACCAGTGAGCTTGATGTTCGTTCATTGCAGCGACGCACAGAGCAAGGCTTTGATGAAATAACGTTTATTTATCAGTTGGCCAAGAATCCTGAAATCAGGCAACAAATTACTCTTGAGTACGGCTTAAAGACTGGGGATGAGGTAAAACAAGAGGTTCAAAAACTTACTAATACTGCTACCCCTGGTTTTGACCCGGAAGCATTCTTACAAGAACTAGGAGTGCCAACACCCGAAAAAAAGTCCACACAACCGACAACAATTCAGGACTTGAAAAATTTGACACGCTCTTTGTTGAGCAAATAAACTCAGTCATCAACTTAAAATGGCGCAAGTTCTTCGAGCAGAATCTTTTCGGATTCTCAGTCATTTTTTTTCTAGTTTGTATTGGGTTATCTGTTTACATTCGCGTTATTAATGCACCGCCACCCCAGACAACACAAACTATCGACGGGCAACAACTGTAAAATATTTCGGCTGAGTGGCAATGAAATACCAGAAGCAAGCGATGTTGGGATTATTGGGCATGGGGTTAATCGCAAGTCCTTGGTTATCACAACTGCCAGCCCAATTTAAGACTTACTCTCATGGCATCACGATTCGTGAGTCTGAAGAACTAGAACGCATTAAAGCCGAGCAAAGGGCAGCGACCGCCGACAAGATTAACTCTCTTGGAGTTACGCCCTCATTCAGTAAGTTACGAATCAGGAACTATTTAGACTCGAAGAAACGTAACCCTAGACCTGACACTACAGGTTATTTAGAAGATGAGACAGTTTTCGTATATGACTCAACTGGTTTTTGTATTGGGCGAATTGAACAAAGGCAATGGAAATGGAAATATCGATTCAGAAATGCTTGTAAGAATTCGCCGCTATTTAAAGATTCGGTCAATTGATTTATGAAATATCTCACTCCAAACAAATCTAATTCACAACCAAAACCAGAATCATCACCGCAAGGAGAGCCGAAGAAAGGAGGGAGTGACTACTTAGAATTATTAGCTCGATCGATTGTGGCACTAATCTCACTGCCAGTCATCTTTATCTCACATATCATTGCCCAATTCGTTACCCCAGGCACACCCGGATACAAGCTGGTTGGTGCAATTGGTTTCTGGATTGGTACACTCCTTTCTACTGATAGCATCTGGCAAGTTTTATTCCAGGGAAAACCGATTTTTCCCTGGTTTGAAACTGAATGGATTGGCTGGTTTGGTTGGTTACAATTACCGTTCAATGTATTGTTTTGGATTAGTTTTGGTATCTTTGCACTGGTGCAAGTTATGGAAGCGCGAACATTGCGTGGCAAAGACCCAAATCAAGCCAAGCATGAGTTTGAGGAATCAAAACAATACACACTCGGCAGTAAACCGAATGGGAATATCGACCTGACAGTGGCATTGTGGGGTGATTACAAGAGGGCTGGCATGAAAGAACGCCACACAGGTGGAGCGATAAGCGAAGCTTAAGCCTTCGGCTATCGCACTGTTTTTCTGGGTTTTGGATCTGACTACTACCTTCGTTGGTCGAAATCCCTTCCGCTACACTAACCCAGGTTTAATCCTGGCTTGTTTTGCTTACAACATAGCCTCAATGATGGCTGGTGAGATTGGTTACAACATTTGGAAATTAACTAAGTAAGAGGAATTCAGATGCAGCAACAAATACCAATGCTAGGAACCAAAGAAACGGCACTTTTACGTGACGATTACCCCAGCATTGAGTATTTGGAAGCTGGGAATACCGCCTCTTGGTTACAAGAGCGTCAAGACCAGTTATTAGTCCGCGCCAAAGATGAGCGTAATGGCATGAATCTTGCTAAGTTCATTACTTTAGCGACGGCGGCCACTGGTGCAGTTTGCTATGCCACTTCCCCACTTGCTTTGCTCGGTGCAATGGTTGCTCTTATGGGATACTTATGGTCAATTGTGCAAGACCTCAACGATACCCATCAATTTGCACCAATTCCTTTTATACGTGGTGACTTTTTTGAGTTCCTTTCTGCAATGGGTGATAGTGTCGCTAGAGTTGAATATTTTGCTAACCAAAATGAAATTGCTGACTTGATGCTGCATCTGGAGCCAATGTCTAAGTATGAGTTTGCCATGCTCAAGCAATCATCTCATGTGGTGTGTGAATACTTGAGCGCTGTTGAGCCAGGAAAAAGATTTTACGCTTATCGTTGGTTACTTGATTGGTTTATTCAGCTACGTGGGCAGTTTCCCACCCGTGAGCAATTGTCTGGGCATTTAGCGCAAGTGACAATTGACCCGCGAGTTAACTACCAACAAGTAACAGTTATTCAGGAGGCGATACAACCGCAAAATCTTGGTATCCCACAAGCTCGATTTGCTCAATTACCAAATCATGCTGTGGGAGCAAGGTTTGAAGAGGAAAGGGGGCAGAGTGCAGGGAGCTTCGGGGAAATTTCTTCCATGCCCACTGCTCCCATGCAAAGTGCCTCTTCCCCTTCAGTTAATACCGAAATCTCCACTTACACCTCAAAGCAAGAGACTGAATATGACTTAATCGCTCATATTGCCAAAAAAGTTACCAATATGCTTTGGGTTGGTGTCCCTGGTTCTGGCAAGGGCATCACTATTAGCAATGCAATCGATGCTATTAAGCGACTGCATCCTGACATACACATCTTTTATATTGACCCAAAAGGTGACGAGAAAGAAACGGGTTATTTTAAAGGTCGTGTTGATACTTTTAAACGGGCTAAAATCCTAGAAATGTCTCCAACCGAAGCAGTCAAATGGGTCAAAGAATGCTTTACCGAATTTCAAAATATCTCTGGCTCCAAGCTGATTATTTTAGATGAAGGTACGGCTGTTTGTTCCAAATTTAAAAATACCAAGGGTGAAATTGGCTGGCTCAAAGACAAAATCATCTCTTACTGTTCTTGCGGTGATAGTTCCGGTTGGCATTTCTGGATTGTCGTGCAAAACCCTCACACTGACGATTTGGGCATCTCTGGCGGACTAAGATCCCAGTTAACCTCTGTGGCGTTAGTTCATCCTGATAATGTCCCAGCTTACAACGCCATGATTGCTACCCAACTAATTCCTAGCGATCGCAAGATTACTTCAACCGAGGTCATGGAGATTGCAGCTTCATCGCCTGTAGGTCGAGCGGTTTATTACGGGGGTGTTAATCAATGGTTCCCTATGCCACAGTTAAAAAACTTTTCTGGCTATGACCGCGATAGCAAACAGTTTATTGAGTCTGCACCCAGTGATAAACAATCCTCCCAAATCGAAACTAATCCATCGGTTAATGCCCCACTTGCTCAATCACAAATTTTGTTAGCTCTTTTGGAGAAGACGGAAGCCAATTCAATTGATGAATTTATTCAAACTGAGTTGAAATTAGACGGCATCCAAGCAGATTTAATTCGCTTGGGAATCGAAAAATTGCTTCACAGATATCCTGTCAAATATAATTTTCATGATTGGGATAGCAATAAAAATAATTAACATTATTACTATTGTGGTTACCGATTGCTGCATATAACCCTATTTTATCACTTTGGGAGAAGCCAATTGCTGAAAATATTTCGGAGCTTTAATTTTCAGATTTTCGCTACGAAACTTTAGTTATTGTTAAAAAATAAAAGTTTAAAGCGCTATTAAATAAAAGTTTCAGAATTTAGCTTTGATTATTGTTTTCCGAGAGTAACAAAAAAGGGTTAAGTGTGATGTTAACTTGAAACGAGCTTTTGTATTTTTTGAGTTACATAACGAATGTGTTTATCTCCTGGAGGTAAAGCACTGTTAAATAACGATAGTGCTGCATGATAATTCTTTAGTGCTTCTGACTTTTGTAACAATTGTTCTTGACAGTTGCCTAATTTACTCAAAGTCTGACCTAATACGAAGGCACTCACTTTCATAGGTTTGAGCCGAAGTGAGGTTTCATGGTGTACAATTGCCTGTTGATAATTTTCAATTGCCTCTGTGTATTGGGACAAATTCAACTGTAAGTCAGCAATTGATTCTAAAGCATTTGCTTTGAGCCCATGATTACAAAAATCATCACCAGCAAGGTAGAGGGCAGTATTATAATTAGCAACTGCTTGCTGATAAGTTAAGAGTGCTTGTGTGTACTGCAACCGACTTGAGTAAAGTTCCGCTAATCTTTCAATTGCCATACCCTTGTAACTAATAGCTTCGGCATCAGTGGGTATTAAAGAAAATGCGATATCAAATGTAGCGATCGCTTGCTTTAAACTGAAAATCGCATCATCGTGGTGCTGTTGCTCTAGCTGTAGCTGGGACAACTTTTCTTTCTTCGTAGCCTTTGCGTTTGAGAGTCTTTAAGTCATTAGGATTAAATTTAAGTGTAGTGTTATAGATTGCGAGTGCTTGAATGTAAACTTCTATTGTTTCTTGTTGCTGCATAATCAAACTGTTATATTTTTGGTGTTAAGGTTTAACCTTTATCCTTTGATTGTTAACTCTTGCCCCTGACTAGCGAATGGCACGCTTGTTAAGCTGAAGGTTAGGCGGCATAAGGATTCTAGAGAGGCAGGGGTGCACAGGGGAATTTCTAAATATCTGTTCTTATGCTTAAAATTCCTCCTTTCTCCCCTGCTCCTTTGCTCCTCTGCACAAGAGCTGCCTCAACGATTTTCCCTTTTCAACGAAGAGGCTCTTGGTTGGGGGCAGGGAGCGGGGGGAAATGACCCCTGACCCCTGCTGTGGAGCGGAACGGAACATGGGTCTGATTCCCCCACTTCTCCTAAGTGGTTCTCGTTCAGTTGGGGTCGAATCCCAATTCTGTTTTATCCCCCTTACTCCCTGCTCCCTGCCTCTTTTCCTCTTGTTCAAGCGTGCCATTCCCCCTTACTAGCATTGACTATCTTAACTAAATGTTGGTTCAAATAACTTTGGCAGCGATGTACAAACTTTCCCAAATCTCATGATTGCGGCAGATTTTTGCACCGATTGTATTCCCTGCTGTTTTCTCTGTTATCAAATACTTGCGAAAATTCTTATTCCAAAGATGTTGTAAAAAATCTTCGGCAAATTCGTCAAATGGAATAATTCAGCTGTAGTTTGTGTCTAAAAACACCTTGTACGATGAGACTATCGGTAATACCAACTCTGCTGGCGCTTCAAACCCAAATGAGTACTTGCTATCTGGTAAAAGAGTTATTTTTGTCGTATCAATTGAGGCTAAGTCATTTACGCCCTTTCTTTTGGGATTGCTGATGTGTTCTTAGATAACTTCGTATAAACTTTGCTCTATCCACAAACCCTGCGGCAGTAGTGGCAGTAAACTCGTATACCTTATTGAAAGGTTAACCAAGATATAGTCAGCAATTCCTAAACCAGACATTTGGAGATGAGACTGATTACCTTGAGCTATCAAAATCGTTTTATCCTCTGCACTATGTTCAGCTTCTACATCACTGAGATTATCGTCAATAAACCAAGAATTTGGTAAATCTATATTCTTTGTCTATATAATTTGCTCTTTATGAAGTAAAATCGCATAACTCAACTCAAAACATCTTTACTAATTTTAAAATTGGGATTATCGATATCTTAACTTTAAGAGCTTGTGGCATAATGAGCAATATTCCCACGGGAGAAAAATTCTTGTTGAGGTAGATTAAATGCCTGTTACCTACGAACTTAGAGATTATCAACATCAGTGGATAAAAGATATTTGGAATTCTTGGGATCAAGGTAATAGGCGGGTGCTTGGACAACTACCGACAGCCGCTGGGAAAACGGTATGTTTTGCACATATTTCCCATAAATTCTTTGACCAAGGAAAGCAAGTTTTAGTCATTGCCCATCGGATTGAGTTGATATCTCAAGCTGCTGAAAAGCTCTCAGAAATTATCGGTGAACCAGTTGGAATTATCAAAGCAGGTGTTCTGGCTAATCAGCAACGGAGAATCCAAGTTGCTAGCGTTCAAACCTTGAGCAGACGAGAGGTATTAGAGTTGCCAATGAACATTGGACTTTTGATATTAGATGAAGCGCATCATGCAACTGCTTTATCTTATCGACGATTAATTGAACATTATAAAAACGCCCAGATATTAGAGGATGTTTGAAAAGTCGGGTATGTTGTAAAAAAGCTCTCTCAGTATAGGCTGTGAATAGATAATAAACAGCACCGAGAGAGCGACATGAGTAAAGCATACCCTAGCAACCTAAGCCACGCTCAATATGAATTTGTAAGCGACCTAATCCCAGAAGCTAAAAGAGGTGGTCGTCCCCGTGAAGTCGATATGTGGGAAGTTATCAATGCAATCTTTTATATTCTTGTAGAGGGAGTTCGATGGCGAGCGTTACCTGGAGACTTTCCCCCCTGGCAGACGGTGTATACCTATTTTCGTAACTGGCGCAAAGACGGGACATGGTTGCATATCCATGATAGTTTGCGAGAGTGGACGAGAATCGATATTGAGCGTCATCGAAGTCCATCGGAGGCAATCATCGATAGTCAAAGTGTGAAAACTGCTGCAATGGTACATGAAGCTGTGGGCTACGATGCAGGCAAGAAAATTTGCATGGCGCAAGCGATTTCTGACCGTTGATACTTTGGGATTAGTGTTACGGGTATTTGTCACGGCTGCCAGTGTGGGTGAGCGTTCTGGGGGTCAACAAGTCCTTAAACGAGTCAAACAATCTCCCAATCAAGTCTCTCGATTGACAACGATTTGGGTTGATAGCGGCTTTGATGGCCAGCCGTTTATGCAGTGGGTAATGAATTTTTGCCGTTGGATTGTGCAGGTAGTTCTGCGACCAGAACAAACTAAGGGCTTTACTGTACTCAAAAAACGTTGGGTCGTTGAACGGACTTTTGGTTGGTTGATGGGATGTCGGCGATTAGTCAACAGACGTTGAATTATTGCCCGAAACATCAGAGATCTTTATATACCTTGCCATGATCCGCATTATGGTAAGGCGGCTAGCATAAATTTTGACTGTTCAGAACTTTTCAAACAACCTCTTAAGCTAGATGACATTCCCAACCACTTTAATAGGGAACAAAATCCTTGAATAGCGATTTTATTTGTAGTCTTGCTTATTGACTTCATTTTTACCATGTATGGCAACTTTAAAGTAACTAAAACGTTTCCAACTGTTAATATTTGCCGCGTTCTATAACCGTGTTTTTGCATACTGCCATTCCACCAACCTCTTGTTTTATCCATAGCTGTTTGATTAGCTGATTGAGATTGTGAAAGGTTATACAACAAAATAGCAATACATTGACCAGCTAAAATAAGTGCAATTTCTCTAATTTTTTCTTCTCTTTCTTCAAGAACTTTTCCATTCCACTCCGTGATATTCGTCAATTCCAAACATTTTGACACCTCTAAAGAAAAATTTGATAATGATTTGCTTAAATCTAGAGTTGCACATATATTTTTTTCCATTAAGGTAGATAATCCCTGTCTTGAAATTATTGCTCAAAGGGAATACTAGCTTTTTTGGGGTCAAAAAAGAGAGTCTTGCAACTTGTGACTCAAACTCATCTTTCCTTTTTAAGTGTTAATACTGTTTAAAAAGTATAAATTTGTTTGTACTACTGGGAAAATGATTTAGCGATCGCTTGTTTTTTACTGGATCTGACGAAACCGCATAGCTCCCGATCCGAATCATGGTGAGGCGATTAGCATAAAATTTGACCCTTTAAAACTTTTCAAACAGCCTCTAACTCCATTAGTATGGTCAACAGTTGCCCAATATGGTGCAATCACTAGCTCATTTGAAGCTGCCTGTACAACTTTGACGGGTTGGGGAATTAATCTTAGTTTAAAACGAATTGAACGTTTAACATATAAATTTGGTCAACTTGGGATCAACTTACGTCAATCTAAAATCTTAAATCGGCAATTAAAGAGTTTAGCTGAAGGTAATATTCTTAAAGACCAAAGAGTTGTTATAGCTGTAGATGGTGGTCGGAGTCAAATCCGAATTAATAAAAAGGGGAGAAAAAATTCCAAAACCAAGCGACACGGGTTTATCGGCAAATGGGTTGAGCCAAAGTTATTCACAATTTATGTTGTTGATGAGCAAGGTAAAAAAATAAATAGTTCTGAAATTCCTATTACGAATGATGGCACTTATGAAGGATATAAAGCGCTTTTGGAGATTTTAGAAGCGGATTTAGTTGGCTTGGGAATTAGTCAAGCAAAACAAGTCTTATTAATCGGGGATGGAGCGGAGTGGATCTGGATACATATTCCCCCACTTTTGGCAAGATTAGGATGCCCAGTTGAAACTTATCAGCTATTCGATTTTTATCATGTTACGGAAAATATAAAAGTATTTGCAGATGCGGCTTTTAATGAAGAAGCACAGTCTAAAGAATGGTTTGTAAAAGTTAGAAAGAGTTTAAAAAAAGGTAAAGCTAAATCCTTAATCAGCCAGATGGATGAATTGATTGCCGTAGCTACTGGAGAGCGGTGTAAGATTATGGTAGTTAAACGAAATTATATTTTAGATGCTTATCGTAAAGGACGTTTAAATTACGATAAAGCAATACAGAAAAAATTACCTATTGGCAGTGGTGCAATTGAGAGTTTAATCCGCCAAGTTGTCAATTTAAGAATCAAGGGTAATAGTAAATTTTGGTTGAAAGAAAACGCAGAAATTATGTTACATCTGCGTTGTCAATGGATAGCTAAAAGTTGGGATAATTTTTGTGCTTCCATCTTTAATTCCTTTATCAAACCAGAAACTGCTTGATAAATTTTATACTTTAGCTCTACTTTCAACTTGTTATTTGGTCTAATTAACACTAAGTATAAAAGGCTAATTGTAGATATTTTTGTTAATAATCGTCAAATACCTTGCTAGTAATCTTTTTGAGATATCTCATCAAGATGAATTCGTGTGGCTATTAGCGTATATTTAGTAAATAAAATTACTTCTTACTTAGATCTAATTTTTGCGATGGCTACGCCCGCCGCAGGCATCGCTTGTTTTTTACAGGATCTGACAAAACCGCATTGCTCCCGTTCAGCAGTCGCTCATGGGGGAAACCCCCAAGACCGCGCTGCTTCACCGTATCAATAATATTTTTGGCTTGCGCCGAGATATCTAGGCGCTTTCGCCCTCAAGGCGAAAGCGACGGCTGGGCTGATTTATTTATTGGATCTCCCTAAAATAGACGCTTTCTCATTACTTTCTCATTATTTACTGTGAGATCCAGCACTTGAGTTTGCTGCATAGCTGGTCATCAGGTTTTTGTAGTCAGGAATAAACCCTGCTAAAAGACTACCTAGCCCTTCAATATCGTTACGCCAGTCACGGTGCAATTCACACACAACGCTAAACCAATTGACCAATTGAACTCCAGCACGAGACATTCGATCCCAAGCTGCATAGCGACAGGCTTCATCAAAGGTTCCAGAGGCATCGGTGACAACAAAAACGTCATAACCTGCCTCCAATGCCGAAAGCGCACAAAAAGTAACACATACATCGGTGACAATCCCGGCAATGATTAATTGCTTTTTGCCTGTGGCTTCTACTGCTTTCACAAAGTCCTCGTTGTCCCAAGCGTTGATCTGTCCGGGGCGGGGAATAAAGGGAGCATCGGGAAACTTCTCTTTCAGTTCAGGGATGATGGCACCATTGGGACCATCCTCAAAGCTAGTTGTCAAAACTGTAGGCAGGTTAAAAAACTTGGCTGCACTTGCCAGTGCTAACACATTATTTTTGAAGTCGGCTGCACCAATATCACGCACAAGTGAGAACAGTCCAGTTTGGTGATCGACCAGCAGCACCGCAGCATTATTTTTGTCTAACCGGTTGTACTTGAATGTAGACATGAGTTATTGATCCTAATTTGAGTTATTGGGAATGAGGAATTGCAGAATGCTCTAAATAGCTTATGGCGTAAGCTGTTGCGAGATGGATTCAGTGTCCCAACGCGCCTAAAGGACGCAGCGAGCGCCGTCTGCGGGGATTTTGAGACCGATGAGGTAGTCGGCGACGATGTCGTTGACACACGCATTGCCGGCGGTGAGGGCTACACCGTGCCGTTCGCCCTCGACGGTCAGCAGGCTCGCGCCGAGCGTCTTGGCGAGGCTGATGCCGCCCTCGTGCGGGGTAGCCGGATCGCGGGTGGTCGACACGACCAAGGTTTTAGGGAGTCCTTTGATGTTCTGAGCGTAGGGGTAGCCGAGGGTGGGTTTCACGCGCCAATGCTCACAGAGGTCGCGGGCGTTGACGGGTCGGCCAGTGTCCAGGAAGGGCGCAACCTTGAAAATGTCGCGCGTCATCGCGCTCTCCTGCTCGGGCGTGTGGCGTTCCTCGTCGAGGCAGTTAATGGCCACCAGGGACTCGTAGCCATTGCCGTAGCTACCGTCGGCATTGCGCTGGCTGCCGAAGTCGCTCAAGAACAGCAGGGTTTTACTACCGCTTCCGGCCTTGAGTAGACATGGGGATAAACTCCTTCGAGCTAGTTGTTAATGGGTTCAGTTATCAACGGGGTCATCGATGACCCCACCAAAGCGCAGACTGTAAATTAGTTTGTTAGAACTTACGCATTGACGGAAATTAAGTTCGCAACGATATTCAAAGGCGGTTCCACATACTCTGTTACCATCCATTGACGAACGGCTTCTTTTCCGTTCAGGGCTTGTCGCCGACAAATGTCCATTCCGTGTCGTCGGCGCAGAACGACAAGAATCCTTCATAGTTGCCTTGGGCGATCGCCGCGTTTGCCGCTTCTAAAATTGCTTTATTGTTCTGTGACATCTGAATCTCTCCTCTGTTAAAAGCAACAAAGTGGTGTGAGTTGTTATGCTGTTGCCCCTCACTGGTTTACTTCTAGGGACTGGTAAACGGCTTACATTGAATCGCCTTCACATTTCGCAGATAGTTCAACTGTGGCTCGAAGTCAGTCGGACAGAAGACATAAACATTGTCCTGAGATCGGCTAATGACTAAACGGTAGCTGGGTGGAATCCCTTCAGAACTTTCGATCACTTCGATTCTGGGAATCACTTGTGAACTGACTTGAGCCAGGGATGGAAAATTGAACAGTAGGAGTACGCCGAACAGAATTGTGATTGCGATTGTGGTTGTAGTTGTGATTTTGGTTGAAAGAATCTTTCGGTTCATTAGAAATCTTCTGTGGCTTATGGTTGTGTAATGTTCTGTTGTTTCCAGGGAAGCGGGGATCGATAGGGGTTTTCGTGCATATCCAGGACTTCCCAGGTGGTTGGATTGACTCGCCCTGTAACTGGGATTCTGTATCGTCTCTGGAGATCGCGTACCGCAGACGCTGTGACCGCACCAAAGGTGCCATCGACGAGCGCCTCTCTTGGATTGTCTAACCTCACACCTGCGGCTCCTAAAAAGCCATTGTCTTGAAGGATGCGCTGTAACAATTGCACGTTTCTGCCGCGATCGCCTTGGCGCAAGGTAGGTAAAGTTAAATCAGTGTAGGAGCGATCAGAATGGGGGAGGTTTGTTGTGGAGGAATGCTGTGTGCGATCTGCGCTTCGCTATCGCGGGATGAGTGAATGAACCTCCGAGCAATCCTGTTGCGATCGTTAGTACTCCGAAAATGAGTTGAGGTTTCATGATTGTCCTCCTGATGGAGATTGGTTTTATTTCGCATCAATTTGCGTCGGAGTGATTACTCCACTCGCTTTGAGACCTGCAACCAGGTCGGTCACTTGACGTTGAACCTCTGCACTCAGGGAGTCAAAGTCGTCTAAGAAGAATTGACGTTCTAGCGTTAACTTCCGGGTATTGAGCAACCCTTCGATCTGCCAACCTTCGTCGCATTTCGTTACGACGTATAGCGGCAGCGAATCTCGTGACGGTGAAGTTTCAGTTTGTCCGGGCAGTATTACCCTGATAACTACGTGCATGAGCGCGAGTTGCGAGTTCACGAAGCGGACAAAATTCACCTCACCCTCCAGGCGTGTTCCTTTGATAACTGTGTCGAACGCTTGCTGATGAAATGCAGCGATTTCTTTTCGACCCTTGAGATGTGTGCCCTCGAACGTGAGGAAATCGGCAGTTTTGCTGAACGGGGCAGCAAAGCCTTTCCCGCTGCCTCGATTCCAAGCATCAATCATCTGGTGAAGGAAAGCACGGATTGCCGACTCGTCAGCATTAGTGGTGGTTTGAGCTGTTTGTGAATTTACAGTCTTGAGTTCTCCTTTTAAGTGATAGACCAGTTTTCGAGCAGCATAAATTGTGTTATTAACGCTTGCAAAACTCACGGAACAATTGCACTCACGCGAATTTCAATCCGCATCGTGGGTAGTCCAAGCGCCGCGACTCCTACCTGTGTCCAGATTGGAGCGTGGTTGGGCATATAATGACGAAATAGCTTGGACATCACTTGGTTAACCTCCGGGGGGAACCCGCCAACATGGTAAGAATTAACGTGAACCACATGCTCCCAACCCGCACCAGCCGTCGCCAAGGTTCGCTCGACGTTCCGGAACGCCTGAGCAATCTCGTCTGCAAGCGATTCGGTAATTTGCAGATTGTCATCCCAGTCGCCTTGCCCTGATATCTCCACTCGATTGCCAATTTTTACCGCTTGCGAGTAATGCAATTGATTCAACAGATATTCCCCATAACCAGGGGTAACAAAAAACTTGGGCTTATTCATGGTGTTCCTCATGTAGTACGTTTGACTCTATCTCGCGTTGCTGAAACGAGTTTGTTTCGGCATCATCCGATTTAGACCCGAATGGCACTAAGAAAAGCCCAAAGGCTTGTTTAGTCTCGTTCCCAGTCTTAAGACTGGGAACCAGTCAGGGCAAGGGCTGTGTCTTAACTTAGTGCCATTCATACCCGTGCTATTGATTCAACTTTTTCTACAAGCTTGCTTCATCAAGATACGGTTGTTTTTATACACCTCTAAAGTTCCAGACTGCGGGTTATCCAACGTGCCATCCCATACCCAATATTCATAAATTCCATTCCGAAACTTATACACTCGAACACCTTCTGTTGCTTGGCTAGTTCCTTTACCCAAACTTAAATTACCGTTGGCACTGGTTGCGCGATAAAGCAATTCACCGTTCGTATAATTCTGCCAAATATTGATGTTGTACCCACCCTGGCATTTTGTACTCAGGATGATGCCAGCAGTAGAATCAGCAGAAGCTCTTAAGGAAAAATTAGCTAAGATACTGATTGGCAGAGCCAGGAGGAACGCAAATGTTTTCATAAGTGTTGTAAAATTAATGAGTTTGACATTACTCGATTGCTGCTATAATGCTGTTTCAAAAACGCCAAGGTGCGATCGCCTTTTGGGCGGGCGCTTTGCGCCATCGCGTGCTAATTCTGCAACTTATTTGTGATCGACGAAACTAAGTGCTTCATTGATTAAAGGTGCAATGATAGCGATATTTTTCACCAACTCATCCGAGAAGTAGTTTGTATTACGATCCATTTAAAGGTGAAACGGCGCAGAATCGAATGGCACTAAGAAAAGCCCAAAGGCTTGTTTAGTCTCGTTCCCAGCCTGGAGGCTGGGAACCCATTCTGGGCAAGGGCTGTGTCTTAACTTAGTGCCATTCGATTTAGACCCTAATGTTCAGAATTCACTTGCCATGTAATCACAATGATTTCTACAAACGGTAAGACAAATATTAGCCGCGAAAACGCTCCTAAAATGGCTTCCATCGTCCAGTTCTGACTCTGAACCTCCCAGAGCATCGAAACAATATTCACTCCAATCACCAACCAGGGTAGAATTACCGCTGAATTCCGTCTGCGATAGAAGCGGATCGTCCTCTCGCGCCAAGATGGGAAGGTGCTGAGGAGACAAAAAATGTAGGAGGTTCCTGCACTGATGAACAAGCTTCTTTGAAGACCCGAAGGCAGGTTTGGGTATCCAAGTGCGATCGCACTCAGGCAAACTCCCAGCGCGGGATACAGGAAAGTAAACAAGGTAAATCGTTTCATTCTTTCTCCAATAGAGCTTATTCTCTGTACCAGACACGCACACATTGAAAGCAATTGATTGTCACGCCTTGACTGATCGTCACTGGGTGGAAACTATTACTGACCGTCAATCCGTAGTCACCATCACTTGTGCCTTCTATCCGATCGGGTAAAACGACAGTTTCAACATTGATCACCTGTGTCGTTGTATTTTCGATCCACTGATTGACATTGTATTTTCGATCCACTGATTGACAGTACTCACAACCTCAGAGAAAGATTCATACTCGGAAGCTCCGCCGAAGGGTCCCCGTTCAGTGATCCGAGGCGCAAAATCTTTGCATTTAATCATTTTTCCACCACCTTAAAACTGTAGAGTTGACTTAGAGTCTTCGTAGATAGTCGTTCCCGCACTGCGGAGTTCATTCAGAAACCATTCGGTATCCGAGAGCAGTTCGGGTAGGTAAAGCCCAGGGCGGGCAGGAGCGCGGTCGTTCAGTCCCAATACCGACACGAGAGAAAGAACGACGCTCAGACCCGTTAGTGAGGCTGCGCCATGTTTGAACTCCAGCATCGATCGCGAACGCTGCGTTCGACCATCGGCTTCGCCCTCAATCTCGACGACGATCTCGGTCGCTGCCTCACCGCCCCGGTGGCGACTGGATGATTCGTCAGTCACTAGGTCGAAACGTACATTCGGTGCCCCAGTGGCAGCATGGAGGCTAGCGATATCGAATGTGGAAAATGCGGTGGCATCAAGTAATCGACCGTCAATTGATTCAATCTTGCCCTTTGCTGCGTCGCCGGACAGCCATACGCGCCGCCCACCCTCAAATACCATTGCGGGGGGAGCAGCCCCGTGTACCCGTTCCATATCTTCGAGCGACGCTGGACCTGCTGGATCATTCTCGTCGAGGATTGCTCCGATCTGGATGGAGTGGATGACCTCGAAGCCTTTGACACTGTTGAGTGCCAGAAACACAGCCGCACCAGCCATCCAGTGACTGGCGAGCACGACGGGTGCTGCGGTCGCACGATGTGCGAACATCGCCAACTCAGGTCCGATTTCGGTGAGGGCAGCGTTGATGTTCAGGTAAGGGATGCCCAAGTCCTGCGCGTAGCTCAGTCCTTTGAGTCCGGCTTCGGGAGCCAACATGACTACAGCAGCTACTGTGACATCATCACCGAGACCCAAGCGGGGCTTATCGAGATCTATGGCAACAGCTTCGCCAGCGCCCACCTCCTGGGCGACTTCACCTGCCGATTGCAGGTTCCGTCCTCCGACGAGCACTCGAACGCTGGGGTGCCTCTCGCGGAACCACCTGACGGCAGTGCGCCCCACGAAGCCCGATCCTCCGGCAAAAAGTACCTGTCCTAAAGCCACCTTATTTTCAAGTATCATGATTTTTACCTCTTGTTATGAAACCAGTTGCATTTACTTGAGTGTGATGACTTCCAACACTCAGTTTCTTTCAGCAATAGTGAATCTGTGTCGAGGTCATTCCAGCAAATCGCTTAGAAACCACCTATTTAGAACTGCGATCGCAAAAAGATATCTGAAGGCAGATCGCGATTTAGCCTGCTGTATATCCACCATCGATCACGCCGCGCATACCCAACTGCGTACCATCACGATGGGTGCCGAACCAGTACCACTCAGCCCAAGCCGTGTCACCCTCTACTGCCGAACGGAGCAACTCGTTTATTT
>JAHHHS010000148.1 GCA_019359215.1 Nostoc indistinguendum CM1-VF10 | reverse complement strand
CGTATTTCTAAGGCAGGGAAAATTCCCTTTCTTGCGACTATTATTCGTGAGAAATCTTCTGGTAATCCCTTTGGTTGGTCCTGGCAACCAGAATAATTGTCTACCCCGAAGTATTGAGGGGATACCCTTCAAAGGTTTCTATTTTTTCCGAAGGCGTGTTTTTATACAGAATCTTCGCGATCGCTTTTACGTGGGTATCTAAAAGTTCTTTATCTTCCGGGGTCATTGAACTTGATCTGCTTGTTGAACATTATTAATTCTCTCGAATTCCGGTGTTGATGTACAGTTCCCCTTTTATTCGCGAGTTACAATCGCGAATATTCTTGTCTTCTTCCCATCTTTTTGCCAAATTGGGATGCTCCCTTAATATTAATCTAAAGTTCCTAAACAATTCAGGTAAGCGATCACGTTCTCAAACTGCGATCGGACAATACATAATATGGTGTCTAACTTACTCATCATCAGGCAAATACAAACTACTGCTATCAGTCGGTCTAGCGTGCAAGTACATCTCAGTAATCGCTACTGAACTATGACCCAGCGTTTTCTGTAACAAGTGTATCGGCGCTCCTCTATCGAGACTATGGGAAGCGTGGCTATGCCTGAGCCAATGGGGTGATACATTAGCTTCAAGAAGAGCGCGGTTTGCAGCATTCCGCACTATATGAAATACCATACTCCGGCAAAGATGGCCACCTTTAGCTGAAACAAACACTGGGTCATCTTTACGTAAGTTACCCTTTAACTCGTTAATGGAGCGCCAAATACCAGCACCCACCAGCACAGTTCGGGTTTTATCACCCTTACCGAATACTGTTATCTGCCCCCCATCACCACGCGCCTTGAGGTCACGCCACTTCAAACCACAAAGTTCTGATACCCGTAAACCAGCAAAGTAGAGTAAACGGATGATAGTCCGATCACGTTCATTTGTCGTGGAATTTATCAGTAATTGTACTTCCTCTTGGGTGAGAATTCGCTCTGCCAATCGATTATGAGCCTTGGGTGGCTTAATTAACACTCCCAAGTTAGCCGATACCACCCCTAACTCTTTAGCAAAGGAAAATAGACTTTTTATCGCTCCCACTGCTACCCGCTTGGAATTGTCAGAACTACTTAATGTCATCACCCACAGTTGAATATCCATGAGGGTGCAATCAGAGAGGTGCTTGTTGACATGAGAAAAAAACCGCTCGGCATAGCGACGATAGCCGTCAACGGTGTTTTTGCTTTTACCGTGCAGCCAAAGGTCAATGAGTTCTGAATTCGTGAGGGCAGAGGGAGTATTCAACATTGGCTTTACTTATGTTGAACGCTCCTTTATTAAACCCTATTTGGGGGACAATTGAGATTATTTCACTGGATGGTACAGCCCATCTAAGGGACTAAACTGCTAATAACCAATCACAAACAACGGATTTGCAACCATTAGCAAAGTTAACAGCCACCTGCCATTGCCCCAGATGTCCGTTCCAGATTGGCTCACTATCAGCAATGCCAATCGCATCCCCAATTGTGGAAATTAGCTCTTGGTAAAACTTCCCTGCATCTTCTAGCCCGGATTGCATTTTGAGCCGCAATCCTTTCCAGCCAACAACCGCTGCGGTTGACTCAACATTAGGAGATGTTTTCGGGATATGCGAGAGTGTTGTGTCAGTCACTTGTGTTTCTAATTCTTTATTACTGGTGGGTGACACGGTATTCAGTTCTGATACAAATTCTAGTTTCTTGGCGTGAGCGAGTCGGTCTCGCTCTAACCACAGTTGAAAAATATTTTGGCGACTGTCATCAGCGGGAATAAACTCAAAGACATTTTCACGTTGATCCCTGCTGCCAATGCGACCAACTTTAGTTAACTTTTGCCCAATTTTAGCTAAGAACTTCTGAAAGATCGCAATGGGAGTAAGTTTATCCGAAATCGTGATGTTTAAGTAATCGTTGATAATCCGCCGATGCTCTAAGACTTGTGCTTTAAACTCGATTAAATCTGAACCCCGCAGTTGCACCCCTGGCGTGAGCCGCTCTAAAATTTTGAGTTCTTCAAACAGCAACACCGGACTTAAGAGTTGTCCTCGGTTAAAATCAGGTTTAAAAATGGAATTCTCACCCGCCTCCGCTAGCGATTTAGCTCTTTGGCGATCGCGAGGGACAAGAAACTGCCGCCCGACTGTCAAGTAGTAATACAAACGCAATTGAGGATACCAGCCTTCATCATCTTTTTTGATCAGGTCAACAGTAACGTCAATGCCGTAACGATTGATTAAATCGGCTTTGCGTTCTTGCCTGCGTTCGGTACGAGTTTTAATGCGTTTCTCTTTAAGTTTTTTCAGTTCACTATCTGAGGGATTTTCCACAGCAACGGTCTGTTCACAATCAGTTGTGTAAACGCTCTGACTCGCTTGCTTTACCGACTCCTCAATTGCCTTACCAACATCCGTGTCCGCATCTGTTGCATCTAGAATTGTGTAGCCGTCTGCTGCCAGTCCAAGCAATACAGACTGACGGTAGCATTTCATTTGGGCGTTAATAACACTACCACGAAGTGCCCAAGTCTTGATAGATTCTGGCTGAAAGTCTTGGTCAATGTAGCTGTAGTCTTCATTGTCCGCGGCTGCTAATAAGGCAATGTTTGCCTGCGTTACATTGTCCTGACTTCTTAGCAACCCTCCAACTGTCGTCTCACCATTGCCAACCTTCCCCATCCCATACTTGTTTACCCAAATATGACGGTCAGCAGTCTCTCTTAATCTGGCTAACATTTGCCGCACAGAATCAACCGGCTGCACTCCCTGAAAAATTCCCCAAACACTCTCAAAGTATCCCACAATATCGATCGACACCCCAGTTTCTAAACTGGGTGAGGCGATAACTAAATCATATTGTTTTAGAATTTCATTTAAATGGGAGATACACCCATAAGCTGGATGTTCTGGATCGTGAACCGATTGGCTATCAATTCGCAGGATTCGCAAATCGGGGAATTTCAGCCGAAACCGTTCTTCTAAGGTTTGTGTCCCCCATCTGGATGTCATTTTTTGAGCCGAGCAGCACAAAATATGATGCCCCCCTTTGGCTAATGCCCTATCCATTGCCGCAATCAAATTCTTGGGGTTGCTGCCAGAGTAGTTGTAGCATCTGCCAGAATTCGGGCGATGGTGATTGACAATCACAAAAGGATTGACACGGTATGATTCCGCAAAAGACAGTATATAATTAACATCGGTATCGCTGACATCTGCACTTGACAGGTAAATTTTACCGGACTGACTGCCCAAAACGTTTTGAATTAGTTGCTTCAAATTTTTCAGCACTTTTACACGATGTTTAGCCACATCAGTTGTAGAGTTGAGAAGATGCCAGAATACTTGGTCACATTCATCGATGATCACTATGTTGTTAGCCCAATCATTGGGATTAAACTTCGCTTGGCTTTCATGATGTAGTGAGTCAACACACACCCCATAACCCAATAAATCTCCTGTTTCGGAATGCTGAACTTCCGACACGTAATTCACTCCGAATCGATCGCATAATGCCTCCCCTAACTGAATCCGATGCGTAATTATTAGTACTTTTTGTCCTTGATCATGGGCTTTCGCAACCTCGCCCGTTAGCCATTCGGTTTTTCCCGTTCCTTTGGGGGCCTTAAGAATAATTAGCTTTTCACCCTCTGGTACAAGAATCTTGCCGAGAAATCTTTGATTCATTGCGATCGCTGGAGCGTAAGTTAGCAGCGTAAACAACTTGATTTCCCACATCTGCAAAGCTTCGGCGGTGTTGTAGAGTGTGTCAAATGCCTCTTTCCCATGAGCCACGATAAAATCGTCAACTCCTTTCTCTGCAAATGGTGGCAAATCAATCACTCTCACCTCACAACCAAGAGTTATCAGTAACCGTCCCATGCGATTGATTGCAGTTCTTACTCGCTGTGCTGTCTCTGGCTTGGGATCTCGGTCAAAGCAAATATTAATTTGTCTACCGAGAGTTGCAAAGTGTTTCAGGTCTGGAATTAAAAAAGGTTTGCCAACGGGCAAACCATATTCATCATGTGGAGTCCGATAACCTCCGTTGACACCCGGTAGTGCGATCGCTGCGTAGCCAGCACACAGTAAACAGGCCCCTTTCTTCACTCCTTCCACAATCACCACAGGTACATTATGCAGCCAAACCCAATGCCAGAAACCGTAGGGACTTTCTAAATCCTCTTCGGTAATTGGGATGCCGCAGCGGTCTGAGATTTTCGCCCAATGTTCTTTAGTAACTTGAAGGAAAAATGCTTTAGTCTGTTCTCTGTAAGGATGCTCGTACTTGATAAATTTATGAATCTTTTGGCTATCCCGTCTAGGTTCATTAGGCTTAAAGCAGCCCCAATCCATGAACTTGTAATCATTAAGCGGGTCAATGCCTGAACACCACCAGCCCCCTAATTCAATGTGCTGATATTTTCTTAAGTCCCCATCTCTGAGCCGTCCATCGTTTCGGCGTGAAATCTTGTTACTGTAAAGCAAATAGTCATAAGGCGTGTTTCCTGATAGCGATCTGACGTTGAGGGCAAAAAATTCTAAATCTATTCCGCTAGAGAGCCACTCTTGTAGGTGTGCTGTTTCAAACAAATCCCCATTAATTTCTGTCGTAGTCGGTTGTAACATTTTGTAGTCTCCGTTGATGGTTGTGTCCATCGGAGCTACCCACTTTTGCAGAGTGTTGGGTGTGGGGTGTAGTGAGAAGTCTTTCTCTAAAGCCCACAGCTTACTCCTAAACCCTAATCTGGAGCGAAACTAGCAGTTGCTAAAACCAGTTCTCTATGAAAACTAAAATTTTTAGCTGAATGCAAAGGGAATTTTTGCACAAATCCTCATGGAATCTGTATCGAATGGTAATTTATGCCCCTTGGTTTTAGCACCTGCTAGCTTGGCCACATTATGCAGACACTGTTAGACTCAGATTACTTGATTATCCGGTTGGTTGCTTTTGGGTAGTGCCGAAATGTCTGCTTGTGAGTAGCTAGCCGATTTCCTGTTTTGTTTCTAAATCTTTGAAAAATCGCTCGTCAGCTTGTATTTCCTAACTGGCGGCGGGTTTGGTGTATTTTCAAATATTTGAGATTGAAGCCTGATCCCCGACTCCAGGGACACTCTGTATTTTGACGTGGCAGTTCTAGCAAGCTTTTTGCACCATTTTCATGGCTAGCTTGTAAATAATTTTCAAAGCAAAAGTTACCCCTACATGGTTGCTTAAGAGGTAATGCAGTCCAATTAAGTTGAAAAAATGAAGTAATCACCAGAATCTCCTCGCTATGAGGTATCTAGTCGGTAATTTTCCCTTTAGATAGTTGTAGCTGTGGAATTATGCTCCAGTATCCGTTTTACTTTTTTTAGGGTCGGGAAAAATTGTAGCGCTAGATACCTTTTAAAATTTTTTTCAAAAAAAAAGGCATAGAATAACCCGCCCTTGTGTGATAATATTGCCACAAGGGTAGAGTCGTGGGACCATTAGCTAGGAAGATTAAGTGTTTTTGAACCGCCAAGTCCGTGGCACTTATCTTTTCTCTAACGGCTCACCTGAAATTTAGCTACATAAATACACTACTTGCCTGCATCATCCTCCTTCATGTGTAGGTTAATCTCAGCTTGATAAAAACCGATGTACTAAGGGTATCATCCTTGCATACCTCTAGGGAAGAAAAATCATTATAGTGGCATAAAAGTAATAATTTTATGGCTGTTAGCCCTTGGCGTGCAAAGCTTTTAAGCTTTAATTTTTCTAAATTCTTAACATATTTTTCCAAAAAAACTTGTTTGTTAATTTTTGAAGCGCACTTGTATATTTCATGTCTGCTTTCAGTATGATGAGCATTGAAATTTCCTATGATCAAAACTGAACTGGCTAAACGGTCAATTTTTTCCCCTAACTGCGTAATTGCTTGAGTATTAGCTTGCTGTGCTTGGACAGTTTGCAGCAATATCGACTCTATTCGGTCTAATCGGCTTGGCTGTTCTGGTGTGTCGGTCATAATCCACTTCCTCCATTGCGGCCGCGCAAAATGCTCCCGGATCTCACCCACCTCAGAGGACAAAGCATCTAACCGATTATCCACCTCGTTAAATCGGGCGGTGGTGTCTGTCTGGAGTCCCTCTAGTCGTCCCTCAATGCGGTCAAATCGCTGGGTGACTTGGACGAAATTGCTATTGGTGGTTTCCACAAATGTGTCCAATCTGGTGTAAATTTGCGACGATCGCCGCTTGGCTTGTGCCGACCGTGCTAGTAATCAGCAAGATGTTGCTAACTTCTTGCTCTAATGTGCCTAATCTGCGGTAAATATCTTGGATCTGGGCTTCGTTCATGACTTAAGCTCCTAATAACCTCATCAGAAAAATTATTTTTAATATTAAACGGTGGATTAAACTAATTTATACAAGCTTCCTCAGTCTCTGGCAGAAGTTCGAGCAGGTAAGCAATTTTGATATTGGCGATCGCCTGCAACTCGTTGTATTTATAATGGCTGCCCCATATACTTTTGACATTCTTGCCTCTACCATGTATTGAACGTTACCCAGTGAATAGATATCAAAGTAAATGGCAGGGCGTTTAGGAAAGGCGCTTTTTTTTCTAAAGGGAGCCAAGGTAGAGTACTGAGATTGATTATGGTAGGGTCAATCATATTTCAAATTTTTTATCAGCTTTTTTCTTTTCAATCCAGTCTGCTAAAGCTTCATTTACAGCTTCAGAGAAACTGATATCACATAAAGCACTGATAGCTCTTACTTTTGCTGCATTGTCTCTACTAACATCTGCTGTAATTTTTGTGAAATTAGGGTCTTGTCGTTTGCTTTTGGGTTTGTCTGGCACGAATAACTGTAATTCAGTTTGCACCATCATCTTATATCCTTTGGCTATTTGCCGTCATGCCATGAGTATAGAAGATTTACTTTTCATGCCAGCTTGCCATTGTGCCAGCATAAAAAGTGTCATAGCCATCATGCCAGCATAATGGCAAAAATATACACTAATAAACATGACGAGCAAAGACCACCTCATCCCCAATAGCAATGAAACTTACTCGCGTATCGATAAAGCCTCATTTACAGCCTTTCTTCAACGCGCTAGCTGCTCAGATGGAATGTAGCAACCCTTCAGAGGTTCTCAACCATATTCTGATGCATCTCAAACTCCAAGGATTTTCTCTTCTATCTGAATACCAATACAAGCCAGCGATGTCTAACGACAAGCCGCAGAGCGTCTACGCTCCCCAGCAGTCCCAAAGAGATCCATTGCCCCAAGACGACATTCCACAGAATGAAGATCCCTATATCCGTAGATTACTAGAAATTGGGATAGAGGATTTTTAAACAATAACTCAAATTTTAACTACAGAGCAAATTTTGATTATCCTACGAGGCATAGAATAAATGTTGAGAATGCTGCAAGCAAAATCAGAGTACAGACAAATAGAAGCTACTGAAGAGTTTACTAGATCAAACGATTTTAATTTGATTGATGTAATTCATGCATTAGACGAAGTTCAAGAGACCATTGAAAATTTTCAATCTGCTCGAAGTGGAGAAAATAACGGTATTTAAACCAACTTCTAATTTTGCGGACTTTTGAAACTCATAAATGAGATTCATTGTCACAGTAGTTGAAAAAGTCACTTCTAGAACCCAAATTGAGATCCCCGATGGCTTGCCAGAAGATGCGATTAGGAAGCACATTGTAGACCTCTATAACAATGGGGAAATGCTGTTTGATCTGAATATATTTCAAGCTGATTTTGAATCAATTAGCGCCAAACTGATTAAGAATCAAAGCCAACTTGAATTAAATCAGGATGAAATATGAATGCTACACAGTTACTCATCAAAGAACAAAATAGTACTGTTATATCTCCACACGAAACTGTTGGTAGACATACTCTAGATTTTTACGAGTCTCCATCATGGTTCACCACTGAACTTTTGCGCCATGTCAAATTGTCCGGTGTGATTGGTGAGCCGTGTGTAGGGCATGGTGCAATTGCTTCTTTACTCCAAGTGTGGCCTTATACAAAGAGTATTTGGACTAACGATATTGACCCCAAAAAGACAGCAGATTGTCAGCTAGATGCAATGCTAACAGAGACATGGGAGGAATTACCGGCGTGTGATTGGATTTGTACTAACCCTCCGTATGCTGACCAAGCTGCACCAATTATCAAAAATGCATTCTCTAAAGCGCGTGTTGGAGTAGCAGCATTCCTGCTAACTAGTTTTTTAGAACCCTGCGATGATCGCGCTGTATTTCTTCAAGAACATCCACCGTCGCTTGTATTGGTTATGCCCCGTTACTGCTTTCGCAAAGATAAACAAGGTAAGGCACTTACCAGTAATAAAATGCCCCGCCGTCGCTTTCGCCCCCAGGGCGAAAGCGCCACAGATATAGCCGTTTAGCGACAATATCCTTGATACGGCGGGGCATTTTATTTCTTGGATCTCCCTAAGCGATGGGCAACAGATAACATAACCATTTCATGCTTTGTGTGGGATAAACGCACAACACAGCAACGCATGATTATACGAAGAGCCAATGAAATTGCTGGTTTCTACAAAACTCCAGACAAAGCAATTAGCCAAGACTCAGCTTCAAGTATTGTCAATGCAATCGCTTCAGGTGTAATAACCACAGATTATGGAATGAACCAATGGTTATAAAACTTCGATAAAGAGACTAATCACAATTTGTTTGCAAGGAAAAAGGTAATGATTGACTTGACGCTAGTTAAAAGTGCTACATCACTTAGCACTAATAAGACTTATCAGATAGATAGCGTACTCTACTACTATTTGCATAGCGATGGTACAACAGCCCATCCTCAATACATTTTTCGCCCTCTACGGGGTCAAAGAAAGAAGGTTGATTTGAAGCTGAATTCGCAGAAATTACTAAGACATTGCTATGAAGTTCCTGGGATGCCTGTAAAGTCTGAAGTTACGAGTGAGGTGGCGCAGATGAAGCTTTTTTGAGGGGGAGGGCGATCGCTAAACGCTTATTGAAGGGATCACCCTTTGCCTTTGTAAAATCCCGCCAGAGATAATACCCAACGATTTTAGCATTATGCCAACAAAGAGAAATCCAATTACAGACCCTACAGGGGAGAAAGCCAGACGATCAGCAGCACAGTTAGCTGATAAAAAGGCTAGAGAACGATTAAAGTCTAGATTTAGTGGTGAATCTGCCAGCCAGCTAAAAGATACTGCTCAGAAAATTGCTGAAACTACTAAAGTTGTAGGGGATACAACAGCTAAAACCGTAACTACAGCCATAGGCACTGTAACGAATTCAATGGGCAACATAGCCGAATCAGTCGGCTTAATTCCTACTGGTAAAACTTCTCAAACAATCAAAACTCATGATGCTTATGGTGGCTTATCTTTACCAGTATTTGAGCCTCAGCAATTCATGGCAGGCGATTTATTCGCTGATAGTTCTACACTGCCGAGAACATCGAAATTAGAAGCAGATACTATTGTTGAAAGCATCGAAGAAAAACGCCAAACATTAAGAGTTGTCGGGGCTAACCTAGACCTGAACAGTGATGTTTTAAAAACTGGAGTGAAGTCTGAAAAGATGACTCAATCTGCTATTGATTATGGTAGTGCCATAGTGAATACAGATAGCAAGCTAACTCAGTTTGAAACTGCTCAAGTGCAATACGAAATCGGACTGACTAAGCTTGACCAGACACGAGAGAAACTATCTCATGAGCAAGTAACATTAGAAGGTTTCAGGAATGAAACCGACCAGCGTAGACGTTTCTGGTATGAGAAATATAACTTGGGTGAATCTCGGATTAAACAAGTTCAACTAGCTAAATATCAGCTAGACGCGAAAATTGGGGCGATTGAGGTAGAAGGAGAAATGGCGGAATGAGCGACTTTAAAGATTTGCAAAATAGCATAATTCTTTCTTCTTTCGGGGCAGCTAGTGTAGGGGTACTTTTATGGTTTACACCTGCCAAACCCCTAACAAACTGGGTTGTTGCGGCTTCTATAGGTGGTTTGATTGCAGCGGAATTTGTTACAGTCATGTCTGAAATCAACTGCAAAAAACAGATAAGAATTTTTGGAACAGAAGTTAATAAGTTAACTTTCAACCTAAAAGCCGAAAGAGGCTTAGTATTGCGTCACAAGCAAGAACTAGCAAATCAAGCTGTAGTTTCTCGAAAATTAGCTGAGGAACTACAGCAATTAAAACTTATAGTTTCGACTTTAAGAGAACAGCTAAAAAATTATCAGACTGAAATTAAATCTCTGCAAACAGCGAATGGAGAAACGGCTACAGAAATAATGCAGGATTCTTTCCAAGAATTTCAGACTCAGTTAAATGCATTGATTGCATCTTTAGCGAAACGTTATCCTAACTTGCAAAAAGACTGGGAAGCATTGAGACATGAGTTTGATAGCTACATAAGATTATTCGCGGCTAGAGTCAACATAGTAATTAGTCAGACTAATGCCAAAGACCTAATAGAAATGTCTTTGACTATGCAGCATGAGATTATTTCTACTGGTGCAATGCTCAAGGTTAAAGCTTACAAATCAATAGTGGCTTACCTGACTAGAGAATTTGATGGAGTAGTTTTCAGGGAAGAACACGAAACGTTGCTTGAAGAGTTAAATGCAGTATGGCAAGCAAAGAATCAAGCGATCGCCATGACTTACAACAAGAATTTTGAAGCAATCAAGCAGGAATTTAGTCAGGTTGCAGATAGCGTTGTAACTGGGTATCGGGAGGATTTCAAGAGCATTGTTGATCAGGGGTTGACTCAGGTAGAGCAGATTGAGGAACTACAGAAGAATATTTTGTGGTTACAAGGCTCCTTAGAAGAAGCCAGTAAGCCTCACCGCTTTCCGGCAGCGGTAGAGCAAAGCCGTGTAGGGAATGCGATTATTGATTATTACTACCGGACTCATATTGTCCTAGATTCAATTGACTGGGATGATAGCGAAACTGGATATAAGCTGATGTTCCATGTCGGGCGTAACGGTTCAAGGTTCATTTCTGCCGATATGCTCAACGCTAACGATGCGCCACAAAAGCTTAAGGAAGTGTCGGGGGCGATTAATACTCCAGAGTTTAAGCACAATACCAGAGGTGGTCATGTGTTTGTGGAGGTGCAGACACGACATCCTAAAAAGAAAGACACTTCCAAGGATGAAATTGACAAGCTCTGGATAGCTGCCAGTAAATTTGAAAATTATGTCAAACGATGGGAACGTGTAAGGATCACCGCTGGAAGTACTGGTGGGAAATCACCCACGGCGAAAAATTTAGCATTGGCAATCCTAAAATCTCGAAAAGGAGTAGGAGAAATTCGGCTCTATGATCCTCAAGATGGTTCTAAAAAAGATTATTGGGATATGCCAAAGGCAGGTACATCTCATGAGGACAACGTGCAAGGGATGAAACAACTGTGTGACTTATTAGATCAGCGAACCAAAGTCAAAGGTAATCATTTGTTCATCCTGTATGTGTTTGATGAGATTGACTCAACCATTGCTAAGTATCGAAGTCAGGCTTATGCAGTTAAAGATTTAGTTGTCTACTCTTTATCCCAAGGTTCACATCAAGATTTAGGTGTGATTTACATTGGACAGTCTGCTGATGCTAACACCATACCGGGAATGTCTCACTCTCAATGGAACAATGCTGTACAAGTTCACATTGGATCTAACGCTGGTGTATGGTTAGACAAAGCAACCACAATTACAACTGAAGATAAGAACCGACTTCTAGAAAAATATCGCAAGATTCAAGAATTCTGCGATCGGATGAATGAAGAATTGGGTTTGGACGTTTATACCGATGCAGCGGCTTACCGTTTTGCTTTAGCAGTACCTCTTACTGGTTTACCTCAATTCATTCAGTTGCCTGGGTTTGACACATACGATTACAACGAAATTGTGAGTATAAATACTCAAAAATCAGTATTTGCTAACAATAATAATGGTCTTAAAATAGAAGCTGCTAAGGCAGTTATAGAACCGAAGCTAGTATGTCCTAACTCTGATTGTGGGTCTAATCGTATCGGTTCTAAAGGTTCACAGTACCATAAGTGTCTTGACTGTGGTAAAACCTGGAAGAAGAAACAAAGCTAATAGTAATTAGATATTTATAGAAATTTAGGCCGCTAATTATCTTGCGGAACTTACGGAATTTATTAAAAAGAAGTTCAGGGAACCTCACAGACGCTGGTTTTTAAAGCCTTGCTGTATAAGGGCTTTAGCTACGGAACTTCAGACGGAACTTGACCGAAAGGGGGTAAACATCTTTTTACGGAACTTCTGATATTTTTACAGACGTTGCTATTAGTTCAATCTCTTTTCTTTGGAATTAACATATCTATAAGAGCAATAGTTTTTATTAATGAAGACGAGATGAGGTTGACATTAATCTGTAATGTTTTCTTGATTCATAATAACTATAAAAACAGCTCAATTTTCTTTAATAGCGGGACAAATAATGTTGAAATTAATATCTAAATCTCTGAATTAAATTAAAGATTAACGAAAATATGTACCCATAGGTACCCAAATCTCTGCTCTGCTATTTTCAACCAGTCAAAAAACGCTGAAATTCTTAAGGGGTATGAATCATGGCTAAGGCTAAGGCTTCCGAGACTGCTGCTGTTGTACCCAAAAGTACCCAAGAGCAAGCACCTGCTAAAAACCGTAAATACTTCAAATCTGTAATGGACTTGGGCAACCACTGGATTAAAGCTTACGTCGAGGACTACGAGTTGATTAGAGAGCCTAGCTGGTATGCTCGGTGTCTTTTCAACACTTCTAGCAAACTGCCCGGACACGTTCGGTATTTGTCAGGCAATCGCACAGAGTTAATAAATACTTGTTGGCTGATTGGTAATCAAGCCATCCGAAGTGGTAGCAGTGACCTGATGCGGTTAGTGGAAGATTACACTGGTAAATCTTCACTGTGGCTTGAATTTTTTCTGGGAACTCTGGCACACCTGCCACAGATTAATTCCCAGATGAATATAGAAGTTACCGCAACCTGTAACGACGTTAAGCGACACTCAGAAGGTATTAAAAGTAATGCAGGCATTCACGAAGTAGAACTGTGTGGTATTCCTTGTACTGTAAACATTTCATTCCTTGCAGTTTTACCTGAAGGAATTGCCGCGCTCAAGAGTCATAAACTAGATGGAGCAGTGACCATCTGTGATATCGGTGGTGGAAACACCTCTATTAGTAGATTTTTCGATTCTGAATCTGTTGGCGATGTCCTAGCTAAAGATTTTGGGGCTGAGTATTTGATTGATAAGCTTTGTCACAGTTCCGCTCTCAAAGCATTAATCAAGCAAGCGCCTAACAAAGATATAGTCAATCGCAGTATTGAGACAGGGATTAAGTTTAAGAAAACTCAGGTAGGCGCTAAACTACCGTTTTTAGCTTACGGGGATTCAGATATTAACTTTTACAAAGTGTATGAGTTTGAACTGCAAGACTTTATTAATTGCAGACTTAGAGAAGTAATTAAGCAGCTTGAGCAATACAAGTTAGCTGGCGACCAAATTCTAATCATTGGAGGAGGTTCTAAGCTTCCTTTGCTAGGTGCTGCACTGAAAGCTAGAGGCTTTCTAATCTCCGATAGTGGAGCCTTTGACAATCTCAATGGATTAATTCAGGAGGCTGTCTAAATGGTTTGTGACAAAATCAGAATCAAGAAATACCAGCATCAGAGAGTGGATCAATGGTGTGAGGCTTTTGGTATTCCAGATAGGCGTTTTGTAGAAGATGCAATCAATTTCTATCTACAATATTTAGAAGATAAACAGCTGACTCCTCTACCTGTAATGCAATCTCTACCTCTATCTTCTAATCCATTACAAGAAACTGTAGAACTTAGTGATACTGAAGATCCCGAAGAATACCAAGGTGGAATCAGTCTTTGACGAAATTACAGTAATATTTATACATCAGAAATATTACTGCAACTACTACTGCAATTTTTGCAGTAGTTTTGCCGTTTCTTGAATCAAAGCCCTGAGCAGCTTGGCTTTCGTCAAGATCCTTATCTAGCAAGGGTTTCAGAAATACCGTGTGTTCGCCCTGGGTTTCCCTCATGAGCGAGCGCACCAAGCTCGTTCGCGGAGCGTCTTTGCAGGAGAAGGGGCGGGGCATTTTATTTCTTGGGTTTCCCTAATACCATTTCACGAAAAATCTGATACAAATGTAACCCCTGAAAGCTTTGCTGCATCTAAGTTTTTTAATTGCGTACAGCCCTTTGGGCATGAAAACAGCGCAGCGGGGCGTAGCCCATTGCGAATTGTGAATTGCGAATTGGTATAAGTGCCTAACCCCTAAAAAAATTGTTAATTTTGTTTTAAATAGGCAGTTAAAGATAATAGGAGTAACCATGCCACCTTTTGAAAAATAAATCAACTAGCTGCTTCTGAGACACTTCTTTATAATCTTATGTAACATAAAATCTTAAGCATAAATTACAAATTAAAAATAAAAATTTGACGTATAATTTTCTTGAAGCAAAAGATTCATTGTCCAAGAATCTGAAAATATATGATAAATAAAAAACGTATTTATTTAAGTCAAGGATGTGCTTTAAATACTACGAATAAAAGAATAGTGGTAAATGTATCAAGTGAAGAGATATTAAATTTAATTACGCAGTCGATAAAAAGTTATTATTCACAAGGAATTCAACAAGAAATATTTGAGACTAGTTTAGACTTCATAGCTGATTCATCTCCATCAGAAATATCACAACTCAGAGAAAATGTAGCAATTCCTAAGCCAGATACATTAGTTGTGGTATGTTGTCAGATAGGAAAAGTAGAAGTTAATGAGTTGGAATTAAATTTTCCTGTAGTAGTATATTTTGTAATAGCAGATACAAAATATACTAATCATTTTCTAGCGATGAGAATACAGCTATCGGCAGATATATGGAGTGGATTAGAACGATTTATGGATTTAGAAGACAAATTGGGTGATCAATTCTTTAAAAGTTATGAAATTCAATTAATCTTTGATGATAAATCTCAATCCTCTGTGGAATTAGAAGTATTACAAACTCTGAATATGCCAGCTAGATTACAATTTTTACCAAAATTTAAGAAGTTTGACCCAACGGTTAATTTTCCTACTTGGCCTATTATATAATATAACTACTGTTGTTTCAATTCTCACAATTGAGCAGTTAGTTTCAAAGTAGAGAGGATCACAAAATAACCTTGACATCTGAGAGTAATAAATCCTCTTTGGGTAAGATTTCTAGATATCAAGTAAAAATTCTTTATTGACGAAATGTATGATTACTCTCAGCATGATTGGATCTGACGAATAATCGATAAAATCAATGCCCAGTTGGGTAAAAAGTATTTAGTGAATTTGCTATTTTTCGTGTTGAAGTATGCCAGAGTTTGTTTATAGAAACAAAAAAGGGATTATAAGAGTAGCTTTTTATAGCGAAGAAGATCAGGATCTAATTGAGCATCTTCGATGGAGAATTGATGCTGATGGTTTCATGCGACGAAACAGTACTAGGGATATGTTTGGAAAACAGCAAACTATTTTTTTTCATCATGTTGTAGCCCAAAGAATGGGGCTTGATACTAAACTGATAATTATACATATCAATGGAATTAAAGGGGATAATCGTCGCTCAAATCTTCGCTCTGCAACTAAGCAACAAGTTCAGATGTCCAGAGGTAAACACTACAATAATAAGTCTGGATTTAAAGGTGTTGTCAAAAAATCGTCGAAAAAATTTAGAGCGCAAACTACGATTAATAAAAAAACGATTACTATTGGTGATTTTGACAGTCCCGAAGAAGCATATAGAGCTTACTGTGATTATGTTCGCCCTATTCATGGGGAATTTTTTGGGAGCATCCCAATTTGGCAAAAATAAAAGAATCCAGATTATTCGCGAGTTACAGTCGCGAATAATCTAGGGATTTAATCTTGTGGTTCTTCTGACTCTTGCTCAGATCCAGAACTAATATCTA
>JAHHHS010000147.1 GCA_019359215.1 Nostoc indistinguendum CM1-VF10 | reverse complement strand
TCGATTTCAAGACGATTACGCCCGTACTAAGTTCTAGTATCATTTTTGAGTAAACTTAGCGGGGCTGTCGCTAACTGGAAAATCGTAGTATCAGATTGTTAGGGATTTTGTCGTCTAACCTGAATAATGTGAAATAAATCCAACTTTCTTACGCCATCCATTCAGTCCACTGTGGGGCATCTGTTACCAATTGAGCAAACTTGTCCGGGTCAAGATCCTCAAACTCCAGCATCACACCGCAACGCTCATCACTCGTTAACGTGCTGAGTAATTCCTTAACCTTGTCAACCCCGTACTCCACCCGTTCAATCGCCAATCCAGCGTAATATTTAACCCGCTTCCACCAAGAATCACTGAGTTCTATATCTGTGTCCATACCCCCCCGATTATTACTTCCACTTTCATTAAAGGTGGGTATGGACGGAGCATTAATCCCATACTGAGACTGCATCCTAGCTGCATAAGCCGCATTTCGTTCTTGTTCATCTTGACGTTTCTTTTCCTTCTCCTCTCGCTGCCTCTGCCGATGATCCAGGACTTTCTGGATAAACTCGACATCCTCAGTATTCAGTCGATAGTACCGAACCCTCTGTCCGTCCTCCATTGGTCTTCGTGATGATGTGGACAAACCCAGTTGCCAGAGGTACTGCCCCAAAATCCACAAAGCAGACTCCGATAACGGGATGGTGAGGTTAAGAATACCTTTAACGTGAGAAGCATTGCGCTTGGAGAACTCAGCCAAAGCCTGAATCATCGCTTCGTCGCCTTTAATCTCAACCCCAGCCATGAGATCCATCAACACTGCTCTCAATCCCAACCGATGACGCATTAACCACGCGGTAGAATGATTACTCCAGTCTGTGCAAATAGCTAATCGCTCCCGTTCCGATTTATCACGTTCGGCAACCACAGTCGGTGGTGAAACACATTCCCGGTCCTGCTCATCAGTAATCATTTCCCCAGGATCAGCCAATATCGCTTCAAGTGCGACAATCTTTTTAATTAACCGCCCAGAGTCATCTTTCTCCACCAGTTCAGGGGTAACGTTCATCCCGTAAGTGTCTTGTATGCGAAACTTCTCGCACTCCAAAACTTCCTCCGGTTTGAGATAATCCTGATGCTGCCTGCTGTTGTAAGTCCTCCTGTCAATATCTTTGGCATTTGCCACCTTGCGATAATGCTCCTCATCGATGGCAATACCAGCCGCCTTCATCCACCGGGAAGTTCCTTCATCACCACCATTGCCCAAAGGAATAATCGTATTCCCCATCTCAATAAGAAGCGATCGCAGATCGGAACGTAAATTGTTAATCGACCAATTCCGTTGCGCTTCAATCTGACAACTGGTATCCAACGCCCAATCCTTCTCAGCCCCACGTTTCCCTGTCTCGCGGTTAATGCGAATCAAAAACGCGGTCATTTCATTCTTCTGGAGAATCTTTTCTTTGATGCGACGGGCATTGGTTTCGGCGTAACCAAAGGGAGGGCGCGGTGCTACCCAAACATACATGGGGACATCAGGACGATACCGCCATAATTGCTGGGCACATTCTGTAGCGGACTGTGAAACAGCATGAAACACGCCAAAAACAGCATCAAAATGATAGCTGGAAATGTCAACCCCTGTACTGAGACTGGGAGTAATTAAAAAAGCGTCGATATCAAGAATGGCAATGTTAATCTCGCGGATAAAGATGACGTTCTCCTCACTGCCACTGTTTTCCGAATGAATAGCCCACACCCGTAACTTGCGGTCTTCGGGTGATTCCGGTGTTTCGTCCGTGTCATCAATTGCTGAACCATAATTGAGCGCTCTTTCTAGCTTTTTGATAAACCGCTTGCTGTCGCTGACCATCATCAACTTTTTACCCAGCATCAACTGAGCGTGAAACTCGGCAACGATTGCACTACTGTTTTTCCCCTCGTACCAATAAACCTGACGACCCCCAGAGCGATACTCATTTTTGATGATGTAGGGTTTTTCACCAGTCGGTCGCATTCGCATAAAAAACTCGATGGTCAAGTCATCGAGGTGAGCATCTGCCAACACTACCAATTTGGCGTTGTAAACCAGATACTCCAGCACTTCCAGGATAGCCCCCCGGTGTTCTTTGCAAGTTTTGGACTTGAGTAGGTGAGCGAGATACTGGCAGGCTTCATCAATAAAAAGAATATCGTAAGCCTGTAAATCATTCGCCATTTTATACAGCGAGTCTACAGTAATGCTGAGAGCCTTTGCTTTAGCCCAGTCACCGCAAGAAATCGCAGAGTACATGGCAGTTTGCAAGCGATCGCTGAGATTTTTGAGCAGGGTAACGCGATGCCCATTGTTCAAAAAGCTCAAGTCTGGGTTGTCTCTTCTGATCATCGCCAAGATTTCGGTCTTGCCAGTCCCCATGTCAGAAGCCAAACCAACTAACCCAGATTGAGGCAGAGAGCGGATGACTGTGGAGAGATAGCGGGTATTGACTATCACATTGGGTTTGAATTTGTGAAGCCCCCTGGCACGATTCATGAAAAATCTTTGGCTTAACTCGCTGATTCTCAAGGCATCAGCAATCATAGTGGACACTGCTTTGTCTGCTTTCTTGCCCAAAGCTACAACCCAATCGTCAATTCCTTTCTCTGGGCCAGGCAAAACTGCTACTTCACACTCGAGAGTAAGTTGGAGAATGACTTGACAGGTACGGCGAGTAGCAGCAAAAACTTGCTGTTTTGTTTTGGGTTTGGTTTCGTAGTCGAAAAGGATAACGAATTTGCGACCCTTTTGCGCCATTGGGACTAAATCAGGGTGCAGGTATTCCACATCTTCCTTGCCCACGCGACCATTCCAGATTCCAGGGAGTGCGATGGCTACATACCCCAAAGTTAGGAGACAAGCAGCCTTCTTCTCGCCCTCCGTAAGGCATACAGGGATTTCAGGATGTGCCATTACCCAAGCCCAGAAACCCAGTGCTTCTCCTTCATCAGTAACGGTGATTAGTTCTGGCATCGGCACGTCATACCTCAACGATATCAACCGCCAAATGTGCAGAGGGACTCTCAGGTAGGTGACACGATTGGGAGTTTTGGGGGGTGACTCGTATTTAACGGGCTTTTGAGTTTGTTCGTTTGTAGTCTTGTCCCATTCGAGTCTGGGGTAATCGGGTTTCATCCGTCCCCAGTCCATCGGTAGCCAATCTTTAAGCGGGTCAAGTCCACTAACCCACCATGCACCCGATTCTGCGTAGGCATATCTTTTCAAGTAGCCATCGCGCAGTCGCCCATCGTTGCGTCGAGCGGTTTGGGGTAGAGCGTATAAAAGGTACTCGTATACTTCCGAACCATTTAAAGAGCGGACATTTAGGGCAGTGAGTTTGGGGTCAACGGCAGAATTAACTACCCATTCATGCCAGTGGTTGGGAGCTAATTCACTGTTCGGATTCTGATGTGTATCAATTGTGTGGCTCAAATGAACAGCATCATTTTGGTTCGAGGAGCCACGTAAATTTAGATAATGCTTTGGTAATTCATAATGAGAATTGATCAAGTGATTTTTAGGTACAGTTTTGAAATCAGTTTGTTTTTTGAAAACTTCTTTTGAGGTTGGTTCAGAAGTATTGGGTATTTTAGGTAAGCCATAATTAGGATCTAATAACCGACGACGTTTTGCTTCTCCCATGATTTGACTCCTTTTTGAGGGAATAAGATAGTACAAACAAACTAAGAAGTTGTGATTGTAGATGACTTAGAAAAAATCAATTGCACGAAAAATTGATGCTGTCAGCCAGTGAATCTGATATAGAATCAGGGTTGACAGCTTTTTTGAAGTGCTATTGTTTCTCTGCTCAGATTGAAAAAATCAGAATTATCTGCTTCCGCCTGTGTGTGGTCGGAATGTGAGATTAATTCGCGTGCTAACCACTTTGTTGGTCTTTGGAACCTGATGCAGATGTGTTGATTGACAACCGGGGTGCATCACAAGCAAGCTGCCGTGTTCAAGCCAGAAATCCGTTGGCCTGCCATTTCTCGGTTTGATTTGGAATTTGCGACATGACCCCAAGCTGACTGATGCGATCGCTGGATTAAATCCCATCGATGGTTCATTGTCTGCGTGCCACCCGATAGAATCAGTCCCCGTGCGGTACTGGTTGCCGATGACGATGCGGAACTTATATCCAGTCAACGCAGTGATTGTGTCACGTAAGTTAGCCAGATTGTCTGTCCAAGTCAGGGGTTTCAAAAATACGCTGTTGGAGTAAAGGTAATCACATCCGGCATCACCATAAATGCACTCAAGGCGCGGGACGGGCATTGTTTTACCAGCGATTCTGATTTGATTCTGCTGCCACTCCAGTTTCAAGCAGTATTGGTAGAGTTCATTGGCCTGTTCAAGACTTAAAAAATCAGGATAGTAACTGACTGGAAGAACTGGGGTTGATTCAGTAAATAAATTGAGTTGTTGCATGGTAGTTTTCTCCTACTATTGAACGTGTAACTGGGGGAATTGCTATTAGTTTTAGTTGGACAAAAATACTTCATTTTTCTTGAGATACTTGTTCCCAATACTCAAGAACAAAATCATGGGCTTGCTGTAACACTTGAGGGAGTAAAAATAACGGGATTTCCCAAGCCGCAATAACACTACCAGCAAAACATTCTGCAAGTTCAACCCGAATACATTCTGGTAATTTGCTCTCTAAAAACTTGAGCGAATGATCTTCGTTTTCTGGTAGTTGAACAAAAAAATAATCGTCGTGCATAATATCAGCAACTAGACCGTATTTTTCTGCCAAGGTTTTTCGTAGAGTGTTCATAATGAAAGGTTGGTTTAGGTAGGGAATTATTGAGAGATGACTTTTACTATTTCGGGCAACCACCGCAGTTGAAAAACAGTTTGGTTTGAGGATTTGGCGACTGCGGGAACCATGCGACCCCATTGCTTACCTTCCAAAGTAGGACGATAGGGAATTTTCTTGTCATTTGTTCTGTATTGCAGTCCCGAATTTAGTAAGCAGTGGTTAACAGCCCGTGCAGACATTCCAACTACCTCACCAATTTGTGTTGGGTTTAAAAATGCGTCCTCTGCAACATTTGTTTGAGCGATGGCAGTTTTTAATTCATCGGCGGCTGGCTTAAGTGCGGGGTTAACTCTGGTAGCGGCATTAACTGCTAACTGGGCGGTGAGGGATTTGTCTAGTCCAGCAAATTCCCCCAACATCATTGCTAACTGTGCGGCTTCGTGGGATGGGGCTAATGTATGTGATGGTTCCTGCTGTTTTACTGGCTCTACTTGGGTTGAGAGCATCACTTTCATTAAAGTTCTGTTGGCCCAGATGCGGAATTCCACAGAAACCCATCGAGCTAAATCAATGGCGATTTCTGGGTGAATCCAAGTGCTTTGTTCGCTTCCGTATCCCTGGATATCTATTACCAATAACGATATGAGGATCTTCATATCGTTAGAAAGTACTTGCAAATACTGCTTTGTAGACTTGAGCTTCGTGTAATCAGCTAAGAATTTCCCGTTAGCTTTGCACATCTGACTTGCATTCACGTAGCCCTTGGGTATAACATATTTACCTATTTCCCCATCTTGGGGCATTTGGTTAATTTCTGATTCGTACCAAAAATGTGTCAGCATGATTCATTCCCTGGGTATTGAACAAATAATTGATTCAGGCATTCACGCGCACCAAACTTTTCTCACCAACCAGGGAGAAGCGATTCGATATAGTCGGTGTATTAATTAACGTTGGCGACACCAATTCGACGACGTAAAACCAAGAGTTATTCACAAGCCCAATCCCCAGAATCAGCCGTTGTTTTGTTCCCTTATCGTGAGAACAGAGGATCACTCTTTCGCCCAGAACGAAAGCAGTTTTTTGCACAGTGATGACTTCTAATTCTCCAGTGGCGATGATTTGGTTTTGTGTAGCGTGGAGTATTTCATTGCGGCAATCAATTGAGTAAATCCAACATTCGTGTTTCCATTGCATACCGCAGCAGTAGCCGAATGTTCTCGTGGTTCTGAGGTATACTCTCTCCAGTAAACTAATTGCAACAGGTGGGATTGTTCGACCCCAAGGTGGGGAGAGATACCAACTTGTTTGGAGTGCATTAATGTGGTCAATCATGCGAGTTTCCCCACTAAATATTCGATCTTCTCTTTATCAATGGCAGCAATTCGATTCTTAATGCGTTGAGGTGGATTCTGAAGAAATCGTTTTAAGTCTTTGCTTCTGATTTGGTGATATCTGCCAGAACGTCTGCTTGTGCGTATCCATCCCTTTTTTACCCAACTCCAAACAGTAGCCGAATTAAGTTGTAAAACTCTGGCAATTTCGCAGCAGTTGTAGTTATCAAGAATTGGACGTGCGGAGTATCCTAAAAAGCGCAGTTTGTTTTGAATAGCTGATGTTGAGCGTGTGTATCCTCTTCTCTTTAGCCGATACGCTATTTGTTTAACAGTGTAAAGACAAGCCATTTCCTCAACGATTGCTATTTCTTCATCAGTCCATTTGATACTCATAATCTCACCTCCCCTATTGATGCAGATTTAGTAGAAGAATGTTCTTTGACAATCCGAGCGCTGATAGATTCAAAGTCAACTTGAAAGATGTTCATATCTGTGGACATTCCCCAGTGTTGTAGCGGTCTACGATGTGCTGTCTGATTGCAGATTTATTCAGCCCGTCAGGGATATCGATATGAGCTTCACTGGTAATTTTTTCAACAACTGTAACGATGACTCTCATGGTTAATTCTTATCTGATTAATTCAGGATTCAGAAATAAAACTTCTTCTGAATCCTGACTGCTGATTTACACTGCCCCAGTTTTTACTGCCTGCAACTGTTGCATCCATGCGCTGATTGTTGCTAACTCATCCGCACCGCTAGCAACAGCATCAACAACGAGATTTTGATACAAAGATTCGGCATGATTGGGATATTCACACTTATCTGCTGCCCAAGCCAAACACATAGTCTTCACCAGTTCATCAATCTTGCTAATATGCAATTGACTGGGGCTATTTTTGTCTTGAAATTGCAACCACTCTCTGACCAAATCAAGCGGATAATCAAGTAAAGTGCGAATATTTTTTACTCGTAGGTCTTGAGGATGTACAGATTGCGGAACTACACTAAGTTTCGCTGGAGCTACTGGAGTTTCTGCTATAGATGGAATAGTTGAGGATGTGCCACCTAATAAAATTTGAATGTCACGAATGATTGTTGCCCAATCAGCATTTTTATTCCATTCTCTTTCAATTCTGCTTTTACTTACTGCATCGTAAAGATTACAGAAAACCGTGTTTTGTTCACCAGCAGTAGCAACAATAATCAGTGGCTTAGAAAAATCTTGTACACCTGATGCAGCTAGGAGAAAGCTTTTGGCGAAATTTGTTTCAACACCAGTTCTTATGACGTAAAGTTCATCGGCACTAACAACAATATCCAGTTTGAGATTGTCTTTGCCTTTGAACTCTTTAGCCGTCAATCGCAGTTCTGACAAGTACCCAGTTAATCCTCTTTGGGGAACTGGGATGGTTTTCTCCCTGTCAATATCGTAGTGATACCACAGGTAAGATTCTCCAGCTAACTCGGCATTTTTGACATATAAATAGATGGGTTCGGGAGGGTTGCATAAACCTAGTTTAATTTCAGCAATCATGTTTCACCTCGGTTAAGTTTCATTGATTGGTGTTCTGTGTATAATGGGAATTCTGTAGCGGGAGAAAAACTTCCGTGCGTTCACTTGAATAAGCACCACTCATTCAGGTGAACGGTTTTTTACTAAACAGAAGTTTCTCGATTGCGGTCTAGCTCCCATTGGAGATAAGTCAACGCAGTGCTAGCATCAGCAATGTTTAAATCAGGTTGATATCCCTCGTCCAACAGTTGTTTGTAGTCTGGGTGCGTAGCAATAAGGGATATCAGGGTTTGGGCTTGTTCAAGTAATTGGTGGAGATATGGGTTAGACATTTCTATGCCCAATCGTGAGCATAAATCCTCCGCTTTCACTCCCATAATTCCTGGCTCAATCTCGGTTTCTAATTCTTCAAGCAGAGATTGAAAATCAGGGTGTCCATCGTTGATTTCAACTTCAATCAAATCTGCACACGTTGTAATAGTGGTTGCCCAATTGGGTAAAGTTTGTGGAATGGTTTTCGCGTAAAGTTTCATGATTGCGTCCTCTGGAATTAATAACTTAAAAATCTTTGGCAATCTCCAACAAAAAGCCGCGTTCCCAAACAATTAAAAATGCAAAATTCAAAATGCAAAATTAATTTCTTATTCTTCAATTTTGAAATTTGAATTAATAATTTTTAATTTGACCAAAGCGAATGGTGCGCTGATCCAAAGCAAAGCGAGGGTAGTCAAGCGTGTTTGGGGATTGATATTGTGAGTTGCATATTGATTGGTGAATGAAGGGAAATAATCAGTGAGCAGTTACCAGTTACCAGTTATCAGTTAACAGTGTCGAATCTTGATAACTGTTAACTGTTAACTGATAACTGTTTTAATTACGCTGTGACTAACTCCGCTCTCTCCAACAGTCGTTGCAATTTATCGCCAGTTAGCTGTTCTAACGGCTGATCTAAAAAATATTCATCAAAAATAGATTTACCATCAGTAGACACGCCCAGCATCAACAGCGATTGAACTGCTGACATTGCAGAATCACAGGGTATGCGCTGGGTTTCATCTGCTGCGCGTGTGAACCACCAGCCAGCGTCAGTCTGTCCGACTTCGCCTAATTTCACGTCATTCTGGTAAATCCCATCGTCGAGGATTTCAAAGCCGTACTTCTCGCACTCGTTGAAAATCTGCGCCATGATTTCGTTGCCAGTAGTGCATGGTTTTGCAAGTTGTTCCTGCACTGGTAATGAGCCGTCTTTGTAGTGAGTGCAGATGAAGCGATGACAACACATTGGAGTGTTGGCACGGAATATTTCTTTGTAGTTGACCATGACTATCCAGCGTTGCGTTAAGTGGTTGTCGTCATGGCTAATGCTGGCTACCAGTTTGTCATTAGCATAATATTCGTGATGGTCAAACGAGATTTCGACTATTCTAAGGGGTTCGGGAGCTACAACTCGGGCTTGGTCGGCGATGAAGTGGTCGAGTTCGGCTTGATCTGTGATTTGTTCGTTAGCGACTTTCTGGACTTGGGCGGATTGGTGGTTGATGATTGCCTCTAGCCAAGTTTCAGAGGCTCTTTTGTCTCCGGTGGGTGTTACGTCGAGTTCTGTGGCGATTCTTTTGAGACGGGGGAGGTTGTAACGGGAGAGCGCTTGCTGTGTATAGGTTGGATATGTCATGATAAGGTTTCCTTAATTGGAACGGAACAAAAGGCGATCGCTCCCAAAGTTTTCCAGGCTGTGGGCGAGCGCTTTTTGTATTTTGTGTTATCACAATGGTATAACATGGTAAAACGTGTGTCAACAATGTTGTACCAAAATCACTAAAGATCAGACAGAATAAGCTAGAACTGATTCAAGCGCCTTATACCTTATATGAGCAAGCAAGAGTTATCGAAGGATGATCGATTAGTCGTCAGAATAGACAAGGAGACAAAGAATGCATTTATGCAAAGAGTTGAGAGTGAGGGCAAAAATGCTTCAGAAGTACTTATAAGTTGGATAAATGATTACCTTGCTCAAGAAGCACGGTTACTGCCTGATATCGGTCAGGTTTATGCAGAAGTAGAAAACCTCAAAAAGAAAGTTGCTTTCTTGGAAGATGAAGTAACAAAAAAATCAGCAGCCTGAGAGAAGAGAATAGCTCTCTCAGGCAAATGCATGAAACAATAGCGCAGGCGATAAAATCTTTGCCTGTACCAGACAACCCGTCAGACATCTGACGGGTTTAATTTTATGAATGCAACAAGTTCGGGCAAACTTGTTACAACAAGTATACACAATGTGTAAATAATAAGCTAATAATATTTGTTATATGCATAAAGCCATTAAGACGAGTCGTGATCCTTGCATGGAAAACGAGAGCTTAGAAATTACAAATCAAGCAACTTTACTCAAGAGTGATCGCTGATGCAAATCTATATGTAACAAGCAAACAAAAAACCCCAACCTCAGTAAAAGGTTTGGGGAATAAATTTCAATATAGTTACATCCTTATCATGGCACAACTTGATATTCGTTCACCCACTGTTCAGCCAGGGGTGGACTGATGAACAAATTACCACCGAAGCGCAAAAAGATTACCTCTGCTTCAACCAGTGAGAGCAAACCACTAGATGACCAAGACCTTGAGAATATCTCTGTTGAAGAAAATCCAGCTACTGCAACAATCACCGTTACTGCTGTTCAAATTCCCGAATTAACCGAGCAAGAGCAAAGCGATCGCTTGCATTTGGAACGGCAAGTAGAAAAAGCGTTTTACCTTGCGGGGAAAGCACTGATGGAATTGCGAGACAGAAAACTTTATCGTAATACGCACAAAACCTTTGAGGAATACTGCCGAGAGCGTTTTGGTTTTGAACGGCGTTATCCGTACAGGTTAATGGAAAGTACAGTGGTCGTAGATAATCTGATGAAAATGTGTCCTAATAGGACACAAAATGATCTAGTTGTGGACACATCTGCCCCAGATTTTAGTGAAGGACAAATTTTACCCATCAATGAATATCAGCTACGACCTTTGATTCCGTTAGAGCCGGAAGTGCAAAGAGAAGCATGGCAGCAATCCGTAGAGGCAGCAGGTGGTAAAGTCCCATCAGGTCGCATTGTCAAAGATGTTGTGCAGCGCATCATGGAAAGGACGAAAATACCAAACACCTACCAGATAGGTGAAGTTTGCCAAATCATAGTCAAAGACAATCCCGAACTCAGGGGCAAGGGCGGGTGCTGGGCGATTGTCAGCGCAGTAAACGAGTTTAGTTGCACCGTGAGAGTCTGGGATGGAGAGTACATCATTGGCTTGCAACATCTGAAGTCCTTCAACTACCTGCTTGCCGAGTGTCAGCAGATGCAGCAGATTAGCGATCGCATCAGTCGGGTGTATTCCGATTCACTAGAGGAGACAGTCAAAAGTCTGTTGCAGTCGTTGGGGAAGGTGAATCGGCCTTATCTTACTGCTGTGGAAGAGAAGCTGTTGACCTTACTGGAGTCCGAGTATGCACTCAAGAAACGCAAAAACAAAAGTCAGGAGTAAATGAATCAATTCAAAATTCAAAATTAAATACAGCCAGACACAACGGCAGAGGATTTCCACCTGCCTTTAAATTAATAATTTTAAATGCGTGAATTGCTTTGACATTGAATTGGGTTGTGTCTGGAAGTATGAGGAGTAGCGTTAGATGAATTAGCAGTGAGGACTATTTGTCCTTTGGCGTTTAGCACTGCACCTGTGGCTTCAACAATGCGTTTGGGAGTGGAGGTTGTTGGTTTAGTTGTTGGTTTATTAGTAACAGGTGGTAGGGAACGGTTGTTATTGCTGAGTTTAAAAGGCACCCAATCTATTTGGGTTGCATCAGGAGTGAGAATGTCTTTGGGACTGGGTGGTAAACCGCCGCGTCCGGTGATCACAAATCGGTTTTGGGCGTAACCTGGACTATAGCAACCTTGGGCTAGTTGGGTGTCAACTGGTACTGTTGGCAATTCAACTAAGCCACTATTGGGGTCGATACCAGGTGTATTCAGTTCTACAGTGCCTTGTGTACCAAATTCTGAACTAGCAGTGATGTCACTCAAGAGAGTTGGACTTTCACGAAACTCAATACCATATATACCAAAGGCTCGAATATCTACTCTCCCACCTGTGCCTGTAAAAGCATTAGCAGTGATGTCGCTATTTTCGCTTGGCACAGCGACGATGAAGCCCGACGGGACATCAATATTAATGTTGCCACCATTACCACCAGCTTTTTCTGTGCCTGCGGTGGTGGAAATGGAAGCGCCACGACGTAGAAGCAGTAAATCAGTCTGTAAGTTGATGTCGCCACCGTTGCCTGATGCAGATTGGGCGTTAAGTGTGCCACTGTTGTCTAAAGTAACTCTAGGTGAGGTGACGATAATATCTCCAGCAGTACCCGTCGGACTTTGGGAGTTAACGAACAAGCCACTGCGAAAGTTGGCACTTTTGCCAGAAATGGTGAAAAAATCAACAGTATTAACTTTAATTGTGCCTGCACTCCCTTGTCCAAACGTTGAGGCAGTAAGTAGAGCGCTATCTCGTAACGAGAAAGAACCAGAATCGATAGTAATGTCGCCCCCATTACCAACTGTCCCCGTGGACACCAAGCTGGCAATCCCACTGGGAATACCATTTTTCTCCCCAGCAATATCAACAGAACCTGTTACTTTCACATTGACATTCCCCGCATCGCCCCGTCCTGCTGGCGCTGTTGCAGATGTACCGCGAGTAATGGTCGACAATTGAGCGCCATCAGTGAGTGACAGTGTTGCAGCTAAGATGTTGATATTACCTCCCTTACCTACACCCCCTCGTTCCACCGTACTGAAGATAGAAGCATCTGCTAGAGTTACAGCATCTCGTGTCCGCACTGTCACATTCCCTGCATTCCCAAGTCCTAAAGTTGAGGCTCCAAGTTGAGCGCCATCACTTAGAGAGAATGAACCAGAATTGATAGTAATGTTACCTCCATTGCCAACTGCTCCTGTATTCACCAAGTTAAGAATCCCACTAAGAATACCGTTTTTCTCTCCAGCAATCTCAACACTACCAGTAACATTAATATTGACATTCCCCGCATCGCCCCGTCCTGCTGGCGCTGTTGCAGATGCACCACGAGTAGAGGTTTCCAGTCCAGCGCCATCAATTAGTGATAGTGTTGCAGCTAAGATATCTATATTACCTCCCTTACCTACACCTCCTGATTCCACTGTGCTGAGGATGGAAGCATTATCTGCTATAGTCACAGCATCTCGTGTCCGCACTGTCACATTCCCTGCATTCCCAAGTCCTAAAGTTGAGGCAGCAATTTGAGCGCGATCCTGTAATGAGAATGAACCAGAATCGATAGTAATGTTACCCCCATTGCCAACTGCTCCCGTATTCACACTGCTAGAAATCTTACTGAGAATACCGTTTCTTTCCCCAACAATCTCAACACTACCAGTAACATTAATATTGACATTCCCCGCATCGCCCCGTCCTGCTGGCGCTATTGCAGATGTACCGCGAGTAGCGGTTTCCAGTTGAGCGCCATCAGTGAGTGACAGTGTTGCAGCTAAGATATCGATATTACCTGCCTTACCTACACCCCCAGATTCTACCGTGCTGAAGATGGAAACATTATCCGCAAGAGAAACAGCATCTCGTGTCCGCACTGTCACATTCCCTGCATTCCCTTGCCCAAAAGTTGAGGCAGCAATTTGAGCGCCATCACTTAGAGAGAATGAACCAGAATCGATAGTAATGTTACCCCCATTGCCAACTGTTCCCGTATCCACAAAGCTGAAAATCCCACTGTTAAAATTGTTTTTCTCCCCAGCAATATCAACACTACCAGTAACATTAATATTGACATTCCCCGCATCCCCTCTTCCTGCTGGCGCTGTTGCAGATGCACCACGAGTTAGGGTTAACAGTTGAGCGCCATCAATTAGTGATAGTGTTGCAGCATTGATGTCAATATTGCCACCTTTACCTACACCCCTTTCATCCACTGTACTGAGGATGGAAGCATTATCTGCAAGAGAAACAGCGTCTTGTACCTGCACTGTCACATTCCCCGCATTTCCAAGCCCTGAAGTTGAAGAAGTAAGTACAGCGCGATCGCGTAATGAAAAGGAACCAGAATCGATAGTAATGTTACCCCCATTGCCAACTGTCCCTGTATCCACCTGGCTGCGAATCCCACTAGGAATACCATTTTTCTCCCCAGCAATCTCAACAGCACTAGTAACTTTAATATTGACATTCCCCGCATCGCCCCTTCCTGCTGGCGCTGTTGCAGATGCTTCACGAGTAGCAGTTACTAGTTGAGCGCTATCAATTAGTGATAGTGTTGCAGCATTGATGTCAATATTGCCACCTTTACCTACACCCGCTCGTTCCACCGTGCTCAAGATGGAAGCATCTGCTAGAGTTACAGCATCTCGTGCCCGCACTGTCACATTCCCCGCATTTCCAAGTCCCTCAGTTGAGGCAGAAAGTTGAGCGCGATCGCGTAATGAAAAGGAACCAGAATCGATAGTAATGTTACCCCCATTGCCAACTGTCCCTGTATCCACCTGGCTGCGAATCCCACTAGGAATACCATTTTTCTCCCCAGCAATCTCAACAGCACTAGTAACTTTAATATTGACATTCCCCGCATCGCCCCTTCCTGCTGGCGCTGTTGCAGATGCTTCACGAGTAGCAGTTACTAGTTGAGCGCTATCAATTAGTGATAGTTTTGCAGCATTGATGTCGATATTACCTCTTTTACCAACACTTCCTGCTCGCACTGTACTGAAGATGGAAGCATCTGCTAGAGTTACAGCATCTCGTGCCCGCACTGTCACATTCCCTGCATTCCCAAGTCCTAAAGTTGAGGCAGCAATTTGAGCGCCATCACTTAGAGAGAATGAACCAGAATCGATAGTAATGTTACCCCCATTTCCAACTGCTCCCGTATTCACACTGCTAGAAATCTTACTAGGAATACCGTTTTTCTCCCCAGCAATATCAACAGAACCTGTTACTTTCACATTGACATTCCCCGCATCGCCCCGTCCTGCTGGCGCTGTTGCAGATGTACCGCGAGTAATGGTCGACAATTGAGCGCCATCACTGAGTGACAGTGTTGCAGCTAAGATGTCGATATTACCTGCCTTACCTACACCCCCTCGTTCCACCGTACTGAAGATGGAAGCATCTGCTAGAGAGACAGCATCTCGTGCCCGCACTGTCACATTCCCCGCATTTCCAAGTCCTAAAGTTGAGGCTTGAAGTTGAGCGCGATCAAGTAACGAGAAATCCCTAGAATCAATAGTAATATTACCCCCATTGCCAAATGACCCCAAACGCACAAGATTGACAACTCCGCTCCCAGCAACTTTGATTGAATCGGTAGCATTGAGCGTAATATCTCCCCCAATTGTTTCAGGTGTCCCCAAACCTCGCCCAATACCACTGCTTAAAACACTTCCTCCTAAAATCTCTAGATTATTGGCATTGACTGCAATATCACCGCCACCAGCCCCTTCTACGGATATTGCAGCTTGATTGGTGAGGGATACTTCAGAGCGCGTCACATTCTCAGGAAATATCAAGCTGAGATTATCACCATCTACACCTAGCGCTACACTACCAGCCTGAGCCAATCCTCCTAACTCAACTCGTCCACCAAAAGCATTTAATTCTCCCCCATCCATGCTGACATTACCACCCACCAGCAGTAAGCTCTTACCATCTGGTACTCGTAAACCAAATGCGTTTAAACCTGCTGGATCTGTTCCTGCCGATGCAACTGAGTTATTTTGAATTGCTGCATTTTGATTAATCTGATTAAACAGCAATGCTGAAGGATTAATAGTCAACAAGGGTGAAGGGATATTTTTATCAGTAGCGCTAAAAAATCCTCGATTTCCAAATTGCAGTGCATTCGCTGTACTCGCAACAAAAGAACCACCAACATTTAAGCTGGCATTTTCACCAAATACAATTCCATTGGGATTAATTAGAAACAGGTTAGCCGTACCCAACGTGCGAATTATCCCATCAATATTAGAAACTGAGCCACCTGTTACTCGACTAATAATATTTTGAATATCAAGAGCATTATTGAAAGAAGCAGTACCGCCAGTAGGCACAGAAAACTCACTAAAGCTGTGAAACAAATTACTTCCTGCTTGCGTTCCTCCAGTGATATTGAGAGTGCTACCATCGGGTGTAACGATGGAATTATTAGGCAAAGTGCTATCAGGGCTAATTTGTTGGGCAAGCGCATAATTGCCTGTACCAAAGCTGATACTGACGATAGCTACTAGACTACTCCAAAGACCTGAGTTCGATGTAAGAAAATCAGCTAAAAATGAGTATTCAAAAGGGTTAGAGGCTTTTAGCTAGAGAGACTATATTCTCAATAATTAAAATTTATTGAGAATTAATAGAAAACCAGGCTAGATT
>JAHHHS010000146.1 GCA_019359215.1 Nostoc indistinguendum CM1-VF10 | reverse complement strand
CGAACTAATCGGCTGGACGAACTTTTTAATTCTTTCATTAACCAACAATTTTTTGGGGATATTTTGAGATATGTATTATGTATGAACAAATATCACCTCAAAACGCCCAAAGTCAACACCCTACCTCAGCAGTGGTTGAGGCAAATGCTAAAAAATTCGTCTATTTGCAAAATGGTAATGCTTTTCAAACCACTGAAGTAATTTTAGGACAAACTTCTGGAGATATGGTTGAGGTCAAAAGTGGTTTGTTTGAGGGAGATATGATTGTTACTCAACGCGCACCACAACTTTATGCTCAATCATTGCGTGGTGGTAGCACTGCATCTGGGGATAAAAATGAAGCGCATATCAATACAGAAGTAACCCAAGCAAAAACAAACTTACCTATACCTTTGTGGCTATTGGGAACCGGAGGAGTAACACTTTTTGGTGTTGCTGCTTTTGCAGCAGGTAGTCTTTGGTCAAGTCGTCGCATACGTCAGCGTTTTGTATCAGTTGATCATCTCGAATATGATGGCTTTACTTATGAAACTAAAACTCATATTGATAACCATAAAAAACCAACCACATCAAATTCTGCTGCTGTCTTTGATCAACCAGACAATAATATTTAGTAATTTCAAATTTCAAATCTAAAATGCTCAATAACATCGTCAGGTGGGTAATTGACCGACGTTGGCTAGTTGTTTTAGCTACAGCGATCGCTGCATTGTGGACATTCTACGTCATTCCCCAAATGCCATTAGATGTGCTACCACCCTTTGCACCACCTCAAGTAGAAATTCAAACCGAAGCACCAGGACTCGCACCGGAAGAAGTTGAATCTTTAGTAACTTTACCCATCGAGAGTGCAATTAATGGTACGCCAGGAGTAACCGCAGTTCGTTCATCTTCGGCAGCAGGAATTTCTGCCGTGAGAGTTATTTTTAAATGGGGGACAGAAATTTATCAAGCACGTCAGCTAGTTACTGAACGACTGCAACAAGCTGCAAGCAAGCTCCCCTCAGGAGTAGAAACGCCTCAAATTTCTCCAACTACTTCGCCTGTTGGTTTAGTACTTCAATACGCTTTTACAGTCGAATCAGAAAATAATAATTCTCTAGCCAAAATAGACTTGATGGGAGCTAGACGAATTGTTGATTGGCAAGTCACAAATCGTCTTTTAGCTGTTCCAGGTGTGAGCCAAGTAGTAGTTTTTGGTGGTGATGCTCGTCAATATCAAGTTTTAGTAGATCCAGCAAAATTAGCAGCCTTTAATATTTCTTTAGAGCAAGTTACTAATGCCACAAAATCTGCCAATGGTAATGCACCGGGCGGTTATTTAATCACACCAGATAAAGAAACATTAATTCGAGGTATCGGACGCATTGAATCAATTGCAGATTTGCAAAAATCAACTATTACTGCACGTAACGGAGTACCTGTTAAGCTACAAGATGTAGCAGAAGTAAAAATTGGTGGCGCAATTAAACGGGGAGATGGTAGTTTCAATGGCAAACCAGCAATTATTTTAATGGTTAATAAACAGCCGCTTGCAGATACTCCTACTGTTTCCCGTGCAATAGAAGTGGCGATGAAAGAAATTCAAGCTGGTTTACCCCCAGAGATTAAAGTCACAACGACATTTCGCCAAGATAGTTATATTGATTCCTCAGTTCAAAATGTTAGCTCATCATTAATTCAAGGTAGCATCATTGCGGCAATAATTCTTATTCCCTTTTTAATGAATTGGCGGACTCTGGCAGTATGTTTACTGGATTTTTTCTTAACTTTACTGTTTGGATTATTAGCCCTTTCTTGGCTAGGTATAGGTCTGAATACAATGACTTTAGGAGGTTTAGCAGTAGCGATTGGTACGGCAATTGATGATGCTATTGTTTATGGGGAAAATACTTATAGAAGATTGCGAGAAAATAAAATTTCTGACAATCCATTACCGCCATTAGAAATTATTTTTGAAGGTTCAAAAGAAGTACGAGAATCATTGATTGGTGCAACTGTTATTGGCATTATTGTTTTTTCACCAATTTTTACTCTGCCAGGTGTAGAAGGAAGAATTTTTACACCAATGGGAATTTCTTATTTAGTCATAGTTGTTATTTCTAGTTTAGAATCGCTGTTAGTTTCTCCCGCTTTGTGTGCGATTTTATTACCTAATGTCAAAGTGACAAAAAGAGAACCTTGGTTGGCGAGATTATGTAAGACAATTTATAGTTACTGTCTCAACTTTTCTTTTCGGAATTCTTTACCAATTATTGGTGTTGCATTGGCTTTAACAGTGACAGCGATCACTGTTATTCCTTCATTCGGTAGAGCTTTTTTACCAGAGTTCCAAGAGCAAACGATGGTAAATACTTTAACTTTATATCCTGGTGTGTCTTTAGAAGCGACAACAAAAGCAGGTTATGTAGTAGAAGATGCGCTCAAAAATGACAACCGCTTCAAATTTATTCAAACACGAGCCGGACGTGCTGAGGGAGATGCAGATGCGGCGGGTGTGAATATTGCACACGTTGATATTGAACTCAGCGATGAGGGAATGAAAGACCGCGTGAAAACTCTAAAAAAGCTGCGTCAAGAGTTTGATAAGATACCGGGAGCAGCACCGAATGTGGGCGGATTTATCTCCCACCGCATGGATGAAGTTTTGTCCGGGGTAAGAAGTGCGATCGCAGTTAAAATTTTTGGTTCAGACTTAGCACAACTCCGTCAGATTGGGGAACAAGTAGAAGCCCAGATGAAAACGATTGACGGTGTTGTAGATTTATTGCTAGAACCACAAATTCCCATACCGCAAATTCAAATCAAATTTGATCGAGATGCAGCTAGCCGTTACGGTTTATCAGTCGGAGAAATTTCTAGCATTATTGAAACCGCACTCAACGGACAAGTTGTTTCTCAAGTTTTAGAAAACCAACAATCCTTTGACCTTTTAGTGTGGTTAAAGCCGGAAGCACGGCAAGATTTGTCCACCATTCGGGATTTATTAATTGATACCCCCAATGGACAGAAAATCCCTTTAGGGAATGTGGCAATAATTGACAACGGTACTGGCCCGAATACAATCAATCGTGAAAATGTTTCCCGTTTGATTGTAGTCTCAGCTAATGCTAAAGGTAGGGATTTACGCTCGATTGTCAATGAGATTGAAGCCAAAGTCAAAAGTAATGTCCAAGTGCCTGCGGGTTATTTTATCCAATACGCAGGTCAATTTGAAGCAGAAGAACGCGCTACCCAGAATATCCTGGTGTTCAGTGCGATCGCGTTTGTGGCGATTACAGTTCTCATGTATATTTCAGTGAAATCTATACCTTCTACCATCATGATTATGATTAATTTACCAATTGGTTTAGTAGGAGGTGTAATCGCGGTAGCTTTAACTGGAGGCGTGATTTCTGTTGCGTCTTTAGTTGGATTTGTTTCCTTGTTTGGGGTAGCAACTCGCAATGGTTTGTTATTAGTGGATAACTACAATAGTAAATTTGCAGAAGGAATGCCGTTAAAAGAAATCATTGTTAAAGGGTCAATGGAACGACTTAATGCTATTTTAATGACGGCTTTGACTTCTGCATTAGGTCTAGCACCAATGGTCTTACAAGGTGGCCCAGGACAAGAACTTTTGCAACCACTTTCTATTGTTGTTTTTGGTGGGTTGTTTACATCGACAGCGATAACTTTGGTTGTTTTACCTGCTTTGTATGCCAAGTTTGGTAAACATTTATTTCCTAAGAGAATGGAGGAGAGTAAAGAAAAAGACGAAAAAATTTTTATGCACATGTAGCTACTCAAAATGTCTGCACATATATATAGAGAGGAATAAACCAATGAAATTACTTAAATCTGGCTTAATTATTCTTGGAAGTGTGGGAATACTATTTTTAGGAGCTTGCAGTAATGCTAATCAAGCAGCTAATACAGAAAATAGTCCAACTGCTTCTACCTTAATCACTCCAGCACCATCTGTTTCTGCCTCACCAGCAACTAAAACAGATAGCGAACATGGTGCATCTCATGGAGGCCAAGTTGTAGAGACAGGAAGCTATCATTTAGAATTTGTGCCTGATAAGGAAGCAAATGGAACTCACATAGATTTATATTTGCAAACAGGTGATAACCATGAAACAGTACCTAATGCAAAAGTAACGGCTCAAGTTCAGCTACCTGATGGAAAACAAAAAACAATTCCTTTTACTTATGATGCAAAGGATAAACACTATACTGGTCTACTAAATGAAAAAGCATCTGGTCAGTATCAGGTGAAAATTAACGCAGATATTAAAGGTGAACAAGCAACTGGACGTTTCAACTTTAATCGCTAACTAGTGTTTATAATGCTTCGATTTCGATGCTGACTAGTTTGGTTTTCGCAGCAATCTTACCTTTAAAGTGTAAATCTTTCCGCACAAATATTATTGTCATCAAAATGAAAAGTTTTTTGACTGCACTGGCTATCAGTTCAACTCTTGCATTGACTCAAGGTTGCGCTTCACAAGTTAAATCTGGGGAAATTTCAGACACTAATCCCACCAGCATAAGTAATGCGAATCCTCATGGTAGTCACAATATGGAGGATTCTAAAACACCAAAAGAAAAAGATAATCCTCATGACGGACATAATATGGGGGATTCCCATAATGAGCATTCTGGTCATTCCCAGTTAGAACCTGCGAACGCTACTGCAAAGCTTATCCTTCCCAGCAAAATAACTCCCAACACTCCTGTTCCTATAGCGGTTGAAATAAAAGACAAAAATGGTAAAGCCATTGCTAATTTTGACAAATTTCAAGAAGAACTAATGCACTTGATTGTTGTTAGTGATGATTTACAATCTTTCCAACATATTCATCCTGCATATAAAGGGAATGGACGCTTTGAAGTTAAAGTTGATTTTCCCTATCCTTCTAACTATACTCTGTTCAGTGATTACAAAGTAGCAGGAAAAGCAGAACAAGTTTCAGTTCTCAAAGTACCAGTTCCAGGTCAATCATCAGCTAAACCAAAAATTAATTTAGCTACTACTAAAACTTTTGATAATACTCAAGTTAATCTCAAGTTATCTCAATCCACCATTAAAGCTGGACAAGAGGTACATTTAATTTTTAATTTACAAGATGCTGCAAGTAAAAAATCACCCACCGATTTAAAACCTTATTTAGGAGAAAGGGGACATTTAGTTATTCTTAAGCAATCATCACCGTTAACACAAGCAGACTATATCCATGCTCATGCTATGAAAAATACTCCAGATTATGAGGTTCATTTTATCACCCGTTTTCCAAAACCGGGAAATTATAAAATGTGGGGACAATTTAATCGAAACGGGAAAATTATTACTGCTGATTTTTGGGTAACTGTTATTTAAATACATTGATACATCCTAATTTCATCAGTATTTTTCCATTTACGATGATGATTCCACTTAGCCCTGTTATGTCACTTTTGGAAAACAATAATCGAAGCGGAAGTCTCAACCTTTAATTGAATGAAGCTTTGAGACTTTATTTACTAACAGAAACTAGAATTTATAGCCAAAACCCAGAGATGAAAGCTCTAGAAGGCTTACAGCGATTCGCTTCTCCTAAAGTGACACAAGAGGGTTAGAGTTGATAATGCTTTCAAAGGATGAAGATTTTGCCAAATAATTCATATTAACTAACCAAAAATTCAAAAATTAGTACAAATTTTCATAGCTACATAAACTTGCTCATTGGGGTTGATTTTATTAGAACATTGTTACTAGATTGCTTTCTTGAAAATAAAAAGATTAAAAACTATTGACCTTATAGTTGATTACCTCTTTAATCTGTCTAAATTTACTTAAAAATAGATAGCAATTAAGTTTTAATCGGTAACTAACTAAGTATTACAGTTACCCCCATAAAAATATCGACACCGATCACGAACTCAACATATTTTTATGTTGAAGGAGAAATATGAAATCAAGATGAAATTTTTATTTAATATTTAAAATTTCCAAAAATCAGTAGTGATAATTTATTTGTACCAATTAATTAACTTAAGCAGAACGCAAAGCATCAACAAAAAAGAGCTAGTGAAGATGTATAGATAAGATAATACTAGCCTACTATCGGGTTTTGTATAGCCTAATCCTAATTTTTAGTAATTTCATCCTAATTTCATAAATTTCTGCAACCCTATTAATAGAGGTAGCCCAATGGCGAACTATGCTAAGATCACAAATTTACAATGAAATTTTAAATATCTATTTTGATATGAGGGTGCTACTAGTCGAAGATGAGCCAGATTTGGGGGCAGCTATGAAGCGTACTTTAAATCAACAAAAGTACCTGGTTGACTGGGTTATGGATGGCAATGACGCATGGACTTACTTAGAAAATAGTTCGGCGCAATATACAGTAGCGATCCTTGATTGGATGCTCCCAGGAATTAGTGGTTTAGAATTGTGTAAAAGACTACGTTATAAGGGTAATCCTCTTCCTATCTTGATGCTAACTGCTAGAGATAGAATGGAAGATAAAGTTGCCGGACTAGATGCAGGTGCTGATGACTATTTAGTAAAACCCTTCGGTATGGTGGAACTGCTGGCACGATTGCGAGCTTTACAACGTCGTTCTCCACACTTACAACCTCAACAATTAACTGTTGGTAATTTGACTCTAGATTACGGCAACAGTACAGTTGTTAAACAAAATACAACAGGTGAACAGCAAAGTATTCCATTAACTAATAAAGAATTCCAACTATTGGAATATTTCATGAACCATCCTAACCAGATTGTTACGACTGAGCAAATTCGTAATCAAATTTGGGAAGTTAATGCGGAATCTAGCAGTAATGTAGTGGCAGCGCAAATACGTTTGTTACGTCGTAAACTCACGAGTAACGACTGTCCTAACCCAATTGAAACTTTGCACGGTATGGGATATCGTCTTAATTTCTCAGATGAATCAAAATAAGCTGTTTCGGCTCACCCGCGTTCGTTTAGCTCTGTATTACGCTATTGTTATGGGTTTGATTTTAAGCCTATGTGCTTTTAGCTTTTATAGGTCTGTGTTTCATGCTCATGTGGTAGCTTTAGACAGTGAAATTGAGACTGTAGCTGGAACACTGCACGACAGTATTGAACTAAAATTACAGTCACCTGGACGTTTGGAACCATTAGTAAATCAGTTATTTCCAAATACAGGTAACTGTAGAATTGGGGCTAGTAATTGTATTCAAGAACAGCCGCATCCTAAACGTCATCTTCTTGGTATTGTAACTAAAACTAGCTACTATATACGTTTTTTTGATATTTCAGGAAATTTAATTGCTAATGCTGGTTATTATCCAGAGGGATTACCTAATATTTTTAATCAAAAAAATTGGCAATTTCTCAAAGATAGCAAAGGCAATGAATACCATCAAATTACTCTATCTATGCATACCCAAAATTATCAGGATTGGGGATATATGCAAGTAGGGCGAAGTCTAGAAGAGTTTAATCATTATTTGGATAGCGTAAAGCTAATTTTGATATTAGGGCTGCCGATGGCTATGGCTATGATTGCAGGTGCCAGTTGGTGGTTGTCAGGATTAGCGATGCAGCCAATTTATCAGTCATATCGTCAAATCCAACAGTTTACAGCCGATGCCGCACATGAATTACGAACGCCTTTAGCTGCGACAAGTGCAACTGTAGAATCAGCACTTTTAATGCCGCAAATAGACCCTGAAGAGACACGGGATATTTTGCAAACTATACAGCGTCAGAATCAACGGCTAACGGCTTTGGTTGTTGATTTATTGATGTTAGCACGTTTAGATAAACAAGCCCAAAAGTTACAACGTGAAAATTGTTGCCTAAATGATATTGTTAGCGATTTAGTTGAGGAATTTGAAGCGATGGCAAATGCCGCAGAGGTAAAACTGACATCTTTAATACAAGTGCATCAACCTCTGAATATTATAGGTAATGCTGACCAGCTTTATCGCTTGTTTTCTAATTTGATTGTCAATGCAATTCAATACACACTTAGAGAGGGGGAAGTAACGGTTTTATTAGACCGCAACGACCATTATGCTGTAATCAAAGTTCAAGATACGGGCATTGGTATCCCTAAACACGAACTAACTCAAATTTTTCATCGTTTTTATCGAGTCAGTAGCGATCGCTCCCGTAGCACTGGCGGATCTGGTTTGGGACTAGCCATTGTTCAAGCAATTGTTCACTCACACCACGGCAGCATAGATGTGCAAAGTGAATTCGGCAAAGGCAGTACTTTTACTATAAAGTTACCATTTAATGCCCGTCCCATTAATAGTGTTCATTCTATCTCCATCTGGAAGATGTTATATAAGTCATCATGTAAATAGTTAAAGTCGCTTTTCTAGTTTTTAGTATAATATTACCGCTTCTACGAGTAAACAACGCACTACAGGAAAATTGCAATTGCTGCCAACGGGTGCTTGACTTAAGGAAGTCCACCAGTACAATGAAAAACTACCCGCTTTGCATGAAGTTCAGAGCAGTGCTTAAAAAGGGAAATAAAATTATTAGAGGATGAGGACGATGCTATTAACAGAACCTGAAATACAACAAGTTTTAAACCAAGTTAGAGCTGCTTTTCCCAACTTGACTGATTGGGAATACAACAATTAACATGAAAATCTGATTTTTAAACTCGCAATATGTGGCCGCTTACCGCGAACTGCGTTTACAAGCGTTGAGAAGGTTTGAGGCTTAATTCTTGCTCAAAAATGTTTAAGTCCCGTTAGAAAAAGGTTTTTATGCAAAGACAGAGGACGTAGTGATACTAGCAGCCAGACGTTCTAAGCGGACATCCGACTCAAACACCATCTCTTCAGGTTTATACAGCATTTTTATCTTGTTCCCATCCACTTTTAGTGTAGTAGAAAACTTAATGGAACGTTGATCAGGAATGGTAAAAAGCCGATCTTTTCCTCTGGATAACTCTCGAATAAACTCCTCAATTCCTTTATTGCGGTTAGATGGACGTTGATAAAACGATTGCAACCGCCGCCAAAGTTTAGGAAAGATAGGTGGTAAGGCTGAGAGGTCAGGAGGAATATCTACTTCAAATCCATCCATTGAGCGGTCAGCAGACCAAATTTCTCGATTTTCTGCTCGTGCCTCCTCAGTTGCAGCCACCATCTCATCCCGCAACTCTTTATAAAGGGTTTCATAAAACATCGGGTAGACATGTCCCTCCTGGAGCAACCTGTAGTTGACGCTTTGACGCAGCATGTCTGCTTGAAGTTCATCTCCTCTTCCGGTGTTGTCCCAATCTGGTGGCTCGCCAGTAAAGACAAAGCAAACAGGACGTCCATTGCCGTCAGCATTGTTAGATAGGATATATCCGGGTAACCTGGATTGATTGCCACCGAGTAATTGGATATTCCGTTTGGTTGCATTTGAGGAAAAGGGTTGAATTGCCGCTTTCTCAAGAGCATCTATACCTTCGTAGCGAAGCTGAACTTGTCCACCATTTTTGAATTCAATTCGCCCCTCTAACTTATCAAACAATGTATCATCCTCTGCCTGAAACCGAACTGAATCTCCATCGGGAACCCCACTGGTTGGTTCAAAAGTCCCTCGAATCAGCACAAACGGCATAATTTTGTCCTTAGTATTGAAAAGTTTAATAGATTAATCCGAGATACAATCAGGACGCATGTAATTTAATGCTACATTGGCTGCAAATACATTAATTTTACCTAAATTTTTGGCTAATTTCACTTCAGAGCAGCTAATTCTCAAACTTTCGTAGCGTTACTCAGATGTTCCCAAAATCAATTCATGACGTCACGATAAAAGGTTTTTTGCTTAAACTCAGAGCTTTTATCTTTGCCTTCACCTTTTAAGCAACTTTTGTAAATTATCTTTGCATCTAGTCAAAGCTATAGTTGCATTGTGCCTATAATAAGTTACGGCTAATTATAACTAGAAGTTAGCATTTCAACTGTATATTGCTTGACTTACGCATTACAAGCAATACCAAAGACAAACAAAATTTATCGGCAGCGCAATAGTTTCTATTCAGTTGCCAACATGCACCCCGCGATCGCATGTTGGTGAAAGTGTTGTGTCTGGGGGTTCGGGTATTTTAATCGGAGATTATGTCGGATAAAAGATAAGGGGTCCTTATTTTGTGTTGCCGGGGCGATCGCTCGTGTCACTGTAAGCATAAGTTGAGCAATTTGCTCGCTTTATGCTTTCACACCTGTCACTTAAAAGATAAAGTGGCCGCGCGAATCAAACACCAAATGCTTATTTTTCCTTGATACACAATCTGCGATGATCGCAGCTTGCAGTCCGTAGCCATCACATTCAATCAAGACTTAGGCGCTTGTGAAAAACTGAAATGTTTGGTTTTTCGTTACCTTACTTTGCCAGCGATCGCTTCTCTGCCAGACGCTACGCGAACGTTAAGCCCAGTCGTACTTGCGACAGGCTGCGCGAACGCTAAGGCATTCTAAATTTTCAAATACTTGTGACTTTAAGTCACAATAGCGTTGAATTTTTCGGTCTAGTGACTGTGTTTTTGAGCAACTCTTGCCTCAGTTACCCGATAATAACACTCAAGATTTAGTGCTGGCGATAATCACTAGGAGTCATTCCGGTTGCTTCTCGGAATGCCTTGCCTAAGTGGCTTTGGCTGTTAAATCCACACTGAAGCGCAATCTGTGCGATCGCCAATTTCGATGTTTTCAATAACTGTTTAGCTTGCTCCACTCGCAGTTGCAGTAAATACTGATGCGGTGACATTCCCATTGATTGTTTGAACAGGCGGCTGAAATGAAATTGACTCACCGACACAACAGTGGCAAGATCAACCAATTTGATTTCTTGATCGAGGTGGGCATGAATGTACTCCGAGACTTGTAGGAGTTGGCGATCACCTAAGCCGCCTGGATGCCGTGGGATACGGGGCTGGGTGCTGGAATACTCCCGCAATAAATGAATGGCTAACACATTTGCCAGCGATTCGACATAAAGCCGCCCAACGCCGCCACCTCCTTTGTAGAGTTCTGCCTTAAGCAGCATCAAGATTTGCTCTAGTTGAGGATCGCGCACACGAAATTCCGTTACTAATTCCAGGCGAGTAGGGTCAAGTTCTGCTGTTTGTTGGGCAACGGATTGAAAGAATTGAGCAGGCACTAAGACGTGAAGATAGTGATCATTGCCTTCTGCACGGTAGGATGCAGGAATGTCAGCCGGAGTAATCGAGATATCGCCTTTTGAGTAAAGACCACTGTAGCGGCGATCTCCCACCATTTGAGAGATGCGATGGGGACGAGGGGCTAAACAAAGCGCGATGGAGTGACCTGCCCAGGCTTCTGGTAGATCGATTCCCCCAGGAGGTTGCTGAAATTCCTCAACTAGCAGTGGTTGCCAGCCAAGGGTTTCACTTGACATGATTGGGATAGGAATTTCTGACTTGCGTGCAAGGGTGCTATTGACCTGAGATGTCTTTGCCATAGAAGTTTTGAGTCATTCCAAAACTGACAGCAAGATTTTGATAAACGGGCAAGATTCAAGTATTCCAGAGCTTTTAGATTCTCGGCTTAGAGAGCAGAAAGTATACTTTTGTTTAAGGATTAAAAAAGATGCATTTATCGAATTAGAATCAGAAATTGGGATACAACTGCCAACAATGTTTCAATCTGTTTTTTTTTTGCCGCAACAGCCTCTGGGTCAGCCTTTGGATTCAAAGATGTAGTTTTCTTCCAACTAATTCCCGCCGCGTCAAATAAATCGTAATAGCTTCGTTTCGATTCGTAGATTACTTCATATTCAAATGCCAATTTGTACTCCAGTTCACCAAGCTCCCAGGTATCTTTCGTTTGCAACCAACTTAATACTTCTTGGAGCTGTTCATCGCTCAAGTAACCTTTTCTTCCTTTATGATTTAATCGCAGTCCCGAAATTCCATATTCCTTGTAGGACTGCTTCCAGCTTGTTATCGAACCAAGGGACACATCTAAAATCGTTTGAATTTCCTCATACTTGTAGCCTTGATAAACCAGTTTCACTTGCCTTACGCTTTCCTCACCTCACGGGCATCTGGACGATTATCTATAAATTCTTGTAGTTCTGCGATGGCTACGAGAACACCGCAGGCATCGCAGTTTGCTGATACGACGTTGTTTGCAACAAACAATACTGATTACAGGCTATGTCGGCAGAACTCTGGCTGGGGCAAAAGCCTGTTTGTCGTTTAGAACCAATTCACTGTTTTGGGCTAACGGCTGGCAAGATCCGCGCCTATACAGATCAGGTATTGCAGGCTTTTGCAAAACAATACAGTGTTTCACTATATCAATATTATAAGGATAGGTTTGAGATTAGCTCAAGCTACTGCCCAGTGCGACCCTGCCCGTTACATCCAGAATCCTAGAGATGACCATTTAATGAAATTCAAAATTCAAAATGCAAAATTCAAAATTATTTCTTTAATTTTGAATTGTTTAATAAGGATGCAGAGCAACTAAATTTATTTATGGAGAAACAAAAATATGTATAACGAGTGGCATAGTGCAAGAAATACTACGCCCTTATTACAAGCCCCTAAATTTATTTATGGGGTTACTTTATCCTTTAAGTGACAGTAATTGCTCGACTTATGCTTTCAAAGTTGCTCACAGGTAGTGAAGTGAAGTGTTCTTGTTGCGCTAAATTCAGCCAAACAAAAGTCCCGCATTCATAAATATCTTGGTAGGGGGCATTGATATCAGCAGTTCTGCTCTTTTGAAAAGCGATCACCCCAATAAAAAAACCTAATAATGGAGAGTAGCGCAGGCACGATTTTTCCCGAAACGGGAAAGGGATGGCAGACTAACCAATCACACACAACCACACAACAGATAAAGGTAACCGCTCAATAATCCGAGGTAAATCGCTCAGTGACAAGGCTCAAATGGCGTAAACTTGTTCCTGAACTGGTAGTTGCCCCGATTTATTGAGCGGATAGTAATGATGGATGAGCAGAACAATCAAAATTATCGTTCACAAAGTCGTTACTGACCGTCCCGCACGCAGGGAACCACTTCAAAAACGCCGCCCCAAAGCTTACCCCTTCATGACAAAACCTCGACAAGAATTACGAAAACAACTGCAAACTTTTTAATTAGCAACTGTTTCCGCTTTTCTTAGTACTATTTGTCTTTAGGCTACAGTGACTCCTAGCGTATAAGAACCAGGGTCAAAAGAGCCAGAATTGAAAGTCCCGCCATTTTGCGGGAAGTAATCAAAATCACTTACTGAAATGGAGTAAGTACCTGTCCCTAGTGAAGCAGTGATTGATGGAGAATCACTAGAATTTAATAAGTTCCCGGCACTATTAAATAGACCGATAACTGTATCAACAGTAAGATTCTCCGTGTTGATAGTCACAGTTCCTGGGTTAGCTAAAGAAAATGTGAAAAAGTCGAAATCAGGATTGTTCCCTGGAAGTGTTGCCAGTTGAGCAGAGGTATTAACTTCTGAACCTGATGTTAAAGTACCTAGCTCCTCAGCAGTGGCTAGTGTGTTGTTTGTTCCTTGTCGAGCATCTTCTTTTTCGTAGAACAGGAAGTCGTCACTATCAAGCTTCAGAGACGACGCTTGTACAACACCAACGAGTTCATCTAGCTCTCCCCCTGATTTGTCCAGAAATACCCTTGTATTGGCTCCCACAGTCTGCAAGCGATAGTCTCCCAGTGTCCCTTTGATCTGGATTGTATCCTCGTTGGAGTTGAAGCCACTGATGGTAGCGTAGTCTGCAAAACCATTACTTCCACTGTTATCGTCATAAAAGACATTAGTAGCATCTCCAAGTAAAAACTGATCTTCCCCAGGCCCTCCAGTTAAGATGTCAACCTCCCCTAATCCAGGAGAATCAGAACCGTTAGTATCAACGCCTATGAGGACATCATTTCCAGGCCCTCCAAGCAGAGTGTCATTGCCGACCCCGCCAAGGAGTCGGTCATCGCCTTCTCCTCCTTCGAGTTGGTCATTGCCAGCCCCGCCAAACAGGCTGTCATTCCCATCCTCGCCCAAGACGAGGTCATTACCTTCCTGACCATCAAGAAAGTCATCGCTATCCCCACCAAGCAAGGTGTCATTGCCGCCTCTGCCAAAGACGGTATCACTGCTGCCTCCTCCAATCAGGGAGTCGTTAAAACTAGAACCAAAGACTTGCTCGATATTGAACAGGACATCATTCCCATCTCCCCCACTGGCAGTTCCAGTGCCAAGGTCAACGGTGACTCCGGCTGTGGCATTTAAATAATCAGCAGTATCAACACCAGTTCCACCAAAGAGTTGGTCATCCCCGCCTCCACCAACGAGTTGGTCATCCCCGTCTCCACCAAGCAGAATGTCATTGCCGCTGCCGCCAAGCAGGGTATCATTGCCTTCTCTACTAATGAGAGTGTCGCTCCCGTCCTCACCAAGGAGTTCGTCATTGCCAGCCCCACCAAGCAGGATGTCAATGCCGCTACCGCCAAGCAGGGAGTCATCCCCGTTCCCGCCATTAATAAAGTCGTCGTTAGTCCCGCCAAGCAGGGTGTCATTGCCGTTATCGCCAAAGAGGCGGTCATTACCAGCCCCACCATTGACAGAGTCATTCCCGTCCCCACCACTGAGGAAGAAGTCATTGCCAGCTCTGCCAAAGATGGTGTCATTGAACCTAGAACCAACGATTCTTTCAATCTCCAACAGGACATCATTCCTGCCCTGCCCTGTAGCGGTTCCAGTGGCAAGGTTAATCGTGACTCCGGCAGTGGCACTTAAATAATCAACAGTATCAACACCATCTCCACCGAAGAGTTGGTTATTGCCAGTCCCACCACGCAAGGTGTCATCGCCCAACCCACCACGGACAATATCGTTGCCAACTTCACCATCAAGCACGTCATTGCCAACTCCACTATCAAGCACGTCATTGCCACCTCTACCAAAGAGGGTGTCATTACCGCGCCCGCCAGTTAGAGAATCGTTGAAACCAGAACCAAAGACTTGTTCGATATTAAACAGGACATCATTCCCAGCCCCTCCACTGGCAGTTCCAGTCGCTAGGTTAACGGTGACACTAGCAGTGGTATTTGAATAGTCAGCAGTATCATTGCCAGTCCCACCAGAGATTTGGTCATCCCCATCCCCTGCTTCGAGTCGGTCATTGCCAGCCCCGCCAAGAAGTCGGTCATCGCCAGCCTGACCAATCAAGTTATCATTGCCATCCTCGCCATCAATCTGGTCATCGCCAGCTCCGCCATTGAGGGTGTCAGCCCCTTCCCCGCCAAAGAGTTGGTGTATCGGCTCAATAATCTGGGGTAGCAGAGAAAAATTAAAAGGTAAGCAAGCTGCACAAAACGTCATAAAATATGTAACCGCTCAATAATCCTGGGTAAATCGCTCAGTGACAAGGCTCAAATGGCGTAAACTCGTTCCTGAACTGGTAGTTCGCCCCGATTTATTGAGCGGATACGTTAAAAAGTTGGTTACAACCGCTAATCAACAGCATACTTGAATAGGTAAACAACCGCTTACAAGTAGCAGAAATGACACAAAAGTTTTTAATGTCATACCAGAGAATATTCAGAGATTGCAAAAATTAATGAATAATTCAAAGAAATGAAGAAGTTTTAATTTGATTTTCTATTTCTACCTCCAGAATTCCCCAGATGTTTGGTGAATTATTCCGTGGGGAAAAAGCTCAGAAATTCCCACTAGGCATCACCGTGCCAAAAAAGGTTTTTTGTGCGAATCGAAAAATTCAAGTGCCTGAAACGACAATTTTTCGTTCAAACTCGATCAAAACTAGCAGCATAATCATAGTTTTTTCACGAAAAAGCGCTTCTTGAAAGGCTTACCTCATCTTACTTTCAGCCAAGCGAGTACAATTAACCCGGTTTGGCACGATGATGCCACTATCAACGAGAGAATGGGGCTTGTAGTGTAGTAGACTGTCCAGTTTAGGCGGCTATAAAAGGACACTCCTCATTCCCTACTCATCTCTGCCGTGATGTAAAAAAATACCATACCGCATACCGCAGCGGAATTTTACCCAGAAGCGATACCTTCTCTTCTCTTTCAGAGACGCTAACGCGAACGAGAGGCTTTGCCAACGGCACGTCTTCTCTACGAGACGCACTCGCGTTCGACGAACGCCACCGGTTCATGGCGGGTACGCCATCGCAGAGTGGAGATATATGCAAATCTAAAAACTTTATTAAATGACTACCCAGGTAAAACAGGTAAAAAATGGGTAGTTCTCCGCTATCTTTAACCAAGCGATTCAGGGATGATTATTTCTATAGAAAAGCGCTGGCACAAATTTTCGGCTGGCATTTAATAAACCTCATATAAAGCAAAGCCCTGAACTTTTATCGGGGCTTTTCAGTAAACCAAAAAGTTTTTCTCCAAAGAGCGATCGCTAAAATACTTATATGTTTTAATACTTGTTTACACACAATTCTTTAACCAGCATACATAGTATAAATAACGATTACTTATAGTTTG
>JAHHHS010000145.1 GCA_019359215.1 Nostoc indistinguendum CM1-VF10 | reverse complement strand
AGCATCAAATCATTGGGACTGGAGAGTTAGAAACCATCAAAGTGCAAAAGCCTGCTTTTGTTCTGGGCGAAAGAGTGATGCTATGTACTCACGACAAGGGAACAAAACAACGGCTGATTTTGGGGATTGCACTGGTGCATAAATCTTGGTTTTATGTCGTCGAATTGATGTCGCCAGCTTTAACTCAATCACGAACTATATGTAATCGTTTTTCGCTGGTCGGTGAGAAAAGTTTGGTGCGGGTAAATGTTTAAAGTTTTGAGATTTACTTAGGAGTCGAACAGGATGAGTTTACCTTTAAATCAAAATGTTTTAGTCGAGTCTCCATCATTAAGAACTTCTGCACTTTCTAATTTAGATGATTCACGCGCAGAAGTTGTTCTCAGCAAAGCAAAGGCAATAGTGTTCGCTGTATGGAATGGTAGCGGCTGGGCAACTACTGCACAAATAGCGGAATATTTTTCAGTTACAGAGTCCGCAGTCAAAGAACTAACAAGAGTAAATCAATCTGAATTCCAAACCCAAGAAACTAAAACCCTTACAGGCATTGACTTACGTGATGCTCGACAGACACTCTGTCTACCATCGAGAACATCCCAAGTTAGAGTTTTTTCGGCTTTGGGTGCGTTAAGGATCGCAATGATCTTGCAGCAATCTCAAGTAGCAGCGCAAGTTAGAACCATCATTTTAGACTTGGTTGCAGCAGTTCCAAGCATCACTGCCCAAACTCCTGTACCTGCCCCTGCCCTCCCACCAGTTGAGCAGCGCCTACAAACTTTGGTCGAGGCGATGAGAATTTTAGCTGAACTTACAGGTGGCAGACTCAACCCATACATGGAGCAGCATTTTCAAGACTTCGCCGCCAATCTCCTAGCCCAACACAATCAACAAACACTTTCCGGTAGCCAACAGAAATGGATGGGTGTGGTCAACTTTGCAGAGAGCGAACTGGGTAAGAAAGTCCCCCTTAACGGTTCGCATTATCGCGGTCATCTCGGTACTTGGGTTCGCACTTTTTACCCACAACGGGAGAGCGTCAGGAAATGCGGCTGGTCAACGGCACTCAGCAGTCTGTTTACGTTTACGCCTGTCATGACCCAATTGTTGCAGACGGTCTGACCAAAGCGATTGAAGAATTTTTCGCTCATCCAGACCCGACTGCTGCATTAAAACAGGCGGGGGCTTTTATTACTAAGAAGCCACGGGTGTTGGTCAAAAAATGAAAGCGATCGCACTCATTAGTCTAGGGCGAACGCTTGGTTGCAATTGCATCTGTGATCAGTGCTGGGTTCATCCTATCAGTTTTCGCTTCATCACTCGAAATCTCAAGCAGGTTTTTAGATTTTCATCCATCAAAAATAAGGACAAACTCTCATGCAACAACTTACACTTTTCTCTGAATCTACCCCAGTTTTACCAGTCACTTACTACCCCGATTTCTTAAGCTCTGAACAAGCAAACGAACTCTACCAACACTGTCTACAACTGGAGTGGCAGCAAAATCAAATCAGAATCGCTGGTAAAACAATGCCCGTCCCCCGCCTAGAGTGCATTTACGGTGATGCCGGATGTGATTACCTTTACTCCAACAGCGTGTTCTTAAAACCTCTGACTTGGACAGATGCTCTGGCTAACTTGCGGGACAGAATCACTGCGTTGACTGGCTATAAGTTTCGCATCGTCATCGGAAATCAATACCGCAGTGGCCAGGACAGCATCGGTTGGCACGCAGACAACGAGCCATCGATGGGATTTAACCCTGCAATCGTATCAATCAGCCTGGGGTCATGTCGCAAATTCCAGATCAAACCCATCGGCGGCAGACCAACGGATTTCTGGCTGGAACACGGCAGTTTACTCGTGATGCACCCCGGTTGTCAGTCTACACATCTGCATCAAGTACCCAAGACCAACAAAGTCGTTAGTACACGTATTAATCTCACATTTCGACCACATACAGCCAGAAGCAGATAATTCTGATTTTTTCAATCTGACCAGAGAAACAATAGCACTTCAAAAAAGCTGTCACCAGAAGGGTGTAGGGGGCAGGGTGTCGGGTGTAGGGAAGATGGCATTGGGCGAGGGAGGCTTCTAACCTCGCCCAATGCAATCGCCTTAAAAGGCGGGGCTTGTGTCCCACTGGTTGTTGCGGCTATATATCCCCCACACCCAACACCCCACACCCTATACCCCGCCCCAACGGGGCTTGGTCAACCCTGATTCTATATCAGATTCACTGGCTGACAGCATCAATTTTTCATGCAATTGATTTTTTCTAAGTCATCTACAATCACAACTTCTTAGTTTGTTTGTACTATTTCATTCCCTCAAAAAGGAGTCAGCTCATGGGAGAAGCAAAACGTCGTCGGTTATTAGATCCTAATTATGGCTTACCTAAAATACCTAATACTTCTGAACCAACCTCAAAAGAAGTTTTCAAAAAACAAACTGATTTCAAAACTGTACCTAAAAATCACTTCATCAATTCTCATTATGAATTACCAAAGCATTATCTAAATTTACCTGGCTCCTTGAACCAAAATGATGCTCTTCATTTGAGCCACACAATTAATGCACATCAGAATCCGAACAGTGAATTAGCTCCAAACCACTGGCATGAATGGGTGGTCAATTCTGCTGTTGACCCCAAACTCACTGCCCTAAATGTCCGCTCTTTAAGTGGTTCGGAAGTATACGAGTGCCTTTTGTACGCTCTCCCCCAAACTGCCAGACGAAACGATGGGCGATTACGGGACGGGTATTTGAAAAGATATGCCCACGCAGAGTTGGGCGCATGGTGGATTAGTGGACTCGACCCCCTCAAGAATTGGCTACCGATGGACTGGGGACGGATGAAACCCGATTACCCAAGACTCGAATGGGACAAAACTACAAACGAACAAACTCAAAAGCCCGTTAAATACGAGTCACCCCCCAAAACTCCCAATCGTGTCACGTATCTAAGAGTCCCCCTACACATTTGGCGGTTGATAGCCCTGCGTTATGACGTGCCAATGCCAGAACATATTACTGTTACCTCTGAAGGTGAAGCATTAGGGTTTTGGGCTTGGGTCATGGCTCACCCCGAAATCCCTGTATGCCTTACCGAAGGCGAGAAGAAGGCTGCTTGTCTTCTGACTTTGGGCTATGTAGCCATCGCACTCCCTGGAATCTGGAACGGTCGAGTTGGCAAGGAAGATTTAGAATACCTGCACCCCGATTTAGTGCCAATGGCACAAAAGGGTCGCAAATTTGTTATTCTCTTCGACTACGAAACCAAACCCAAAACAAAACAGCAAGTTTTTGCTGCTACTCGCCGCACCTGTCAAGTAATTCTCCAACTTGCCTGTCAATGCGAAGTAGCAGTTTTGCCTGGCCCCGAAAAAGGAATTGATGATTGGGTTGTCGCTCTGGGGAAAAAAGCTGAGAAAGCAGTGTCCACGATGATTGCTGATGCCTTGAGAGTCAGCGAGTTAAACCAAAGATTTTTCATTAATCGCGCCAGGGGGCTTCGCAAATTCAAACCCAATGTAATAGTCAATACCCGCTATCTTTCCACGGTCATTCGCTCTCTGCCTCAATCGGGGTTAGTGGGTTTGGCTTCCGACATGGGTACTGGCAAGACTGAAATCTTGGCAATGATTAGAAAAGATAACCCAGACTTGAGCTTTTTGAACAACGGACATCGGGTTACTTTGCTGAAAAATCTCAGCGATCGCTTACAAACAGCAATGTACTCCGCGATTTCTTGCGGTGACTGGGCTAAAGCGAAGGCTCTCAGCATTACCGTAGACTCGCTGTATAAAATGGCGAACGATTTACAGGCTTATGACATTCTTTTTATTGATGAAGCCTGCCAGTACATCGCTCACTTGCTCAAATCAAAGACCTGCAAGGAACACCGGGGGGCTATTCTGGAGGTACTGGAGTATCTGGTTTACAATGCCAAACTGGTAGTTTTGGCAGATGCTCACCTCGATGATTTGACTATCGAGTTTTTTATGCAAATGCGATCGGCTAGTGAAAAACCCTACATCATCAAAAACGAATATCGTTCAGGTGGTCGTCAGGTTTATTGGTACGAAGGTAAAAACAGCAGTGCAATCGTTGCCGAGTTCCACGCTCAACTGATGTTGGGTAAAAAGTTGATGATGGTCAGCGACAGCAAGCGATTTATCAAAAAGCTGGAACGCGCGCTCAATGATGGTTCAGCAATTGATGATAGCGACGAAACATCGGAATCAGCCGAAGACCGCAAGTTACGAGTGTGGGCTATTCATTCGGAAAACAGTGGATCTGAGGAGAATGTCATCTTTATCCGAGAGATTAACATTGCTATTAAGGATATCGATGCTTTTTTAATTACTCCCAGTCTCAGTTCAGGGGTTGATATTTCCAGCTATCATTTTGATGCTGTGTTTGGTGTGTTTCATGCTGTTTCGCAGTCGGCTACAGAATGCGCTCAACAATTATGGCGGTATCGTCCAGATGTCCCCATGTATGTTTGGGTAGCACCGCGCCCTCCCTTTGGTTACGCCGAAACTAATGCCCGTCGCATCAAGGAAAAGATTCTTCAGAAAAACGAGATGACCGCTTTTCTGATTCGCATTAACCGCGAGACAGGGAAACGTGGGGCAGAGAAAGACTGGGCGTTGGATGCTAGCTGTCAGATTGAAGCGCAAAGGAATTGGTCGATTAATAATTTACGTTCCGATCTGCGATCGCTCTTAGAGGAAATGGGGAATACGATTATTCCTTTAGGCGACGCTGGTGATGAAGGAACTTCCCGGTGGATGAAGGCGGCTGGTATCGCCATCGATGAGGAGTATTATCGCAAAGTGGCTAATGCCAAAGATATTGATAGAAGAACTTATACGAGTAGGCAGCATCAGGATTATCTCAAACCGGAGGAAGTTTTGGAGTGCGAGAAGTTTCGCATACAAGACACTTACGGTATGAGCGTTACCCCTGAACTGGTGAAGAAAGATGATTCTGGGCGGTTAATTAAAAAGATTGTCGCACTTGAAGCGATATTGGCCGCACCAGGGGAAATGATTATTGATGACCAGGGACTCTCGTGTGTTTCACCACCGACTGTTGTTGCCGAACGCGATAAATCGGAACGGGAGCGATTAGCTATTTGCACAGACTGGAGTAATCATTCTACCGCGTGGTTAATGCGTCATCGGCTGGGACTGAGAGCAGTGTTGATGGATCTGATGGCTGGGGTTGAGATTAAAGGCGACGAGGCGATGATTCAGGCTTTGGCAGAGTTCTCAAAACGCAACGCATCTCACGTTAAAGGCATTCTTAATCTGACGATTCCGCTATCGGAGTCTGCTGTGTGGATTTTGGGGCAGTACCTTTGGCAACTGGGTTTGTCTACTGAGTCACGAAGACCAATGGAGGACGGACAGAGGGTTCGGTATTATCGGCTAAATACTGATGATGTGGTGTTTATCCAGAACGTGCTTTCTTATCGGCAGAGGCAACGGGAGGACAGGGAAAGAAAACGCCAAGATGAACAAGAACGAAATGCGGCTTATACAGCTAGAATGCAGTCTCAATATGGGATTAATGCCCCGTCCACACCCCCCATTAATGAAGATGGAGATAATAATCGGGGGGGTATGGACACAGATGAAGAACTCAGTGATTCTTGGTGGAAGCGGGTTAAATATTATGCTCGACTGGCTATTGAGCGCGTGGAGGATGGGGTTGATGCGGTCAAAGAATTACTCAGTACACTAACAAATGATGAGCGTTGCGGTGTGATGCTGGAGTTTGAGGAGCTTGACCCTGACAAATTTGCTCAATTGGTGACAGATGCCCCACAGCGGACTGAATGGATGGCGTGATTTATTCGGCACAGAATCAAAATTGGAGATGTCTACACATTGAATGAGGCATTGGGGAGAAAGCTACCTTTATGAAATGAAAGGAAGTGCCATTCGATTGGCACTATCGTTTACGAGATGCTAAGAATAGCACCTTGCAAACCGTAATGTTTGGATAGCAAAGCACTGATCAAAGGTTAGAATATTTTGAAGCTTTGGGCTATTCATTTGGATCAGCGTTCACGCATTTCCACGTCTAACTTTAGCAATGGGAGTGATCGCATCTTTAAAAGATAGATAGGTCTGTGCTTTTACCGTGCCAAAAGGCATGAAGTTTAAACCAAAAAGCTTTAATGATAAAGATTCCAGGAGCCAATGCTGCGTAACTCACTTGCTCGGTCGCGGCTCGATTGGTTGCCAAGGGAGATTCAACCAGAAATTTCTTGCAAAGGATATCTTTATCATAATTGGAGTAGAAGAGAAATTAAGGAGGCAGGAGGCAGAAGGCAGGAGGCTCAGTTGGTAATCCCCATAAATAAATTTAGGGGATTTATAATGGACGCTGTATTTTTTGCGCTGCGCGTCTCAAAATACATTTTTTATCTTTATTCATAAATAAATTTAGGGGCTTTAAACCCTTGATTGCTGAGGGCAAAAAATATATTTTCTGCCTCCTGCCCTCTGCCTTTCTTCGGTAAAACCTTAAAAGATATAGGACTAATATTTGATTTCTGAAAAAGCTCCGTACATTTGAAGAGTGGTAAAATCACTCGTTTGTGTGTCGGATAAACCACTCAAACATCCACTTCACACGAGAGAAGGAAGGAATCAAAGCACAGAAACGCCGCACCCATGTTTTAGCTTGTAACCAAATATCCTAAGCGTGGATTTTGTGATGGGCAATTAGGAGCAAAACGGACGCAGTGAATTTTCCATTGCTCTGGTGGCAAACCTTCATTTACCTCGCCTAAAAAGCCTTGAACGGCATGAGAACGATGGTAAGAAGCACCATCCCAAAAAAGAAGTAATCGTTGGTTCGGGGACTGGTCTAATAAATAGCGTAGATAATCAATAGTATTGTCAGAATTACCAGCATTGTAAGCTTTCAGAACTAACTTGCCAAAAAGAATAGTCAACCGCCCCGTAGTATGTCTGTTTATCTCGTTCGTTAATAACTTCCACTGCAATTTCTTGATCAGTTTTTCCCCAAACGTATCCGGTTAAGTCTCCCCATAGAAGATGACACTCATCTATTAATAATACTCTTAGTTTTCCTGATTCTATTTCCTCTCTCTTACTTGCCAACAATGAAACAAGACTGTTTTTTTTTTGCTGCGACAGCTTCAATGTCCGCCTTTGGATTCAAGGCAGTGGTTTTCTTCCAACTAATTCCCGCCGCGTCAAATAAATCATAATAGCTTCGTTTTGATTCGTAGATCACATCATATTCAAATGCGCTCTTTATACTCCAGTTCACCCAGTTCCCAAATATCCTTTGTTTGCAACCAACTTAATACTTCATCTCGCTGTTCATCGCTCAGATAACTCTTTCTGCCTTGATGACTTAGGCGTAGTCCTGAAATTCCATATTCCTTGTAGGCTTGTTTCCAACTTGTTATCGAACCAAGTGAGACATCTAAAATTGTTTGAATTTCTTCATACTTGTAGCCTTGATAAACCAGTTTAACTGCCAAAGCCTTCCTCACCTCACGCGCATCTGGGCGATGATCTATAAATTCTTGTAGTTCTGCGTTAGCGAAGCTCACCGAAGGTATCGCGGATTGTATATGCTGGTTTATCATTGTTCGCTGTTAGACAGATACACACCTCCGTATTATCTCGTAGTATTTTTCAGAAATCAAATATGATTCCTATAGTTGAGCGTTCTATTTTTTATAAAAAATTAATGAAGATAAAATAAAGATTACGTATTTATACACAAAATTTGACTGCTGTTCTGTAATTTATTAGCTAGTGCTTAAACGTCTATAAATAAATTTCAAACAGTGAATAAGAGTATACGAGTATCAGCTTCGATAGTTGGAATACTGGCCTCAGTAGCTACTTGGACTGCCCCCGCTAAGGCAGATATCTTGGTTGGGAGCTACGATAGTTTACAGATACTGCGTTATGACGACAAAACTGGGGCCTTCCTCGGCTCTTTAGCCAGTGAGATACCCGGTGATCGTCCGCTAAGTCTGACCTTCGGACTTGATGGAAATTTGTACGTAGGTGTTGGTTTTAGTCCTGCCATACGCCGATTTGACAGCCAAACAGGTGCATTCATTGATACCTTTGTTTCTGATGAAAGACTTATAGGTACTCCACAAGAGCTTGTTTTCGGCCCTGACGGGAATCTGTATGTTGCAGACTTTGGAGGTACTGCACCTAACAGCAAAGTCATCCGTTATAACGGTACTACGGGTGCTTACATTGACGATTTTATCCCTGTGGGTAGTGGGGGACTTAGTGGTGTACAGGGAATGGTTTTCGGGGCTGACGGGAATTTATATGTCACAAGTCGAGTCACAAACCAAGTTTTACGCTATGACGGTAAAACAGGGGGCTTTCTTGATGTCTTTGCAGATGTAGTAGGTGCAAACAACGGGCCCGTCGATCTCGTTTTCGGACCCGATGAAAATCTATATGTCCTTGACAGCTCTACTGACAGCGTCTTGCGCTTCAATAGCGCGACTGGGGCTTTCATAGATGTGTTCGTTAGCAATGAAGTAAGTGGTGCCGATGATGGATCTAATCTTGTGTTTGGCCCAGATGGTAATCTATATGTAACAACTGGATTTTCTGGAAACTCAGTGCGACGGTTCAACGGTTCCACCGGTCAGTTTATTGACGAATTTGTATCTCCAGGTAGTGGTGGTCTCAATTATGCCACAGGGCTGCTCTTCAGCCCATCTCAAACCGTTCCTGAGTCCAATAGCGCCATTCCACTTAGCATTATAGGTATTTATGGCATACTCAGTTATACATGGCGACATCGTAAAGGACTTTCAAAGAGTAACTTATGCAAATAAAAATTAAAAAGATACAGGATGTATTTGAGCTACAACCAAAGATTGGACCATTGCAGATATCGATCACTGCTACCGTTGAGCCTTTGCAGTATCAACTTAGGGTGGATTTAGCGAAGATACTGTTGGCGAAAGTGTTACAAACGTAGAAACAAAAGTGTTACAACTAAAAGCCGCAACGACAGATTGGACGTTTCAGCTTAAGTAATACTTGAAAACACAACTATGTATTATATTCGCCAACAGTATCTGTATCTCGGCTCAATACCATTAGCCTTACTGGAATGGGTATTGAGGGAAGTGGCACGCCATCAATCAAAAGAAGAGATGGGCAATACAATTATAGCGGTTCTCGCTTGAGTGAAATACAAAAGGTAGGAAGATGATCAATGCTGTAGCAAAGTGTATTTGGGATGAAAGCATACTCCACTGACCTTCGCCAAAAAGTGATTGATGCGTATAAAAATCAAGAAGGTTCTCAAAGACACCTGGCAAAAAGATTTAGTGTGAGTTTAACGTTTATCCAGAAGCTAGTAAAGCGATATCGAATTAGCAAGACAGTTGAGCCGAACGCACATGGTGGCGGTAATACGGCTAAACTCAACAGCGAACAGATAGGATTAATAATGACTTTGGTGGAAGAAGATAATGATGCCATTTTGGTGGAGTTATGCTCGCGATTGGAGGAACGCACAGGTGTCAAAGTTAGCCGAGCGACAATGGGCAGAATGACTCAAAAATTAAATCTGACACGCAAAAAAAACATTGCACGCAAGTGAAAAATACACAGAACGAGTGCAAAAACTGAGGGTAGAGTATTGGACAACTATTGGGGAGGTCAACCTCAAAGACTTGGTGTTTATTGATGAGGCGGGAGTTAACATCGCTATGACTAGACTGTTTGCTCGTTCACCGATGAGGTAGTCGTGCTTATGGTATAGCGTTTCTTAGTCTACTGAGGTACACCCAAATCTTATTTACCAAGGTTAGTAGCTTTGAAAACGTACCTCACTAGGTCGAGAACCGCTATATAGTTGATGAATTGAGGCGATTTTATCTCTCTGGGGTAGCTGCTGCGGCTAAAATTAAACCTGTTCCTATAATTAGGATTCCCCATCCCCACTGAAGCTGGATTGACTGCGCTGCTACATCAGCAATTCCTTTAACCATATTTCCAGCTAACTCATCTTGCATTTGTGATTTAAATTCTGAAATCCGCATTTGGAAATTGATTAAACCTAATAAGAGTACTCCTAAAGATGTAATTCCTGTCCACCAAAGCAATTTAAACTTTTCTTGTAAAACTATAATTAAGGATGTTATGGCTATAGCGATTAAAATAACTCCATCCCCTTTCCTATTATAAAAATAATTAAAGCTACCTGCTATCGGAACACTAATAATAGGAGTAAATACCCCAATGAATAAAATTATTGCGCCTAAGATTCCTAAGATTTTACCTAGAAAGTTTTGAAGATTGTCTAAACTAACTGTTATTCCATTAATAGTTAAATTTATATTTTGAGTATTTAATATTGGTTTGGAAGTAGATATTTTTGGATTACTTGAAAATGATAAATCTATTTCTTGATCCCAATTAGGAAAATCTTGTTCAGTTTGCTTGACAAAAACCTTTAAGCTTTTTATAAATTCTAACTTTGATAAATTTATTTCTCTACGGATAACTGTTACTGAACGGGAGCATCTCAGTTTTTGAAGTGGCTCAAACTGACAATAATCCATTGAGATAAGCAGAGCGATGAGCAAGGACTTGAGGCACATTTTCTCGTTTCCATTGTGCGCCTGAAATCTTAGTTCGACGGTCAATTTGCTTAACGGCAGATTCAACTGAACCAGAACCAATCGAACAAATTTGTTCAGCTTGATGGTATTCGTAGTTAATAATGCGCTCGCTATGTTTATCAAGATAATGGCAAAAATTTTGTGCTTGTTTCCCCTTACAATTGGTAAATAAGGCAATAGTAGCCTCAACTTGGCCTTTCCATAGAAGAGCTTCTGCTTGTTTCAAGCGTTTTAGCGAACCCCCAACTTTGTGGAGGTTTTCTATCAAATGGAACCAATCAAGCACTTCTCGGCGTTGTACATTAGGCGCTAGTTGGTTAATGATATTCCAAATACCATCATGTCCATCACCGATACAAGTAACTGTACTAGCCAGTAGTTGGTCATTCACCCAATCAATCACAACCTGATTATCTTGAAAGGACGTTCCAACAGTTTTTAGATCATGTAAGCTAATCGCTTTATAGCCAAGCCAAGCAGATATTTCACCTTCAGTAGTGCGGACACGGATGTTTCCACCATCGACGCTTAATTCTTCAACCTTATCTTGTTGCCTCGGCAATTCAAAGTTTTGACGATGCACCAATCTCTGTTGACTGCTGCGAGAAACTTGCACGCCTGTAAAATACTCGATATCTGCTGCCGCATCTTCATAGCTGACATTAGCACTGACGCGTAGACAGCACATTTCCAGATACGGACTCAATTGATTGCTTGAAGGGACTTCCAATTTCTGTGCTTGCTTACTTGTGATTGGCAATTCTCCCACAATACTTTTTAGTCGTCGTTGATACCCTGCACTTGTCCCCGTAACCGTTTCGATAAAAAAACCCCTACTTCTGGCATCACGTGCTTCTGCATTTGACTTCGCACTGCCTCTTCAATTCCCGCAAGGTTTGTTAGTCTTTCTGGTGACGTATCTTCATATAGTATTTTAGCGATCGCTTGAATATGTTCTTGAAGAGCTTGCTTTTGTTCTGGGGTCATCGGTAGGTAAATACACTCGTCTTACTTATCCTGACTGATTTTCGCCCTCTTTGCAAAAAACTGAGATGCTCCCTTACTGAACTTTGTTCCGGACATGGGTCTGATTCCAAAATTACCTGCAAACAGCTTTCTTTTAAACTAACCTTAACAATAATATTTTTATGCTGTAAAGCAGCATTGAGAAGCTTGGTAATTGCATCTACGCTTCCCTTTTTTGCTCTTTCCCTCAAACTAGCTTGTGTTTCCTGTGCTTCTCCACTAGAGCTTACAAATTTCTCTGATTCAAAGACAGATGATAATTGAGTAGTTACTTCAAACTCTTGACTCCATGCCGGAAATTCTTCTCCTACTTGTAGTGCATAAACTTTCACTCTTTCAATGGATGGAGAACCTAACCCTGTTATACTTTTATGAATAAATGCCACTAAAACTTGTTGGTTAGGAACTTCAGAAGACTCTAGTAGTCTGCCAAGGTAACTTTGCTAAGTAAAACCTCTAATTGGTAAAATAGCCAAAAACGGGGTGTAACATGGCGAAAAAGTACATTGTTGACTTAAATGAAGATGAAGTTTCTCAACTGCAATCGATAATTAAAAAAGGTAAACATAAAGCAAGAACCATAACCCGTGCAAACATTCTTCTGATGGCAACTGATAGAGAAACGGATCAAGCGATCGCTGGTACGGTTAGAGCGCACGTTGCGACAGTGCAACGAATACGAGAAAAATTTGTCATCGGGGGGTTAGATTTTGCTTTAAAGGATGAAGATCATCCACCAAAACCTAAAAAGTTAGACGAAACTCAAGTTGCATTCTTAATTGCGACTGCTTGTTCTAATCCACCAGAAGGAAGAGTGCGTTGGACAATGCAATTATTAGCAGATCATTTGGTAAATGTTGGGATAGTAGATTATATTTCAGACGAAACAGTACGTCAAACTTTAAAAAAAACGAAATTAAACCGTGGTTAAAAGAACAGTGGTGTATTCCCGAAGTTAACGCAGAGTATGTATTCAGAATGGAGGATGTTTTGGATTTGTACTTCGGAGCCATATAATCCGAAAAAACCTACAGTCTGCCTAGATGAACGTCCATATCAATTAGTAGAAGAAGTAAGACTTCCTTTGCCACCAGAACCAGATCAGCCTGAACGTTATGATTATGAGTATAAACGCAATGGTGTTGTAAATTTATTTGCATTTTTTGAACCAAAAGCTGGGTGGAGGCATATTGAAGTCACACAGCGTCGTACAAAAGTAGACTTTGCAAAACAATTAAAAGATTTAGTAGATGTTTATTACCCCCAAGCTGATGTGATTCGTTTAGTTGTTGATAATCTAAATATTCATACTCCGAGTGCATTATACGAGGTTTTTTCGCCACAAGAAGCACGTCGAATTATTCAAAAATTAGAGTTTCACTATACTCCTAAACACGCTTCTTGGTTAAATCAAGTAGAAATTGAGTTATCTGTTTTATCTCGTCAATGTTTAGAACGACGTATTCCCAATGTAGAAAGATTAACTTCTGAAATTGCCGCTTGGGAGAAACAACGTAATCAACAAAAAGCTAGTGTCTACTGGGGTTTTCAAACTAAAGATGCTCGCAGAAAAATGCAGCGTTTATATCCGAGTTTGACCTAGCAAAGTTGCCTTGGTAGACTACTAGTAATACTTGCAAACAAGTATTTTGAGGGTGACTTTTGCTGTAATATTTTTCGGTTGTAACTGACGGTTAATTAGGGACGCAATTGCGGCTGTATCGCCTTGTTTAGCCAATGCTAGAAGATTTTGCCGTACCATAAATAGTTAAAGTAGAAGTAAAAAATTAATTTCCTATTCCAGTATTCCCTAGTACGTTTATTAACATAACAATTAGTACTGAAATTAAAACTCTATTCTGCTCTACCCCTTCAAAACTCAACCTCCGCGCCAGATATAACCCTAAACCCGTCAAATCTCTAGCTACTACCTCCATACCTTCATACTTGCTACATCGGTTGCTCCAGTCGCAAAAACATAGACAACCCGTGCCTTGGGTAACGCATCTTGTAGCCGAAGCCCTACAAAACTTTGTGAGATGCTTTAATCATGCAGAGCTTGCCCTCTTGCACCATCACATTACCCATTACGTGGCGTTCGTCGAATACGATCACTCCCTCGAAGTCTTTGACTGCCCTTGTGCATACTGCACCAAGTCAATCTGCTTTCTTGTTGCCACATAAACAGGATTGTAACGTTGAATCGAAAGGCTATTGGGCTATTGGTACACGATGAACGGTTAATTAGACTGACTGCTAACAAGCGCCTTTGCGTTTGTGCGTATTATTACTTAAAATTTCTTTTTTCAAAGAATTACGTAAAAACTTGCAAGCATAAATCGTTCTTAATTGAGTATACCAGTATAGTAAGTACTACTTTAGTCCCAGATATATTTACATTGAATACTAGTGCCTTAGCTTCTTAATTTTACATATCCAAGAGCTTTGGAATGAGTAAATATAAATATAAGTCTGGAGAAAAGTTTTTGATAAATTCAAATATTGTTATTAATTATTGCTAATAAAAAGCGAAGTGTGTAATGAATAATATTTTACTAACAAGCAACAGTTTTCTAAAGAAAATCGTATTCCAGGTACATTTCATACAGCAAAAATTTAACTTTACTCGATATTACTCACCGAAAGAACGCTTAAGAGTAGCAATTGAACAATTAGCAAATAATACAATAGAAACTAATCTAGCTGTAATTGATGATTTAGAGCAAATTAGCCATGAGTATCAACAATACCAATGGTTAACTATAGATATTCTAACTGCTTTTGTGCGGGCTAATTCTCCTTGTATGCCCCAAGAGAAAATAACAAGCAACTCAACAGTAAAAATTCGCACAGATATTCAAGCAGCCCTTACAGTTATTGCTAGAAGAAATACAAATAAAGACCTAGAAAATGAGCAAATTGATTTGAGTCACACGGACATGAGGGGAGTAAACCTGAAAGGGGCCAATTTAGAACAGGCAAACCTCTATCAAGTTAATCTCTCTGGAGCAAATCTGAGGAAAGCAAACCTAGCAGGGGCAATCTTGAGCGCAGCTAACTTAGAAGGGGCAGACCTCACAGGAGCCAATTTAAAAGGAGCAATTCTCAGCGCCGCTAACTTAAAAGGAGCAAACCTTTCTGGAACCAGCCTGCATCAAACAAATTTATATTTAGCTAGGCTATATGAGGCAATCCTTGATGGTGTCATACTCAACGGGGCAAATCTAAGGGAAGCGAAATTCTCGCAATAACCCTCTTCTAGGAAACATTTCTGCTTCTTAGAAGCTGTTCATGAGCGGATCGCCCACTATGGAAGAAACCATTCTGTTTTCTTAGAAGAGGGATAAGCTAATCATCATTCAAGCTGCAACATAGCTCATATTCCCCTTGTTTTTGATTTCCCGGCGCCACTTATCGCTTTTCTCCCGCATCGACGGACTATACCACCACAGAATCAAAGTTGCTGGTTTATCCCACAAATTCAATGCGTCCAGCAGTTTATTGAAATCTCCCCTTATTATCAATCGCAATTGCACCATGAACAATCAGAAATTTCTATTCATCCAAATATCACTAACTCCCATTGGCACCAATGACAGTTCAACATCATCTTGAAAATCTTTAAAAGTAGGTTAAGTAGGAAAAGTAGGTAATTTTTTTTAAAGGCTAGACAAACTACCAAAAAGCTGTTATTTGTTAATTTTAAATAGAAATTTATGAAATAATAAATATTGTTTATTTGTTATTTCACAATTTTCTAAAAATGTTCTGCTCCTAATGTTATTAATGGTACTAAGATAATCATTATGACTTATTCTTGTTAAAGTTTAATAATTATTTTCATCCTCCGTTCTGGAAAACCAAACTAATAAAAAATCATCAAATAGTATTTGTATTTCTGAAAAATTAGATATATTATTTAAGCAGATAATAAAAATATTTTTTTGCGTATAATATACTTTTGAGCATGAAATAAGTGTTATTACTGAAGACCTATGTAGTATTCTTACTGTATTCCTATTTAAATATAGGAGCGACTTTCAGGAACATTAAGAAAACATTAAGGTATAGATTAATACGTAGGACTTAGATTAAAACATCCATTAACTCAATCAAAATTCAAGAAATCCAAAGATATGTCAAGTAAAGTTGTGAAAGAGTTGGCAGATTTTTTAGTGCAAATAGAACAGCGATCGCAGTTTCATGCGGGGTATCCATATAATTTAAATTGTGATTACAGCTTGATAGCCAAATTTTTCAATTATCTATTAAATAATGCTGGAGATCCATATATAGAGCCAGATTTTGGTCTTCATTCTCGTAAATTTGAGCAAGAAGTCTTATCTTTTTTTGCTCACCTTTATAAGATTCCAGAAGATCAGTTTTGGGGTTATATTACTGCTGGCGGAACTGAAGGTAATTTATATGGAATTTTTTTAGCAAGAGAAATTTACCCTAATGGGATTCTTTATTCATCACAAGACTCTCATTACTCCATACCCAAGGCAGCCAAATTATTCCGCATCCAGCATAATGTTGTTAATTCGCAAATTAATGGAGAGATTAATTATGACCACTTTGAACAACTAATTAGCGAAAATCGAAATTATCCAGTGCTCATAAATTTAAATATTGGGACTACTGTCAAAGGTGCAATTGATAACTTAGACAAAGTTCTAGAAATTTTAGAGCGTAATCAAATTAAAGATTATTACATCCATTGTGATGCTGCACTTTCAGGATTAATATTGCCATTTTTAGATGGCGCTCCACAAGTTAACTTTGAAAAGCCTATAGACAGCATAGCT
>JAHHHS010000144.1 GCA_019359215.1 Nostoc indistinguendum CM1-VF10 | reverse complement strand
CGGAGTAATCCCAAGAGTGCATTTGACGAAAAGGAAGACCCATCTTTTGGAAGACGTACTTCTCTTTCACACCAGAAGCTACTAGGTCAGGCTTCAGCGCTTTGATAAATTCCTCGAATTCGTAAGCGGTAACGTCGTCATAAACGATGGTGCCGTTTTCGATGTAGTGAGTGGTACGTTTGTAGTCGTCATTATGAGCGAACTCATAACCTGTACCAATCATCTTCATGCCCAAGTCTTGGAAAGCTGGGACAACGTGGCGAGGACGTAGACCACCAACCATGATGGCAACGGTCTTACCATCCAAGCGGGGGCGGTACTTAGCAACTACCGCATCCATTGTTGGCTGATACTTGGCGATAACCTTCTCAGCGTTTGCTTGGATTGTTTCGTCAAACTTGGAAGCTATTTCCCGTAAAGATTCAGCAATCTTGGTGGGGCCGAAGAAGTTGTATTCCAACCAGGGTATACCATAAGCTTCTTCCATGTGACGGCTGATGTAGTTCATCGACCGGTAACAGTGGATGAGGTTCATCTTCACATTGGGGGTCATCAACATTTCGTTGATGGTGCCATCACCTGACCACTGAGCGACTACGCGCAAGCCGATTTCTTCTAACAGGATGCGGCTAGCCCAAGCATCTCCACCGATGTTGTAGTCACCAATGATGGCTACATCATAAGGAGTACCTTCAAACTTGAGTGTACCGTCTTTCTTAGCTTGGTCGGATTTGGTGAATACCCAGTCACGAACCATGTCGTTAGCAATGTGGTGTCCCAAAGATTGGGAAACACCCCGGAAGCCTTCGCAACGCACAGGTACAACTGGCTTGCCAATTTCTTTCGATGTCTTCCGAGCAACTGCTTCGATGTCATCCCCAATTAGACCGATGGGACATTCTGATTGAATGGAAACACCACGGTTGAGGGGGAAAAGTACATCTAGTTCTTGGATTAGCTTGACGAGTTTCTTGTCACCACCGAAAACGATATCTCTTTCTTGGAAGTCAGAGGTGAAGTGCATGGTACCAAAGGTATCAATACCTGTGGTGCCGATGTAGTAGTTACGACGACCAGACCAAGACCAGTAACCGCAACCTACAGGCCCGTGGCTGATGTGGATCATGTCCTTAATAGGACCCCAAACCACACCTTTAGAACCGGCGTAAGCACAACCACGAGCGGTCATTACACCAGGAAGGGATTTGATGTTAGACTTAACGCCGCAATCGGACTTACCTTCTTCGTATACACTTAAGTGCTTTTCCCGTTTTTTCTTAGCTTTATCGGGGTAAGCCTCTAGAACTTCTTTAATTAGTTCTTTTCTTTCTTCGATGATGTTTTGATTTTCTGGAGGTGTCATATTTAGCCTCTGTGACTCGTAAGGATCGGGGCATAGGGGGACTAGGAGTCCCCTCTAAGATTAGGGGGGAGATTAGAGGGAAAGGTAAAAGGTCAAAGGTCAAATGTGAGATTCTTCCTTTTTCCTTTTTCCTTGTGCTAAAGCGTTATTTCTTAGCAGCGATTTATACTACAGGAACTTCAGCAGCACTCTTACCAACCAACATCGCGGTATTTTCGTCGCTTTCGAGAATACCGAATTCAATCAACAACTCTTCTAGTTCTTCCATTTCGATGGGTGTAGGAATAGCTAGATTTTTGTTGTTGATGATCTTGGTAGCCAATGTGCGATATTCGTTAGCTTGGTTGCTTTCTGGTGCGTACTCGTTAACAGTCATCCGGCGCAATTCTGCGTGTTGAACAATGTTGTCACGGGGTACGAAGTGAAGCATTTGGGTGTTCAACCGTTTTGCCAAGGTTTCGATCAATTCGATTTCCCGGTCAGTGTTACGGCTGTTACAAATCAAACCACCTAAACGCACGCCACCAGTGTGAGCATACTTAAGAACACCACGAGCAATGTTGTTAGCAGCATACATCGCCATCATTTCACCTGATGTCACGATGTAGATTTCTTGTGCTTTACCTTCACGGATAGGCATTGCGAAACCACCGCACACAACGTCACCTAATACGTCGTAAGATACGAAGTCTAGGTCTTGGTAAGCACCGTTTTCTTCTAAGAAGTTGATGGCGGTGATGATACCACGACCGGCGCAACCTACACCGGGTTCTGGACCACCAGATTCTACGCAACGAACGTTACGGAAACCGGTTAGCATTACTTCTTCAAGTTCGATATCTTCTACTGCACCACGTTCTGCGGCGAGGTGAAGAACGGTTGTTTGAGCCTTGCTGTGCAGCATCAAACGGGTGGAGTCAGCTTTAGGGTCGCAACCGACGATGAGGATGCGTTGACCCATTTCTGCCATAGCTGCCAAGGTGTTTTGGGAGGTGGTAGATTTACCGATACCGCCCTTACCGTAGAAAGCTATCTGTCTAATGTTTTCGTCTGTCATGGTTCTTGTTTCCCTGCAATTGGTTGGTGGGTCTGTGCGTTTGTCAGTTGCGTTCACGCCAGTTGAGCGACAGTAGTGAGCGCGTGTAGAGCATCGTTGGTAGCGTTGGCATAAATGCCTGCTGGGGGCGATCGCTCCACAGCCAAAATTATTGACAGTAAGTTCATCGATCTTCCTCGTTAAAATTTTTTTCTTTTTGTTTTTGTCCTTTGTCATTTGTTTTGACAAAGAACAAAGAAAATTACGTGATTTACAAATACGTCATAATGTGTTTCAGTTTGCAAGATTCCATAGGACTTGATGTTGTTATTTGTCAACAATCAATGCATAAGTCCTATTACTTGTTCAAAATAGCGCCCTTCATATTTGTGACGCGATCTAGTGCAGCTTTGGTATTTTCTGCTGACACTCCATGCACAGCCATTGCTTCACCGAGATGCTTGGCGATCGCATCGAAGTGTGGTTGCTGTAAATTCAATCCTGCGTGGGTTTTGTCCATTGGACGACCACCGTATTGCTTTGGCCCTTCAAATATTTGACCTAAGAAAGCAACTAGATGATTGCGTTGCTTCGCCATGTCTGTACCAGCAAAAATGGGACTGAGGAGGCTGTCTGTAGCAATGCGTTTGTGGAGTTCATCTACTACTTGTTCGATAGCTGGTTGTCCACCAATGTTGTCGTACAATGTGCTCATATCCTGTTCCTTTGAAGCGAGTTGGATGATGAAATTTGCAAGTAGGCGCTTAATCTTTTGCCTATATGCTATTAGCCGTCATAGCTAATTTAGCTATCAGTTGTCGGTAGGATTGAAGCATTGATGTGGAGACAATTATATGATTCAAATCCTACTTTCTGTTCCTGGCTGAATGCATATTAGAGCGTATTTGTAGATTACGTTAAGTCCTACAGCAATTCCTAAACTGCTTCGACTACAAGGCTCTTGCTGACACGATCTTGTAATCTGGCTTCGATCGCAATTTTCAGAGTTGCTGTACTACTAGAACAGGAACCGCAAGCACCTTGCAGTACAACTTTAACGCGATCGCCTTCTACATCATAGAGTTCTACATCTCCCCCGTCTGCAATGAGTACGGGTCTGACTTCTTCATCAAGAACCTTTTGAATTAGAGCAATCTTTTGGACGTTTGTTAGCGCTCGTTCCTTAGATGTAACAATTTCTGTGGCAACTTGTACGCCGTAATTGTTGAGAGCAGGTGAGGCGTATTCCTGTTGAACTGATCTAATAATATCATCAATTTTCGCCAGACAGGAACCGCATCCGCCACCAGCTTTTACATAATTTGTTACTTGCTCGGCATCCGTGAGATGATTTTCTAGAATCACGCGGCGAATTTTGGACTCGCTGATGCCAAAGCAACTGCAAATTAACGCGCCTTCATCGTCATCATCATGGGTAGCTAGAGGAATGCCACGATAATTATAGATAGCGGCTTCTAGGGCTTCTTGTCCCATCACAGAGCAATGCATCTTTGCTTCTGGCAAACCACCCAGGTAATCTGCAATGTCTTTATTGGACACTTTCAGAGCTTCATCTAAGGTTAAACCTTTAACCATTTCGGTTAATGCACTAGAAGATGCGATCGCACTAGTACAACCAAAGGTTTGAAAGCGAGCATCTAGAATCTTATCAGATTCTACTTCCACTTTCAGGTGCAATCTCAGAGCATCACCGCAAGCAATGCTGCCGATTTCACCCGTTGCAACCTTAACTCCAGCTTCGCCCGTTTCTTCAATTTCTCCCTGATTTTTGGGATCGTAAAACAGTTCTAATACTTTATCGGTGTAGTCCCACATAACGAATTTTAGATTTTAGATTTTGGATTTTAGATTGGGGGATTGGGCATGGGGCATAGGTTCCATTCTCAATGCGCTATGCCCTATTCTCTATTTGCTAGTTCCTAACGGTGTGCCAGTGCTTGTTCTTGTCCTTGCAACCAACCTGCATCATCATTTTTGAAGGGTGAGAGGGCGCGTAAACGTTCTACAATACTGGGCATTACCTCTATTACTTGATCGATTTCGGCTTCTGTGGTGTAGCGACAAAGACTGAAGCGAATTGAACCGTGCAAAGTTGTGTAGGGTAAGCCCATTGCCCGCAGGACGTGGGAGGGTTCCAGAGAACCGGAGGTACAAGCAGAACCGGATGATGCACAGATACCGTATTTGTTCAATAACAGTAGGATTGCTTCACCTTCGATGTACTTGAAGCCGATATTGGTTGTGTTTGGCAATCTCTGCGTAACGTCGCCATTAACTACACAATCGGGAATTTTAGCGAGTAAAGTTTGTTCGAGGCGATCGCGCAGCCTTCTTTCTCTTGCGGTCGCTTCTTCTAAGTGTAACAGTTCTAATTCCGCAGCTTTGCCCAAGGCAATAATTCCTGGAACATTCTCTGTTCCCGCCCTACGTCCGCGTTCTTGGTGTCCCCCAATCATGAAGGGACGGAACCGAACTCCGCGCCGAATATATAAAGCACCAATTCCTTTCGGCCCGTGCAGCTTGTGACCAGACAGGGTTAACATATCCACCGTGCTAGTCTTTATATTTAAGGGGATTTTTCCCACTGCTTGCACTGCATCTACATGAAATATAGCGCCATATTCTTTGACGCGCAACCCAATTTGCTCAATCGGGAAAACCGTGCCGGTTTCATTATTAGCATACATAATTGTCACCAGGGCGGTGTTACCCGTCAAGGAAGCTTCTAATTCATCTAGATCCAGCTGCCCTTGATTATTTACTGATAGATAGGTAACACTATAACCTTGGGTTTCTAATTGTTTGCAGACATTAAGTACTGCTGGATGTTCAACTTGGGTGGTGACAATGTGGCGCTTTTCTGGTTGTGCTAACAGTGCGGCTCGAATGGCGGCGTTATCTCCTTCAGTACCACAACTTGTGTAGACAATTTCTGACTCATCGGCTCCCAGGATGGCTGCAAGTTGTTCTCTTGCTGTTCTCACTGCTTTACCGACTTGCCCACCAAAGGTATGCATACTGGAGGGATTGCCGTAATAATCTGTGAGGTAAGGTAGCATTACCTCTATAACTTCTGGGTCTACCTTAGTGGTAGCATTATTATCAAGATAGATGCAGTTATTTTGCATTGTTGTCTTCAATTACAAATTAGGAATTATTTAATTAAGCTTCAGAACCCACTGATTGGGATTGACGCTTTTGCAACTGCTCAGAGTATTTCTGGGAATAACAATTAAACCAACGTTCCCAGTAATCTTGTTTATTTGTTAATTTAGCAACTACGTGGTTGTAATTGGTAAACCAGCCTTCCCAATAATCGCTAGGCTGCTTAACGCAACCGTCGCATGTGGGACAACCAGCTTTACATTGAGGCACGGTATGAATGCTACCAATACAGTTTGTACAAAGTTCAGGGTCAATCCAGTGCTGTCCGTCAACCACTTTAATTGCATTTGTGGGACATACTGTTAGACAGAGATTGCAGGAAATACACTGGCTAGTAAGAATTTTGTAAGCCATGATTTATTCTCCTTTTGGGCGCGGGGAGTGGGGAGTGGGGAGTGGTGACGTGAAATAGCTAAAGTTTAGCCCGTGGTGAGTAGTGGTGAGTGGGGAGTGGTGAATATTGAAATTCCCTACTCCCTACTCCCTATTCCCTATTCCCTATTCTCTAATTCCTTAACGTATTGCTCGTAAAACTCTAAAGCAACCTTTTCAATCACGTCGTAAGCTTCAACAGTCTGTATTCCAGCTTCTTGCAATTTTTCTTGAGGACAGTTACCAATCTTAGAGACTAAAACTGCTTTGCAATCTGCGATCGCTTTCATAATATGCTCAAAAGAAGCTTCTTCGCCGTATCCACCTTGGCAGTATTGGTCAATTTTGCGGTGGCTGACAAAGCGAACTTCGTTTCCACCCACTTCGTAAATTTGGAATTCTTTCGCATGACCGAAGTGTTGGTTAACCAATCCGCCGCCTTTGGTTGCTACTGCAACGAGGATTTTGGGACTGTTGGCAATTTTCTTACCGGCAAGCGCCTTATCTTTGGCTACTTTAAGTTCTTCTTTAAACTTCTCAATCCCTTCGTGAACGGTAGCGCGTTGCTCCATGTCATATTCTGGAGTCATTTCCAAGAATTTCTCTTTGGAAAATTCCTGGCTGCGGTCTTCTCCCAACAATCCTACTGCATCGGCGCGGCACTGGCGACAGTGGCGCATCATTTTCATGTTACCGGAGCAATTGTCTTGAACTTCTTTGAGTTCTTTCGGTGTGGGGCCGCGTTGACCGGTTAAACCAAAGTGTGTGCCATGTTCTGGTGCAGAAATCAATGGCATGATGTTGTGCAAGAATGCACCTTTCTCACGAATAACTCGATTCACTTCGACTAAGTGATGGTCATTAATTCCGGGAATCATCACTGAGTTTACTTTGCACAAGATATCAGCATCTTTCAGGGCTTGCAATCCTTCCATCTGTCTTTCGTGGAGAATTCTTGCGCCTTCAATGCCTCTATAACGCTTGCGTCTGTAGTGAACCCAAGGATAAATCTTAGCACCGATCTCTGGATCTACCATGTTAATGGTGATCGTAACGTGATCTATATTTAATTGTTTAATGCGATCGATGTAGTCGGGCAGCATTAAACCATTGGTTGATAAACACAGCTTGATGTCTGGTGCTTGCTCTGCAATCAACTCAAATGTGCGGAAAGTCTTTTCTGGGTTCGCCAGAGGGTCGCCAGGGCCGGCAATTCCCACAACTGTCATTTGGGGAATCTTGCCGCCAATGACTAAAGCTTTGTGTGCAGCTTGTTCTGGTGTTAGCAATTCGCTAACTACTCCAGGACGGCTTTCGTTAGCGCAATCATATTTGCGGTTGCAATAGTTGCATTGAATGTTGCAAGCGGGAGCAACTGCAACGTGCATCCGGGCGTAGTGGTGATGAGCGTCTTCGCTGTAGCAGGGATGTTTAGCAATGCGTTCTTGGAGCTTTTCGTCCCTTTCCACGGTGGCGCTGGTGGTGCTGTCGCAGCCGCAACCACCGGATTTTGCTTGGGTTGTCGATTCCGTAGCGTTGGAGTTGAGGAGTCGTGTAGACGGTGATGTCATTGAGTTTCGCAAAAGGTCGGTGGACTTGGCTGCCACTGTGGGAGATGCTGTTGCCACTCTCTATGCCCAGGAATTGAAGTCGCGTCTTTCACACTGCCTGCAAACCCTTGGGTTCGGGTGACTTGTTTTCAAGTAAGACAGGCAATAGATATCTGATGTTCGGCTGGTGTGTGTCAAGGTTCGGTTCTTGGGTAGAATTTGTGCTTACAGCCGCGACTTCTTTTCACTTTAGGCATGGTGCTATGTCATCCCTCCACTCACTTTTCGCTTTGTTTTGTTTCAGAGCGTTAGGTGATTGGCGATATAAGATTTATAGCAGCCGTCTCCTAGCCAAACACTGCGTCTCTCTAGGATAGAATTTATTGGATTTATTACGTTTGTACTCAAATACTAAAAACCCTAATTCTTCAAACATTACAAGAATTAAAAAAGTTTTTTTCGGGTAGGGGTTCTAGTATTTTTTGGTTGGGGTTCTAGTGTTTATAGATAGGGGTTCAGGATTTCTTTGTACTCAGCCACAATCCAATCCCAGCAAAGAATTTAATCTACTTGCAACTAAGTTTTGGTTATTTAAATGTGTACTCACATTGCCCTCAATTTGCGTCAAAAGCAAGAACTGCCAAGGGTTTGAGGGTGAAAAACTCAAGTAATCTATCTTGTTTTACTCCATAAACGCGCGAAATTGAATTCTGTATCTAACATATCATTTTTTTGAGGGGAAAAATGCACTTCATATTCTTTTAATTTTTCTTTGATAATGATGTTCAATTATGCCTTTAAGTCTTGTCTGGTAAGCTATATAAGCTAGTGGGAATAGATGTATTGCTGCACCTAATTTTCAAAAAACTTAACTTTCCAGTTCTTTTTTTTTCATTCCCACAATGAGGAGATGGGTAGGAAAGTCTCGAATTTTGTGTTTAAGAGAAACAACAAACTATAATCTAACATGATTGAGCGATCGCAATGATTTTTCTGACTTGCTCAATACGAACCTTAGCGAAAAACCTACCCACTTTCCCTAAGCAGGGCTGTTTCATGTCACAAGCTTCAGGAGTTCGTCAATTAGAAAGAAATCTTTTAGCATTTTTAATACATTAATGATCGCGAATACTATATATAAGCAAACTCTTGTGCTGTGTGAATTAAGCTACCAATGTAATAGACAATCCGATGATATAGATTAAAAGACCTACAACAGCAAAAAATATTGCCCATCAATATTGATTGCAGATTACTTTTTTTATAGCTTTAGTTAGTGTTTAAAATCACCTTTAGAAGATTTCTAAAAGGGCATTATTTTACATTTACAATAAACAAAAAAAATCCTGGTTTGTAGTAAGGTCTGTCAGGGCTGAAGTCTTTACTACAAACTCGGAGTTATGCTGAGATACTTGATCATGAAGTTGCAACTGGATTTTAAGCTAGAGCCACTGCTGGTTGCTGCCAGCGTCCTACCGCCTTACCAATCACTGCTAATTCTTGCATCAAGTTATCGAAACGGTCTGGCGTAATTGATTGGGGCCCATCAGATAAGGCTTTAGCAGGGTTGGGATGAACCTCTATCATCAGGGAATCTGTGCCAGCTGCGATCGCAGCCATTGCCATTGAGGGCACAAACTCAGACCAACCTACACCGTGGCTAGGGTCAATCATGATTGGCAGGTGAGTTAGTTTTCGCAACACTGGCACTACTGATAAATCCAGCGTATTTCGCGTATATTGACGGTCAAAGGTACGTATTCCTCTTTCACACAAAATTACATTAGGATTGCCAGATGCCAAAATATACTCGGCTGCCATCAACCAATCTTCAATAGTCGCTGCCATTCCCCGCTTCAAAAGAACTGGTTTCGGCTGCGCTCCCACTTTTTTGAGCAAAGAGAAATTTTGCATATTCCTTGCTCCCACCTGGATTACGTCAGCAATTTCAGCAATTTTATCCAGGTCAGCAGCATCCATCACTTCTGTAATAATACCTAGTCCGCTAACTTCCCGCGCCTTCGCCAACAAATCCAAAGCACTCTCGCCGTGTCCTTGGAAGGCGTAAGGTGAAGTCCGGGGTTTGTATGCCCCGCCTCTCAAAAACTTGGCTCCAGCTATCTTGACGCGCCGTGCAGTTTCCACAATCATTTCTTCATTTTCTACCGAGCAAGGGCCGGCAACGATTACCAAAGGCTGGTGTTCACCAAATAGCACCGCTCCATCGGGAGTATTAACCACCACTTCCGAAGCTTCACCGTGGCGGTACTGGCGGCTGGCTCGTTTGTAAGGCTGCTCTACCCGCAATACCTGCTCAATCCAGGGGCTAAGTTCCTGAATTTGTAGTGGATCTAAGCTGGTGGTTTCACCTACTAAACCAATAACTACTTTGTGTTGACCAACAATTTTTTCTGGAGTTAGCCCCCAGCTACTTAATTCCTCATCAATGCGGTTTATTTCCGCCTCTGGGGAACCACTTTTCATTACTATAATCATCTGGAAGTTCCTGATTAATTGAGTAAAATTTTTTGTAAATGGGCTAACTTTATTGTTGCTTACTTAGCCTAATTACGAATAGTTGAAAATAAAATTTATTTACAAAATATAGCGCTCAGGCAGTAGTTTTACTGTTAAATAACTGGATATAGGGTATAAAAAAGTTTATATAATTTTAATTCGCAATGTTGAAGTTTTGAAGAAGAATTCACAAATCAGAATTGAGTAATCAGAATCAAATTACTAGAGGATTCGGACTCGCCACTAATTAATTCTGGATTCTGGCTCCTGACTCCTGAATTCTTTGTTAATAAAATTTCAACTTCAACATTCACTTCTTCGTTTACTCAATACCGCAGTTATCTAATACCTGAGCGCCGTTGATTATGAGTTTTTTTGCCGAGTTTCACGCCAAACTTCCACCATTCGTCCCCAATTGGTGTTGAACTCACCCAAACCCAGCAGACTTCCAACTCTTTCTTCATCCCAAGAGGCAGAAAGAACGCCATAAGTTATCCCTAAGACCCCCAAACCAAATAATCCCATGTTCACCAATAACACGGCAATGGGAGGTAGTTGGATGTTGGAGTAGATAGCAAGCAGATAGCTAACAACCAAGGCGCTAATGCCCAAAGCTGTTGGTACACCACAGAATCCAGCTACCCGTCGGATCATCCTCTGGCTGACTACTTGGGGAATAGCCATCTCTTCTTTGGTGTAAGGCCGTTTTTTATCAGCCTGTTTGCCAGATTCTTGTGGCTGTGCTGCTAGTTTACTTTGAGTTTTTGCGGGTTTTTGGCGCTTTTTTTTCGGTTCAAAGGGCAAGCGACTGCCTTCAGATTCTTCAGCAGACATAAGCGGTAGTCCCTATCCACGAATACCGAGACGAGCGATCAAAGCTTGATACTTTTCCCGGCTTTCCTGAGATATATAGGCTAGAAGACGCTTGCGCTGACCAATTAGCTTTAGCAGTCCCCGCCGGGAGGAATGGTCTTTTTTGTTTGCCTGGAGATGTTCGCTGAGGCGGTTAATGCGCTCAGTTAACATGGCAACTTGGACATCGGCTGAACCAGTGTCTGTTTCGTGTACTTGGTAATTGGAAATTATTTCTTGTTTCCGCAGTTGCGTCAGAGCCATGATCGATTTAATTTCTAGTTTTTCTAAATGTATGTAGCAGTCTCCTATAATATCACAGCCATCAAGCTGGATGTGGAATCATCTTTGCTACTTTGCCTTGCACTCTAGGAAACTAAGTAAGTCAGAAGCTAGACTCCAGTATCCTCCATAGACGCAAGACTGAATCGTATTGTTATTATCAGCTTGTTCTACGCCTTAAATTCTGTTCATCCCATCGGGTGTAAGCCAGTACTTTATCGCCCGCATTTTCGTAGAAAAAATCGATATTGTCACTTTGCAAGGTTAGATTCTGCTTGCGTAGAGCAATAAGGTTTTGATAATACTTAAATAAATCACGATTTTGATCGCTTTCCAACAAAGACCAATTAATTTTCTGTAGCTGAGTCACACTTCCGCTTTTTTGCTGGTATTCGCCAAACTCTTCTCCCATCCACAGCATTGGTATACCCATCGCTGTCATTAACAGAACAGCTGCTAACTTTGTTCGCTTAAAAGCCTCTGCCTCAAAGATCCCGCGATCGCCTAATTCTCGCAATAAACGTTCGCGATCGTGGGTTGCCAAATAATTTATCACATTACTAGCACTTGCATAATCCTGCCGTCTGGGATCTAAAATTTGTTTTAGTTGTTCTAATTCAAATGTTTCTCCACAAATCTATGGAACTGTAAAGTACCGAAAACTCTCATGCCATAAGTATGAATAATGCGTTGCCCATTTTTAATCCGCACCATGCTGAATTTTTCTGTTTCATTAATATCTGTTGCATTAGGGTCAATAACGTCTACCCATTCATCATTTTCAAATTTTGGGCTTTGGCTTTGAACACGAAATTTATATTGATAAATGCCGTCTTTGAGTTTTAATTGAGCGTGAAAATAACCATCTTCACTTTTTACCATTGAAATTTCTTTCCACTCAGAAAAAGAACCAATTAAAGCTGCTCCTTCGTTACCAGGAGCAAACAACGTGAACTCAATTAAACTTACCATTTCCATTTTTTTTAATTTATCTTCTCGTTGGTAAACTATGTCAGTACCTATGAAAATACAAACATTAAGTAAGTGGGTAAGAATAAATCAAACTATGTTACGCAATGTAGAAGTAATGAAATTTGCTTGTAGTAAGCGGCTCCAGCCCTTACTAAAAACTTTGAACTATTAACGGACACTTACTTACCCCAAGCATATAGTTATAGGCTTTATGAGGCCTTTTGAAGAGTTCCTTCCTTCCAAAGAACTATACATCTATCTTTAGTTAGTCTTGCTTACAACGAAATATTTGGCTTTGAGCTTTGGTTATTTGTGAGTTTTTTATAAGATAGAAGACTTATTTTCTGTCGCTTCAATAAACGCCTCAAACTCACGATTCCGTGTCCATTGAATAGCCCCATCTCGTCCTGTAAAAAATAATTTAGTTTGGCTTTTCTTTAGCTCAGATAAAGTTTTTGGATCAAAATTAGCAGAAGAAGCGATCGCTACTTGTGGTTGCAGAGCAATCACTAAATCTTTTAATGACTGAGGAGCACACCATAACACTTGTGGACGCGGTAAACTACCACTCTTAACTAATTTCTGTACCTCTTTAGACTTAACATTACCAACTAGTAACCAATTCTGATCTAAAATTTGCAATTGTAAAATAGGTAATTGATCGTTGATTAATTGCGCCACTATTGAACCCGTTTTCACAGCTTGGCCAAGTGCTAACGGTTGATAAGATCCTTGATACTTTTGTAGTTCTTGCTGAATTGCCTGAGTCGCAATAGAATTTTCTGGCTTGGGGGAATATTCATAAAAGTTTTTAATTGGTAAACGTTGCAATAATTCCAACCAAGCATTACTTTCGTTACCTTGGAAATCAGTTGCGATCGCCCAATTAATTTGATTTACACCCTGCTGTTGCAAAAACGGTAGAATTGTGAAACGTCCTGTCCCTTCATCGCCACTATTAATTACAGTTACTGTCCCTCTATCTTGAACAACTATAATTGGTTCCGTACCAGATTCTAATACCGTTATCCTAAATAATGTATTTGTAGAATGCCACAGGGGAATGAATACTAAACCAATCGCAATTACATTAGCAAACCACCACCGCCGCTGCCACCAAGGGACTAACCAAACCAGTATAATCAGTAAATAAATTATCAGAAGCTGCCAAGTGGATATGCTGCCTACAGCAACAGAGTTTCCTGGTAATTTGCTAAAAAATTCCACTAGTTTAATTAGCCAATCAGTCGGATAATGTAACACCGCAGCTAAAAAGCTTCCTGCCTGAGTCCAAATTAGACCAACTAAGGCACTAATGATTCCACCTATACTAATGATCGAAATTAATGGAGTACTAACCACATTCAGCAACAAACTATAAGATGGTACAACTCCAAAGACAGAAAGTTGCACAGGTAAAGTCCAAATAGTTGCAGCTAGGGGAACAGCAATCAAAGCAGCGATCGCAGGCGGTAGCCATCCTAATCGATTGACTAATGCAGGTACTGTTACAACTAATCCCAATGTTGCTAAAAAACTCAATTGAAAACCTAAATCCCAAATCCATAAAGGATTAAACACTAATAATAAAGTTGCTGCTAATAGTAATGAACCGAACTGTTTGACTTTCCTTTTTAATAGCAAACCAACTAATGCCGCAAAACCCATAATTACGGCTCTAAGAACCGCAGGTTGAAAACCTGTTAAACTCAGAAAAATGATTAAAGCCAAAAATCCAAGGGTAAATTGCGTTCCTTTTCTTGCCCGCCTCGTTAACTGTAAAATCACACTCAAAATCAAAGAAGTTTGGAATCCGGAAGCTGCTAAAGCATGAGCTAATCCAGCTTGTATAAATAAGTCGCGGATATCGTAGGGTAAATCAACAGCTTTGCTTCCCAACACCATTGCACTGACAAGTGGCCCTTCAGGGATACCCAACCAACGAACTTGGGATCGCACAATTCGCTCCCGAATTTGCCACCATCCCCATTTACGTTCCTGCTCTAAAACATTTATTTGTCGCCCAATTAAACCAGCAAAGGTTCCCTCCTGCTTGAGAAACTTCTGAAAATCAAAGCCTCCAGGATTGGAAGCCGCCTTTGGTTTGTACAAAACTCCAGTCACAGCAATTTGTTGACTAGGGTACAACCCAGTAGCCTGAAGTATAGGCACTGTCACATACAATTTACCTGTAACTCCTTTTGGCACTCCTGCTGAACCTTTTTCATTTTTGACTTCATCTAGCTGAGTTGCTTCCAGCCAAAATTGTCCTCGCTGACTGCGAGTTAAGCGGGGATTACTTGCCACTTCACCACGAATAATTACTAGTTGTTCTTGATTACTGTTATTTCCAGGCGGAACAAACTGACTAATATCTTTTGCACCTGGTTGCGGCACTCGCCATGGAAAATATAGAGTTGCCAATAATCCCACCAAGCCAGCAGCTAGCCATATTCGAGGATGGGGATTAGTTTGCCAAGTATTAAGCACTGCCTTATTTTTGCTTCCAGCATTTTCTGCTTTCTGAGCAAGTTGCCGTGCATTTGTGCGTCTTTTAAAAAGAATTGCTCCCACTATCCCCAGAACCAAAATCCATACACCACCCCAAGGAACTGCTGTAAACAACAACCCAAAAATGTAGCCAAGACAAATAATTACACCACTGGTTTGAATCATAAGATTTTTTGTAAAAGCACCTAACAACCCGAATTTGCAGCTGACTTAAAAATAGCTAGGGCAGCAATATAGAAAAATCGGCATTGCTGAATTTGGCTATGAAATTCAAAAATAAAATATTCCAAACTCTTATTATCTGCGCTTGGAGCGCCTCTGCGTGAGCTTTTCATCTCTTTAATCAGCAACAGCAAAAAATTTTATGCTTTGGTGAAGTATAGTCCATCAAATTAATACAAACAAAGCCCGCACAGGCGGGCCTTATCCTTAAAATTCAATATTTAACCGTATTTTTGTCCTTTAGCAAAAGCCGCATCACTAAAGATATATTTAGCTTAAACCTCAGTACAGCATCGATAAACAGAACACAAAGCCGTAACGAATTAAATTTGGCAAGACTCTGCGTTTAGGAATTGTAAGATTTTACACAAGCTTATATTTAGTTCGTGTAAAGATACCCTTTAGGATATTGGGCTTCCAGTTGAATTTACAGTATCTTTCAGCAACGGAAAACCCAACTTCTCTCTTTGCTCAACATATAAATGGGCCACTTTCCTAGCCAAATGCCGAATCCTGGCAATATAGCGAGTTCTCTCCGTCACTGAAATCACACCTCTAGCATCCAGCAGATTGAACGTGTGCGAACACTTCATTACATAATCTAAGGTAGGCAAGACCAATCCTCGCTCCGTTAATTGGGTAGCTTCCTGCTCATATAAATTAAATAGTGTTAGTAGCAACTCAGGATTTGACGCTTCAAAGTTGTAAGTACACTGCTCAATCTCTCCTTGAAGGTAAACATCACCATAAGTAATGTTGTCTGTCCAATGAATTTTAGTAATTGCCTCTACTTGCTGGAGATACATTGTCAGTCGCTCTAACCCGTATGTAATCTCAATCGACACAGGACGACAATCAATTCCCCCACACTGTTGGAAATAGGTAAATTGAGTAACTTCCATCCCATCTAACCATACTTCCCAGCCAGTGCCCCAAGCTCCCACCGTCGCATCTTCCCAGTTATCCTCTACAAACCGAATATCGTGGTCTTCAGGACGAATACCTAAAGCTCTTAACGAATCAAGATAAATCTCCTGAATATTATCTGGCGACGGCTTAATCAGAACTTGGTACTGATAATAGTGTTGGAAGCGATTGGGGTTTTCGCCATAGCGTCCATCTGTCGGGCGACGACAAGGTTCAACATACGCAACAGCCCACGGTTCTGGCCCCAATGCTCTTAAAAACGTCTGCGGATTCTTAGTACCAGCCCCCTTCTCAATATCGTAGGGCTGGGCAATGAGACAACCGCGATCGCCCCAGAACTGATGCAATAAAGCAATAACCGACTGAAAATTCACGCTTCCCCCTTGTTTGGTTGGCACAGTGCATAAACCATTGTTGCCTAGAACCCGTCACAGTGGGGAGTTTAAAGGGGACAGAAAAGCCGTCCAAAATTATTTTGGAAAAATAGTTGACACAATGAATTAGGTTCGTTATATTGAATAAGTGCCTGAAGCGGAGCGCGAAAGAGCGACGTTTACAGGAGACCGAACCTTGAAAATATTATAGTTTGAAAGCGAAAAGACAGCAAGTAGTTTGCGTCTTAAGAAAATAAAGATAACTAAGCTGAAGTTAAAAAAGAGCAGCTAAATGAGCACAAACGCTTCAAAACGGAGAGTTTGATCCTGGCTCAGGATGAACGCTGGCGGTATGCTTAACACATGCAAGTCG
>JAHHHS010000143.1 GCA_019359215.1 Nostoc indistinguendum CM1-VF10 | reverse complement strand
ACCGTATTTCTAAGGCAGGGAAAATTCCCTTTCTTGCGACTATTATTCGTGGGAAATCTTCTGGTAATCCCTTTGGTTGGTCCTGGCAACCAGAATAATTGTCTACCCCGAAGTATTGAGGGGATACTATCAGAATTACACTTCTGACTTTTTCTGGAACAAGTGTAGATAAAGTAATGGCAATACCTCCGCCGAATGAGTGTCCTACTAGATGAAATTGTTGTAAATCCAAAACTTCCAGAAACGAAAGGAGACATTTGCTATAGCTAAGGTAATCGGGAAGTAGCCCAGAGTAAGTTGATCTCCTAAAACTGGGTAAGTCAGGAGCAATTATAGTATGGTGCTGTGCTAGTAGTTTCAGCACTTCTTGATAAGGCTCAGTAGAGATTCCCCAGCCGTGTAGCAATAGGATAGGGATTGAACTCGACTCCAACCTACTTTGCTGATAAAAAATAGTGCAATCTTGTAAATCGACCCGATGATTAGTTAATTGGGATTTCAAAACCACAACCTCATTTACTATGACTTGGTAAATTATTTCTACTGTGATGTAATAGTAGCAATCCCACAGAGTTGAGGAAACTTTCTCAAGGATTATATAGATATGACTTATACAAAGAAAGGAATTGGCAATTAAAAAATCTAAATTAGTAGCATTTTCATAAGTTGCATCTGTTGCCTAATGAAAGAAGAATTGGTATTACTGAATCATGGGGGAATGGCACGAAGACTCATGTGAAATCTTGTCAGGGTTATCTTGTTGGGGGTAGGGTTGCAGCTTCGTGTGTTTCAGACAATTAAATACGAGTACGTCAAGCAGTTCAAGACATTCCTAATTCCCCACACCCGAACCTGCAACTTTGCACCCTTTCATCTAGGAATACCAGGGATATACGCTTTTCACTCTTACCCAAAGGAATAATTGTATTGCCCATCTGTTCTTTTGAGCGATGGCGCTGTTTCGCCCGCTCTCTTGCGATCGCCAGCCGCAAGCAGAGGCTAAAAATGCTTTTAAAAACCTCAAAGCAAGAAACTTTAGAATTTAGGTTTTTACTTGGGTTGCCACAATGGAGTGATATCAAGGTTTCCAGCAGCAGATACGGCATTCTAACCTACGCCAGTACGGTTTACACCCCTTTGGTTATTGTAAAGCTATCGTAACATTTATTTATATAAAGCAATATTTGCTTAACTTAGCAAACCCAAATAAAAGAGTAAGTAATAAAAGCGATGAATCAACCCATTGAATTATCTTTAGAACAAGAATTTAGCCTTAGAACTTTCGCAGACCAAGTGAAGCAGATGTCCCGTGAACAAGCTCGCATTGTTTTTGCTGATGTTCTATAAGCAGATGATAGTTAGGGAAACGACTTACCAAGAAATGCTCAAACATCAGTGGGAACATTAGTGGTGTTGACGACTTTATTTACCAAAACATGGTCGATGCTCGACCGGGAACATCTCTGGATAGTCAGCTACTGCGAGCTGGAGGTAATGGCACAGAGTTTTCCATTCCTCGGATTTATTCGACCTTGCGGGCTAATCTCCAGCGCGATATCGATGCTTACTATGCCAAAAAAGCGGACTATGATCGCCGCGCCAACGCCTGTCGCCTCTTGGACTTTAGTTGTAGCCGAGTGGCGATCCTAGCTGAAAAAGCGGCCTACGTCACCGCTAATGGGATTCAAGTCACTTACAAAGAAGCATGGCGGGATGACATTGACAGTGGTCTTCGGGCTTGGACTGGGGTTAGCCATGAGGTGGCAAAGGCACTGTTTTTTAACCCCGGTCGATCGGCAGACACGCAACGAGCGGAAAATGTGTTGCAGCGATATGTCACAGATCATTTGCTGTCAATGTCAGGAGCTCCTGATTTTGTCGGTCTGACTGTTGGTGTAGTCAGCGATATTATCGACGCGATTACACCAGACTTTCTCCTCGATCCGATCCGTAAACTGAAGGAAGATCTGCTGAATACGTTGCTAAAGTCTGCAATCGGCATGACCAAGCAGGAGTTGAAGGAATACCTCACAAGCCCGGACCAATACTTCAATCAGGTTTTGGGTAGTGGAGCCGGCGAAAATACCAGCTTGCAACGCTTCAACGCCGATTACTTGAAGATCAACGATACGGGCTACACCAACCCCAGCGAATACTTCAATCCCAATGTGGTGCCTGCAACCTACAACACGATCCTTATGAGCAAATTGATTCTGCTGAGTCAAAGTGAAGTGAATCGTCTACTGAGCGATCTGGGAAGTTCTGTGCGTCTCCAACAGCCGAATGTCATGCTGGGGTTTATTAGCACCCTGGATGGCGACAATCAGTGGTCGAATGGCATGGTCTTTGCCCAAGATTGCAACGCCTATCGCCAAATATTTATGAAACAGCCTGGTGAAAAAAGCTCTTGTTCTCAATAGATCGCACTGGGGACAATTACCAGTAAACATTGGATGCCAATCAAGTAACTCCAGCTTTTGCTGCTGCTTCAGCACTAAAGTAAATCGGATGCTCAATAAACACCGTACCATCGGGGTTAATAATCCGAAACTGCCAGCATTTACCTGGAGTGTAAAATACGGCAAAAACACGAGACTGAATACAGACAACTGAATGAATCTTGGTGGAAGTCATGGTACTGTGCAGTTGCGCTTGCTGAATATTAGTAAAGTAGCCATTCTCATAATAAGAACAGGTATAAATACGTTTTAAGTGAAACTAACTGATCAAGCCTAGTTATAGATGTTCTAAAAAACTTTTTAACATTAGCACTTTTTGCAACTAACTTAAGTATGAATAATAGTCTGTCTTAAGTTAGTTTTTGAAGATATATACAGCAATTAGACTGTTATTTGATAGTTACAAAGAGCTTTCCATAAAAAGAGTACTTAAAACCTTTGGTTTTTAGGTACTCTTTATCTAAACTAGGATTTAGGCACTGTACAAATTAGCCATAATGTTGCTGTAAATTTCGCCTTTTCAGGCATGTCAGTTCTGCCACAGGTTCAAATAACTTGACTACCCAGATGCTGAGATATGTTGTATTCCAATCTCTAAGGGTACTCGGCATTTTGAGAAATGCGATATCAGGGTCAGGGTTTTGGTTAACATAGAAATTCTAGCTCCCAAGAAATAAACTATGCCCAAGACTTGGAATATTAAAATAGATAACCATTTTCAAGCCAACCCCAATTGCATCATCGCCACCGCCCACGTAGACAGCTTCCCTATAGACCTTCCCCTAGAACCCAACATCAGGGAACCCAACCGTAAAAGCGCGACCTACAGACAAATCTTTGACTCACTGACTACTCAACCCGATAAATTCTTCTCTCGCCACAGTGGAATCGTTCTGTCAGCCAATAAAGCTAAACCCAACAGAAACAAAACTGAGCTAGAACTGGAGATATTAGAAGCTAGCGAGGGCGGCAGCGATGGGATTATCAACGGTGGGCATACAGTTTTAGCCTTTGAGCAAGCGAAAAATTACAAATACGATTTAACCGAAGCTAGGGTAAAAATTACGATCCACATCGGACTGACTGAAGAATCAGCCAAAGATATAGCCCTGGCAAGTAATACTACAACGCCAGTAGATTCTCGCTCCAAAGTTAATGCTAGAGGTGATTACAAATTCATTAAGCAGTATTTAGCCCAGTTAGAGAGAGCAGAAGATAGAAAATTCCGCATCGCTTATTATCAAAACCAAAGCGGCGCTCCTAGAAATGCTCAGTGCAATGTCAACTCCAATTCGCAATTCGCAATTCGCAATTCGCAATTAAGACAATTTAGTGTTGGCTCTGTACCTCCCGCTAATTGAAGACCACCAACCTACGGTATGGTGTTGGCTCTGTACCCACTTTTAGCCAATTAATCAATTAGTTCATAATTCGCATTTTCAATTGCGAATTGCGAACTGCGAATTGCGAATTGTTTGGTCACCCATTTACTGAAGCTGCTTTACTGCCTCGATAGAAATAAATACAATCCCGACGGCAATAAACGAACCAAACACCCAGTAGGGATGAGCCTTCCAAGTAACATCACAGATGCAGAAAGGGAACGGTTAACCGCTTTACTGCCTCTGTTAACTCATGCTCTGTGGATAGAGCAAAGACTCTATGAAATAATTCAAGACCATATCAGCAGCCCCAAAAGGAAGGGTACCAACGATTTAGCATCAATAGATATACGTAAAACTACGTTGTTGCCGGACAGCAAGTATTCATTTGGGTTTGGTGCGCCAACTGACCTGGCATTACCAATAATTGCGTCCTATCGGGTATTTTTGGATAAGGACTATAAATGGATTCTGCCATTTGACGAATTTGCCGAAGACTTTTTGCAACACGTGTGGACGAACTATTTCCGCAAATATTTGGTGTCGGAGAAAACAGCAGGAAATACAGTCGGTACAAAAATCAGCCGCAATCAAGAGATTTGGGAAAGTTTGTATATCTCCGCGCAAAGTTATCTTAATCAGCACTTGATGCAAATGGTTAAATCCGGCAAGTCAGAAGAAGCTCCGGTAACACAAGGTACAAAAGGGCGTTTGCAAGCAGGCAAGAAATAATAGTACAAGTTTTCTATGCGTGAGATTCGTTTTGGATGGGTGATGGCTTTTAACAGTGAATAGTTTTCAGTTATCAGTAAAGTTGTAAAGTTCTTGAGTTTTAACTGATAACTGCTTTAAGTGATAGCCTAAGAAAGTGAAATCGAAAAGGTGCTATCGCTCACAGATTATTTTCCATTTTCATATAGAATAACAACTGCTCATTCAAGGACTATTTTGTGAATTCAACAGTAGCGAGAGACGAAAAATAATGGCTGAACTCAAACTCCGGTCAAAAGATCCAGATTCCCTCAGACGCATTATTCAAAGTGCTTTGTCAGAAAGATTACAGAGTGTGGCAGCAGGAATAAAAAGAACAGAAGAACGGATTCAGGAATTTGAAACCAAATATCAATTATCGACTGAGAAATTTATCACTCAGTTTAATAATGATGAATTATCCCATAATTTTGACTTTGATGAGTGGATTGGAGAAGCTCGAATGTTGGCACATTTACAACAAACAAAAGAATCCATAGAGGAGATTGATTTTGTTGATTGAAGATTATTTTCAACAGGTTCAAATTTTAATTGAATGTTCAAAAATAGTTCAATTATTTAATTTAGAAACGGAAAAAAGAGGAATGTACGAAGGTTTTATCCGAGCCAGACTCGAATTTAAAGATAACTCCTTGCTGCATTTGAGGGAATTTGTTTATGTTGAAATATCCCTTGATAGAAAAATGTATAGCTATCAATATATGAATTCATAGAATAATCTAATTTTTCGCTATGACAATACCGAACATCACCGAAAATTAAATTTGACTACCTTTCCTCATCATAAACATGATGGAAGTGAGGATAATATCGTTACATCAGATGCTCCTTTTTTAGCTGAGATCCTAAAAGAAATTGAGAAAATATTAGTATAAGTGCGATTCCTACGGCAGACATTGCCAATATCCACAATCTCTTCAGCGAACGCTTGACATCGATTAATTTATTTTCGCTGTAGACCACGCCCTTGTTAGAAAAGCGTTAGCAACATCAAGAGAAATAGATTTCGACTAAGACATCTTTACTCCAATGAATCCAAGAGTTCAGCTAAACAATTAAAACCAATCTTCAACTACTTCGACCTATTCCCCTTTTTGAACCAGCAATTTCCCAGACGCTCCGGCAGTAAAACCCAACCCAATCGCCGCTACAGTAACGCTGGGCTTAATAAACAACGTCGCAATTCCAATAACTGCACCCCAAAGGCAGCCATAACAGCAAACGATAATCAACTGATTTTTGGGTTTAGCTTTTTCGTCTGATATGGATTGATGGACTATGGCATAATCTTCAAGCTCATTAGTGATTTCTAGTAAAGAAGCGCCGTACTGTTTTTCTAGGCGTTCGATAGCCAATCTGTCTTGCTTAACTGGACTTATGGCTAATTTTTGCAATGCTGTGGTTAATTTATCACTCATTTTTAAAGTTCCCATGCTTCCACATTCTGGAAAATGTTTAGAAAAAATTAAAACTTGCTGGAGAAATAAAAGACTCTATTTTTCAGCCGTATTTGAAGATGTAAGAATACCGGAACTCGACCGGAACTCGACCGGAACTCAACGGGAACTGTGACGAATTTTACTGGTTAATATTAATTACGTTAAAACCATCTTTTTCATTTCCGCACAATCGGTTAGTGTCAATCAATTGTGACAAGGCATTCCTCAAGTAAAGAACACTCTTTTTCTCTTCGCCCCACTTGCGGCTGTTTCTGATAGCGGCAAAAGAAGTTGGAGGACTAGCAGTAGCTGCAACGATTGCTACAATCTGTTCTAAATCAGCCTCAGAAATACTACTCTCTTCTACTTCCAGAAATTCCACCTCCTGATAAGGCTTTGAAAAAATAGACGGTACCGGAAAGGTTTTTTGTGTTTTTTTCTTATTTGGTAATGTAATCAATTTCTTTTTTGAAAATATTTTAGCTACGGAAGTGCGATCGCCATGAGATTTGGAGTGGTGATCGCACTTGGTTATTAACCAAATATTTGTGCAATATCTGCCCCAAGCTCTGTAGCAGTAAGCTCTTTAGCTAGTTCGGCAACATTCAGGATGCTTTCATTAAGTATCGTAAATGTATTGCCGGAGCTTATGGCTTGCGGATTGAACGCTCCACCCATAAAGCTTAATGCTTTGCAATATCTGTCAAGTGGGTTGAACGCAGCGAGTCGTTTAACCAATGCATAGTTGCCTTGTCGAAATGCTGTTAAGGCTTCCTGATGTAGTTCTGTCTGTTGCGGCATCCGGTCAATTATCAAGTCAATTGCTCGCTGGATTTGCTCTTTTGTTAGTTCGTTGCTTGTAGATGTAGCTACCATTTTTATTCTCCTAATAACCAACCCATTTTGGAAAAAGATGGCGAACGAGATTTTTAATCAAGATGCGTTCGCTACGGCAATTGTGCGGATTCATGAAGTTAGCTGATTAATAAGTCCCGCACAAACACGGATTCATTCCTGCTGCCTTTCAGTAAAACTGCATTATACAAGTTTTAAAGGTGCATTTATGGCTGATACTACAATGCTAGATAACCGTATAAATAAGCAAATAAATTTTGAACCATTAGAAGCGATAGTAGCAGCAACAGAAGAAGAGTCAGTAATATTAGCCGAAAAGCTCAGACAGGTGGCAATTCCTTTACAAGTATTGTTACAAGCGCTGAATATAGCAAAATACGATAAGGCAGCAGCTTTCCGCTACGCTGACAAATATCTAAACGATACCAGAAAGTCGAAATGGGTTATTATCAAAACGGCTTGAAATTTTTGATGAAAGGCTCGGTTGGATATTTTTCTCCTGATGTAAATTCTCAGTTTTGATTATTCCAGGGATTGAACTTATATTTAATTGGAGAATTTTGGAGTAATTTTTCAATTCCCAAACGGATTAGCTCTGGTGGAACTCCGTCTAATTTCAACTCGGTTTGGATAAACTCATCAATGGAATTGGCTTTCGTCTTCTCTAAAAGTGCCAACATCTGTTGAGCTTGGGTTGTTGGTGTGCAAGATGAATTAGTTTCAGCTTGAGAGGTTTGCTTATGACTTAGTCAGTCTTTTGCTTTGAGGTATAAGTGGAGATTTCGGTATTGACTGAAGGGGAAGAGGCACTTTGCATGGGAGCAGTGGGCATGGGAGAAATTTCACCTCCGCTCCCAGGAAAGTGCCCCGTTTCCTCTTCAAACCTTGCTCCCACTGAAGGATTTGGTAATTGAGCAAATCGAGCTTGTGGGATACCAAGATTTTGCGGTTGTATCGCCTCCTGAATAACTGTTACTTGTTGGTAGTTAACTCGCGGGTCAATTGTCACTTGCGCTAAATGCCAAGACAATTGCTCGCGGGTGGGAAACTGCCCACGTAGCTGAATAAACCAATCAAGTAACCAACGGTAAGCATAAAATCTTTTCCCAGGCTCAACGGCATTCAGGTATTCACACACAACATGAGAACATTGTTTGAGCATGGCGAACTCATATTTCTCCATTGGCTCCAAGTGAAGCATCAAGTCAGCAATTTCATTTTGGTTAGCAAAATATTCAACTCTAGCGACACTATCACCCATTGCAGAAAGGAACTCAAAAAAGTCACCACGTATAAAAGGAATTGGTGCAAATTGATGGGTATCGTTGAGGTCTTGCACAATTGACCATAAGTATCCCATAAGAGCAACCATTGCACCGAGCAAAGCAAGTGGGGAAGTGGCATAGCAAACTGCACCAGTGGCCGCCGTCGCTAAAGTAATGAACTTAGCAAGATTCATGCCATTACGCTCATCTTTGGCGCGGACTAATAACTGGTCTTGACGCTCTTGTAACCAAGAGGCGGTATTCCCAGCTTCCAAATACTCAATGCTGGGATAATCGTCACGTAAAAGTGCCGTTTCTTTAGTTCCTAGCATTGGTATTTGTTGCTGCATGTGAATTCCTCTTACCCTCTTACTTAGTTAATTTCCAAATGTTGTAACCAATCTCGCCTGCCATCATTGAAGCTACGTTGTAAGCAAAACAAGCCAGGATTAAACCTGGGTTAGTGTAGCGGAAAGGATTACGACCAACGAAGGTAGTAGTCAGATCCAAAACCCAGAAAAATAGTGCGATAGCCGAAGGCTTAAGCTTCGCTTATCGCTCCACCTTTGTGGCGTTCTTTCATGCCGGCAGCTTTATAATCACCCCATAAAGCCACGGTCAAATCGATGTTTCCAGTCGGTTTTGTACCCAGAGTATATTGTTTGGAATCTTCAAATTCATGCTTGGCTGTCTGGGGATCTTTACCACGCAATGTCCGAGCTTCCATAACTTGGACAAGTGCAGAGATACCGAAGCTAATCCAAAACAACACATTGAACGGTAATTGTAACCAACCAATCCAACCGATCCGTTCTTGCTCAAACCACGGGAAAATCGGTTTTCCCTGGAATAAAACTTGCCAAATGCTATCAGTAGAAAGCAGTGTACCAATCCAGAAACCAATTGCACCAACAAGCTTGTATCCGGGTGTGCCTGGGGTAACGAATTGGGCAATGATATGTGAGATAAAGATGACTGGCAGTGAGATTAATGCCACAATCCATCGAGCTAATAATTCTAGATAGTCACCCCCTACTTTTTTCGGTTCTCCTTGTGGAGATGGTTCTGGGTTTGGTTATGAATTAGATTTATTTGGAGTCAGATATTTCATAAATCAATCATGAGAATCTTGGTACAGTGGCGAATTCTTACAAGCATTTCTGAATCGATATTTCCATTTCCATTGCCTTTGTTCAATGCGTCCAATACATAAACCAGTTGAGTCATACACAAAAACTGTCTCCGATTCTAAATAACCTGTAGTGTCAGGTCTAGGGTTACGTTTTTTTGAGTCTAAATAGTTCCTGATTCGTAACTTACTGAATGAGGGCGTAACTCCAAGAGAGTTAATTTTGTCGGCGGTTTCTGCCCTTTGCTCGACTTTAATGCGTTCTAATTCTTCTGACTCACGAATAGTAATCCCACTGTTGTAAGTCTTAAATTGGGCTGGCAGTTGTGATAACCAAGGACTTGCGATTAACCCCATGCCCAATAATCCCAACATCGCTTGCTTCTGGTATTTCATTGCCACTCAGCCGGAATATTTTACGGTTGTTGCCGGTCGATAGTTTGTGTTGTCTGGGGTGGCGGTGCATTAATAACACGAATGTAAACAGACAGCCCAATGCAAACTAGAAAAAAAATGACTGAGAATCCGAAAAGATTCTGCTCCAGAACCTTGCGCCATTTTAAGCTGGAGATTGGAATTTCTCGCTCAACAAAGAGCGTGTCAAATTTTTCAGATCCTGAATTGTCGCAGGTCGTGTAGACTTTTTTTCTGATGTCGGCACTCCTAATTCGTCTAAAAATGCTTTCGGGTCAAAACTAACAGTTGCAGCAGTAGTGAGGGTTTGAACTTGTTGCTTAATCTCATCCCCAGCCTTTAACCCGTACTCTTGGGTAATTTGTTGCCTGATTTCGGGATTCTTGGCCAACTGATAAATAAACGACCTCTGCATTGGAATCTGTTGGAGGTAACAGTATCTTGTCAAGAGACTCTTCCAATTGAGTCTGTTGAAGAGAAAGTGGGCTAATCATATTTCGTGTCCCATGATTTGAATTGTCATAAATCCTGTTGTAAGGCGATTGCATTTCTCTTGGAGAAGTAACCGCCCTTTCTCACTTCCAGGGCTATGGATTTCTTAAACCTCTGCATTTGTATTTGTTGCGGGTAGGAGAATTTTCTGTTGATAGTCGCCTACTTGAAGTGCAGTGTTACTTGCTGCACTTTGTGTCATGATTATATTTATTCGAGATTGAACTTCTCGGCGATTGCAATTCTTTTGGTGTGCAATCGCCTTTCTCACTTCCAGGGCTATGGATTTCTTAAACCTCTGCATTTGCATCTGTAGCAGGTAGGAGAGTTTTCTGCTGTCAGTCACCTACTTGAAGTGTGAGGTTACTTGCTGTACTTTATGTCATAATTGTGTTTATTCGAGATTGAACTTCTCGGCGATTGCAATTCTTATGATGTGCAATCGCCTTTCTCACTTCAGCAACTAAGCCGCGACTGCTGCTCGGACTCCTAACGACGCAATCACTTGTTCTGCACTAGCAGCCACACGATTCACCCCGTACTGTCTTGGCCTTGCGTACCACCCTTCTTGATTGCATCCGACGAAGCCCACCAAACGCCCGTCTTGAAAGAGTTTGGTGCTGAAAGATAACCAGTTAATTTCCCCGTGGTACAGACCAAAAACAGTGCAGGCTTCCTCTAATTCATCGCTCAGGCGTTCGTTCCGTTCCCGTGGTGTTTCTGGCAGAGTCGCTTTGACCTCTGCAACTCTTGTAGCGAACCAGTTGCGATCAAAGGGTAGCCGTCCGCCACCGACTAACTGCACCCATACTGTGATTCCACCTTCTATCCAGATCGTCCGAACGGATTCGGGTTGGACTTCGATAATCTCACCAATGATACGACGGTCACGCGCAGTCAGGGGGTCTTGGGTTGGGGCTACAGCTTCGGCTTGGGTTTCGATGTGGGTATATAGTTCTGCTTGGGCTGTGGCTTGCTCATCTTTAAAGGGAGCATCTGCAAATGTGACTATTTGATTAAGCTTAAAGCTTGAAGGTGCTTGATGTGTGCAAACGGATTGCGTCATAATAAGGATCTCCAATTTATTTGGACAAAAAGCGATCGCTCGGTTTGCGAGACTAGAGGCGGTCGCTTTTTAATTTCGTCTTATGAATATAGTGTAATGCATTTGCACTGCAAAATCAAGACTTGCATTACAAAAGTTTTCAATATTTTCAAGTAGAGATATACTTCGATCAAATAAATGCACTGCAATACATGGAGATTATGAAACTTGATGCTCAGGTAAGTTTTCGTACTAGCAGCGAAATCAAGGCAAAAATAGAAAGCCTAGCTAGAGAAGCTGGCAAGAAACCCTCACAAATAATTAATGAACTGTTAGTAAGGGCTTTAGAGACTTCAGAACAGCCTCAAAAGCATGATGAAGTACTCAGCTTAGAAACGATGCGTCAAACGCTTTTACTCGTGGAGCAACGGATGAATAAATTGGAGCAAGAATTGGAGGGAAAATTCGCAGCCTGAGAGAAGAAAATGAATCTCTCAGGCAACAACACGATCTTGTCTTACGAATAATGAAAGGAAGCCCGCCTCCGTCAACTGACAAGGCGGGTTGACTTTTCTTAATCCAAAATGCATTATAAATGAATACAATGCATTATAATTCAAGTAACAAAAATCTTGCGTATCTTTTCATTAGGAGATGCTTATTAACGTTGACAGGGGGTTTGTATATCCTTGTAGCGACAAGAATGAGGTTGACATACTTCCTGGTGTGCTGGCGTTATAGCAAAATGCCTTATCAAATTTTGCTTTAGCATTCAGCATTACTTGGTGATTACTTAAAATTAATCCCCGCTAACAGCCTGGAAAACTTAGAGCGGGGATGCCCAAATGATCATCGGTTAAGACTATGGACACTCAAAGAATATCAAATTTTCTTAAACTATGCACAGCAGTCAGTTACGTTATTGACCACCAAATACCTCTGCTGTATAGATACAAAAGTGCTTTTCGTGTTGAAATAGAGGCAGAACAAGAAAAAATCTTTTATCAGATCAATGTACTTTTTAACACCTCTCCTATCTATAAAAACAGGAGAGAAATATGCTGACACTGGACAGAGAACAAACAACAGCACTCGATTACAGTGTTGTTAACACTAGTATCCAGGAAACCTTCACTGCCATCGACAAATTCGAGTGGCAAGCAATAGATGAACTGTGCCTTATGCGAGACAACCACTATTACTCTGATGGTGGACACAAGAGCTTTGAAGCTTATTGCGAAAGCGAGTTGACCAAACACGGGGGATATCGCCGCGTCAGAGATTTGCTGTCTGCGAAGAAAGTAGTTGATACCCTGCCAGAGGAACTGAGGGTAAAAATCACTAAACCCTCTCAAACTCGCTCCTTGCTCAAGCTGGTCAAAACTCCTGATAAGTTACATGAAGCCGTAGCGATCGCGTCCCAAGAAAAACCCTTCCCCACTGCCGCAGACTTCGCCAAAGCAGTACAACAGGTTGCACCAACAGCTAAACGCGCCGCAAAAAGCGAAAATCCTAAAACGCAATTGTGTAATTCTGTCACTGTTTCTTCCCTTTCACATCCCAGATATGGGGAGTCGGGAGTGATTGAGGCAGACGCGCCCAATAACTATCAGCAGATTGTTACCTTCAGTGATGGTGAGAGGCTGCTGATCAACAATGCTGATTTGACTGGTTTAAATGACACAATTGTGTCATTCTCAGCAGAGCGCACATACCCAAAAGAATACACGGAAGCGATCGCCCAAATCAAAGAGCAACACAAGCTTGAGTTAGAGCGTCTAGAGCAGGAATTGAGAATTGGGCTACAAGCAGAAGTATCGGCCAGAGCAGAAGAACAAGTAATTGAGCAAATTCAATCTCTGCAAAACCTGTACAAGCAACAAAGGGAGCAAAGCATCCAGTTGCAGGAACGGCTGGATGAGATGGAAGGGTTGAGAAAGCTGGAGACTGAAAATCAACAACTCAAGCAGCGTATTCAGGAATTAGAACACGCCGTAGAAGAGCGTCCTGTCCAACAGTGGGGAAATACCATGACCCAACAGGTAACTAGAGCGTTGAACAAGCAGGTGAAACAGGCGTTAGAAAAGACAATTGATCTGCGATCGCTAGCAATTGAACCACCAAAGGAGAATGCCCAAGAATGTCTGCGGTTGATGGGCATGGCTTTGAAAAACTTAGCCAGTGCTATGAATAATACCCAGGCATTGGAGGCAGCAGCCCTAATTTTAGGTAGTGAACCAACACCAACTGCGATCGCCTACCGTGCCGAACAATTAGAAATGCTGCCCCAAGCGGTTAATGACATTCGGCAGGTACTTGCAAAACCTGGGTGTACTTGGCAGGACTATTGGGCAGTGGCGCAAGAGTATGAGGTAATCAAACAGGACTACTGGGCGGAATTGACCATCCAAGAAACAGAGTTAATTACTGCTCTCCAGAACGCATCCTCTCAAGTGGACATTATTGGCATCGGTTCCATCGTTGCTCACGCTGACCCATACCGCACTTTGTATGTTGAGAGGGGTGAAGTTGTAGAGGATTTGGGCGAAGAGTTGGTGGTTGCCTGGGATTGCTGGAAGGAGCAATCGAAAAAGACTGATAGGTATTTCCGAGATGAATTGCGATTCTGCCAACCTCAATAAGCTTTCAATGTATTAGTGATTTTTTAGACAACTGAATACAAGTAGCAAGCCCCACATCACAGTGGGGGAATTTCCGTGCGTCAATATAAACAGGAGATTGTAAAATGACTGCAACTATTACCAGGCCCAAGCTCAAAAAGGCTGCTACTAAAGCACAGTCACCGTATAAACGACTTCATGTAATTATTCCCATCGAGGATATGTTGTGGGCATCGCAGCAAAAACCCTCAGTTACGCAACTGTGGCAAGAGTGTTGGACTGCTGACCCTTATGGTTCTCGGTGGATGCCTCTGACTTCTGCTTTGGGGTACAGTACTTTTATCTCTGCGAAGAAAATTCTCTCCGACAGTGGTCTGTTCATTTTCAAGCCGGACAAGTCGATTCAGGACGGACGGGAAACAGTGAAGTGGATGGTGCAGAATTTGCATGGTAGCCGGATGAAGGAATTTTGGGAGAAAGCCAATGCTAAAAAACGAGAACCAAATGCTAGGGGTTCAGAGATAGATGCTGGCTGTGAAGAAATGGGTGCTTTGTACGAAGCATCTATTTTAGGTCAAAGTGAGTCAGAGCAAGGGTTCTGTAAACCCTCACGAACTACTCAGAAACAGCTAACGAACTCTTTTGAAGAGTTCGTTAGCTGTTTCTCTGACACGCTTACAGCAAATTCGCGTGAGGAGGAGACGGCTCATGCGCCCTTGGGGGGCGCTTCGCCTCAGACTGTTGAAAGCGTGTCAGAGAATGATATTGACTTGCCTATGGCAATGGACTGCACGACGCTGGCGCTTGTGGATGCTGCACCAAGTCAATCTACTTCGTTGTCAGCTAAAAACCAGGATTGTGGTGTTGAAGCGATATTCCCTTATGAAGGTACTTGTTCCGCCGCACCTGTTGCACAAAATGAATTTTCTTCCAAGGAACCGATCGCTAATCAAACACAGAGGCAAGTAGAACAAAGTAATTCCGCTTCGTTGTTGGTTGAAAACTCGGTTTCAGGTGGAGAAGTCAAAGCCATTGATAATGGTGAAGGTTCCGCCGCGCCCGTCACTGAAAAATGGTCGCATGAGGCGATTGTAGCGAGGTCATTGTTCCCAATTCTTAGCAGCTTTTATCTGCTGGGAGGTCAAGTTTTTAACTCCCTTAAGGTCAGTACAGATGAGTCTCTCTGTTGACACTGTGTAACAGCTAAGGTCGGCACCACTGACGTTGGCATCACTGAGGTTGGCATTTCTGAGGTTGGTACTAAGGACGGCACTAGTGAGGTTGGCACGGCTAAGGTCGGCATCACTAAAGTTAGCACCTATGTGGCGGGTACCACTGAGGTTGGCACCTGTGAGGTTGGCACCTGTGAGGTTGGCACTTATGAGGTTGGCACGACTAAGGTCGGCACTAAAGAGGTTGGCGCGACTGAGGTTGGCGCGACTAAGGTCGGCATTACTGAGGTTGGCACGACTGAGGTTGGCACCTATGAAGTCGGCATTACTGAGGTTGGCGCAACTGAGGTTGGCATTACTGAGGTTGGCGCAGTTACCGAACAAAAAAGTTGCCAGGAAATTGGGCATCCAACTCCTTGCCCAACATCCTTGGCTTAGTAACTCAAGCGCTTCACGGACTTCAGGATTTTTAGGATTTTGAATTGTATTCCAAGCCCTCTGTTCGCTTGCTTGTCTTACGAATGGAACAACACCCACAAATGCAATCAGAAGCGAGATTGCCAAAAAGCTAGCTATTTTTAACGCTCCGGGGCGTTCGTATTTGATACTTTTATTAATAAGCTTCATAATCCAAATCCAATAAGGTAAAGTTTGTCAATTCCTCTTTTGGTACTCCTATTAGGGGTATTTTATTTAGTCTAAATATATTTTAATTGCTGAGGAAAGGATTTAGCGACGGCTACGCCCGCCGCAGGCACCGCACCTTTTTTCCCAAACCTCACAAAATTACATTGCTCCCAATAACACGAGTCATAACATTTATATGTAAAAACATAAAAACACACGTTTACTGAGGTGATCATTCACCTATGGTTAAGTAGAGGAATTACCTACTTTTTATTTATTCAGAATGTTGGCATGAGGGGGCTAGCACTGCAATCGTTAAAGCATTGTCACAAATATAATTTCACTATCAATCCCTGTGCTTAGAAATTAATCATGGCGATCGCTTCTCTACTGGATAAATTTAACCTTTTTGAATTGTTTTGACGGTGCTTATCTACTCTTGTGCAGAAGATGTAGATCAAGATTCCCTTGCATTGATACTGCCAAGCGACCAATTACTTTCTGAAAACGGGGATGCATAATCTGCGACTCGCTCCCATCCCCACTTATAAGCAGTGTCAACTAGAATTTCTTTACCATTGCGGAATTTAATAAATTCCTGCCCGTGGTCGTAAAATATATCTGCAACCAGTTGATTACGCTTGTCGTAACCCCACTTATCCACTGCTGCCTTCCACCAACGCTGTCCGGAGGAGAGCAACTGTTCAAGTTCTAAATACTCCGGCTTCCAGTACTTGGTGCGCCATTGATTTGCTAGTGCGTCGATTAATATCGCAGTCGGGTAGATCGGCTTCAGGTTTTCTTCGAGCCAAAGCATATAAACAATCGCGCTCCTGAAAGCATCTTCTAAACCATAGCTTGCTGCTTCTAGAGTGTCTTGGAGTTGCTCGTCATTAAAATTTACGCCGAGCGACTGTAGGGCTGGAGCGTACAAATCAAATAATTCTTGTTCTACTATACTTTTGCAGAAATTGACCCAGAAATAAAACTTCTGGGCTAAGTATCAAAAAGTTGCAACTGTCGGTCTAAGCGGCTAAACGAAGAATCTGGTCTAACTCACGTGAGCGTGGCGTCAAGTC
>JAHHHS010000142.1 GCA_019359215.1 Nostoc indistinguendum CM1-VF10 | reverse complement strand
TCTCCTAATCAAAAACAAGTAATTAATCTCTCACCAGAATTTATTAAAAAACAAGATGGACATCAAAAACAAGACTGTGAAAATGCGGCTGTTAAAAGATGGTTAAATAAAAATCATCAAAATAAGTATGGTTATCCTGTAACCCTTTTAGGAGACGACTTATATTCTCACGAACCTGTTTGTAAATTAGCACTAAAACAAGGTTATAATTTCCTTTTTGTCTGTCTGGAAACGTCACACAAGACTTTATATGATTGGCTAAAATTCTTAGAAAAAAGTGGAGAAATTACAACCATTGAAAAGAAACAATGGGATGGGCGAAAAAATCTAATTTATCGCTATCGTTATGCTTCAAGAGTTCCTTTAAAAGATGAAGACTCAAGCCTTGAAGTTAATTGGTGCGAAGTGACTGTTATTAATGAAAAAACACAGAAAATTATCTATCAGAATAATTGGGTAACTAATCATAAAATCACTGAGAATAATGTTGAAGAAATTGTCAAAGCTGGGCGCAGCAGATGGAAAGTTGAAAATGAGGGGAATAATGTTCTTAAAAATCACGGTTATAATTTAGAGCATAACTTTGGTCATGGTGAAAATCATTTATGCGAGTTATTATTGTCGTTAAATTTGCTGGCTTTTTTATTTCATACTGTTTTAGATTTAGTTAATTATACCTATCAAAAGGTTCGTGAAATATTAGTAACTCGAACTACTTTCTTTAAGGATATTCGGACCTTATTAAAATATTTATGGTTTAAAGATTGGCCGCATTTATTCTCATTCATCCTCACAGAACATGATCCATTAAAAAGAGTAAATTCTAGTTGATAAATGTCAATATCTTAAAAGAGGAGGAGAAAGTTATTTATTAAAAAACTAAAAAATTGTTGAGAATTTCATCTGGATTTATCAGTTGAAATCAATTTTTCATAGACAAATTTCTTCAAACCTGTCTACCTCCAAGGTTGGATGATAATTATCTTTCAAAAAATGATGCTTCGACACAAGTTCTCTATTTAAATAACAGAATTTTCGGTTCTTCATTACTTGTTATGCTAAAAACGCTTATAAAATAGCTCAGATTCCTTGCTGGGCAAGAAAGATAGCTTTTAACCTGTGATTTTGAGCCTTTGGAATAAAATCAAGGCTAAAACTACCCAAAAGCCTTGCTATTAAAGGTAAATTCCGAATTTTCCTTTAAAGTTCAGCATAACATCTACGGAAGAGCCGAATTTTCTCTGATTTTTTTTCAAAATGAGAATTGCTGAACCGTAATAACCCTCGTGACTACGACCGGGATTTATACAAAGCCCGCCATCTCATTGAAAACTTTTTTGCCAAACTTAAGCAGTACCGAGCGATCGCAACGCGCTACGACAAACGCGCTGCAAACTTTCTAGGTGCAATTTATTTGGCTGCTTCTGTCATTTGGCTCAATTGATGACACGCCCTAAGTATTTCCATATAAACTATTTGAAGTACAATATTTCTCTAAGCATTCACACGGTTTTATTTTGAGGATTAGTTGTGTTTTATACTAATACAGTCCAGTTTTCAAAATGGAGGAATACCCTGAATTGGGAATATTTAAAGGCAATTTAATTCAAAAATAATTACTTGCCAATCAATATAATAAAAGAAGAACAGGAGATACCCGCTTTCTAGCCCCTCAAATCCCCGCATCAGCGTAGCAATTCGGTTGGGCTGGCGTACAGCCAGCAATGAACCGAATGAAGTAATGCAATTCCTTGATGGCAAGACCTATTATCTTAATGGCGTCGAGGGATTGTTTAAATATCATTGCTTAATAGGTTCCGAAGTTATCAACGAATTGCTAGAGCATATCCCGAATAAAGCAGGAATTGCTTTAGATGCCTACCAAAACACGAAAGCGAATCTTGGGGGAATGATTTTTAGACATTTGTAACTGAAGACCCAGAACTTGAAAATATAGCCCTTAAGCTGGGATTTAAAAAGAGCGATCACTTGTATGACATCAAGCAACGTAGGGGGAGTTGACATAAACCGAAACACTGCAAACATCCTGTATTGGAAACAACTCTCAAGTTTGACAGCACCAAAATTAAAAATGAAGTCACCATTACCTGATAACGAAGCACACCGGATAGAATCTCTTTTGGAGTATAGAATCCTCGATACTAGCCCAGAAGACGCCTTTGACGACCTGACCCGTTTAGCCTCATATATTTGTGGAACTCCCATTGCCTTAATCAGTTTAGTTGACAGCGATCGCGAGTGGTTCAAGTCAAAAGTTGGTTTGGATGCCCTAGAAACACCCCGGAACGTGGCATTCTGTGCCCATGCCATTATGCAATCGGAGGTTTTTATTGTACCTGATGCAAAAAAGGACGGAAGATTTGCTGCAAACCCGTTAGTCACCTCTGACCCCAATATTCAGTTTTATGCCGGCATACCACTGACTAACCCTGAAGGATATGCATTAGGAACCCTTTGTGTAATTGACCGTGTACCAAGAAACCTCTCTCCAGAACAAGTTGAAGCATTACGAATTCTAGGTCGTCAGGTAATCAAGCAACTAGAAATGCGGCGCAATTTAGCAAGTTTAGTCTTGGCGAGTCATACACGCAAATATGCACAGAAGGGACACAAACAATTTTTTAAAAGAATAGCCGGAGGGTTTGGGTTAGCATCGGCAATTTTAGTTTTGATTGGCGTGATTTCTTATCAAAATACACGTATATTGATTGATACTAGTAATCAGGTACAAGAAACCCAAGAGAAAATCAGTAAACTGGAAGAATTACTCTCCGAGATGAAGGATGCTGAGACTGGACAACGCGGTTACATCCTCACTGGACAAGAAACTTATCTGGAACCTTATCAAGCAGTAGTTACAAATATCGATCCAAAAATTGCAGAACTGAAGAATTTAATCGCAGATCAACCTAGCCAAAAAAAGCAGTTTACAACCCTGGAATCTCTGATAGCTGCAAAACTTGCCATACTCAAGCAGACTATATACCTGCGTCAAAATCAGGGATTCGAGGCGGCATTGCAGGTAATCCAGACAAATCAGGGAAAACATCTCATGGATGATATCCGCAAGGTCATCCATGAGATAGAGAATGAGGATAAAAGGTTGCTTCAACAGCAGTCACAAGCTGCAAAAGCCAGTGCTAAAAACACAGTTTTGACACTTGCCTTTGGTATTTTTCTAAGTTTTCTGACTCTGGCTATAGTCTACTACTTCATTTCTCGTGAGGTAACAGAGCGTAAATTAGCAGAGGAAACACTAAACACAGAACGCAACTTTATCTCAGCAGTCCTTGATACAGCCAGCGCTTTGGTGATAGTTCTTGACACACAAGGGCAAATCCTTCGCTTCAATCATGCTTGTGAACAAATAACTGGTTACTCATTTGATGAGGTAAGAGGAAGGCATTTCTGGAACCTATTTCTACTTCCTGAACAGGTAGAGCAAGTTAAAGCAATTTTTGAGCAGTTGCGCTCTGGTGAAGCACCCCAAGAATACGAAAACTATTGGGTAAGCAAGGATGGCAGTCGGCGGCTGATTGCTTGGACTAACACTACCTTGCAAGACTATAAGGGCGACGTTGAATACATTGTTGGCACAGGTATCGATATCAGTGATGTCTACGAGGAACTTCGTTTACGTAAACAAACTGAACAACATTTGAAAGCACAGTATTCTACAACCCGCGTCTTAGCAGAGTCAACTACAATCAATGATGCCATGCCCCAAATCCTGCAAGGAATCTGCGAAAGTTTGGGATGGAATTTTAGTGAATTTTGGATAGTAGATCAGCAAGCAAATCTACTGTGTTTGCTAAATTCATGGTATAAAACATCCTACAAAATGCAAGAATTTGACATCTTGAGTCGGCAGACTACGTTTGCACCAGGAATTGGGCTGCCTGGTCGTATCTGGGCTAGTGCCGAACCTGTGTGGATCGCTGATGTTGTGAAAGAACAGCATTTTATGCGCTCTCAAATCGCTGCCCAAGCAGAACTGCATGGAGCTTTCGGCTTTCCAATCCGTGCAGGTAAAAAAATTCTTGGTGTCATGACCTGCTTTAGCCATGAGATTCAGCAAGCTGACCTAGATTTAGCAACAGTAATGAATTCTATTGGTGAGCAAGTAGGGCAGTTTATTGAGCGCAAGCAGGCAGAAGAAGAACTCCAACGCCAAAACTTGCGATCGCAACTATTTACGGAAATCACCCTCAAGATTCGTCAGTCTTTGCAAATCAAAGAAATTCTCCAAATCACTGTTACGGAGGTACAAAAAATTCTTCATAGCGACCGAGTTTTGATTTATCAACCTTTGGCAGACGCTTCTGGAGCCACCATCGTTGAGGCAGTAGTTTCTGGCTGGCTGGCAATCAAAGAGAAAAAGCTAGTCGATACTTACTTTCAAGCAGAATATACACAGCAGTACTATCTACAGCAGTATCGTCAAAAACGGAATCTGGAGTTTGCTGACTTAGATATGGTTGAACTCCAAAAAAGCCACATCGAATTACTGCAACAATTTGGAGTCAAGTCCAATTTGGTCATACCCATTTTTGTCAAAGAAGAACTCTGCGGTTTGCTGATTGTCCATCAGTGCGGCAGTTCTCGCCAATGGTCTAGCTTTGAAACTCATCTTTTGCGGCAAATAGCTGATCAAGTAGGTATTGCCTTAGCCCAAGCCCAAATGTTAAACGCAGAAACTCAACAGCGACGAGAACTTGAAGTAGCCCGTCATCAAGCTGAATTAGCTTCTAAAACCAAAAGTGCTTTTTTGGCGAACATGAGCCATGAAATCCGAACTCCGATGAATGCTGTGTTGGGCATGACAGGATTAATGTTACAAACTCCTCTAAACCCGGAGCAACAGGATTTCATTGAAACAATTCGTATTAGTGGAGACGCTCTTTTAAGCTTAATCAACGAAATTTTGGATCTATCCAAACTTGAAGCTGGGGAAATGGCACTAGAAACTCTAGATTTTGACTTATCTACCTGTGTGGAAGAAATATTGGAATTGTTGGCTCCCCCAGCCCATAATAAAGGATTAGAAATTGCCGCGTTAATCTATCCCAATGTCCCTACCCATCTGCAAGGCGATGCTGGCCGCCTGCGGCAAATTCTCATGAATTTAATCAGCAATGCGATCAAGTTCACCAGTAATGGAGAGGTAGTATTACAAGCAGAATTGCGATCAGAAAATTCTACTACAGCCACCATCCATTTTGCCATCACAGATACAGGTCTTGGCATTACCTCTGAAGACCAATGCAAACTCTTTACGCCATTTACCCAAGTAGATGCTTCCACCACCCGCAAATATGGCGGCACAGGTTTGGGATTAGCCATCTGCAAACAACTGGTGAGCTTGATGGGAGGGGAAATTGGTGTAGAAAGTCGCTTAGGCAAAGGATCTAAGTTTTGGTTTGAAGTAACTTTTGCCAAGCAACTTCACCCTATTTTCTTGGAAAGCGAAGGCGGACTACTAGCTAATTGGCGCTTGTTAGTAGTGGATGATAATGCTACTAATCGCAAAATCATCTACCATCAAGCTACTCGTTGGGGAATGCTGGTAGATCAGGCTGCTTCGGCTGCTACTGCCCTCCAAGCTATTCAGGAGGCTGCCCAGCAAAATAATCTCTATGACGTTGCTGTGATTGATATGCAAATGCCAGAAATAGATGGCATGGCTTTGGGAGAACAAATTAAGGCAGATTCAGCGATCGCACAGCTACCTTTGATTATGCTTACCTCTACTAATCAACGTGATGAAATCCAACGGGCGCTAAAAATAGGATTTGCAGCTTATTTGGTCAAACCTGTTAAGCCATCTCGACTCCTCGATACCATCATGACTGTTTTAGGAACGCAGATGGAGCAAGAGGAGTCAGAATGGGCTATGCCTCACTTTGCTAACAGGAGTCAGGAGTTAAAAGCCAAAAAGTACGAAAACAACAAGAACTATCATCCTCCTCTCCCTGACTCTCCTAAACTTAAAATTCTCTTAGCTGAAGATAATCTGGTGAATCAAAAAGTTGCCTTGAAGCAACTCCAAAGCCTGGGTTATAGCGCTGATGTCGCTGGTAATGGGAAAGAAGTTTTACAGTTATTAGAACAAATATCCTACGATTTAATTCTGATGGATTGCCAAATGCCAGTTCTCGACGGTTTCGAAACCACAAAAGAAATTCATCGTTGGCAAGAAAGTAGCTTTGTCAGTGGTCGTCGTCCTGTAGTAATTGCGATGACAGCTAATGCCATGAAAGAAGATCAACAAATGTGTCTAGATGCCGGAATGGATGACTATCTAAGCAAGCCTGTAATTAAAGAGAAATTGGCTGCGGCGCTGGAGCGTTGGGGAAACGTGATATTTATGGAAAAAGAAACAGTTGTCTTGGAGCAGAAAGCTTCTACAACAGTTGTAGATTCAGTTGACCTGCCAATTGAATGGGAACGTTTGCATCAACTCTCAGAGAATAATCCAGAATTTGAATTGGAACTACTGCAAATATTTATTGAAGATATTCAGCCTCGGATAGAGCTAATTAAAATAGCGATCACTACTAATGATTTTGGAAAATTAGCGCAAGAAGTCCATCAAATTAAAGGCGCTAGTGCTAATGTTGGAGCGACAAAGATGCATCTAGCCGTAGAAAAACTAGAAGAACTAGCTCGCAATCAAGAGCATCGAGGTACGACTAACTTAATCTCAGACTTAGAAGAGTTTGTTAAACACATTCAAGAATTTTTAATCAGGACTTTTAACTCATAACTGCTGCTGTAATATTAATAATATTTACTAATAAACAAACAGTAACGATTATCTACTGTCGGCTCATAACTTAACTTATCGGCAATGGCAGACATGATTTTTAAACCTCGACCGCGCCCTTGATCATTGTCCTCAAATTCAGATGTTTGTTGCAATTTTTGCTCTAAGTCAAAGGGTTCACCTTGAGACCAAATCCGAATTTCTATGTATTTATCTAACCGCACAGCTTCTATCTCAATAGGAGTTTCAATTGGTAATTTTCTATGGGCATGTTCAACAATGTTAGTAAAGCCTTCCATCATCAGAGTTTGACATTGCCACCAAATTTTTTTATCGGGAATAGGTGGTTGATTCATCTGCTCGAACCAAGACAACACTTGAGGCGACGCTTTCAGGTCTGTGTTTACTCTTAGATAAATTTTATTTTTCACTTCTTAACCAATAAAATATTTTGAGATGATCAGATTCGCTAATGAATTTACTTAATTTGAGTAATTTCACTATACATTCTCAACTAAATTGCATATAAGTTGAATTACAGCAATTACTTAATTCTCATTCTAGTTAGCAAAATTTAATTTATGTTTAAAATTCTGGTTATTGATGATGACCCTATAGTGCGGGCAGTACTGAAAAGAACACTCCAAAACCAAGGTTATGATATCACTGTAGCCAGCAATGGCGCAGAAGGTATTACACAAGCACAATTATTACATCCTGCTTTGATTATCTGTGACTGGATGATGTCCCAGTTAGATGGGTTAGAAGTAGGCTGTTGACTCTGTACCCTTTAGCCCACAAGACTTCATGCAGAAATTGTGTTTTTTATTTTGGCGTAAAGATGGCTGTTGCGGGCGCTTTCACACAAGCAAAAACCAGCACAAATAATTTTTCGGTAATTCCTCAAAAAATAGCCAAAGTCAACAGCCTAGGTTAGAAGTGTGTCGTCAAATTAGAAAAGATCCAGAGTTGGCAACTACTTTTTTTATTCTATTGACGACTAGGGGAGCAGCTCGAGGAGAGGAGGAAGATAGAGTTAAGGGACTTGACGCTGGAGCAGATGAGTTTATCTCTAAACCAATAGAGATGAATGAATTGAAAGCACGGGTAAGAGCAGGGCTAAGATTACACCAGGTAAATCAGGACTTACAAAGTCAAAAAAAAGCTTTGGAGACACTAAATCAAGATTTACAAACCCAAAAGCAAATTTTGGAAGCAGAATTGTCAGAGGCTGCTGATTATGTGCGATCGCTTCTACCCTTACCACTTGTAGGAGCAGTAACTACAGAAAATCTGTTTATTCCCTCAGCACAGCTAGGAGGTGATTGCTTCGACCATCATTGGATCGACGAGGATAATTTAGCAATTTATTTGTTGGATGTATCAGGCCACGGGGTGGGTTCAGCCCTCTTATCTGTATCTGTGCTGAATGTTTTGCGATCGCAATCTCTACCGAACACTAACTTTTGCCAACCCAGCGAAGTCCTAAAAGCCCTCAATCACGCCTTTCAAATGACGCAGCACGGTGATAAATACTTCACAATCTGGTATGGAGTTTATCACCGCCCCAAACGTCAACTCATTTATGCCAACGCTGGACATCCACCAGCTTTGTTGTTATCTAATACCTCTACAGCCAGCATCCAAGTTAAACAGCTAAGTTCGTTAGATTTACCAATTGGCTTTTTACCTAATATTCAATTTGAGGATGCTGTTTTGGAGATCGAAGAAAATAGTACTTTATACATCTTTAGTGATGGTGCTTATGAAATTAATCAGTCAGATGGTAAAATTTGGGGTATTGATGCTTTCATTGACTTACTAACTAAATATAGCCTGAAAGATAGCTGTAACCTAAATCAACTATTAGCAAGCATTCTCACCTTAAATACTCAAGATAATCTTGATGATGACTTATCTCTGGTAAAAGTTAACTTCGGTTAATATGGTCAAATGTGCATATTCAGAGTTTGTCTGACCTAGCTGCCTATTGTGTTGCCAATATTTGGCGATTGAATTCATCTTGGTCAGCAAAAGTTCGAAAAATTCTATCCATTTTAGTTAATTCAAACAACATCCTGACTTGATCGCTAATAGAACAGACAAAAAGTTTAGCATTAGCATTTCGTGCTATTTGCATTGCTGATACTAAAGCACCCAAACCTGAGCTATCAATAAAGTTTACTTCTTTCATGTCAATCAATAAAATATCGGCTCCATTTGCCAGAGTACCGCTAACTTCACGACGTAGTTCATTACCTCTAATTCCGTCTAAAATTCCAGATATTTCTAGTACTACCACGCTCATATTCATGATTTTCACCTGATTATTTGATTTGAAACTATGTATTTATATTTTGGCATTGACCTAAGCTAAACTGCAAGAAAGATAATAATAATTTTGCAGTTTATATGTAATTAGCTTTTTTTTATTGCTTGGCGATTATTAGCTATTGTAGTAAAAAAAACTAGCATCCACAGATTAAACTTTTGATCCCGACAATAGGACTTTTCAAACATCATCTTAGACCTCTTTCGGAGGTTGCCAAACAGATGCGCGGATGATAGCCCACAAAAGTAACAAGTTATAAATAGCCCATGCACCATTTAATAGGTGAACTAAAGGATTATTTAGATGACCAATTGCAAAGCGGTAAAGACTCCATAATATCCCCAATATAGTAAGGATGAAGACAGCTAACTGTGGCCAAACAAACCAAATATAAATACCAGACTGGCGTTGTTTAGGTGTTACTTGGAAAATTATTTTTTGTCCTGTAAATACACTATATACAGCTTGTATTAATAAGGGGAATAAAGCGATCGCATATTGTTCAGAACGCCAAATTTCTCTAGCTGGAATCCCCCAAGTAGCTGCTAGAAAAGTGAGGCGGTTGATAATAAAAGCTGGCAAAAAGTGTATGGCAAAATCAGAACCGTAGGTTTTAACTGGAACAATATCCATAAAAAAATAGATAATTGGACAAGAAATAAAAACCAGAGTTGCAAAACCAGAGAAATAACTATACATCGTCTGAAAATATTGCAACCTTTGCCAAAAGCTTAGACCTGATTTTGTCAGTGGGTTTTCCCTAACTAGCACTTGAATCGTTCCTTGTGCCCAGCGTAGCCGTTGTTTAAGAGTAGAACTCAAGTTATCTGGCGCTAAACCTTCTGCCAAAAGTTCATTGTGATAAATTGATTTCCAGCCGGCACTATGCAGACGCATGGCTGTATTCATATCTTCGGTAATGCTATTACTCGATACCCCACCAACTAAATCAAATTCATCTAAACGTTTTTCATCTTTGGCAAATTCATCAGCAAAATTTTGTAGTCCTACGCTAACTAATGCCTCACGCCTCAATATCGCATTTGTGCCTGTATAAAACGTAGCATTCATACCATCTTTACCTTGCTGAAGTGGCCCATAAAATAAATTTGCTTTATGTCCAAAAGGATCGCCTGGAGGAATATTGTAAAAATCCTGGCGAGTCTGTACAAAAGCAATTTGATTCTGGTCGTATTTTCCTGTTGAAAGATTATAGGTGTAGAAATAAGGCACAACTCGCTTGAGAAAATTTGGCTTGGGGATGTGGTCGGCATCCAGAGTAACAATAAAATTTCCTGCCGTTTCTCCAGAAAAAATTGCATAATTGATGTTGCCTGCTTTAGCATGATGCGCTACACCAGGGGTCTTGGGACGAGCAATGTAGCGAAACCGGGAGAGTTCGAGCAGTTCTAGTTCTTTTTTGCGAATAGCTGCTTCTAAAGCTTTTCGTTCGCTAGTTAAGCGTTCGTTAATACTTTGATGCTGTGGAGGTAGCCAAAGAATAAACTGTCGCAGACTTTGGACAAATTCGCTAGCAAACTGCTTCACCTCTGATTCTGATGATTGCAACCATTGTTCAGCAGCTTGAGTATTAGGTGCCAGATTTTCCAGTTGCTTTAGGCGCTCCAACAAGCTAGAGTGTTCTGCATCAATTCGATTTGCTTCTCGCTGTAGTTGTGGTGATTGCAAATCCTCGATACACAATCTTTCTGTCATAGCTCGCATATCAGCCGAGTTACCATCATCCAGTACATAAACTCGTAACTTTGTTGGCGGATAATCTATTGCTAGAGTAGCTTTGGCAGTTTCTTCTACAATTTCCGGCGGCTCGTTGTAGCAGGTGACAAACACATCCACTGTTGGCCAGTCCGATCTGGGTATAGGTGGGATCATCTGGTCGAGAGACTTAACCTGTCGCACCAAAGGACGCCACAATCCCATCACAAACATTACGCCGCCGAAATAGCTATAAATTTCTGCTATCAGCAAAGGAATCGAGATCCAGAGCGCATCAAAATTGATAGAATGTGTAACGCGCCATTGCAAATACCAGATCCCAAAAATTAAATTTATTTCTGCCAGGTAGCGAAACAACAGCGTTCTTTTTTTGAGTGATGAGCGGCTGTTACCGGAAAAGTTTGGGGAATTATAACTAATAGAAACTGAAGTCATGTTAGTACCAGTAATTAAAACAATTAGAAATTGAGGATTAAACATTAAAAATTTAATTGCTTTAATTTTTAATTTCTGAAAGATCAAGCGCTAGTGGATGTCTGCCTCTAGCTTGGTAAAGTAGACTTTCTAAAATGCTCGCATTCGTATTCACGTTAACTGAAGCATTAACACCTAGTTTGGAATTTTCATATCGTCCAGAAAAATAGCCGCGATTTTTATCGGATAAATTTTGAGCGAAGTCTCGCAGTTTTTTTGTATAAGCGTCATCTGGCATGAGCGCAAACCAAGAAAATGCCGCTTTCGTACTGACAAACCGTAATTGAGGGTAGGCTTTTCCCGTGATGTTCACAGCTTGCCAAGATTGGCCATTGAAGTAGACGCTGTAATAGAGAAAGTAAGGGGAACGATCTAAGGAGTCTTCATTTACAGCAGTTAAAATTCCAGTGCGTTTAAACCGTTGCTGTTGCAGTTTGAAAAGGTTTTGCATTTGAGGTTTAACAGCATCATTCCAACCCATTTCTAAACCCCAGAGTAAATAAGGGTCATTCGTCAGATAGTTAGTAGCTCCAGAGTTTTTGAAATTACGCTGGTCGATTTGCAGTTTAATTCCATCTATTTCAACGGTTTTTATTGGTGGATTGGAAAGAGCATTTGAAGCTTGAATATTCCACAGCTTTAGACTGTGAGCAGCGTATTGCTCGTAGCCTAATCGCCCTTCTTGCACTTCGAGAAGTTTGCCTGCTCTGGGAATGGCACCATTTAACCAACCATCTTTGACAAGTTTCGATGTATGCCAACGATCAACAATGCGATTGATACGTGAAGCGAAGCTGTCGCCCTTAGGCGAATCGCTATATTCTGGATAATGCGATCGGATAATATGCAATGCTAATAAAAATCGCGCCATATCCAAAGCTGACCAACCACTTGTACCCTTGGGATCGGGGGTGTCATTGAGTCGGCGCATTTCGGCAGTATGGGTGCTATAAGCTTTGTTGGGCAAACCAGTTGCAGGTAGCGGCAGTTTTTCTAACGTCTGTAGCAATGTGTTCATCCGCTTTTGGAAAACATCTTGTGGCAATAACCCTAACTGGTAAGCCGCATGAATTCCTAGTAAGGCGCTACCCTGATCCCACCAAGTTGTCCACGGTAGGTTATCTACCGAATTTACTAAACCTGTTTGAGGATTCCAGTTGCGCTCAAAATACTTCCAGGCCCGCTTGGCGGCAACTTTATCCGCTTCTTGTAACCATTGGTCTTTGGCAGTGTTGGGCAGACTATTTTGTGTATTACTCGTGCTAGCTGTTTGAGCAATGAAAATCGGCTTACTGCCAGCCATAACCTTCATCCGTTTGATATATGATTCAAAAACTTCTTTTGGGCTACTCCAGTGTTCCCAAGAAGAATTACTACAATATCCCCAGTTGTAGGCGCTAAAGGCAACGACATCTACCGACTTGTCCCCAGGATAGTAGTTTTCAAAGCGATGTTCATTGTCTTCACTCCAACCGTTAGGCGCAAATACCCAACGAATTGCCTGTGAAGATACACCAGCCTCTTTAAATATCTTTTGGATACGTTGGTAAGCTAACTTGAAGTTTTGTAGATATTTGCTGTATGTTTCTCCGGGAATGTTCATCTCTTGCAAAGGAGCGATAAACGCAATACGGTTATCGCCTTGTTTTGCCCAGTCAGAGTATGCTTTTGCCACTTTTTGCAGAGAACTATCTATGTCTCCCCTAGCAATCTGCGCTGCTGAACGAGTGGATTTGAGATTAATAAAGGCTGTGTATCCGTTTTGCTTCAGTTGTTCTAGGGAAACTGGGATGTTGTAGGCAGGATTCGAGTCTTCAATATCAAAGAACAATCCAGCAATAGAATGGCGCTTACCAACCCATTGATCGACTTGATACAATTGGTTGTCAATTGTACTTTGATTTCCCATGTAATCTGGAGTGTATAGCCCCAGGAGTACAGGAGGATTGGAAGCTGTTTGGTTGCGAATTGGGTTTAATTTCCGGTTTTCGACTTGCTTTGAAGCATCAGCGATCGTCATTAAATTTTTACTCGCAAAGATGCTTCCTAGTAAAATTAGCATCATCAGCGCCAGTCGTACCTTGTTCATAGATTTGAAGGAATAACCAGGGATTTTCAATCGAGATGTCTGTTCCTAGTGCAAGCTTGGAACTGTATCATGTACAAGTATTCCCAAATACAACTGATTAATAACAAACACAGCTTTGGAATTACAAAAAGTCGGTGAGAAAGGCTACTTCTTCAAGGAGGATGAACCGCCGACTGGGAGATGGGGCATAAGACATGGTATTCCTGTCCTCATTCCCCACACCCGCGAAATCCTACCCCTAAAAGGAGTGGAGTCAATACGGTTCGGAAAGATCCTTCCGCCTGTGGCGACCCCCTTTTTAAGGGGGTAAAGATCAGAAAAAGCCCCACTTTTTAAGGAGGGTTGGGGGGATCTTCGCGAGGCAACATATTAACCAAACCGTATTGGGAGTAGAGTTTTCGGACAAGTCTTTTGCATTCCAACTTATTCTGTGGCTTTTGTACCAGTTACTAGTGGAGTATTTTTACTACCTGAAACCCAGTAACTTCCAGAACTATCAGAAATTAACCTGGTTCGTTGTGTGGCACTGTTGGGTAGACCTCGCCCAGAATTTTCCTTTGTAACTTCTTGCCACCAAGGAGATTTCATGCTATCGGTTGGACGAATTAAGGGTTGTCGATTCATCACCTTGTACAACAAGGATTGCAAAATCATACTGTTGGTGCTGCTGGTGAAACCAACTGCCGTTTTACCTGTGGCTTCATAGAAACCCTCATAAAATCCGGCTAATGGATTGTATAAGTCAGTCGTTCCTTGCAGTAACTCTTGAGTGTACTTGTTTTCTGGAAGCAGGGCATGATAGGCAAAAGCTACTCCTGTACTTACCAATCGCCCCTTTGGTACAGGTTGACCGTCATCTCCTAAAGCCACCCAAGACTCACCTTTTCCAGTAATTGTGCTGTGTACAGTGTAAGGCTTACGATCAATTAGGGTGGTGGCTGAGGCTGTAAGAGTTTCAGTGCGACGGTAACGTTCAGCTTGCGCCTGAAAAATTGGTTCAAAGAGCGATCGCATTTGGGGGTCTAGGCCAAACTCCAGTGCATAGAGTAAGAAGGGATTGCTAACTGTGTATTGATTAACTTTGGAGTTAGTATCCGTGCGACGGCGTTGGATTGGGACTTTCACCCCCTCCACTGAGGCAGTTTGATATTCACCGCCAACAGCAGAACCATCAACATTAAATCCCCATAGTTGGAAAGCACGAGCGGCATATTCTTCATAACCCAAACGGGTTTCAGGGTTAACGCGGGTAAGCGATCGCCCCTCTTGCTCTTTGGTAACGGTAGCGCTGGAGAGAATACCTTCCCGCACTACACGCAAGTATGACCAATCCAACACAATTTTATCTACGACAGCCGTGTATTCTGGATGACAAGTTTTTAAGTTGTAAAGCGCTGCTAGCATCCTGCCTAAATCTAAAGCCGACCAGCCATTTCCTTGTGGAATCGGATTTCCACCGTAATCTACTGATTGTAGCGATCGCGTATCATAACCCCGACCCGGCAATTCTCCTGCAAACAATGGTAACTTTGTCAAGGCTGCTAAAAGATGTCGGGTGCGTTTGTCAAATTCTTTGGGGGTAATTATATCGAGCGATCGCGCTGCATGAAGTGCTGCAAGATAATCTCCCAATCCCCAGAAAGTTGCGCCTTTGAAATCACTGCGATCGTCTATCAGCCCACTCTTGGAGTGATAATTCGCTTGGAAGTATCGCCAAGCTGCCTCTGCATAGCGCCGTTCAATTACTGAGAGCGATCGATCTAGTTTAAGGTTAGACGATGGCTTGGGGCTATCCACTGGTGGAATGGGTGCAACGGCCACTTCTGTAGGTTCAGAAGTATCCGCAGGGGTTGCGGTAGGAGTTGTAACAGGAGAATTCGGTTGAGCAGTCGGAGTCGTAACAGTAGAATTTGCTTGATTTGAGTGGGTTGCAGGAGAGCCTTCCACACTGGGCTTGCCAGTAGACACACTCACAGAACCAGAATTAATTAAAGGGCGATTTCCCTTAGCTTTGTAGTATAAAATCTCCAAAATCAGCCCATTAGTATTACCTGTCAAAGCCTTATTGGGTTGTTTTGATTCTTCATAGATACCAGCATAGTAACCGCTATCATCAGGACTGCGGAGATCCTTGACAGCATCAAAAAGTTTTTGGGCATAGGCATTCTCTGGAAAGAGATAGCGCCAACCAAAAGCAGCTTTTGTGCTGATGCTGCGAAACTGTGGATAAGGTTGATTGGCATCCGTGATTGTTGCCCAGTTTACACCGTTTGCATAAACGGTGTTGTAGAGAAAATAAGGTGCTTGGTCAATATTATCTTCTGTGACCGCAGTTAACTGACCCGTGGTATCATAGCGCCGTTTTTGCACCTCTAAAACTCTGGCAGCAAAATCAGCTAACTCACCCTGCAAACCAAATTCAATCCCATCAAGGATATAAGATTCACTAACAACGTAATTATTAGCGTTAGTGTTTTGAAAGTCACGCGTGTCAACGGGAATTTGTACGCCATTAATTTCGACTAGCTTAAATGGCTCAAAAGCAATAGCTTTTGGTGCAGAAAAACCCCAAAGTTCATAGCCTCTAGCGCCATATTCTTCGTAGCCGAGTCGTCCTTCTTGCACCAGTAACGTTGTGTTGTCTGGAAGAACAGTAGCGCCATAAAGTTGACCATCTTTGAGCGATCGCGCCACTTGCCACTTTGCGACAATTCCTTTGAGCCAGTCATTATATTGCGGATGACAAATACGGATGACATCAAACGCCGCCAGGATTCGCCCGACATCCAAAGCAGACCAGCCAATACCCCGCTCAAGGGGATTGTTGCCATAATCAACCATTTGTCCAGTAGCGGCGTTATAGACTTTATTGGGCAAGGTATCTTCAAATAACTTTAAGCTGCTGAGAGCCGTTAAAAATTTGTTGAGACGAGCATCAAAGTCTGCTTGGTCAGTGAGATTCAACGAGCGTGCAGCATTCAACGCCATTAGATAATTACCCATATCCCAGAGTGTACCCGAAGGATAACCCCCAGTAGAATTGATAAACCCCGTTGCTGGCTGATAATTTTTGACAAAATACTGCCAAGCAGAACGAGCATAAGTTTGTTCTTCAGGTGTGAGTGGGGCTGTAATATTGCTACAGCTATTGGAATTTTGGGATAAGACTGGTGTCGGGACGTAAAACAACAATTGCAGAAATGTCCCAACTAGGAACAATGCAATCCATCTCAATAGGTTTTGTTGACGGGGTTTGTATATCATAATGCAAATAAGGAGTTAGGAGCGCCATAGCGCCTTTGTACAGTTATATTCATAAATCGAGCTTTATCACTGTACGTTCGCTCATTTTGTCTGTGTAAGAAGAATTAATGCCTTAAGGGGAAAGGAATAGGGCGATCGCGCTCTGGTGCACCATTTTTCGGTAGTCTGTAAGATATGGTGTTGGAGAGGGTCATACGTATAGTGGTCAGCGAGCAGGTAAAAATTAATTCCGAGAGGATTAATGAT
>JAHHHS010000141.1 GCA_019359215.1 Nostoc indistinguendum CM1-VF10 | reverse complement strand
TACAACAAGTGATGAATCCAGATGCCCCGAAGCCTCTCTGACTCCCCTGCGTCCTCTATCTCCTTTATCCCATACTCGCCCTCTGTATGCTGCTATTATCAAATCCATACGAATAGAACAGGCATTATTAACCCAACAAATAAAAGAAAAAATTGCGCCTTTTCCACAAACTAATTCCCAAACAAATGCTCGAGTAATTATTCCCGAAGCCCCTCAATCTCAAGTTAGTCCGCCTTCAGAACAGAGCAACACTCATAACTCACAAAACACGGAATCAATATCAGTCGATGAATTAGACGAATTAGATGAATTAGATGAATTAGACCTATTGAAACGCCGTCGTCGTCAATCCGAAATTATTTCTGACACCATAGAGGATAACAAAACTTTTGTTGAAAAACCCTCTAGTGTCAACAAGGATTTGTTGGAATCTAACAGCATACCTACTGGTAACAGTTGGGTCAATATCAAACAGGTAACAGTTTATAAACAAACAATCCCTCGAAGGTTTTTAGAAGCTAAACAAAATCAAGACATTGCTTTTGCTGCCAGAGAGCTTGTCAAGAATTATGGCGTTCAACAAGATGATGGCTCTACAGTTTATCGTGCAGATGCTTTTCTTATTAAAAAGAATCGATCTACTTATAGTATTCATCGTCGTCAAGCGACAAACTTAGATAATCCAATTATGGAGTTTGAAGCCTCACAATATCATATTAATATTACTCAAAGACCTTTAGATAATTTTTTACCTATAGAACGCCAGGAATTTTTAACGGTTGCAGATACCTTAAAGCAAGGTAAAGAGCTACCCTCCCTCGATGAAGACTCCAGGAAAATTGCTAACAGTCTAAGCTCTCTTTCTCCTGATGGCACTCATAAAATACTTGAAAGTTTTAAATTTTTAGAAGTCTTAAGAATACTTACAAGTACCCTAGAAGCCTTTAAGTCTCACGATTTAGAATTAGGTAATTATCGCATTACTTATACTCCTAATGATGAAAATAGTGGTGATATCAAGCTTTTAAAAGCTGAACATAACGGAACTACAAGAGTTGCTGTACACCTAGAATTGAGCCGTACTGATGAACAAATGAGTCATCAAGTTCATTCTATGGCTATTAACTCATTAGAAATTGACAAACTCAGGCTTCTGGCAACTAAACTTCAAATCCCAACAATTAATTCTGCTGCTAATGCTCATGCTACTCGTGATATCCCTTTGCCACTTCATCCTGCATTAGCTGAAGTTTGGAGCTTACTGGAGAGTTCTGTCAGATGGACATCTGGAGCAAACCAAGGTAATGAAAGTTTTCGTGAGCGATTTCAAAAAGACCCCAATGCTAAACTAACTTTAGGTGAGCAGTCACAACTTTATTTTAAATTTTTAATTCAAACTAAAGAAGAGATTATTATTAATGGGAAAACTGATATTATTTTGCCACCACTTAGCGAAATCACAGAGGATTTAAAATTGTTACGTGAACAATCTATTAATAATTTTTATAGTCCGAAGATTTCCCAGAATGCCGAAACACAGAAGCCAACTCAGGAAAAACCTCGCAATCCAGAACCTCAGTTAAACAACTTGGAAGTTTAGTTATGCAATCCACAGATGTTAGAGAAACCATCGCTTCTATTAATCGCAACAGTGGGATCTCGAATAATATGATGGCTTATCGGCTGGCTCTAATGATAGAGAAAGCGCCACAGAGTACAGTACAATCCCCCATTGAGTTGGATTCACAATCGCGTCAAAATCTTGAAGATAAATTAAGAAATATTTTGACCAAAAGTACTCAAAATGTTGAAGATTATAGACTACAACTTAAAAATCAATATCTGGCTGAATATTCTCAAAGATTCGGTGCCACTCAACCCGAAAAAATTGTGACTGAGCAGCCTAATAATTTCTCTAGAGTTGAAAATCTAATTACCCAAAGAAAGCATATATTCCTCCAACAAATGATGGCTCAAGGGGAAGCAAACACTAATTTTACTCCTTCCACACCAGCAAATCAAGAGGTTAATAAACAACATCAAGGCGATGACTTTAGCAAAAAGTCCCTGATTCCTGCCGTTGTTCAAACTATCATTGCTAAAGGTCAAGATACTAAAAATGAAGGCCGCGTTTATGAAGGCGTTCTTTATAGACTTCAATTACTTATTAAAGAAGGTATACAGTTTATCAATATTAACCGCAAAACTCAATCCAATCAAAAAGCTTTTGCTGCATATAAAGACCACACTAACGAGTTTACAATTACCTCAAATAATCTCTCAACTGAAGAAGCACAAAAAATCGTTGCTTTTAATCAGCAGAGAATTGCAAAACAACAAGCTCAACCTCCTATTCAAACTGATAAAAATCAGGAATTTTCTTTTGAAAAAGATGATAATCCCGATCTAGGAGATTAGGCGCATTCAACTAAAATACCCCATCACTAATCCAAATATAAATCCACTGATTAAGAGATACCGTCTTAATATTGGATTTATTTTCACAAAAGGAGCAATTATTGTTGCAAGAAATATGTAAAATGTGGCTTCAAATATATCAGTGCTGAATGTGATAACGGCAGCAATAAACAGCCCACCAAATATCAAACATCCAACTACATACTCTATCTTGTCCCATAGCTTAGTGTCGTCCAGGTAGCGCATGAGCCTGACCAATTTTTATGAACATCGTATCATCTAAGCCGTAAGGTTTATCCTTTTTGTAGGAAAATATTACTGTAAATGTTGTGCCTTTACCAACTATCGAATCTACGGATAGCCTTAGTCCATGAGAAGAAGCTACCATTAAGGCAATATATAACCCTAGTCCCGAACCAGATGAGTCCACGTTTGTACTAGCCTCAGTGCGGTAAAAAGGTAAAAATATATTTGCCAGTTCTTCTGACTTAATACCAATCCCAGTATCTTCAATTAATACCGTTAAATCATTACCCTGGTTAACAAGCTTCAAAAACACATCACCAGTTTTTGTATATTGTAATGCGTTTTTTACCAAATTTGATATCATCCGATAAATATGTATTGCATCTCCATTTACCTTTGTTCCATATTTATATTCTTCACACATTTCGGAGTGCAACTTTAAGCCATTTGATTTTGCTAACGGCAAATATTCTTGATATACATTATTCAATAAATCGCAAATATCAAATTCACCTATCCCAGATGGATTTACCCCTATAAATCTATCTATTGAACGAGCGCTTCGATACATATCTATCAGTTGAATAACTCTGTTATTAGTCTGCCATAATGACCCAAGAATTGCTTTTATCTCTTGTAAGGTACTACCGTACTCCCCATCTATCATTTGCTTTAACACAATTGATTCATTCACAACTGCATTGGATACATCATGCACTAAGGCAGAAATATTAATTTTATCTCTTAATTCTTTTTGGGACATAGAAACACTCCTTATCATGATTTAGCTTCTCTCAATAAAATACTTTTTAGCAAAATTTACTATTTCTAATTATAGCTAAATCATCAAAGAATATCTCTTATTTAGTTTGAAAATTCTCCGGTAATCCAGAAATATTTTATTTCCTTATTTTGCAAGAAACAAAAATATATATATCTAGATTTAGCTGCTTTCATTCAAATATTTATGGTATAAAAAGAGGAGAGGTTAAAGATTAACTTCCGGTACAAATATTCTCGGTGCAAATATGACTATCATGACAATTCGGGTAGTAGTAATTGAAGACCAAGAACTATGTAGACTTGGCATTAGAACGGCGATCGCACAAGAATCAGACATGGAACTGTGCGGTGAGGCTAGCTGCGGATTGGAGGGATTAGAGTTAGTCCAGTCAACAAATCCTGATATTGTCTTACTTGATATTGGGCTACCAGATATCAACGGACTGGAAATCGCAACCAGGATTAAGAAGCACACCCTATCCAAAGTTATTATCCTCAGTGCTTATTCTAGTCAAAATATGATCAACGAAGCTTTTGCCTGTGGTGCTGATTCATATTTCTTAAAGACAACCAAGATCGACTCGATTAAAAACGCTATCCGTAGTATCTATCAAAACGAAGAATATCTTGACCAAGCGATTATCAAGAGATTTCTGGAATTGAACCATCGTCAGAGTACAAAAATTAAAGGCAAAAGATATAATGAGTTGCCTACAACTCAAGAAATTGAAATTCTCAAATTAATTGCCAGTGGCTACTCCAATAAGGAAATCGCTAATCAACTTTTCATTAGTATTAGTACAGTTAAATCCCACACTGGCAACCTTTTTCTTAAACTGGGAGCTAGAGATCGGGTCAATGCCATTATTAAAGCTCAAAGTTTTGGCTACCTAGAACCTTCGCCGCAAGACTGGAGAGATATTGGGTAGTTCATTATTTCTTGTTCTTTTGCATTTGAATCAAGCAATATCCTTTCAAGCGATTTTCTTCTTGACAAGCAGCCAGAGTTTGTTGATTATCAACAAAGAGCTTATAAGTTTGCTTACCTTCGCTAGATTTTACCCATTGTAAAATCTTCAAGTCGTTGTTTGACAAGATGACTGATTGATTTTGTCCCAAGTTAGTCATCACGTTCCAAGTTGTAAATGAAGCAAGCATCGCACCGGCTGCTGTCACTCCTCCTACCAGAGCGCAGATAGACCAAAAACGCATCTGAGAATTTCCTGTAGATAATCGCATCTCTTTTGGTGGCGATGATGTCGAGGATGCAGATGATGTTGATGCTTGTATCAGCTTCGGTATTTGTTCAGTTAAGACATCACGCACAGCATTACTGACTACAGTGTTGTTCATTGATTGGGCTGTTTTAGAAGTATTCGCCACTTTCTCTTCGACTGTTAGTACCCAAGCTTCAATCATTGCCTCCATTCGTGCTTGCAGTGAAATCATTGTCTCTTCATATCTGCCAAGTGTTGCCATGACTTGAAACATCGGGTCATCTTCTGCTAACCCCACTTGATGCGCTGTTTCAACAATCCTCTGTTGTTCGGCTTCAGAATACCCCTGCAATATTTCTGATGTTCTCACCTGCTGATACTCCTAAGTAAATACTTGCGACTTGATTATTTTTTACAGTCTCAAAGAAATTTTTTAGCCAGTGATAAATATATGAGCGATACAACACATATAGGGATTGCTCATGAAAACATTGTGAGTAAGGTTTGGCTAAATCCTCCATTGCTTGATAATGATCTCTGTGCAAGGCTGTTAATATAATTTCTCTGCCCCCAACCAATGGCAATTTTTGCTGTATTAATTGCTTATACTCTTTAAACCTCGTATCAAAATGTTGATTTTTGACTATGACATAATTAGCATTGTCCGTTGCAAAATCTAATAGCTGCAAGAAATATTCCATGCAATCACTTCTATGGGAAATTGGCTGTAAGAATGTTAGTTTCCAGTTGAGTTCAGCCAAAACAGTAAAAAAATCAGCCTCATATATGTAGTTACAGGTTTCTTGGATATATTGTCCCGGCATATCTACAAAAATCACATCTAATGAGTCATTAAGTAAATCGTCTAACACCAAATCCGGGTTGTCAGTGAAAAAATTTAAGCTTTCTATTGGTACTATACCTTCATAAGCTTTGAACTTATTACGGTTGTCGTGGTTATAAATCTTAACAGCTTGATTTTGACTAAGGAATAGTTCAATCAATAACTTGATAACTGTAGACTTTCCCACACGCGAGTCACCTACAGTCATAACTACACGTCTACAAACGGGGGACATTTTCTAATCCTAAAATGCTTTTTGCCAATCCAACTTGTTCCTTGAATTTGCTAATCCAAGTACTTACCCTTCCTTTGACTGATGGCTTTTCTTTTTGCTCTATTCCTTGATTAAATGTCAAGCTATTTTTATCTAAATAATCATAAGCGTGTTCTATTAAATCTGGCATCGTTATTTCTAAAAACGGAATATTACTTTCTATTAATATATCCTTCATCGCTGTTATGTCTGAGGATTCTTTATATCTGACAAAGTTTTCTGGCGAACCGAAGAACAAATTCTTCACTACGACATAATCTACTTGGTCTTGACAAAAATCATATAAAGTTATTAACTGCTTTACCGAATCCATTACTCGACTAATTACAACTACAATTGTTACTCGCATATCATATAACTCATCAACTGTAGACAAAAATTTCATTTGTTGTACAACATCTTTTAAGATTCTCATGGACTGTGGTGGTAATTCCAATAAGAATAAAGACTTTCCGGGAATAACTGCTCCTTCTGTGTCTAGACTATCCTCTATTAACTCTTTCAAATCATCTAGAAAAATGTCTACATTCCCTTCTGTAAAAAAATCTAATTCTCTCACTAAACATTTATCCCCATAAAATCTGCTTAAATGAGAATTAGATATGTCCGCATCAAAAGCCAAAAATTCTTTTTTCATATCCAAATATGTTTGCGCTAATCCTCTGGCGAAAGTACTTTTTCCTACTCCTCCTTTATCTCCTGTCACTATCACTAATCTCCGACTCCAGTGTTTTTTATTGGTGACTGCGGTTTTTGTTTGTGGCAGGACTGTATTTCCTGCTTCTGTTTTTTCACCTGCGGTTACTGCTTCTGGCATCTGCTGTATATCTTCTGTGCTTTCTGCTTCTGTTGTTTCATCTGTTACTAAGAGTAATTCTTCTACTCCGTTAAGGATCTCCGCCTCATCGTTTAAAATATCTGTCATCTGATTTTCTCCTCGATTTCATGTTTAATCAGTTTCGGGGTTTAGTCCAGTGCTAGCATCTCTGCTGAAAAGTAGTCTAATAGGTTTAAATACATTGGTTTTAAATCCTTGAAATTGTCAATTGATTTATTAACCATTGTTCTCAGAGCTTGTAATATTAACCCTTGTTCTAGTACCTGATTAAAATCCGACTCATTTAATTTCTTTAAATGGTAATAAACTAACAAATCTAATGATTGAGCTATCAATAAATTTGCCGACCTTATCACCAATTCTTCATAAACATATTCATAACTGCTGGCTGACCTTAGTACTGTCTTCAATACTTGAAAATATCTAGTTCTGGAGTCAATACTATTTAAATCAATAGTCTGAGGACAGCTAGCTGGCAATGGAAGCTTTTTAAAAATAAACTTTAAATATAAATCAATACTATTTGATGACCAAGACTCACTATTTTGAAAATACAAATACTTAATCAAAGAATCTTTTTGAGAGTAATCTATTTCTTGAAATAAGTATTTGGGTTGCTCGACGGCAATCAGACTGACATCATTTTTAAATACTGGCATCACATTTGTTCTTACCCATTGCATAAATTGCCTGACTACATTGTGTTCTACTATTGTTAATGATATTAATGAGTGAATCGATAGAGCGCTGAGTGTTGATACCAAACTCACTTGATTATTCTCCATCATCACTAATCGTTTCTGAACTTCAATTGACCTCACGAAATCATTAATTAAAATTGGAGCTACTATTTGCAATACATCCACTGCAAATAACTCTAGCCCTGTTGGTGTTGCTATCACTCTTACTACACAACTTGATGGATGCTCAAATTCCCAATATCGCCAAACTTCTACCATTTCTCCACTAACTTTTTTGTTCTCCCTCCTCTTACTGCAAAAGCTAGCTTTTTACTATAAGAAGATACATTGCATACTTGAAGAAGAATTCTGGAGTCAGAATAAAGACGTTCGCGGACTCGCTATCAGTGGGAAATTCAGACCCACTAATGATTTAAGACCACAAAATTTTCTTGTTTTGTGGGAATTTTAAACCCCTTTCTTCACCCGCAACTCGTATAAAATTCATACCTATTTTTTGAATTCTGACTCCTGACTCCTGAATTCTGTTTTAATCAAAATTAACTTTGCCAAAACAATCCAAAAAATGGTCAGGATGGGTATGACCTATGCTGAATGCTGAATTCTTACTTAGACACTATGGCATATTCCCCCACTTTAAAGGAATCGCTCGAAGTCTAAAAAAATATCGTACTTCTGGCTATTGCTTTTTGTTGATATCCTGTTATATAATCACCGCTTTCATCTGAAGCAAAATAAAAATATCACAAAAATTCAAGTTTTTTAATAGTTAATTGCTGTTTTTAGCTTGCTATTTGAAATCGAATTATCATATATTATTTAGGATGAATTTTAGCTCACATTTATTCCATAAATACATAAAATTAGTTTTCCAATTTGAGCTAAATTTAGCTTTTTTACTATCCAGTTTTTCCGATAATAAATAGTTAGCTATTAAGCGAGAATAGTATGCTTTTCAAAACTTCAAAAATCGCCATTACTTTAGCTTTGCTCGTCGGTGGTATCATCTCTTGCCAGAGTAAAACGCCTGAACAGATTGCCCACGAAACAGAACTTGAGTTGATTGCAGCAAAGGAGAAAGCAGAAGCAGATGAAGTTAAAAAATTTGTTGACAGTACTCCCGATCTGTATAGAGTTAATTGGAAAGTTTGTAGTGACGGTTTTCTCGATCAAGACAACAACGGCTGTAAAGAAAGTCGAGATGTTCGTGCTAAAGGTTTTCCTGAAGCCGTCCTTGTTTGGGGGCCTGTTCAAGAGGTGAAGTTTGTCACTAAGCGTCATTTCAGTCCCAATATGCAGAGTGTTGGTTTGTTCGTCAAATCTAAAGGTTGTCTCTTATTGGGTAAACCCGAAGCAGGAGATCAGTTTTACAAAATACACGAATTTTCACTCAAAAAAGGTTCTACCCTTCCAAATCCTTCTAGCGCTAAAATTGATAAACTTTCCCCAGAAGATAAAACCAAAGCTATAGGAGTAGCCATTGACAATGCCGAAAACGAAATTGCATCTTTAAACAATTTCGGTGTTTCTTCCAGTGGATTTATACCTACTACCGCTTTACAACCTTGTCTCACCCTTGAAAAATGGAAAAACTTATAAATTCACAACTGCTTAAATAAGTAAAATTCGACGAGTGCAGTTCCTCCCATAACACCTAGGGGGAATGCACTCGATTGCTTTCTGAGTAGCGCGATTCTCTTATATATGAATCACTTTGACAACATGAAAAGTAGAGCGGAGCTTTAACTTGCTCAAATACTTTACAATAGATGTGAAACTGTCAATTCTTTCCCAATTCACTCGATATCGTTTCATAACTATACGAGTGTCGCAAGGTCTAGTTAACTCCAAAGTTGATGAATAGCCCCTTTCCTTTCTCACCTCCCCAAAAAGCAATTGAGTCACTATTCGCATTGCGAGATTACTACGCGCCTTTAGTAGAAGATTACGAAAAATTATATACCCTAGCCAAAGCAAATCTCACTCATGTAGAAGCTCTATTATCTAACTGGCCTTCGACTGAGGAGGTGGATAATGATAATGAAGAATTCACCTCTGAAAAGGGAAATAACTTTTTATTCTCCTATGTAAAAACTCATAGCATTGAGTAAATTTTGTGATTCCTGGTAAGATGTGAGCTAGTAGAGGTCAGACAACCTGTGAGTGAAGTACGAGCATGGTATGGTTGTACGAAGAAATGAAAAACGTGAATCCAGAGTATCGAAGCTGGCTGTATTAAAGCGGTTGGGTTGCAGTCGAACAATTCGGTTGCAGCAGCGAGCGGAGTTTTCTGGTTTAGCGTTCAGGCTCTTTCGTCGCTGCTGAACCGAGCCGTTAGCTGGCTTTGTTTACGGGTGGTGGCATTATTTAGAAATCATCTGTTGACGTTCAAGTTTTGGTCAGACAACAGCTTTTGGGTTATTGCCATACCAGCGCACAGCCAGTTCATAAAGGTGATCGAGTGTTCCCGATAATTCTTTGCCGCGTTCAGTAAGAGTGTAAGTGACCTGCGGTGGAATTGTGGGTTCGTGGTGACGGTGAACAAGTTCAATCGATTCCAAAAGCCTCAACCGTTCGGTGAGAACTTTGGTTGAGATACCGTCCACTTTTCGTCTCAGTTCACCAAAGCGAAGTGTACCATTCGTGTCAAGAATCCAGATAATGTAGAGTGTCCATTGTCCTGAGATGTGACTTAACAGAATTTCCAGTGGACAGCACTTAGGCTCAATCATAGTGGCTTAACAGTTTCTTTTAGACTTCTAGTTACTTTTTCGTTCCTACTTTACTTTAGTAAGTCACTGGCTTACTGTCTAGATGGCAAATGACAGTTCTGGTTGAAGCTATGGCAAACATTCTGCATATTGATTCAAGTCCACGGGGCGATCGCTCCAAATCTCGCAACTTGGCAAAGGAGTTTATAGTTGCGTGGCAAGACCGACATCCTGATGATGTGATTACCTATCGTGATTTAAGAAAAACGCCAGTTCCTCACGTCACCGAAGACTGGATCGCGGCTGATTTCACACCGCCAGAGGCACTGACTTCCGAAATGGCTGAACTGCTTAAGTTTTCTGATGAGTTGGTCAATGAGTTTTTGGCGGCTGATCGGTGTGTTTTCAGTGTGCCGATGTATAACTTCAGCATTCCGTCCAACTTCAAAGCCTACATTGATCAAGTGGTTCGTGTGGGTCGCACATTCACATTTGAGGATGGTCAATTCAAAGGGCTTGCGAATGGTAGGAAAGTGTTGTTCATTACATCACGAGGTGTTGAGTATGGGGCAGGTTCTCCCTACGAAGGATGGGATTGTCAGGAACCTGCGCTCTGGTATGCTTTTCAATTTATAGGTGTGACTGATATTCAGTTCATTCATGCCAATGGTCTAGATATGGGAGACGAGGCACAGAGACGGGGGCTAGACGAAGCACAATCTAAAATTCAAGAATTAGTTGGCGCTTGGTAGCACCAGCCAGCTAACAAGTCGATGAAGCGGACGGTTGAGATATCTTGACGTTGTTGCCAAAGTTATCTGCCGCCGCTTATCTTAGTCGTTATGCTGCAAGCCTTGAGCGGGCACGTAGTTGAGACGCTATCGGTTGGTACTCAAAGTTAATCTGCTTGAATTCAGGGTTAGGGTGGTAATTTGAAGAGTATCGTTGAAGCAACCTTCCAGGTTGAGGAGGCGAACAAATGGAAAAAATCGTTGTCCAAGAAATCGATGTTCCCAGCACCAGTCTAGCCATGCGATCGCTACCACGCCTCGACTTTGCTGATGCGTTTAAATGTCAACTTCCAGAGAATCAACCGCCAAACATAGATTCAGTGACACGAGCAATCTTCTTGACAATGCCGCCGTGGGTCGTGCAGTTATTGGAACTCCGCAATGTCATTGTTCGCCCGTTTGGTCTAAAGATATCGATTGATGCAGTTCCATCTAATAGTCAAGACGAACTTCAACCAGGAACAGCAGTTGGCGCATTTGAGATACTCGATCGTAGGCACAACGAAGAGATTATGCTCGGCGAAGATGATAAGCATCTAGATTACCGAGTTTCAATCCAATTGGAGCGTGAGGAGAAAAAATGCTGAACCTATCCCACTAATAATATTTGTGCTATAAAGCTTAAGCTTATTGAGAACTGAAAACGAAAAATTAAGGTTTTCAAGGGCATTTTACGGAACGAAGTAGGTTTTTTTTGAATAGTGGGATAGGTTCCTGGGTTGTTGTTTCAACTGTGGTCAAGTTCAATAATTGGTTGGGTCGAGCTTATTTTGTTCCGGTTAGACCAGTGCATAAGATCATTGTTCCAGCCATGATGAGATATGGATTAGAGCGTTCAATAAGTGATGCATTAGGCGAGACGGCATAACAATCCCGTTGCACACCGACCGCATTAAGTCTCTGCATTGAGTCCGAGAGATTATCTGCGGCACAGCAATAACGGCGGGGAACAGCCCCACATTGCCAGCCAGATACAGAGATTGCGTTGACGTGAGTTGAAAACCTGCTAAAACTGCACCTTGGGCAATACCACGAAATATAGTGATAGAACTGTGAACCTATCCCACTATTCTAAAAATCCCTACTTTTTTTCGTAAAATGTGCTTGAAAAGCTTTATTTTTCGTTTTCAATTCTCAACAAGCTTAAGTTTTTTAGCATAAATATTATTAGTGGGATAGGTTCGTCAATTTCTGCGATCGCCTGTTGTACCTGTTCATTGTCGTATTCATCGCCAGTTACGGAGGTAGGCGAATCGTCAACAATCTCAGCATCAAAATAAATACCTATTATCGGTTCATTGGTCGAACTGTTGTTGCTATTGTTACCAGCAACTAAATTTAAAGTTTAAGCATTAGTCTAAATTATTACCATCTATTGCATCAGCCTTATCCTGGGAATCGCCTAAGTAGAGTTCGATAAATTCGAGCAGCGTGGCTGTTGCTGTTGTGCCTCTCGAGTTGCAACAGGCGATAAACTGCTCCCACTTACTTTGGCAACAGTTAAGATATGGTATTTCTTTTTACACTCTGTATTGCTCAGGGAGAGCGTACCATCTAGGTAAACTTGGACTGTCCACGCTTATTAAATCGTGTACCTTGTCATGATAAATTACCTTGATGCTATCATCGCCAAATCTGTCAGCGCATTCTTCAAGCAATCGCTTTTGTAAAAACATGCTACCATTGGCGATCAAAAATTATCTCAGGCTTAAACACTTGCAGGATTGCCTTATCTAATTTTTGATCACCGAAACAGTGCTGATAGTACTGAGTAAAAAATAATTGTATTCAGGATAGGGAGTCTGTAGCCCTACTCAAAAGCTAGCTACGGGTAGCGTCTCTAAGAGTTGCCCCTGCTTTTCAGCCCTGGAAAAAAAATAAATATTAATTTCGAGATTATTGCACGAGAAATAATGCATCCTTACTTCAATCCCCTAAGATAAATCTTAGCGGTTACTCAACACTTAGCACCCCAAAACTTAAAACTGTTTTGTTCTGATCGCTGATAGGATGATTAACTATCGGGGGTTCGGGGCAGTGAAGATTGACCGTCACGGGAAGGCAAAGGTTTTGTCGCCGGAAGAAATCCAGCGTCTATTCACTTCGGGGTTAACCACAGAGCGAGACAGAGCCTTAATAGGCGTGATGCTGTATACGGGTTGCCGCGTCAATGAAGCAGTTACCCTAAAAATTAAAGATGTTTATAACAGCAAGGGACGGATCAGAGCAGAGTTGATCATCCGTAAAGGAAATACAAAGGGAAAGTTAGCTACCCGCAGCATTCCGATTTTGTCAGAACTAAGGTGCTTCCTAGCTACTTACAAACCGACAAACTCCCGTGACGGTTTTTTGTTTCCTGGTCGATGGGGGCGGGGTCACTTGCACTCAGAATATGCAAGCCTAATCTTCCGACAAGCTTGCGAACGTGCCGACATCGAAGGAGCAAGCACACACAGTTGCCGGAGAACCGCACTCACTTTCATGAGCAATGCCCAAATCCCTCTGAGAGTCATCCAAGAAATCAGTGGACATCGCAATTTGGAGCAACTGCAACATTACCTGGAGGTGGAACCATCTCAAGTCCGGGGTGCGATCGCGGCGTTGTCGATGCTATCACCACCATCAATGAGCAGCAACAATCAAGACATACAAAATGCGGATAACACGAAGTTATCAACGGAGTGATAGATCAGGAAATGTGACTTAGTTGATCTAGACAGGAGCATTCACTAATAAAGCTTAAAGTGATTTTTCCCAAAAAGCCATTGACAATTTTATCGGCAACACCTCAAGCCATAGCCAATGATAAAAATGAGGCACAGATTGCTCTTTATTTACGTAGCTGAGTCAAGGCTTTGCCCGCCTTCGACATCGCCGACTTTATCCTTCCACAGGCAATACATCTTCATTCAGTAAGGCATAAAATTCAGGAACTTGAGATTCCACAAGTCGCAGTTCATTTGCCGCGATCGCCTCAAGTTCCAGCACCGTCTCCCAGCGCAAATCCTCAACCCATCGCTTAAGGATGTCCTTAATCGCGTCCACCCCCTGCTTGATACCAGAGCGTAGCATTTCCACGCAATGAAGTAGGGTAGTGCGATCAGTGAAGAGAGCAGAGGGGCAGGGGGGCAGGGGGGCAGAGGGGAAAGAACTTGTACAAATTTCTTCTTTGTTCCTCAACTCCTCAACTCCTCTGCTCCTCTGCTCCTCCGCACAAGTGCTCTCATCTGTAGTATCCTCCCCTTGGCAATGGGAGTTCCCTATAGCATTAGGGGGGGGTGTGGATACGGGCTGCTGATTGGGGTTTACACTATACGCAGCAGGGGTTTGAGCAGCATAATAGGTTCGATTTTCTTTTTGATTACGCTTTTCCACGCGATGAGCAATTACATGCATTGCAAATTCTAATTCCTCTTTAGATAAAGAGAAAAGTTTCACCTGTTGACCCCGTTTACCCTGCTTACGGAAGGTCAACTTTAGTCCCAGCTGCTCGACTAAGGTGGCCAGCAACCAAATAGGTTTACAGTCACTGGGAATAGTAAACCCAAGAATTGCTTTGACGTGAGCAGCACAGTTTTTAGCGATCGCCGTCATCTTGAGCAAAGTGGGGTCATCGGCAGTAAATTCATCACCCTTTACTAAAGAAGTGAGAATTTGATGCAGCCCCAGATTAAACCGCGCCAGCCACCGTGCCGAGTAATTGCCCCAGTCGATGCACAAAGGTAAATTGTCCCGCTCATTGCGGTCTTTTTGGGTGACAATTGTTGGTGGCGTAGGATAAGTTTGCCCAGTTTTGGGGTCAGTAAACGATTCTTCGGGCGGGGCTAAAATGGCCTCAAGTCCAGCAATTGCTCTAATTAAGCGACCACCTTTATCCATTTCTACGAGTGATTCGGTTACTTCGATGCCGTAAGAATCAGAAATGCGGAACTTTTCACATTCAAAAATTTCATTAGGGTCAAGGTAATCTTTGCTTTGACGGGCACGGTACTCGCTCAAAGTAATATTGTTAGCCTTGGCAACAGCCGAATTGTGGGCACTATCCAAAGCTTGTGCTGCTGCTTTTAGACTTTCAAGAGATTGAGGATCTGAATCACTTCCCACATATATAAATGTATTGCCCATTTCGGTGAGGAGCGATCGCAAATCATCACGCAGATTATTGAGAGAATAGTGGCGGTTAGCCATAATTTGGCAATAAGCCTCAAGCGCCCAATCTTTCTCGGCTCCGCGTTTGCCTGTTTGACGGTCAATCCGCAACAGAAAAGCGGTCATTTCATTGGTTTGGAGCAAGCGCTCTTTAATCTTAGTAGCATTAGTATCCTTGTAACCAAAGGGAGGACGCGGGGCCACCCAAATATGAAACGGGACTTTTGGACGATAGCGGTACAGTTGTTGGGCACACTCAGTAGCGGTTTGGGAAACGCCGTGAAACACACCAAATACTAAGTCAAAATGATACTGGGAAATATCGACACCAGTACCGAGACTGGGAGAGGTGAACAAGGCATCAAAGTTTTTGACGGCGTTGGTGATATCTTTGATGAAAGCGACATTCTCATCAGATCCAGAATTATCTGAATGAACAGACCAGATACGCCATTTTTTTGGTGTATGTGATTTTTCGGAGTTAGATTCTTCGTACTTGATAGTAAAGGATTTGTCGAGTTTTTTGATGAAACGCTTACTGTCGCTGGCAACCATGACTTTTTCACCAAGCATCAGCGCTGCCGAAATTTGGGCGACTAGGGCGCTCTCATTATCCCCCTCGTACCAATAAATTGTGCGCTCCCCGTTTCGCCACTCGTTTTTGATAATGTAAGGTACTTCACCGAGTGGTCGCATAGAGCGGAAAAAATCTACAGTTAGGTCATCCATGTGTGCATCAGCGATGACGACCAGTGGCGCGTTGTATACTATATATTCCAGTACCTCCAAAATGGCGGCGCGATGTTGTTTGCAAGTATTACTGTGCAGTAGGTGGGTAAGGTATTGGCAGGCTTCATCTATAAATATGCAGCCGTAGGTGAGAGACTGAGTATTCAGCTTATGCAAGCTGTCAATAGTAATACTAAGGGCTTGGGCCTGCGCTAAACCTGTGTAACCCAAGTCGGAGTACATGGCAGTTTTGAGTCGTTCGGCAAGATTTTTCAGCAAATTTACGCGATGCCCATTGTTGAGGAACCGTGCCTCGGGATTTTGGTCACGCCACCAGCGCATGAGTTCAGTTTTGCCTGTACCCATGTCGCTCCACAAGACTACTAGCCCTTTTTCTGGAAAACGGAAAGACTTTTTGGGATTTTGGGTACTGGGTTTGTGGTCAGGGCAGTCAGAAATTATTAACTCTTGTTTTCCTTCTCCCTCCCCACAGATTGTAGAGCTAACACTTGGGGTAAACAATTTTTCTTCTGCCATATCATAAAGTGGCGGGACAGATGAACATTTTTCCTCCAGATCCGGAATGCAGAGTGCTTGGGTCAAATATTTAATATTGACTGTGACATCCGGTTTGTACTTACTTAGTCCCCATTTCTTAGCCCGATACGAGCGTTGGTAATCGGCAAGTGATTTGGCATCATCTATGATTGCAGTCAGCAGGGCATTGGCATCAACACCGCGACTAACTACAAAATCATCAACACCTTTCTCTGGGCCTGGTAACAGCGCAACTTCACATTCAGAACCAGCCGATTCGATTGCTTTTGCAGTGCGAACAGTGGCTTGAAACACCGACCACCTGGTTTTAGAAGAAGTTTCGTGGTCAAAAAGAATTATGAACTTGCGCCCCGCCTGAGCCATTGGTACTAAGTCAGGATGCAACCGTTCATCAAAATCTTGTTTGCCCACGCGCCCGTTCCAAATTCCAGGGAGTGCGATCGCTACAAACCCTAAACTCAGCAAGCAGGCCGCTTTTTTTTCGCCCTCGCATAAGATAACTGGAATCTCTGGATGTTGCTTTACCCACTCCCAGAAGCTGATTTGTAAATCTTCCTGTTGAGAGTCAATATTCAACTCTTTCTGCTGCCCAATCCCTGACCAAAATATTAGGGGATTAAGTATACCTTTTTTGCACAGTGCTACTAAGTAACTATACCGCACGATTTGCGTTAGCATTCCCTGGTATTGTCCTAGTTGCAAGAGAGTATGGTAGAGAGTGCCATTGCCAAAAGCAGCGTTATTTCGACTTTTAACCCTTAGCTTTTTTCCACGTTTTGCAAAAAGCACTCTTTGAATATCGGAAACGTTATAGCGCTGTGCAACTAGATTCAAAATACAGTTGGGAACATCGAAATAGGTAACGCGGTTGGCTGTCTTAGGTGGCGACTCGTATTTAACTGGTTTACAGGAGTGCCAATCAAAGCGCGGAAAGTTCGGCTTAATCCGCCCCCACTCCATTGCTTGCCAATTGTTGAATGGGTCAAGTGATTGAATCCACGTCCCAC
>JAHHHS010000140.1 GCA_019359215.1 Nostoc indistinguendum CM1-VF10 | reverse complement strand
GTTTTAATGTTTGTGGTGCTAATCTCGCCACACGCTGATTCCTTTTTATAACTCAAAACAACTTTAATTGTACTTACTTATTATCTCATCATAATGGTTCATTAACTTACGCCGTTTTGTACTAGTGGTAGGGTTAATAAAAGAAAATCCTTTGACCTCTATAGATTCAGAAGCATCTAGAAGTATATTGCTCGCGCTTGCTTGTGTAAATGTTTTGCTATTTATAGCTGCTCCATCTTCAAAGCTCAAACGCTTAGTTGAAACTACAACATCACCTACACTTCCTCCCAAAGTTTCTATTTCAACTCCACTAGGGATCATTCCATCGACAGAAGTACCACTTAATTGAAGTAAATTTGAAGCCTGTATATTTATACCGCTTCCAGTCTGTGCGCCTTGATTTTGAATCAACGCAACCGAGCCTTCAGTCAAAAAAATTTGTTTTCCTACTAGTTGAACGGCACTACTTCCAGAGCCGCTAGCATCTACCAATGCTCGTTTAGACAGTTCGATATTTTGAAAGTTTTGTAACCCCTCATATCCGAATACCCAACCGGAGGTTGTCGGATTTAAGGTAACTATTCCATTACCAACGCTACCAAGTTCTACCCGTCCTCCTGGTGCTGTCAAATTGCCTCCTTCTAAAGCAATGCCACCCCCTATCAAGGCTAAGGTTTTCTGCGGCAAAACCCGCAGACCATTGTCGCTAGCACCTGCCCCTGAAATGGGTGAAAACAAGGAAGAAATACCCAAGGTATGTCCTGAACCTTGTACACGGATTTCACCAGTATTGTTTTCTAAGTTCAAACCTATGGGTGCGCTTACAGTTAAAAGAGGAGCAATTTGAGTCTCAGTAGTACTAAACTCTGTTCCATTAGCAAACTTTAAGCTACTAGCTGTACTTGCTAAAAAAGAACCGCCAATGTTCAAGCTGGCATTGGAACCAAAAATAATGCCATTGGGATTAAGCAAAAAGAGGTTAGCTGCACCGTTAGCTCGAAGTAATCCGTCAATGTTAGAAATAGACTTACCTGTTACCCGGCTAATAATGTTTTGAATGTCTCCTGCATTGTTGAAGTAAACTGTTTTCCCAGTGGGGATGGAAAACTGGTCAAAGCTATGTAACAGATTGTTACCTGCTCTAGTTCCTCCATTGATAATGCTAATATCACTATCAACAGTAATGCCGGAATTGACAGGTAGCGTTGAATCTGGGATGATTTGTGCTTTTACTACTCCAGAATTCAACAAGCAAATCATTATGCTTACTTGGATAACTTTGGGAAAACTGAATATTTTCATGTTAATTATATAATCTTAATTTTCAGCTTCCAACTAAGGAGGAGAGACTTGGAAAGATAAAATCATGTATTGTAGTAATCCACGGCGACTAAGCCTCTCCAACCCTCTAGTTGCCCGGTAAGTTTCCTCATCCCCTTCTCGCCGCATTAATGAGTTAACTACTGGGTAAGTTGGTAAAGTATTACGAGTAATATTCTCTGTTTTTACTAGCTCAAAACCTGTAGCTTCAGCTAAATTTTTGTACTCGAAAATAGGACAAAAATTAACAGATCGAGAGCCGTAAGTACGAACAATAAGAGTTTTAATAGCTTTTTCTATTAATTTCCAGGTTCGGTAAAAAGCCTCAATAGGAATAAAATCACAAATCGTTAATCTTCCTCCTGGACGTAAAACTCGCCTTGCTTCCTTAAAGAAATTTTCGCGGCTAGAGAAAGCAAAAATAGACTCTACTGCAAAAACTACATCAAAATAACCATCAGGGAATGGTAACTGGCAAGCATCAGCGTAAATAAATTCTATGTGATTATCCGGTAGAGCCTGTACTATTGTTTCAGCTCTAGATAGCTGTTCTTTATTAATATTTATTCCGACTAAATGCATATTACAAAAACGTTCATTGAGAGTAGCAATGGTTCCTCCAAATCCACAGCCTACATCAAGAATGCTTAAACCATCCTGTACTTCTGCAACGTCAGTAACGAGACGAGATAAGTTCTCTGCCGCTACAGCAAAATCTGCAACCGAACCATTAGCTTGAGTTGGGTCAGACCAATAACCCCAATGTAAATGGCGACCAAAAGCTAAAAGCGCATCAGCATCTCCTTCAGAAAATTTTTGTGGCAAGCTATCAAAGTAAGCTACACTAACTGAATTATTATTGCCGTCGCTCAAAATTTTTCTCCTTTACGTGAATAAGTACGTAGTCTGAATTTGATTTTTTTCTTCAATAGTTGTAATATTTACTTCTATTTTACGTAGCTCTTGTTAAATAAGGACAGAACAGATATGACCTTATTTAAGCAAAAGATGGAAAATAGCTCAAAAAAATTAGTGTTGATAGATATTACAGTGTTATTGAGAATAGTCTGAATTTACAAGATATTGATAGTATACAGCAATCAATAACATGTCAATACTTTTGGAAGAAAAAACTACTATTTTGGTAATAATTATCTGCTTGATGAAAACTAATATAACGGTATAATTAGCTACTATAAAATTATAGCTATATTGTATAGTATAATTGAAATTTTTAGTTCCTTTGTAACCTTGGGACAGGCTGAGAATCACATCAAAGATTACCTCAGCGATCGCACAAAGAATAACATTACCTGGAAAAGTGAATGGAGCTACTGCAACTTTAATGATTAGCGTGATAGTAATCGGGGCAGAGAGCAAAAAGCTTACCACTAAGCTAGCACTAATGGAAAGAAACTAGTAACGACCGAGATAACCCAGGCGAAATTCTAACAACGACTCTTGTACTCCAAACAAAGTCATCCAAAATGCAATACCCGCTGTCAAATAATCAAGCATTAGCCGTTGTTTTATCCGTGTGTTGAAGAGGATATTTTCTAAAATACGCTCAAATAATAGGCATTTTGCAAAAGTAACAAATGCTAAGAAGTTTAGTATTTTGCTGTTGTGGTGGCTCTGGTATGGTGGTTTTTTAAAAAGTCTTATATTTGGTAGCGCCTTAAGACTGCAAAATATAAAAAGCAATGGAAAACCCCATCCAAGGTATTGTTAGGGGTAAAGATAAGAAACACTATATTCAATGATGACACAACTCGATATTTGTTCAACTACTATCAGCCTGGAGGTGGAATAATGAATAAACCACCATCTAAACGCAAGAAAATTACCCCCGCGACATCTGAGGAACCAAAGCTAGCAACCGACCCTGCTCAGGAAAATACTTCTTTGCACGAAAACCCAGCTTCAGCAACTATCACAGTGACGGCTGTTGAAGTAAAAGAGTTGACCGAGCAAGAACAAAGCTTACGCTTTCAATTGGAACGCCGTGTAGAACGTGCATTTTTAGAAGCGGGTCAGGCGTTAATGGAGTTGAGAGACAGGCGGCTATACCGTTCCACGCACCGAACTTTTGAGGAATACTGCCGCGAACGCTTTGGTTACAGCCGTGATGCAGCGTACTTGAAGATTTCGGCTACTGTTGTTTACGAGAATCTTCAAAAGTTTTTGCCGACCAATGGTCAGCAAATTCCAATGCCGACCAACGAACGACAACTGCGGTTTTTGGCAAAAGCTGAGTTGGAACCGACTGTACAAGCGAATGTATGGCAACAAGCAGTAGAGCAAGCTGGCAATAAGATTCCTTCTGGTCGGATAGTGAAAGATGTTGTGGATAGGATACGCGAAAGCACGAAAGTACCCAATCCTCACCACATTGGGGAAGTATGCATTCTTCTGCCTAAAGATAACCCAGACTTGAGAGGTAAAGCGGGTTATTGGGGAGTAGTTAGCCATGTTGGAGAATACAATTGTACACTCCAGACATGGGACGGCGACTACACTGTAAAAATCGAACAGATGAAATCACTGAAATTACTTGATGAAGATTGCTTTTTTATGCAGCAGTTGTGTGTGAGGTTACGGCAGTTGCATCAAGTGGCTAGCCGTGACGAGGCTGTAGATTGGCTGTTGCAGGGGTTGGGGAAACAAGCTAAACCTTATTTATCTTCGTTGCAGGCAAAATTGCTGGCGGTTGTGGAACGGGAGTACAAAATCGAGTGGAGGCAACAGAAATGATGGTGCAGTTAGGAAACAATAATTTAATGCAACAAAGTTCACTAAACTCGTTTAGTTTCAAATATTTCTCGCCACAATTCAAATTCCGGACAATTGCACCAAAGGGTAACGAACCCATCAAAAAGTTTAGTTTCTGAATTTTTAACTCCCCTTGGGAGAACTTGGATCAAGATAGGAATATCCAAATCACATTTCCAATTTTCTATTTCTTTCTGAAGTTGGGCAATAGTGTCTTGATGGAATCCTCGGTCGTTGTTGGAACACTGAACAAGTAAACATCCATTATCAGAATCTTTGACTCGCTTGATCGAGAAATTAATCTGTGTCCACATTGATTGTACTTCATTGAAAATATTAGGCAAACCATAGTGATTGCCTAATATTGCCTTTCGGCGTTTCGATTCACCCATAAGTCCCCCTCAACAATACAAATTTTGACAAGGATGACGAAGAAGATAAAGAATCTTCTGACGACGAGTAAGCTCTGTAGCGCTCAGATTAACCCTCTGGGGGTTATTAACTACTAATACTATTGTAACGATAAATCAAGGGTTTAAAGTATTTTGCAGTTGCAAGGATTGGGGATTTTACTAAACCTTATCTGTTATCCTTGCAGGTAAAATTCCTCTGCGGTTAATTCACCAACCATCTGGGGAATTATGGAGGTAGAAATAGAAAATCAAATTAAAACTTCTTCATTTCTTTGAATTATTCATTAATTTTTGCAATCTCTGAATATTTTCTGGTATGACATTAAAAACTTTTGTGTCATTTCTGCTACTTGTAAGCGATTATTTGCTTATTCAAGTATGCTGTTAATTAGCGGTTGCACCAACTTTTTAACATATATCAATCATGAAACAAAATGCACTAGCACTCCCCAAAACTTGGTCATCATCCATGATTGCAAAAGAATTGCCAGAAGAGGAAATGGGAATTTGAGGAGGTGTCACAAAAGAATAAAAAGCGTAGCTTGCTGCCAACTCTTGGAGACGCTCTGCGCGTTCGGCATCGCACTGGCGCATGATTTTTTTTGAAATATTTTTTAGTCTCGGTGTTTTTATCCTTTTTTTTTCATTCTCCATAAATTTTAGTTATTGTTTCCTCTCCCCATTCCTTCAATTCCTCTGAGGGTACGCTTTCTGACTTTCTTTGCCGTCGAACCAACGTTAAATTAACTTAACTCTCCACTGAACCATAGTTTGACAAGGAGTGATGAACATGGCATCTATTAACGGTACTTTTAGTAACGACAATCTGACTGGAACTCCAGAAACTGATTCCATTTTCGGCGATTTAGGTGATGACATTCTTGATGGTCTTGATGGTGATGATGAGTTTGTCTTCAACAATGTAATAGATGTCCTCGTTTTTGATTCTGAATTTTCACGGGATGTGTACGTCTATAGTACTGATGGTTTTGACATCATTAAAAACTTCTCTTGGCCTAAGTATAGTATTATCAATATTGACCCTGTAAATTACAATCGTAAGTATATAAATATAAATTCACGTATAGATTCTAACGGATCACCCGATGTATTTAGCCCAGGAAAAACCGAATCCATCTACGGCATCACAGGTTCTGACACAATCCAAGGAAGCTCGGCAGACGAGATTATTTATGGTTTGGAAGGCAACGATGTACTGTATGGCAACGATGGTTACGATATACTCTATGGTGATTCGGGCAATGACAGTCTTTACGGTGGTGCAAATGCTGACAAACTGTACGGTGGTTTGGGCAATGATTATTTGAATAGCCGAGAAGACTTGGGCGGTGGCAATGTACTGTATGGCGAGGAAGGGGATGACATCCTTGATGGCGGTGAGGTGCTTGATACCTTAATTGGTGGAACTGGCAACGACACTTATATTACTTTTGCATTCGGGTCTGGGGGCGATGTACTCAGCGATCTGTTTATCAATAGTAAGATTATAGAATACTTAAATGAAGGAACCGATACGGTTAAGTCTTCGTCCAGCTACAAATTGGGTGACAACCTAGAGAACTTAGTTCTCACAGGTAGCGAGGATATTAATGGCATAGGCAACGCCCTGGACAATCGAATTGAGGGAAATGTCGGTCAAAACTTTTTGGTTGGCGGCGATGGCAATGACTACTTGCTTGGCTATGGGGACTACGACATTTTGGTTGGCGAGGCTGGTAACGACACACTCGTTGGCGGTGCTGGTAATGACTTCTTAAATGGGGGTTCTGGTAGCGACTTTTTAAATGGCGGTGCTGGTAACAACACACTCACAGGCGATGCTGGTACTGATACATTTGTCTTCAACTTCAGGTCTGAAGGCATTGACATGATCAAGGACTTCAGCTTCTGGCAGAGCGACAAAATTCAGATTTCCGCAATTGGGTTTGGCGCTACTTCCACTAACGAGTTCAGTTACAACCGCAACACTGGTGCTTTGTCCTTCCGGGGAACCCAATTCGCCACTCTTGAGAACAAGCCTAGTTTCATACCCACTTTCGATATTGAGCTTGTCTCTGAGGTCTAACCTCTTCAATTATTTTGGTCTTGTAGCGCCTAACTAAACCCAAATTTTAGACACTCACTTTAAAGGCAATGACCCCACTTAGAGAATTTCTAAGCGGGGTATTAATTGAGTATGGCTACTATATCTTCTTCGCTGTCGAAAATTTCCTCAGTTTCATCAATAATTATCAAATCACTTCATAAAAACTTTACAAATATCCTTTAAGGAGACTTTTCTCGTGTTCTCTCAAAGCTTATTGCATCAGTGGTGGCAGTTGAGGTTGGCAAGCTTATTGGCTTTAATTGCAGCGATCATAGGAGCAAACGAGTGTACCTTAGCCCAGATAGTACCCGATAACACATTAGGTCAGGAAAATTCTGTTGTTACACCTTCTCCTAACTTTGAGCTGATAGGCGGTGGAGCAACTCGGGGGGCCAATCTATTCCACAGTTTTGAGCAGTTCAACGTTAAAGAAGGAGGACGAGCTATTTTCATAAATCCTTCTGGGATTGAGAATATTATTAGTCGGGTGACAGGGGGTAACCGCTCCGAGATTTTCGGCAGGCTCGGTGTCTTAGGTAGTGCTAACCTGTTTCTAATTAATCCCAATGGGATTATCTTTGGGCCGAATGCCCAACTTAATATAGGAGGTTCGTTTGTAGCAACAACAGCAAATGCCATCCGGTTTGGTGAACAAGGCTTGTTCAGTGCCTCGGCTCCTAATTCTCCCCCACTCCTAACGGTCAATCCCTCAGCTTTGCTATTCAATCAAATTGCTAAATCAATTACCAATCAATCTACAACAGGTCTGCAACTTTCTGCGAATCAAAGTTTGTTGTTGGTAGGTGGTGATGTGAACTTAGAAGGGGGGAAATTGTCCGTTCTCAATGGTCGAGTCGAATTGGGAGGATTAGCAGGAGAAGGAACGGTAGGGCTAAATATAGATGACAAAAATCTGCGTTTGAGTTTTCCTGATAATGTAGCGCGAGCAGACGTATCCCTCACCAAAGGAGCTACAGTTCAAACCAGTTTTGAACGAGGTGTCGGTTCTCAACTAGGCACCGGCGATATCCTCTTACAAGGTAGACGTGTCACAATCGCTGATGGTTCACAGATTGTAGCTAATAACACAGGAGCTGAACCGGGAGGGACACTTATCGTCCGCGCCTCCGAGTTGGTGGAAGTCCTTGGAGCAAGCCGCCTGTTAGCTGAAACTTTTGGTGTCGAAACTGGTGGAGATTTGACGATTGAGACTGGGAAGTTGATTATCCAGGATGGGTCAGAGATAGCAGCTGGTACTTTTAACTCCGGACAGGGGGGGACTATAACTGTAAGAGCCTCTGATTCGGTGGAACTGAGTGGAACATCGGCTGATGGTGCGAATTTTAGCAGGATCATAACTCAGACTGATGGTGCCGGAAATGCCGGTTCGGTGAGCATTGAAACTGGGCAATTGATTGTTCAGGGTGGGGCACAAGTCTCAACTGCTAGTGCTAAGACTAGTTCCGGACAAGGAGGACTATTGTTTGTAAAAGCCTCTGATTCGGTGCAGCTGATTGGAACATCAACATTAGCTGAGAATCCGACACCTAGTGGTCTGTTTGCTTTGGGGGAAGGTTCCGGCAAACCTGGAGATTTGACGATTGAAACTCGCTTATTTATTGCCCGGGATGGGGCAAGAGCCTCAGCTTCCAATTTAGGCTCGGCTCAGTCGGGGGGGACGTTGAGTGTGACCGCTTCCGAATCAGTTCAACTAATTGGAACATCGGCAAATGGTCAGGACAGAAGCGGCTTGCTTGTTGGAAGCACAGGTAGTGGAACTGCCGGAGAATTGACAATTAAAACTGAGAAATTACAAGTTCTGGATGGAGCATTTGTGTCTGCCCGTACTGGGGGCGAGGGACGAGGAGGAAGCATAATGGTGAATGCTTCTAACTCTATAGAGCTAAATGGTACCTCAGCCGACCGTCAGATGCCCAGCCTCTTGACAACTGAAACCACAGGCGTGGGAGATGCTGGGAATTTAATGATTGAAACTGGGCAGTTGACTATCAAAAATGGCGCACAGATAACCAGTAGCAGCACAGGACTCGGAAGAGCAGGTGATTCTCAAGTAGAAGTAAGCTCTCTGAGTCTTGACCAGGGAAGTATTACCTCGCAAACGACATCGGGTAATGGAGGAAACACTAATCTATCAGTAAAAGACCTCTTACTCCTACGCCATGGTAGTAAAATATCCACCACCGCAGGCACAGCACAACAGGGTGGAGATGGTGGTAGTATCAATATTAACTCTAAATTTATTGTTGCTATCCCCAAAGAAAACAGTGACATCAGCGCTAATGCTTTTTCAGGTGCAGGTGGGAGAGTGGATATCAAAGCGAATGGCATTTATGGTATTGAGTTTCGTGAAAGTCCAACTCTCTTGAGTGACATCACTGCTAGTTCAGAATTTGGTACACAAGGTACTGTACAACTCAACACGCCTGGTATCGACCCCAACAGTGGCTTAGTTGAGTTACCCACAATCGGTGTAGAAACTAAAGTAGCGCAAGCCTGCAATAGTCAAAGTTATGCTCAAAGCAGCTTTATCATTACCGGACACGGCGGTTTACCACCCAATCCTATTAAGGATGTCCTAACTGGCGACGCAGTAGAAGTAGGTTGGGTGTCGCTCAAGCCTAGCAGCGATGGCTTTGGTGAGCTACGCCCACTTAGCAATCCACCTGTTACTACTAGGGCAGTTACTACCACACCAGAACCTATTGTAGAAGCAAGTGGATGGGTGATAAACAAAAAGGGAGAGATAGTACTTACAGCTAATGTAACTGCCGGGGGTCGTGGTTCATGGCAGAAAGATGTACCTTGCAGTACAACTCATGCTCATCAGTAAATGCTGTTTATAAGCGGTTGTTGACCTATTAGAATATTCTGTTAAGGGAACTCCAAAAAATAAATTATCCCAATTTCTGGATTCAATACGACTGTTCCTCCCCTGCTCCCTGCTCCCCTGCCCTAAACGCGGTGGAATATTTTTTTAGTTGGAAGTCCCTAATTAGCGGTTATACGCCGTCGAACTCACGTTAAATTAACTTAATTCTGCACTGAACCATAGTTTGACAAGGAGTGATGGACATGGCATCTATTAACGGTACCCTTGGTAACGACAATCTGATTGGGACTCCAGAAACTGATTCCATTTTCGGCGATTTAGGTGATGACACTCTCATCGGTAGTGATAATGATGAGTTTGTCTTCAACAACGTAATTGATGTCCTCGTTTTTGATTCTGGCGTGTACGTCTATAGTAGTGATGGTCATTTTGGTTGGTGAGGCTGGTAACGACACACTCGTTGGTGATGCTGGGAATGACTTCTTAAATGGGGGTTCTGGTAACGACTCCTTAAATGGCGGTGCTGGTAACAACACACTCACAGGCGATGCTGGTGCTGATACATTTGTCTTCAACTTCAGGTCTAAAGGCATTGACATCATCAAGGACTTCAGCTTCTGGCAGAGCGACAAAATTCAGATTTCCACAATTGGGTTTGGCGCTACTTCCACTAACGAGTTCAGTTACAACCGCAACACTGGTGCCTTGTCCTTCCAGGGAACCCAATTCGCCACTCTTGAGAACAAGCCTAGTTTTATACCCACTTTCGATATTGAGCTTGTCTCTGAAGGACTAACCTCTTCAATTAGCTAAAAACAGTACAATTTTTTGTGAAGATTAAAAAATCAATTTAGCGCCGCTCACTACGTGTGTATAAGAAAGTGTCGGATTTCCACCTAATAGTGGGACAGTTAAACTCTTCAATTTTTGAGAGTTGTACATTAAAGAATTGTTGTCCAGTTTAAAGAGCTAATTGTCATTGGCTAAAATCGAATGGCACTAAGAAAAGCCGAAACGCTTGTGTATTAAGCAGTTTGCAACTGCTTTCGTAATTCATGCCGGGGTTTGGTCATTAAGAGATAAGCTTTCGGGCGGCGTTTACGGACTCGTGGTTCGTTTCTAGCAGGACGGTCAGGAACAGCCTTGTGAGCGATAACTTTGAGTAAAGTACGATAAATTTTAAGACGTTTTGTTGAAGTTGCGGCTAATAATTCGGGAATAAAGTTATTTAAATGATGGCGAGTACCTTGCAGTGATAGGCGTAACGGAGGAGTAGTGTAAGTAGTACCTGCCGACCACATCAAACCGCGAAGTAGATTGTAAGCTAGCAAATAAACGTAAATTTCTTTACGTACCATTGAGGGAGTTTTACAGCGCAAAATATCCATCCCCAAAGTAGTTTTAAGATGTCTCAAATCCAATTCAACATCCCAACGTTTACCGTAAATTCCAACAATTTCGAGAGTAGAATAAGTTGCTTTATCTAAAAGAGTAGTAATTAAGCTGACTTGTTGAGTGCGAAAACCAGGAATAATAACGTAGTAGTAAACTTCTCGCACAGTGATGGAAGAAGGTAGAGCATCAAATTCATCTTTATTCAATCCTTTTGGACAACTTTTAGGCTTATACCAAGTAACTAATTTGTCGCAATCTCCAACAATTTTGCCTTTTCGCATGGTTGTTGTGCGAGATTGATGCTTCCGAAATATAGCATCACAACCGAGTTTGGTAATCGTAACCATATCGGCATAAGCGCAAAAAGCTCTATCCCCTAAAAGTACATCATTGGGTTTGATAAAACTGTACAACCTCCTCGCTAATTTAATATCATGAGTGTTCAAAACGTCTATGCAAAGTGCAGTAGCGGCTCCTGTAACTAAACTGAATATCACACCAATTTTGGCAATAGGGAACCCACATCCCGGCTTCTGACTACTGGTTTGAGGGTATTCTTTTTGGTTCTCTACAGTGTCAGGCATGGAAACTGTTGAACCATCTATTACTTTTACATCTCGACCACACCATAAATATTCTTTTGTAACTTTTTCTTCTAAATCTTGTGCCGTTGAGTTGAAAAGTTTCTCTAATAATTTTTTGACAGCCTTGCCCTAGCTTGACAATATCCGCTTGTATCTGTTGACGGAATTTCTACTTCTTCACCAGCTAAATGAGCAATTATTTTACTCACAGCATTATGGCAAGTTTTATCCGTATCTAAAACCTGCGATAAAAATGTCCATAACGTTATAAATGGGTCAAATAATCGCTTTTTATATTTGATTTTTAGCTCAGATATTGCAAGTCTTACCATCGATTCCGGCAATAGTTATTTGAAAGGTAAACCTAAACTTTGGTTAAATTTATCCTTGAGGATTTGTACTCTTAGTGTCACAGTAGTAGTAATTTTGGTTTTGGTTTATTCGTCTTGTAGACAGTATTTCACGGACGAGTAAGCTTTTTCTAACTCCAAAAAATTTTTAGGCAACTGTACATTATCTTCTCTTCATGAGCGTTCGTCCTTGACGTTGCCGTTCGCGCAGCGTCTCCGACAGGGGAAGGCATCGCAGCTACTTATGCCGTTAATTACTGCGCTCTCTGGCATTAAAAGTAAAAGCTGTAACCCCTATTTTGCATACCTTAGAGCTTTTCAAGCGTGCCATTCGGAAATAAGACCAATCATGAGTACTCAGCCCACTATTCTTGTTCTCGGTGCAACAGGCAAAGTCGGTGCAAAAATCGCACAGATTTTAGCCCAATCAGGTGATGTCAAAATCGTTGCAGGAGTGCGTTCTCCTAACAACCTTTGAACACTTTTACTGAAGCCTTGGAAGCTTTTAGATTTTTCGATTGGTTGACCCTAAATCGTGACCTGTTTGCTGCGAATATCGCCAGTTTGGGTTACATTTGGGCTTAATTTTTGTTTAAGTCCCGGTAGTGTCTGTTGAGTTTTCAGTTCCAAAGCATTAACTTTTTCGCAACCTAACCACGGGAATTTATCACCAGGACACCTTGCTAAACTCGCGCTCTGACCACGCCCAATAAACCTCGCCAATTTATCACCACTTCGCCACTGCCACACCGCCCAAATTCACATCGCTAAACTCGCAACTGCTAGGTGCGATCGCAGTAGTTTAAGAATTCGTATGTAAAGTTTTGTAATAAATTTAAATTACTGCGTAAAATTTGAGTTCTAGGCTGATGGTTAATTAGCGGTTACAACCTGCTTATTAACAGATATATATCAATTATGAAACCTGCCCCAGTAACCCATAAGCTTCTCTAGGCTTTCCTAAACCTTCCTAATCTTCCCAATCGCCTACAACACCCAACGCAAGACAATCTAAAGATAGACATAAAGCATCGGGCGTTGTAGGCGATTGTGGCAGGAGTGGGAGCATTTGCGATCGCCCCTCCCCTCTTCATCCCCAGATACCCAATACCCCACTTAAATCACGAGTGGGGTAATGAGTGCGATTCTAAGGGTGTGTATGATGTTGGCTGTGGGATTCTATAACCCCATATTTGCTAGATATCCACCCGCAGTTATACAACCCATTCCAAATCCTTCCATACAATCTAAAAGGTTTGAGGATGCTACGCATTCATTGCATTACACTCCATTCCTACATCGCCTTTATGCGCGGTTGTAGGTTTTTTAACCTCTCCCCAACCCCGTTAAAACACCTCCCCAACGCGTTGTAACCATCCAATCTTCCCAGTTTACTTATGAGAATCTTGCTTATTAAGAAGGTGGTTTCTTATAAACAAGATTCTGATAAATGAAGAGCAGCGCGTCGCGATAATCATCTTTCCCCCGAATCTTGATACCCTTGTGCTGCTAGTCTTAAAGAATATACTGCTGTTTTTCTTTATATTACGAGTAGCTAGCGAGGATCAAATTTTAAATATGGCTTTTGAGCAAATCGAAGCATTTTTAAAGAAAATGCAGTCTGAACCTGAACTTAAAAACGAGGTGCTTGCAGCATCAACCGCAGATGATGTTGCGCGAATAGCACTAAAGCTTGGTTTTGAATTTTCAGGTGATGAATTATTGAGAATGTCAGGTAAGAAAGTTGGCAGCATTACTGTTAGAAAAACTGATCTTCCTGGAGAGTACAACTAGGGGTCACGCGAGAATTTTTGAAGAAGGCAGCTATGCTGAGGGCAGAGGGCAGAAGGAACAATCGAATGGGGATTCAGACCCCAATCAATTGTTGGCGCCGTGTAGACGGCGGGGCTTTAAACCCTTGTTCCATGATTGTCACCGGCAGAGGGCTGGAAGCAGTATTCCCTTCTGCCTTCTCCCCAGGACGAGGAATGGTTACGCCATCGCCTCTTGCCTTCAACATTGCTATTTTTTGAATAAACATTGGGAAATAAGTATAAATACTTATTTTTTATAAGTTACCCGCACCAGTTCCGCACCACTACCCGCACCAAAAAGAACGCAATATCAAGGGTTCCGGACCACCCGCACCACTTTCAATAGGTTTTAAAAAACTTTGGTGAAAAATTGCAGAAAATATTTTCAAAAAAAATCTAATATAAAAGAACTCTTGCATAAATATTTTGTGGTATGATTAATGGTTATTTTAATTTCAGTCCTTGGCAATTAAAATAGTCAGAATTTATCAATTTCTTCGATTAAGTATTATCTAGCGAACGCTAACTAAATAAATTGGCAGCAAACGTATCCGCTCAATAAATCGGGGTAGTGCAAAAAATAAAAAGTAGATAGATGCACATAGCGTCGTAGAATATATTACATGGCGCAAAAGCAATCTCCAGAAAAACAAGTAGAGGCATTGTTGCAAACCATTGACCCATCAGAGTTTGCAGATGAATCATTGCGACATACATTAACTGTTCTGCTAAACGTAATAGAGCAGCAACAATTAGAGATTAAAGAACTACGTGAAGAAAACCAAAAATTACGGGACGAAAACAATCGTCTTAAAGGTGAACAGGGGAAACCAGATATAAAGAGCAATAATCCTAAAGGTTTCAAGAGCAATCATTCATCAGAGAAAGAACGATATACTCCAAAAAAACATACTAAAAGTAGCAAAAATCAGAGTATAAAAGTAGACAGGACAGAAATTCTTGATTACTCATCGAGTGAGTTACCATCCGATGCACAGTTCAAAGGCTATGACGAGGTAATCATTCAAGATATTTCACTCTTAACTGATAACGTATTATTCCGGAAAGAAAAATATTACTCGCCAAGTGAGGGAAAAACATATTTAGCATCTTTACCACCTGGTTATGATGGAGAATTTGGACCAGGAATAAAGGCTTTAGTGATGAGCCTATATTATGGTGGCAATATGACCCAAGGTAAATTGCTGGAATTTTTGGAGAATATTGGGATCTCAATGTCCTCCGGCTATTTATCAAATCTACTAATTAAAAACGCACTCTTTTTTGAAGCGGAATTTAATCAAGTCTATACATCTGGGTTAGAAAGTAGCTCATGGCAACATATAGACCAAACAAGTGCCCGTGTTAAAGGAGTAAATCAGACCACGAATGTAATTTGTAATCCTTTTTACACAGTCTACTCAACTACAGCAAAGAAAGACCGATTAAGCGTAATAGGAGTCTTGCAAAACACACAAGAGCTGGAATACGTTCTGGGGGATCTGACTTACGAGTTGCTCACAAGTTTTAATGTCCCAACTAAATGGCACAATCAAATTAAATTGTTACCTCAAGAAAAAGTTTTTACGCAATCAGAGTTTAATTCATTACTGGATACGTATTTAAGCAAGCTAGGTAATCAATACCGCACTCGTGTTTTAGAAGCTGCGGCAATTGCGTTCTATCATCAGCAATCGGAAATACCAGTGATAGAATTTCTGGTCTGCGATGATGCACCCCAATTCAAATTAATCACAGATAATTTGGCTTTATGTTGGGTACATGAAGCAAGACATTATAAAAAGTTAAGTCCATTTGTGGGTTTTTATCAACAAACGTTAGACAAATTTCTCGGGGAATTTTGGGATTACTACCGAGAATTAGTAGCTTACAGAGATTCCCCAAACCCAGACACAAAACAGGAATTAAAGTCTAAATTCTGGAAGTTATTTGGTACTGAAACTGGATATAAACAATTAGATGAGCGCAAAAAATTAACAGCAGCAAAAGAATCAGAACTGTTGCTAGTCTTGTCACATCCAGAATTACCGTTGCATAATAATCCGGCGGAATTAGCTGCTAGGACTATGGTGCAGCGACGAAAAATTAGTTACGCAACTCAAACGAGTGAAGGTACTAAGGCGTGGGACATTTTTATGTCTCTTGTTGCAACTACTCGTAAATTGGGAATAAGCTTTTTTGAGTACATACATGACCGGATTTCTCTGTGTTGTAAAATTCCGGAATTGGATATTATTATTCGAGAAAAATTCTCTCAATCGCCTCAAACTTTATAGTAAAGCGCTTGCTTGTATTTACAATGCCTACCTTAGAAAAATATAGTTAACTCTCATGAAATCGGATGCTAGCAACTCTTCTTACTTTTATTCGCTACCCCGACTTATTGAGCCGATACCAGCAAACATCATTTCAGCAATTAATCAATCACTGAAACTATTTAATATATTTGATTTTTTACTCCGATTTATAGGGCTAATTCGTGATTATAAAGTCCGGCGATCAAATTCGACCTTAAACCAAAACGTCGGTGACGATTTCGATATCTATAATCCAAAATTTTAAAGATTTTTAGACGACGATTAACGTGTTCAACTGTGATTCTTAATCGATTGAGTTCTCGATTATATTTCTTCTGTTCTTTCGTCAACTTTTTTCCTTTCGGTTTTTTAATCGGTATTTCAGTTAATTGATGAATTTTAGTAATTCCTTGATAGCCCTTATCCGCTATAACTTTGAGTAATTCTCCAAACTTTACTCCACTGCTTTTAAATAGTCTAAAATCATGAATTCTCCCTTTACCATGCCCTAAACAGATTATTTGACTACTTTTTTGATGGATGACCAACTGCGTTTTTAAAGTATGTTCTCCTTGTTTCCCGCTAAAAAATATTTTTTGTCTTTTCTGCGGTCTTTCAATTGGACTTTCCATGACATCCATCACAACTAAATCTTCTTCAGATGACATTTTCCACAATTCTTTTTTACCAGGCAGACTAAACTTTCTCGACCTAATTAAAATATTTTCAATTTGATAAACTCTCCGACAGACTGCGGATTCGGAAAGCCCCCAGTCTAATCCAATATGATAATAAGTGCGATACTCTCGCCAATATTGGATAACCATTAGAACTTGGTCTTCAATAATTAGTTTAGGAGGACGACCTGATTTATTTTTATTTTGCTCATCAGCTTTAACTAAACTAACCATTAACTCAAAGGTTTGACGACTTACTCCAGTGAGTCGTTTAAATTTTTTTGAAGTCAGCTGTTTGGCTCTCCAAAATTCCACTGTTTATTATTGTCCTAATCGTAAATTGTCAAACCTCTAATTATATCACAAAAGACTTTTGCAAGAGTTCTAAAGAAAATTCTAGCTGAAAGCGGGTTGTTCATTTTCAAGCCCGACAAGTCTATTCAAGACGGCCGGGAAACTGTGAGGTGGACTGTCAAGAATTTACATGGAAGCAGAATTAGGGACTTTTGGGAGAAAGCGAATGCTGAAAATCAACAACCAGATTCTGAAAAACGAGAATCAAATGCTGGGGATTCAGAGATAGATCCCACATTCCGCACCCTAACTGTCACACATCAACAAAAAGCTGACAGAGTAGTACACAAGAACTAAGTTCGATTCAAAAGTTAAGAGCCTTAATGATAATAAATAGCATTAAGTAGAGGATTTGG
>JAHHHS010000139.1 GCA_019359215.1 Nostoc indistinguendum CM1-VF10 | reverse complement strand
TATTTCTGTGAAGTATTCCTGAAATTTATTGGTAATCTCAAAGCTATCTATGAAGGGTGTAAAAGATGCTTTGGTTTTACTTTTCTTGTTCTTAAATCCTGCTGGCATTGCTCGAACCTTGGGGCTACGAAATGTTTCTCCAGATTTTGCTACCACCTGGAGAAGAGAAGAATGTACAAGATTTGGCTAAAAAGTTTGTCTTAAACTATAGGCAAGGAGTAATAACGCCAACGGGAAGAATGAAAATTAAGGTCAACAGCTTCAAAAATCTTCCTGAAGGAACAGGTATTATTTCTTACAGGAGTCGCGCTCTAGGTAATGTATTTTCTCAAAAAAATATAGGATTGTTAATGCTGGGTCATCGTAATGCCAGTTTTACCCTTTCAGAAAAAGGGAAAGTAGCAAAGAAAGAATCGACAGACTTGGGGATGAATTGGGTGTTACAAAAGTTTGTCGAACGTACTAGCGTAGGACTATCGAAAGATGATCCATGTATAGCTGCGGCTTTAGTGGAGGCAAGTAAAGGTAATTTCACTGCATTACGAAATTTGTCACGTAGGAATACACCATCAGGAATTAACTCGGATTTAGAGTTGTTTAAATCAGTTTTAGAAGTGGTTCGGGATGAATACTGTCGAGCATTGCTGCGCTGGGTCAAAAACCATGTACCATTAGACGAAGTTCTGATCTGTGGTGGTACTGGTGAGTTTGTGCGTCGAGAATTGACACAATATTTTCAAACAGAAAGCATCCCTATCGTTTGGAATGGTGGAGTAGTTATTCCCAAATCGTTAGATACCGTTGGCTTGGGTGAGCGACTGGCTGATGTTTGGGCAACTCATATTAGTTATGTGAGAATGCTGGATGAAAATTTTTGCTATGAGCGCAAACAGAAATTAATACCAGATTCTTATTCACCAGCAGTTAATCATCTCACTTCAATCAATAGAGTGTAGCTGATCTCTTGCACTTGATGTTAGACAGAATATCTGTCTAACATCGTGAAAGCCTCTATTGGTAAGAGATATGCTTCAACTTGCACCTTTCCTCATCTGAAAGTGCGATCGCTTTAACAGTAACAAGCGTGAACAATTAACATTGGCAAATTGATATGGCTGAAACGACACATTTGCAGATACAAGAATTATCACGATTTGCCCAAGAGCAAGACTTCAATCAACAATATTGTCAGTATTTTGGCGATGTCTGGGACGAAGCTGGAATTAAAGATATCTCCAAAATGACCGTCCAAGATGCCGAACAGACCTTAAAGATTCTGGCGGATAGTGAGGCATCTCCCCAATTCATCAAATCTCTACTAGCACAAGCAGCAATTGATGGTGCTACACCGCAGGTTTTAGAGTATTTTCTCGCAAGCGACATTGACGGCGATGGGCGGACTTTAGCACAAGAAATATTTCAGGATGGGACGAACCCATTGCAGCCAGATACACCCCAGCCACCACCCAAGGGACAGGTTTTATCTCCATCTCCAACTGAAGATTTAGACTGGGAAATATAGCATACATTCTCCAACTTTACTAGCAACCTTAGCTTTGATTTTTTCAGTACTCAAGTTGCTAGTTCTTTTTTGAAAGCATATTTAAACTTCTTAAGTTAGATATGAGTTCCATTTTTCAAAAAGCGCACTAGGGTGTAATTGAATTATCGATTACACCTGTTTTCTCAACTAACTCAACAACTAAAGAAGGCCATAGTATGACTATATTAGGTATTAATAGACCTTTAGATACAACCCAAGTAAAACTGTGGGATGAGCGCGATTTATCTACAGGCGATCGCCGCCGGGAGCATCTAGAAATTCTCTTGTGCCAGAAAGTACAGATAGGTGAAGACCCGACCTTGTGTGAGAAAGTATTAGATTATCTATATTTGTCGGCATTTCAGCAAAAGCTCAATCGCATTACTGTCCAAAAGGAAAAAGAAAGGTCAGTATTTAACTCCCTACAGCAAGTGATTATTACATCGTTCGCTATTTTAGGAATGTTTGCGTTCCTTGCCGCCGCTTCCAACAAGTCAGTTGTGCGATCTCCTGGGGTAATCCCTCCAGCAATAGAACGGCAAGCCAATTGACAAGGCATGAGCATAAAAAGCTGAAAGTAGCACGATGACAAAACTTTCAGCTTTCCAAAAATCTTAAACATCTAGCTTAAAACCAGGAAGTATCTTTATCGAACGGAAGTGTACTGGGTTCTTCGTTGTTCCTTAAGTCTACCTCCATCTGCTTTATGCGTTGTGTATATGTTCGGCTTGAAGCACGTAGTCTATTCATTTCTTGCTCACCAAAATTAATCCCCATTTCTGCTTTCCGAGCCGACACTCGATTATAGTTTTCTACATCCAGTATCTTGCGCCGTTCCATTTCTCCTAGCCATTGGGAGCTAATACCTTTTTTTAGTTCAGATTCGATATATTCTGGCTTGAGAGTACCATCACTGTTGAACTGCTGCTGCTCTGTAGGGGTGAAGAAATCGTAGGCAGTATAAACAGGCCAAGGCTCTGGATCTGTTTCGTCTAGTCGTTTCCATTCATCGTAGTTATTTTTAAGTCGAAGAGCATAACTATTGATTGCTGCGTCATTCATTCCCTCAGATAACATTTGTTGCCTAGCTTCATCTTTTAAAGTCCCGTCTGCGTTAAATTCTTTCCCGTGCATATTTAACCAGCGTTTAATTCTTGACATATTGAACTCCTAAAATTTTTCAATAATTAAACAAGATTATGTCTTTGAAATTCCAACACTTTGATACCAGACTAAATCAATGGATTCACACTGATGGAGATAATCAGAATCCCCAATCGATTTTAACTGAAAAATTAGATAATACTCTATTAGAATTTTACTTTCCAGATCAACAGTTTTCTTTCGGACATATAGATGAATATAGTACGCCAGAAGATTTAAGAAATCACCCAAATGGGCAGACGCTGTTATTATCTTCTAAAACCAGATTATTGTATGGGTCGCCAGAATGCTTGGAAGTAATTGAAAAGTTATGCCCTGATAGAAAAGATAGGGGTGCTTACGGTTCAATCTTTCTAGGAGAGTGTAAAAATTCCATATATGAAGAGTTAAACGTTTTGATTGTAGATGACTCTACTGAAGCTCAGGGTGAAAATGGAATAATTATTAACAAAGATAGATAATGCTTTTAAGTTGGTAGGTGACTGCTACGGGCAAATTTCTACCCAACTATATGATAAATTAACTAAAAGACCAGAACAGCAGGATAAAAGTTATCGTATAATTCAGCATCGATTTGGTTGGATAGAAACTGATGGAGAAGATACAAAGTATCGATTTGGAAAAGGAACATTAAGACCTTACAATTTTGATAAAATAAAATATTCTGACACTAATAATAATCCGAAAATCGACTTAATTCTTCCCTTATCCAGCTTCAAAGGTACAGACAAAGATCATCCTGATAAGCCGACTAAACCCCAAATTCAACCGGGATTATACAAACAAAAAATCTGGTTAGGCGAAAAGTCCCAATCAGAGCGAGGTAAAACTGCCATATCTCAATTATTAGCATCATTCCCTCAAGGTATTAAGGATTTTGCTGAAGAACTAGAGGTACAAGCCCAAAAGCTAGCAGAAGCTCAAGATGACCCTAGAATTGTTGCACAACTGTATTGTGAAAACTACGAAAAGCGAAAAGAATTTTCAGAAGAGCAAAAAAAATCCTTAAAACAAGAAATTATTGAATCAGTTAAAGCTGATACTGTAGGTAAACAGGTAGAGAATAATTTCGATGAAGACTTAGAACTAAACGATGAATCAGATGAATCCCAGAAAGGTGATATGTTTATGTACAAACTCATCAAAGCTGATTTACTTGGTCATCAACAACTACTAGAAACGGAAAAGGTAAAACAAGAGTTGAGTCGGTTTGTACAAGGTCAGTGGCGTGATATTGCAGTTGGCAAGACACTAACTTTTGACCGAGGAATGATTATCCCTTCTAAAGAACTCAAGAATGGCGAAATTTGCGTGACTTGGATAGATGAAAATGAAAAAGTATTAAATTTTCGTTCGCCCTTTCTTAATTCTAACGGTCTATGCGTTTCTAGTAACAAATATGTTGAAGATCGCCTAGCTCCAGATGGTACAGACTTACAAGGAATAATTGTAGTCAATGATGAAGATCACAAACGCATACTTACTCGAATTGAAGCTTTAGAAGCCCAAGGCATTCAACACAACGAAGTTAATCCCCTCGAAACCGAATCACAACGTCAAGCGCGTGATTTTGACGGGGACTGTATTGGTGTAGTGTTAACAAGTAAGTACAGTACCCCAATTTTACAGCCGAAGCTGAGTATAGAACTCTGCTAACAAATGCTTATCGTCCTACTATTAAAGAAAAGAAACAATCATTTTATATAGATGGAAAACAACCACCATTTGAAGAAATTGCCATTCACATGAGCGATAGCATTAGTGTGGGCATAATCAACAATCAAGTGACAGCACTGGAGGCATTAGAATCAGAAATTGAGGTACTAAAAACTTACGGTACTTTTGAGCAGAAATCAAATTATCTAGACCAAGTTTCAAACCATTACGAAACCCTATTTGAGCAAGAACGCCAGAAAGAGCCAAAGTTAATTCGAGAAGAATACAAGCCTTATATGCAAGGGTTTGTTGAACTTGCTTTGGATGAAAGAACCCCAGAAAATATTCAGCAGGCGATGGATGTTAACCGCTTGATGTACCGGAGCATGATTGAAGAAGGATGTTATCAAAACCAAATAGCGGTTGATTTATTCAAAAGTGCTAAAAAACTTGAGATGGATAAAATCAGGGAAAACAACCGCTACTTGTATCGTGATGTTAACTATATTAAAGATAAAAAGTCGCGTTCAGTTTATTTAAGCGCAGGTATAACACCAAAGGGCTACTCACCAGTAGAATTATTAATTAGCCAAACCAATAAATATTTCCAAGAATCACAGTTAGAATCGCGTCCCATCGTCCAGTTTAAAGACTTATTCAAAGGAGTAGAATTTACACCACAGCAAAAATTTGCAGCGATCGCCGCGAAGTACGAGTTCGATCTGAAATTCAACGCTGCGGTTCGTGCCTCAAGGCGGCGAGAAACAGAGTCTGGCCCTAGCGCAGTTGTTCAAACGGATTCAGGAACGCAACTCGAAATTACCAATCTAACTCGTTACGGGCATCCCCTAATCTGGAAAGCCCAGACGTTGAATATTCGCCTAGATGAAATTAAATTTACAAACAGTGAACGCCCCCATAAATTATTGGCAGTCGCACAAATTAATGGCGAGGTAAGGGAAGATGGAAAACCCGCTTACCGCAACCTGGGGACAGTTAGCCAACAATCTGTAACTGACCATAACCTCAAGGCGGGGATGACTACGCAGGGGGCTAAACTCCTAGAACTAAAACCAGAACTTACTAGAAGCCAAACTAAACTACTCTATGCCTTGGCAAATGATGCAGCAGAAGCATTTTACGTGAAAATCCCAGAGTCAGAAAAACTTGCATCTGCTGCCGCCGCTTGGAATATCTGTGCATCCCGCCAGGATGAACTCGAAGTTGCACGTAAAGAAAACGCAAACCCCCAGGCTCACGCTAAAAAAGTCTCTAATTTTGCCTTCGCTGCTTTCCCCAATGAGATTATCTCTCGCTTAGATAAATTGCAATTTACCGAACCGAAGTTAGTCACACTCAATAATGAAGCGAATCAATTTTTGGGTCGAGACTGGAACAAGGATGATTTGCACCCAATAGAAATTAGGGCTAGCCACCACCCAGTTGGGCATGAGCGCCATGTTTCCAGGCTAATGTTTGTCCAGGATAGTGACGGCGAATATAAGGAATTCGCCATGCTTGAAACCAGAACTGCACAGCTTCCCATTGGTACAAAAGCGCTCTCTTGTATGGTTGGGATAGAACCTGCCACTGCCAAAGCAACTATTGGACTGCCAGGAAACGAGCCGATTGAAATTACTATCCGTGAACTCAAGAACTTCTCTTATGCAAAACTTGTTTTTAACGCCGAACCCGTAAACTTAGAATTTGGCACTGTGCCGATTCCTGATAAAACAGTAAAAATCAAACTTGATGGCAAAACTCTGGGGGAGTTAGACAGTGATTCTGTCCAACAGTTGAAACAAATTGATTACCTGAAAAATGGTAATTCCCTAAAATTAAAGCTCACGTCAATCTCTGAGACAGGAGATCAAGCTTTTGTCCTGGGTGAATCTCCCAATGGTAATCTCCTGAAAATCAATAAAATTAATTTTTATGATTTTTCTGGGCAGGCATTCAATGATCAAGATTACCAAAAATTGATTATCGAAACTTCAGCTTCTAAAACTAGAGATGCTGTGTTTTTGAATGGTGAACCCTTGGGGGTATTACATTTCAAGAAAGACAAAGACGCGCTCAGACAACTTGGGCTACTCAAAACCGGACAACTTACCAAACAATTCGCAATTCGCAGTTCGCAATTCGCAATTGTGAACTCAATTCAAGCCCCCGGTATAAGCCACTCAGTTGCGGGGGTTCCCTCTGTTGTTGGAGGTGGCGTGCGTAGGGAAGGAAATTGCGAATTGCGAATTGGAAATTGCGAATTGGAGATGGCGCCCGCTATTATTGAAAGTAATTTTTCTGTTATTTGCGCTCAAATTGACCCTCATACCGTTGAATATCCTACTATTTGGACGAAGGAATTTCAGGTTTTTGGGACTCAATCGGTTAATTCTGAACAACAAGAGATGATTGAGAGTAGTGCGAAAATTCTACATCATATTAAAGAGCGTCCTACTTTCTTATTTTCTACAGAATCAAACAAAAAACTTGGAGTCATGGGTTTGGCTGTTGACAACCAGAAAGCTGAGACTGTGACTAAATGGTTAACTGCTCAAAAAGTTGAATGGCAGCAAGTACCAACAGAAGATGTTATCAGGGAAACCCAAAAAGGTCTAGCGGTATTTAACTTGGTTGATAGCTCCATCCCTGCCAAAACTTTGGAGAATATGACCAAGAAATTCGGGGCAATTATTGAAACGGATAGTGACTATCAACAAAGGGTTAATTCCCTCGCCACACGACCGCAGTTTTTGAAACCACCAGAACAAACAGCACAATCCCCACCTAACCAATCTATAACTCCATTACTCTCCGCTAATCCTTCTACAACAGACATTAGTAATAGTACAAAAACAGAACCTCTAAGTGTAGAGAAGCTCCCGACAGTCACTATTGATGACTTGAGAAATTGGTACAATGCCGCAGATAAGTTAGGGAAGTCGGAGAATTACAAAAAACGCATTGTAGAGGTGGCTAATGGGTTTAAAGCTGGTGAGCAATTATCAGCCCAAGCGTTGACAGTAATGAATCAAGATACATTTGAGCTTGAAGCCATCAGTCGGCTGACTCAAATTGCTCAAAGGATTGGCATGGTCTGGGGTAAGTCTGATGAAAATGGTACTCAATTTCTTGGGAAAATTTATGACTTGGCTTTCAATACCCAGCAGAGGGATTTGACTATTTCGCAGAAAAATGGGGAGGTAATCTTAAACTTGCAATTTGGTCAGGTACAGACTAATAAACTAACTCCACAAATATTGCAAACTTTTGAGGATGCTAATACTCAAATTGATAAAATATTAACTAAATCTCAAAAACAACAAATAGACTTACAAAGATAGATTTATTTTTTGAGCATTGGGCATTGGGTGTTAGACATTGGGCGATCACTCCTCCACTTTCGACATCAATTTTGCAATTTCAAATCTTCTACGCGGTTGCTTGAAGAACATCTAATTGCATTCCCACCAAACCATCAAATTCTTGTGAAAAATTAGAACAGCAAGCGCGTCTGGCTCTAGCGAATGGAGATGTGAATACAGCACTCCAACAATACAAGAGGTTAGTGCGGAAATGCCAAGATATAAAATCTCAAAAAGCACAAATAATTATTCGAGAACTTGAGAAAATTCGTAATTAAGCGGTAATATATAAAGCAAAATTCAAGTGATTAACCTAATTACGAATTTGGTATTGCTATACCAATTATTAACCCTTATCTTTGCAATTGTTTTAATAATTTTATCGCTTGTTCATAGCCATTAGTATTATTTTGAGCTTGGAACATTTGAACTGCTTGTTGAAAATTTTCAATAGCTTTTTGTTTGTTACCTATCTGGTTGTAAACAATCCCACGATTTCCGTAAGCTTGAGCAAATTGAGGGTCAAATTGAATCTTGATCCTTGGATATCAATAATAGGTGATTGAACTAAAAAGGCTTGCACAGGAATATACGTCTGCTTCCCGGAATTTTGCAGCAATGGTTCTGATGTTTTACCTTCTGCAATATCCATGAGTCTTCGGATCACTTCATCAGGATTACTACCAGATCTAACTGTAAATAATTGATTGCTTCCATTGCAAATCTCTCCAAGATTGGTAACTCCACAAACAACAGGATAGCCATTATGCTTGCCGGATGATATGTAATTTAAACGATTCTGGGAATAAAATTCTTGAAATTTTTGAGTTACTTGTTCACAGCGTTTTTGTGGTGTCCAACCACCTTGATTAAAATATTCAGATTTCCAACCAATGAAATACACATGACCTCTTTTTTGTGGAATCCAAGCAGCTGTAACTGGAATTCTGTCACCACTAGATTGATCCATTTTTTTGCCACAAACAAAGGTCGTTTGAGACTGAGATTTAGAGGGACTCGATTGGCTGAAACTTGGAAAGATAATGCTCAAATTGGTGACAACTGTGCAAATAACAAGTCCTAAACCAATGAAAAATGATTGCTTATGCATGAGTCTAACTATTTAAATATAACTAAAATTGAATGATGAATATTAGAGCAAATTTGTACTTTTTTAAGATCAATACTGTTGAACGTTTAGTTAATCCCTTATCCCTCTTCTAAGAAATAGAAATGTTTTTGAGAAGAGGTTATCAAGGATGGTGCTTGGTAATTGATTTAGGGTTTAGCAGTTGCACGTAAAATGTAATTGCCTATTTCTTTTGCTTCTAATGAACTTGCGCCTACCTCATAAACCCCGTTCTCTGGCAACTTAGTTATAATTTGAGCATTAAAATCACCAGGGCCTCTGTCATCGTTTTTGTCTACTACTTTACGTGCGCCATCAGCCTTAATTTGGTACAAAATTAACACTGGGTTAATTTTCTGACTAGCCATCTCAATAATTACCTGTTGACCTGAGCGACCTTGGAATTGATACAAATTCACAAAACTACCATTTTCTCTTACGAAACTGCGAGCGCCTTTACCTAAACTGCCATTAATGACTTGACCATTGAGTGAGATAGTTGCAACAGTGGGTTTTGTCGTTGGCTGAACTAGGGTAGAGAAAGAAGAAATATCTTTTTTTCTGGTGGCGGTGATAAAAGATTGCACTTGAGCAACAGGGATTGCAAAGTTCATCCCACTATTTAATTTTCCAACTCCAACCCCTGCTGTGTTCACACCAATGACTTGACCTTTGCTATTGAGAAGCGGGCCTCCAGAGTTACCACCTTGAATTACCGCATCATGTTGAATTTTTCCACTCCTAGAATCGATACGGGTAATATGACCTTGGGTAAATGTGTCTTTGAAATCTGTATTCAGGGGAGTACCAAGAGCAAAAACCCTTTCTCCTACTGAAATATCTCCAGGGGCAGCTAAAGCAAGTGTACGCAAGTTTTTCTGATTGTGGATTTTCAGCACTGCTAAATCTAATCCACTTTTGCCAAAGCCCAATACATCAGCCGAGACTTTTCTCCCATTGGAGAAAACAACAGTCACTACACGAGGAAAATCATTTAGATTGTAATTTATTAATTCTTGTTGATTTTTTGGTAATGATTTAATTACATGGGCATTGGTGATAATTAACCCATCTTGACTGACAACAAAACCACTTCCGTGACCTGTACCAGTTTGAACCGTCACCACAGCAGGACTTGCTTTTTGATAAACTTGACGGGAAATTTGTTCCTCATTTGTTTGTGCGAAGGCAGTATAAGAGTGCCATACTTTCTTGTGGTTATTCGGTAGTAACTGTTCAATGTTGGTGTTGGTAATAACGGTTAATGTTGTACAGATTGCGAAACTGCCAAGTTGTAAGAATTGGTTTTTCATCACTTAACAAAAATCAAATGTATAATTGAAAAATGATAAAACTTTAGATATGGAAAATTCTCAGCATTAAGCACAACTTTTGAGTTTTAAGAGAATAAGAACTGGAAAAAGTGGCTAAATACTGGTTCTTGCGTAGTTAAGCACAAACTGCAAGCTGGATTTATCTCCTGCCCTGAATAAAATGCATTGGATACTTTGATTAAAGAAGCGATCATCTGGTTCTATTGGTGTATCTGCTGTAGCTCGTGGTTTATACGCAAATCAATAATTTTAGTTACAAAAATTTATATTTAGTCTACGGCGACGAACTTCGTAAATTCAAGATGGCGTAATCATTAAAACCAGAGGAGCTAAATTGATATTCAATTTAGACTACACACGGCACAATCTATTTTCCAGGAATACGCTGAAAGTAAAGCAACTTGCCAGCGCCCAATCTGTTCTTTATTAGCTCACCATCAGCCACGCCGACAGCTTTACTGACGAGAGACAGATTAGCTCTCGGTCGAATGGCACGCTTGAAAAGCTGAAAGCTCGTCTGGGCTATCTTGTTGGGGGTAGGGTTGCAGGTTCCATTGAAAAGAGATTATCGCTATGAGCTACTAGTTACACAAAGCGCGATGCCTGCGGTTTCTCATTGCGATCGCTGAAAATAATCAACCTTCACCAAAATAAACAACCTCCCTCAACCTCTTGCCAGTGGTATGCTTTGGAGCAATAAAACGAGTTTTACAAACCTTATAATTATCCCTAAATTGGGAGAATCATGTTTTTTGGCTCATCCGAGATTCGTTGAGGCAAGAACATTTAACTTGGTCAGTGGAAAGTGCGATGGCGTAACCGCCCACCGTAGGTGATCGCATGGAGTGAAAAACTTTTCATTAATAATCGCTTCAATTCGTCTTAGGTTAGTATCTTTCTTGTCCGTTTTGGCACGGTTATGCCAAATATGCTAAATACAAAGGTAAAACAACTACCAATGCTCGATTACGTCAGTGCAGGAATCGCGTTTTACATTACAATGCTTCCAGTACAAGAGTGGATACTGGAATTCCGCCTTGGTTATCTCGGTCGCTACTGGAGCTTAATAAGCGTTGTGGGCTTATTAATTGGCTCTTTGCTCTGTGCGCTGATATTTGTGCCATTGATTATCAACATGATACTAAATCCGTTCAAATATCCAGATAATGCTGTGATGAATGCGATCGCTGCGGTGATTTTTGGTGCAATACTCTGGCTGGGGCAGTGGCTAATTCTCCGTCAGACTGAAATGACACCGAGAGTTTTTGCACTCATCAATACAGTAGTTGGAATTTCCGTCTTCTCTGTGCTGGTATGGTTTAATCAAAAAAGTTTGCAGTGGAGCGGTGGCCCGATTGAAGGCTGGAGAACCGGACTCATATTCCTAGCGGGTGGCACAGTTACTAGAGCCGCGACGGGTAAGGCTTTGGATTTTTACTGTGGACGAGTTGAGCAGCGATTAATCAAACTTGAGAGGGAGAGGGTAGAACAAGAAACCCAAGAACGAGAAAGGCTTTTAAAAGAAAGAATTGAGAAGGAGAAATTAGCGCAAGAACGCCTAGAAGCAGAGATGGCAGAACGGAAAAGGATACAGCGAGAGGCGGCTCAAGAGGAAGAACGTCTGTGGTATGAGCAGCATGGGAAAGACTATGCTGATTATGAATACGAGGAAGAGGAGGAGGAAGAATAACTTTGTGCTGACATGAACATAAGTAAGCGATGCCTGCGGCGGGTTACGCCTACGCTGATGAATTAGCTTTCACTGATGGAATGGCACGAATAGCACGCTTGATTCATGTGAAACCTCTTTGCTGGCAGGGTTGCAGATTCGTGTGTTTCAGACAATTGAATACCAGTACGTCAAGGAGTTCAACATCTTCTTAATTCCCCACACTAAGAAGGGTGTAGGGGGTAGGGTTGCAGCTTCGTGTGTTAGGAAATTTGAATTTTAGTGTATCAAATAGAACAACATCTTGTTGCTTCCTTACACCCTTTGATCCAAGAATACCAGGGATTTACGCTTAACAAGCGTAGCATTCTCCTTACCACCCTGAAGGCTAATTCCCCTTCTTTACCATTGTCAACTTCCTTTGACGGTTACAAATCAAAATCAAGGCTGAATGTTTCCGGTTCAGAATCTTCTTCTTTCTCCTCTGCAAATGGAGTTGGAGTCCGAGACGTGGGTTGGTTTGACTCAGTATTAATCGGAGTGTTTGCTATATGTTGTGCAGGTAATCCAGCCTTAATGAAAACAAAATAGCAATCAACTATAAAGTAAATAGTGTCCAGGTAACTTTTATCTAGTTTTTGCGATTCTGCAAATATGCGCTCTCTGTAATTATCTTTGAGGCGAACTTTTTCCGGTGCTAAGTCTTTTTTATCTACCATTGTTATAACTTGACTTTCCAGATGTGCCCGTTAAATTTTTGCTGCTAATGGTTTTCGCCATTTCTAGAAGCCCAAAGACATTAGCTTCCACCGGATTGTCCAAAATTTTGAAGCCGTTTTTCTCCAACAGCTTCTTAAATCCTGGCAAGAGACAGCCTCCACCAATCGCCCAGATTTCATCCCCTTGGTGCTTGGCATCAAGTGTCAAATTCACCACCTTCTTCAAGTATTTTTCATACCAATCTTTCAAACAAGTACTGTATACATCTTTGATATCGATGTCACGGCTGTATCGGGTATGCCCCATTTCCAAACAAAATCGAATTTTGGATGGATCTCCGATTTTTCCGCCATTTAAATGTTTCATTTTTTGGGAGATATCATCGATGAGAACTTCTACACCGATGGGGTAAGCAGTGTGAACTTCTCGTTTCCCTTGGTTGTAACGAGAATACAAGGTCGTACCATTGCCAAAGTCTAAAATGGTTAATTTTTTGGGTAGTGGATGCCCAAACAATGCACCCATACCCTCTAGTACAACTTTCAGGACTTCTACTTTTACTTCTGATTGTTTGCCAGCAAGTATTGGCTTATATTCTCCATTGAGTACTTTTTGTAATTTTTCAGCCAGACCAACATCATGTAAGCTGACGACTAATTTTAAGTGCCAAGCCTTACGGTGTGGTAAATGTGCCAATGCGCCCAACAAAGTCAACAACGCATTATTTACTTTATTTTCATTATTGTCTGTGTTGCGGTCAAAATAATTTCCTGTCCGATAAGCTGACTCTCCAACGGTGTAAGCACTACCGTTAAAAACTACACGTCCTGGAACATCTTCCATCTCGGCATTGGTTATATAACTGGGTACACGAATTACTTCAAACCCTTCGACTAAAAGTTTGAGACTTCCGTAACCGTTATCGAAACCCGCAGGAAAAATTTTTTGTAAGGTGTGAATGTTTGACATAAAGACAAAGGTAATACACTTTGATTTGTGAAAGCTATCTGTTTAGATAATTTGGGGGAGCAGAGGGGCAGGGGAGCAAGGGAGCAGGGGAGCAGAGAAGCAAGAGAAAATGTTTGCATTAACAATTATTAATTATCAGTGCAAGAAAAACTAATTATTCTGCTAAAGGTCAGAGTTCTCCATTTTTAACAGTAAATAGTAAACACTAAGAACTGTTTTAATTCTCTCCTCTGCCCCTCTGCTCCTCTGCTCCTCTGCTCAAGAGCCTTTTTTCTCCAGACTCAAGAGCTTATCATAACCTCTTGGGAGCTAAGTGGGGTACAAAATGTCAGACAGTCAAATATATCCCATTTAGCACCTATATATACCCTATGCAGGGGTTAAAACGTCATCAAAGTCCTGGACTAATATTGGGGTATGTATCGCTCCCATATAGCCCCCACTAAGAATTTTTGAAATCTTTTCTATCAACGCAGCAGAAATTAAATTAGATCATCGTTGACTCTTTGATTTATAATTTACTGTCAATATTTTGTTGAAAAGCAATTCAGTCTTGATCTTTAACTTCTTGCTGACTATGTAACGAGTGCGTTATTACTTGCTTACAGGTTCAGCTTTCTCTACTGAATTATCATTCACACCCAAAGTCAATTCCAAAGGAGTTCTTTGGGGGTAGGCTTTTACTACTTGTCGATAAACTTCATAGTTAGTAGGTAGCGTGTTCTGAGTATTACCCACTCCATAGGTCAGGAAAGTACTTTACATCTTTGACCAATTCAGGTTTACCTGCCTCTTCTGGAGATTTTTTGCGTTGTTCAACTTCATCAACACTTGGTCGCGGCGGTAAAGTAGGCCACCATAACCCTCGGTCATCTGGGCCAACAACTGCTCCTGGCGGTTTCAATCCATTCCGATTCAATATTGAAGTATTCGCAAAGGTTTCAATGCGGGGCTGTGGTTGACTAGTTAGATCATTGGCATACTTGACTTGCCAGGAGTAACTGGTGAGTGCTGTAGCTTCATACTGTTCAGCAGTAGTAGTGCTGCAACTAGTTAGTGTCAGTGCCGTTAGTGCAGTTATTATTGAGGGTAAAAATCTCATTTGCATTATCAATCGTAAATATCTTTCACCAATCACTCTTGAAGAGGGAGTGTGCCATCATTCCTGCCAAGGTGAAGGAATCGCTGTTGTTGAAAGCACCTGACCCGTTGTTAATCTGATAGCCGTCTGCTCACAATTAGGACATTGGACTTTCACATGAATTAGTGAAGGATGGCCAAAGTATTCTCCCATCACAGGTTCACCAGTGTACTCACAGATTATTCCCTGCTGACAGTGCCAACACTCGAATACCACGCGCCCCACTTGTTTATCGCAATCCAAAAACTGGATATGTTGATAGCGTTCTGGCGCTAACTCTTCTTCTTCATCGCTCTTTGTCAATTGACCCTGTTGCTTGGTGTGTTGCGGTAATTTGGATTTTCTCTTGTCAGGAGAGGTACGTTTGGCTTTACTTTTCTCTAAATGTTGCGGTTTTTCAGCAGCGTTCGGCTTTGACCTTAAAGGAGGTATCACCTCTGCTTGGGCTGGCTGCTCAACTGACGGCTGCTCAACTGACGGCGGCTCATCAATGGGAGTAATGCCAGGCTGAGAGTTTGGCTGCTGTTTCTCTACTGTTTTATAAGCAACAAGGTCAAGCTTTGGGCTTTGGTCGTTGGGTTTTGGCTGTTGTTTAGGTGGCTTGGGCGATCGTTCAGTAGACTTCATCAGAACTTTCTTTCCTGAATTTTAGCAAATGAGTGTATTTTAACTAGCAGTTCACCTCTTAAACATTTTTACTAAGTCACAGACGAGTTTATGCACTAAAGCGTATAGTTGCCACTATTAATCAGCTTTTCCTACCAACTCTTCTAGTTGAGAGAGTAGTTTATCTAACTTCGCTCGTTTGTTGGGATCATTCCAAACAGATGTTTTTTTAAGTTGTTTTCCGATTTTAGAATACCTCTGAACATAGATTTTACTAGGTGGATTGTCTTGTTCAATGACATTGAGTTCCTGGATTTTTTGCTTAATTTCTCTAAAACTCAAGTTTTGGGATATTGCAAGGTTGAGCAAGGTTTTTCGCTGTTCTTTATTTTTAACTTGTGCGATCGCTCTAGCCTTTGTAAACTCTATTTTACCTTCACGGAGTGCTGTCAAAATATCAATAGGCAGATTTAGCAATGGTAAACGACTGGTACGAAAGGATTCTGACGAAAATTTACCTAACCCAGATAAGACTGATTCGATAACTTGAAGTTGGAGGAAAACGTTTTCCTCCAATTGTTGATGACGATTTTTTGCGTGATTAGCACGATTCAATATAGAACTAACCTCTTCAGTGCTGATCTTGAGTTTGAGTGAAAGAAGCTCAAGAATTGCCTCTGTTTCTTCAATTGGGTTAAGATCCTCACGTTGGAGGTTTTCTATAAGAGCAATTTGGAGAGCTTGTTGATCATCTAAGTCTCTAAAAACGACAGGAAGCTCACTCAATCCAATTTCCTGTGCTGCTCGATATCGCCTTTCTCCAGCAACTAACTCATAAGTTCCATTTTTTAATGGACGAACTAGTAAAGGTTCTAGAATCCCATGTTCTTTAATTGATTGGACTAATTGAGATTGCTTGTCTGGAGCAAAGTAACGACGGGGTTGCTTGGCAGGAAGTTGAATTTGTTGAATAGATAATGTTTGAGAAGATTCGACACTTTTTGGATCAGTGATAAATTTTTGGGCAATGGAGGCAGAGAGTCCTTGAGTTAGCGATTGTCTTGGTTTATTCATTCAAAACCTCCAAGGATTTTTTGAATAATTGTTCAATTTCACGTCTAGCGATTCCGGCTGTTGATCCAGGTAAATCAAAGATAGTAGAATTTTGTCCATAGCAGTCGGCGATGATCTGTCGTTGATGAAGTACATTTTCTAAAACGGTAACATTTGGCATTAATTGAAGTACTTCTACTGCTTCATCTTTCAATTTAGTTCCTTTAACTGCACGATTAACAAACATTACGGCTTTAGGTTCTCCTCGCCGAATCCTTTGCGCTTGTTGAATCAAATGTACAGTATCAGAAGCACTTTCAAGGTCAATACCAGCAGGTTGGCATGGAATAATTGCTAAATCAGCAGTTAAAACTAATGCTCTGGTTGTTTCAGAGAGGGCAGCAGGGCCATCAGCAATAATCCATGTATATGATTCATTTAGCTTAGGTAACTCATCCAATAGTGCATCAGGCGCTTGAATAATCTGACAAGGAATAACTTGTTCTAATCGTTTTAGCCACTTAGAAGATGAGCATTGAGCATCAGCATCTACAAGTAGCACTGATTTACCTTGTTTTTGTAGCCATCGTGCAAGATGAACAGAAACTGTTGATTTACCTGCTCCTCCTTTTTGATTGATAATTGCGATGATCGGCATAAGTAGGATCTAAATTACACAGTATAGTTTATGGTAGATTTTTAGCTTATACAGGCTTTCAGGCAAAACAAGCAAGCATCAAACAGCAAGATATATATAAGTATCAGTGTTCACAAGCAGAACTTCTGAAATTATCCTTTATATTCAAGTTAAACTTAAAAATTCATATCAATTTAACACGATTGCAAAAATCCCATCTTCTTTGCAGATTGCCTATATCTTGAAGAATACTGCTCAAACAAATAGTTTCAATAGGTAGCTTCTCAATTTATCTTGTTTATCTCATTCATTAAGTTTTATGTCCAGTCCAACTACCGACTTAGTTCGCTCCTACCTCAAAGAAATCGGACGCTACCCTCTGCTAACTCCTGAGCAAGAAATTACAAATGCTCGGCTTGTGCAGCAGATGATGGCGATTGAGCAGCAACGGCAAG
>JAHHHS010000138.1 GCA_019359215.1 Nostoc indistinguendum CM1-VF10 | reverse complement strand
TTATATAGTCAAGCTTTGAGCTTTTATTTTCTAACAGTAACTCAAGTTTGTAGGCAAAACATGGAGATGGAAGCTCTGAAAGGCTTTCAGCGTTTGTGTTCTCCCAAAGTGACAAAAGAGGGTTAAGAGCAACTATTCTTCTCACCTTTTCTTTTATGTTTAACAGAATCAAATTTTTGCTTCGAAGATTTATGCAAGGACTGAAGAGTGATTACTGGGCAGAAGTTACCACCCAATGCCCTGACTGCATCTACTATTTTGGGCCTTTTCAAAGTTTTGTTGAAGCGAAAGCTGCCTGCCCCGGATACGTTGATGACCTTAAAAGCGAGGAAGCCTTGGGGATAAAAGTCGTCGTTAAACGCTGCCGTCCTGATGTATTGACGATTTTTGATGAACAAGTGAGCTAAGTAAGTAACAATATTGCTCAAGTTGGTTGCAGCCGCTCAAGCGAATCGTTATGCTGCGAATCTTATCGGCGAGGGCAGTATTTTGGAGCTACTCGTGAAGCATCAATATCAATCTTGCATTTAGATAATTTAAATAGTTTAAAGGTCAACTGGAGATAGAAATTGCACCAAAGTCCATGAACAAATCCACATTGAAAAATACCTTTGCAGGCATTGGTGCAACGGTTGCCGCAGTAAGTATTGGATACTTTGGAATTCAATATGTTGGGAGATACACTATGGTTGCGATCGGTGGAGGTATGATTGGGTTAACGACTGTTGCGATACCAAATCATCCTTCTACGAATACATCCACCCGTAATAAGCTGTTGTCGCTTTTTTCCAGTCAGGTTGCAATATCGACTCCCACTTTTAAAACTACGGAACTAGAAAAATCCGTTTTTGACGAAATTAATCGATATCGGGCTTCTAAAGGACTGCCAAAGTTGACCCTAAATGCAAATATCGCTCGACAGGCAAGAATTCATAGCCAGAATATGGCTAAAGGTAAAACCCCATTTAGCCATCAAGGATTTGAACGGCGAGTCAAAGCTATCCCTCTTCGCTACAACAGTGCGGCGGAAAATGTTGCTTTCAATCGGGGATATAGTAACCCTGTGGACGAAGCTGTTACTGGTTGGATCAAAAGTCCGGGACATCTAAAGAACCTTAAAGGAAATTATAACCTGACTGGAATTGGCGTTGCTACTAATAATCAAGGCGAAGTCTACCTTACACAGCTTTTCTTTCGCGCTAGGTAGATTTAATTGCTGCTTATTCCATCAATGCAACATTCTTTTGACTGAAATTTTATATTTCAGCAATGACCGAACAATTCGCAATTCGCAGTGACGCTCGTTCGCGCAGCGTGCCGTAGGCAAGACTCGCTAACGCTGTGCTAACGCAATTCGCAATTGCGGACAAAATTGGAAATTGGTTCATTTAGGGTTACAAGCCCCTCAATTTATTGATGAAAAAAATAAAAAAACACTTATCAATATTCAAGCCCCCGCCTTCAGGTGTGAGGAAAGAAATTGCGTTAGCGCAGCGGGGCGTTAGCAAGAGTGCGAATTGGTAATTGCGAATTGGAGATGACTACTTTTATTTCCTCCTGATGCCGACTGTGGATGCTCGCTGTGATAGGCAAATAAAAACCCTAGCAACTACTAATGGGGGAAGAGTAACTAGGGTTTAATGACTAGGCGAACTCAGTTAGGGCATAGGAACATTAGCTACCCAACCTTGTGCTGCTCTAATCTAACCTCGACTTATGAAAGGTGCAAGGGCCAAATACCAAAGAAAAAGACACTTACGTTAAGTAAATCTTGCTAAGTATTTCTTCGATGTCAAATCGTTGTTTATAGGCTTTGATATAGGAATCATATTTGATTTCTGAAAAAGACTACGAGATAATACGGAGGGATAGTTTTGTTTAAATACTTAATAAGCGAGCGCACTTGCAAAATGACTAGAAGACCGATTCAGTAATCTGACTTTCTAATACAATTACTGTTCGTAAAAATTTGGAATTGCTGCAAGATAAAATGTCAATTTGAGTGCCCACGCGTCCCAAAAGCTGAATTGACGCTCCCAGTAGCTCTTTTACTGTTGGCGAATTGCGATCGCCTGTAGTCTGTTTTGGCCAGAGCGTGATGGCGTAACCGCCCGCTGGAAGCGATCGCCAAAAAAAAACACCCTACTGTACCCAATCACAGTAGAGCGTCCTTTCATGACATTTGTTAGCTTAAAGAAAATAAACTTAGGAGCTTATAACAACAATATAATTTACAGCTAGTTTTTATACATTAGTGTAAGTACTTATTTAGCTTTTTAGGCACGGGAAATTTATATGGGTATATAAGTCAATATGTATTGACATAGCTTTAATCCTTGGTTACTATCTAAGGATATAAAAATTCTTTTAAGTAACTAAGGAGTCTTGATATGTCAAGGCAGTTGGAAGATTCGGAAGATTTAAAAAATACTTATGTTGAGGAGCGCGTTAGTTGGTTGCTGCCGCAGTTTGAAGCGATCACACCTTACAAAATGAATGAGCGTAAAAAGGGTGTACGAAACGCGGCTTTACTTGGCTGGGAACAGCTAGCAGCGATTGAAGCGAAAAATTTAAAACTCACTTATCCAGATGACCGGCCAGAAAGTGAAAGAGAGTATGGCACGGCATTAAGGCAGATTACTGCATTAAAAAAAGAACTTAGAAGCGCTGCAAAAACTGATTTAAAAGACGATGCTCTTTATAATCCAGTACTCACAATCATTACTCATTTTGGCAATGCTTTAAGTTACCAGTTTGCAAGTTATAAACAAAATCAAAACACTCGCTACAGAGAAACTGTCACAGAGCGTAGGGAAAAAATAAATAGGATTGAAATTGACCTTACAGGCTCTCTAAAGTATGCCTATAATATTTTGACTGATATTAAAAATGGTGATGATGCTAATTGGCTCGATGTTTCTTGTGCGGTTGCACTGGCAACAGGCCGCCGTATGGGTGAAGTACATCTATCAGCCACTTTTGAAGAAATCGACACTTACACAGTTGCTTTTAAAGGTCAATTAAAAGGTAAAACCCGTAAGGTAAGACAAGGGGATAAAGCAGTTTATATCAGAGATGTAATTTTTCAAATCCCTACGTTATTACCTGCTGAATTGGTCTGTTTTGCCTTGCAGTGGCTTGGCTTAAAAGGTAAGCGTTTTCCACAAACTGAAGACCCCGAACGGGTCAATAGACGGTTTAGTAAAACCTTAAATGAAGCCTGTAAAGATTGGGAGATTTTTCCTTCATATGAACGCACTTATCACAAGTTCCGTGCTGCATATTTAAGAGCAGCAATCATAAATGATGGAAATGTTGACCCCTACGACTTTACAGACTTCGCCAAAGCAGTGTTAGGGGATGACGATGAAAACACTATCAACGCCTACAAGCGTTATGAAATAAAGCCTGGAACGCTTACCCGTATTTAAAAAATCCATATACTCGACAATCGCAAAGGTGGCGGTCGCCAAATTGAGAACGAGATTGATTTAGCGGTACTTGTACCAGATGGGCTGGTGTGGTGTAGCGAAACCTGGGCACTACCCTAGCTTTTAACCGTTTTTAGGTAGATGTCGTGAAAATGGGGGAAAACGACATTTTCCAACTGGCGACTTCCTGAGTTAGGTATCCGATTCAGGAGAAACAATAGGTAAATCATAGAGGGTTGGTTTATAAAAGTGAGATTCTAGTAAATCAGAAATTTTCTCTAAAAACATTTGAATAGATTTATCATCGTCATAGCCAAAGCAAAATTCTTCTAGAATCTCATATTTAATAATGCTTTTAATAGCTTTTATCAACAAAGTATCTGAACCCATAAAAATAACTTTAAAACTTAAAATTGTTTCAAAAGATTTTAGAGCTTGGATGTATATTATTACATTGCCGCAAGATTGATATTCGTCACCTTTTATTAGTTCTAAGTTATGTATTCTGATTACCCCACAAAGTGCTTGAAAAAGCTTGTCTTTAAAATTTCTAACAATTAGCTGTTCAAATGAAGTATTCATAATGGCAGTAAGACTAGTAATCGCCGTCATTCTGGCATAGGTTTAGTCAAAATGGTTACATTCGCGAAAATCCCTACTATTAAGAGCTTTTCACCCGATACCAGTATATTTAGCTTTTGATTAGTATCTAACTCTACACCACTTCTAGGCACTGGTGACAACATAGCCAAACTCGCCGCCGCTTCTAGCACTTGATTGTCAGTCACTTCTAAATATCTCTGTAGCTGTTCTAAGTTCCGATGTCCTGAGATTTCCTGAATAACTCTCAGTGGAATGCAAGCGTTACTCATCTGAGTTAAAGCAGTCCTTCTAAAGCTATGGCTACTCACTCCAAAAATATCTACTTGCTGACAAGCTACTCTCAAAATCCTAGCGGCTGAGTCTTGGCATAGGTGTCCATTACTGCGGCCGGGAAACAGATAATCATCTCCTCTTTGTGGGTAGTATTCAACCAGTAACCGCTGTAAGTCTCCAATCGAATGGCACGCTGGCGATTGAAGACACGCATCAAAAATTGAATTCCCAAATTTTACTCTCAATAAGCTCAAACTTTTCTCATTAATTCTGGGGCAGTGGGGATACCTGGGGAATTAATTAGCGATCGCCGCTATGCGGCTAACCGTGTATAAGTAGCTTTTAAAAAAGTGTATTGTAAGTATGCAAGCCATCGCCCAGTGTCCTAAAAATAGATTGGAGGTTTTGGGGTTTTGGTAGTCATGGTCTGGTAGTCAGGTTTAGTAGTCATAGAGAATTATTAATATCTATTTATATCCCATCTTCCGCACTTCAACTTGAAATATAAAGAGATTACAGTCAAGATGAAAGCGAAAAGTCAGGATAAATAAGAAAATAATTCCTAATTCTCTCACTTTTTTTGATCATCCCTATTTCTTTCGCAGCAAAAATACTTATCATCCCACTTTCTGTACTTCACTTTGTAACATACTAAGATGACCAAATATAGCGATCACTATAGGCATCGTCCAACCAACAATTATTCTCAGCATTAATACTTAATAATATGAATATTCTTAGTAACTATTTTTGTATTATTTATAATACGTTTTGAAGTGCGGAAGATGGGTTATATAGAGCGCGTAACTACGGTATCAAAATTTGATACAAAATGTGGGTATATTCAGTGGTGACTACCAAACTGGTGTAAACATTGACATTAATAAAGCAGTATAGGGATGAGGAGACGCGCCAACGCCGCCGCCGCTCCCGATACCTGATCCTCAGTCACTTCTAAGTATAATTATTCAGTTACGTCAAACTCATCAATTATTAGCGTCTTAAAGCTCTGTGTTAACTGCTGCTGGAGTAACTCAATTTTCTCGTAGCACTCAAGTGAAGAAATCTTTCCCGAAGTCTGTAGATTGCACAGATAACAGACACGTTGAGAAAATTCTTGAAGATTAGCATTGAATAAAAAATTTTGAGGCGTGTACTTTCCAAAATATCGATAGCGCTGGTAGAGAAAATCATTTTTGTCTATCTGATTGTCGTTATCCATATTAAAAAATCTTCTTAGTACAAATCTATACTTATTTTTTTCACATTGCTTTTACATTTACATGCACATCTAGATATGTTGCCATAACCTATTCCTGAACTATAACCCCACACTTGCTAGATATCCACCCGCAGTTATATAACCCATTCCAAATCCTTCCATACAATCTAAAAGGTTTGAGAATGCTACGCATTCATTGCATTACACTCCACCCCTACATCGTTTTCATGTGCGGTTGTAGGTTTTTTTATCTCCCAACCCCAATACAACCTTCCACAAGGCCCTGCAACCGTCCCAATCTTCCCAGTTTACTTATCAGAACAGTGCTGACCAGAAGGGATTTTCTCTATACCAATCCGAAATAAGGAACAATGAAGCAAGCAATATTTTGAAAAAAATGATTACCGCAACCACACAAGGCAATGATTTCGCTTTTCCCTTACACTCAGACACCTCAATAAATCAAGGTGGGTTAACAAAAAGAGAGTATTTCGCATCCCAGATACTCGCTGGATTATTAAGCAACCCAAACGGAAGGTCAAGTGATATAGCAGAAGACGCTGTAAATCTCGCAGATAGTCTTATAAAGGAATTAAATAAACAGCCCCCAACCATGCCCAGCTAACCCTTCCCAGCCCGTTACAACCCTTTACAAGCGCAAGCCCTGTTATTTAGCCCATAAAAGCGATTTAGCAGGGTTTTAAAGTATGTTTAGTACATTTAAGAATGTTTCGTAGGCTGTAGAGGATTTTGGAAGGCTTAAAGGGCGTGTAGGTCCATTGTCTAGGTTATTTTGGTAGTCATGTCCGGTAGTCACGATGATTTTGGTAGTCACGATGGTTAATATCTACTTATATAGGGGTCGTGACTACGGTATAAAACTCTAATATAGAATCTGGTTATCTTGAGTGGTGACTACCAAACGCTTTTTTAGCATCAAGTGGAACACGATTGATGAATAATGAAATTAACTATAGCTATTCTGCTTTGGCGCAAACCAATTCAAGTATTTTTTAATGTTTTACTTATCCTTTTTGGTTTCTTCTTTTTTGGCTTTTTTCCTTGCATAATTCATGCAATTATCGTAGTCAGCAACTATCTAGCAGAACTAACGATTTGCAAGATTAACCTTATCAGATAAATTCCGGCTCAGAAGGTTTAGCCTCAGAAGTGGCGATAACCGCTATTAATGGTGTTGAGTTCAACTATTATATTCCAAAAAAATATTCCAAAATATTCCAAAAAATTCTAAAAATATTTTCTAAAAATTTCATCATTTTGGACCAGAGTTGTGGCTATATGTCAAGGAGTTGCTTTATAAAAACATTTAGATTAATCTAAGGGCTGAGTTAACACTTTACACTTTAGATAGATGACAAGACAAAATAGTAACATTTTTTACCTAGAGAATCTCACAGAGACAGATGAAGAGGCAATTATTGGCGGTGTACTGGTTTATGCTCCTGGTAAAAATGGAATAGACCCTGATGGGAACCCTAGTACTCCTCCAGGGAACAGCGGAGTAACATTACCCACTGAGATTAATCGGCTAAATCCTAAAGGGAAAGCTAGAGGATTTGCATCTACACAATCTCCTGGAATAGTCAAGAATGGGAGACCGTTTGAGTTTGATGGAAGAACATTTACACCAGTTTAATTAATTACTAATTAGTGTTTTAGATATGTTATATGTTGCTTTATGTAAACAACATATAACTATTTGTTATGGAGATGTTTACAAATGCCCTTTTCCGACATCTCCCTCAACAAAGAGCAGCAACGTCAATATGTTTTACAGGGTGCATTCGCTACTTTACTTGTCACCACTGTAGTTTTGGTTGCCTTGAGCGTTAGCTAAAATTTTTAGATTTTGGTATCTCTAATTGATTGACATTTGGGCTTCTCCTAATTTTGCGCGTTGCCTCGGTTGCTTTCACCGGGGTTTTCTGTTTATTGTTGATTCAGTACTTTCCTAACGCTTGTACTCTTTCTTTTCCTGATGCTGTTTTTTGTTCACTCAGCATTTTATACAATTCTTCTTCTGATTCTTTTATCTCTAATTTCATACACCCTGGCGAACCTGTTCGTTTTTAACTTATTCTTTTCCGTATATCACACTTTCCGTGAATTGGTATAAGCAGAAATCCCGATGCCCCAGACTGGTAAGCCTTGAGGATAGGGTGGTTGTAGAGCAAATGGATAAGAAACCTCGCTAACTTTGGAGTCGTTTTGGTACAGAATAATTGTGAATTTAACTGCTTTTAACTCTGGTAGAAGGGTACATAGGGAAGGATGATGCAGATAAGCGAGAAATAATCAATGCCTCATTCCCTACTCCCCATTCCCTACTCCCCAGTTTATTTTGAATAACAGGTTGTGCCTCGAGTATTTTCGGGTTTATACTCGTTACATTCTCTAAGATTCTGATGCTCTAACGACCAGCCATAAGGTTTGTCGGAGGTAACGACACCATTAGCCATAGTTGTTAGTCGGAAGTTAGCCCCCCGAAAATTGGTAAACTGCAATTTGGCGTCTTTTAAGTTTGCTGCTTCCAAATTGGCGCTGATGAAACCGGCATTAGAAAGATCAGCATTTTCCAGAGATGCTGATTTTAAATTTGCACCTGTTAAGGAAGCACCACTGAGATTGACCGAATTCAAAACCGCACCTTCTAAAGTTGCACCAGTAAGATCGGCATTCGTAAGATTAGCTTGAGATAATGTAGCACCACTCAAGTCAGCCCCTCGCAAATTTGCTCCAGTTAGATTCAGTTTAGTTAGGTCAGCACCACTCAAATTACATCTAGGACAGGCACTTGTTGCCTTCAGCTGATCCAAATCTAGCTGATTTAATGCCACGGCTTGCTCTGCAAACCCAAAACAAGTTAACAGGGTAACGGTAGCAACAATCTTGAGTTTCATATTTTTTAGAGATATCCATAAAAATCACAAGTAACGCATATTGCGTATTGCCATAGTTACATATCTTTTTACAGATATCCACAAAAATGACAATTGACGCATATTGCGTATTGCCATAGTTACATATCTTTTTACAGATATCCACAAAAATGACAATTGACGCATATTGCGTATTGTCATACTTACATATCCTGCCTCCTCAAGCGCTATAAGGGGCTGTTTGAAAAGTCGAATAGGTTGTAAAAAAGCTCTCTAGGTATACGCTGTAAATAGATAGTAGACAGCCCCGAGAGAGCAACATGAGTAAAGCATACCCTAGCAATCTGACCCGGGCTCAATATGAATTTCTGAGTGACATGATTCCAGAACCAAAACCCGGTGGTCGAAAGCGTGAAGTTGATATGTGGGAAGTCCTTAACGCAATTTTCTATGTACGCAGTAGTTGGAGTTAGATGGCGATAAGCCTTCGGCATAGCTTCGCTTACCGCTACCGGGCGACTTCCCCGCATGGCAGACAGTGTACACATATTTTCGCGACTGGCGCAAGAACGGTACGTGGTTGAACATTCACGATAGTCTCCGGCAGTGGGTTCGGATTGAGCAGGAGCGCCATTCAAGTCCATCCGAGGCAATCATCGATAGTCAAAGTGTGAAAACTGCTGCAATGGTGCATGAAGCCGTGGGCTACGATGCGGGCAAAAAAATCAAAGGACGTAAGCGGTTCATGAGTGTCGATACCTTGGGGAAAGTCACAGCGGGTGTTGGTCACTGCTGCTAGTGTGGGTGAGCGCTTGCGGGGGCAAACGAGTTCTCATAAGGGTCAAGCACACTAGCGAACAAGTATCTCGTTTGACAACTCTCTGGGTGGATGGGGGCTTTGACGGTGAGCCGTTCATGCAGTGGGTGATGGAATGAGTGCCGTTGGATTGTACAAGTGGTGCTGCGACCAGAACAAACCAAGGGGTTCGTGTTGCTCAAAAAACGCCTTCGTTGTAGAACGCACTTTTGGCTGGATGATGGGGTGTCGGCGATTGGTTAGAGACTATGAGTTATTGCCCGAAACATCAGAGACGTTTATATACCTTGCTATGATCCGAATCATGGTGAGGCGATTAGCATAAAATTTGACCCTTTAAAACTTTTCAAACAGCCTCTAAGGTGGCTCGTGACTTCATTCTGGAACATCTTGAACAAAAGATAGGCTTGAACACACATAGTCAGATTTCTGTCAATGCGTAAGTTCTGAAGATGATGGCAGAAAGTTCAAAATAAAAAGAGAACAGAAAACAGTATTCCTTCTGCCTCCTGCCTTCTGCCCTCTGCCTTTCTTGATAAAGGGTCTTTCAGAAATCTAAATCCTCTTTGCCTTCGGCACGCTTCGCGAACACAAGACTGTTGATTTTTATAATTTGTAATAATTTCTTCTGGTTTTAACTTCTCATCATCAACTAAGTTAGTTGCTAAAATAAATCTTCCCGCTTCTTTCCTTATTCTTGCTACCTCTTCTGATTTTTGGGGGAGCATCCCAATTTGGTCTTCTTGCCAAATTGGGATGCTCCCAGTGTAAGTAGTTCCAGCCGACCACATTAAGCTACGAAGTAGATTGTAAGCAAGCAAAAAAACGTAAATTTCTTTGCGTACCATTGAGAGACTTTTACACCTGAGAGACTTTTACACCGCAAAATACCCATTCCTAGAGTAGTTTTAAGATGTCTCAAATCCAATTCAACATCCCAACGTTTACCGTAAAGTCCAACAATTTCGAGAGTAGAATAAGGTAACCGCTCAATAATCCGGGGTAAATCGCTCAGTGACAAGGCTTAAATGGCGTAAACTCGTTCCTGAACTGGTAGTTGCCCCGATTTATTGAGCGGATACATATTAGGTATCAGCCCATGTTCTTTCATATAAGTGCAAGCCTTACTGTGGTTGCCGTTAAAGAACATTGCTGCACACACAGCCGTTGTGATAATTTCTGCATCGCTCACAACTCTACGACTATCTTCGTCATGCCCAATCGCTTTCAACAGGTCATCCGTGATAGCATAGGTGGCAATTATTTCGTTTAACATACACCCCTCCTCTTTTTCTGACTGGAGGGGATTTTATTGCTTTATTGACCCAATGCGATCGCCTAAATCTGTAACTAGCAACTTGGGTTAATAGTATAGCTTGTATTGATTGCCTCATGAGGCTTCTAGCCATCGTGCTCCCGGAGAGTGACAGAAGCTGTTCATGAGCGGATCGCCCACTATGGATGAAAGAAACCATTCTGTTTTCTTAGGAGAGGGATATACCAAGTAACTAATTTGTCACAATCTCCAACAATTTTGCCTTTTAGCATGGTTGTTGTACGAGATTGATGCTTCCGAATATAGTATCACAACCGAGTTTGGTAATAGCAACCATATCGGCGTAAGCGCAAAAAGCCCTATCTCCTAAAAGTACATCATTTGGTTTGAGAAAACTGTACAACCTCCTCGCTAATTTAATATCATGAGTGTTCAAAACATCTATGCACAAAGCAACAGCGGCTCCTGTCACTAAACTGAATACCACACCAATTTTAGCAAGTGGGAAGCCACATCCAGGCTTTTGGCTACTGGGCCCTTGGGTATTCTTTTTGATTCTCTATAGTGTCAGGCATGGAGACAGTTGACCCATCTATTACTTTGACCTTTCGACCACACCATAAATATTCTGTTGCTACTTTCTGTTCTAGGCTTTGTGCCGAGAAATTGAAAAGTTTTATCTAATAACTTTTCTGGAAGCCTTGCCCTAGCTTGGCAGTAAGCACTCGTATCTGTTGTTCGCGGAGCGTCTCGAAGAGAAGGGACTTCTACTTCTTCACCAGCTAAATGTGCAATTATTTTACTCACAGCATTATTACAAGTTTTATCAGTATCCAGCACTTGTGATAAAAATGCCCATAAAGTTATTAATGGGTCAAATAACCGCTTTTTGTATTTAATTTTTAGCTCCGAGATTGCAAGTCTTATCACAGACTCTGGCAATAGTTCTTTGAACGGTAGTCCCAAACTTTGGCTAAATTATCAAGTGAAGATTTGTACTCGTAGTGTCACAGTAGTATTTATGATGTTTGCTTGCCCGTCTCAAGGAAAGTATTTCATGAACGAGTAAGCTTTTCCTACCTACCAGAAATTTTTAGACAACTTGTACATCTGATTCCACTTTCTGGCGCAAGGCAAAGCGATGGCGTAGGCGATCGCAAACTCAGCGTGTCTTTCGTGGCGTAGTTTACCGCCGTAGGCATCGCTTCCATGACACTGCATCAAGGACGACCGCCTGACCCCTCCTCCACTGTTCAATAGCTTTCAAAGCTGTAGCCCTTATTCCGTATAGCTTAGAGCTTTTCTTAGTGCCATTCCATCTTGGCATATGCGGAAAACCATTCAAACGCTAAACGGAGCAGTGTTTGTGGCAGGCAAAGGGAAAGAATGTGCCAACGCTGAATGCGCTATCCAAATTACTCCCGCCGCATCTCAGACAATGTAACTGATATTACACAAACCGCAGAAATCCCCTTAACAAGTTTTCAAGTTCGGTGCGAGATGGAAGAGTTATTACAGAAGTTTGTGCCTGACCCTAAACAAAATCCGGCACAGTTTACTCTCAAGAAAAAGTTACAACGACTGTGGCACAAATACGGGGCTAATTTGTTGCACTGCTATGATATCCCTGGTTTGCCGCCAGATAACCTGAAAATGGAAGCTATGTTTAGCCATTTACGCCGCCACCAGCGACGAATTAGCGGACGCAAATCTACTGCTGAATTACGTGATTTTGGGCAATATCAAGTTCTCTTTCTTGCCCAAAGCGAAGAACAGTTACTGGCACAAATTCGGGAAGTACCTGTAGCAGAATACAACACTCAACGTCGCAGATTAGCAATGGGTGAAGCACCCCGTCAACAAAAACATCGCCTTCATCGTCATCCAGTTCGCACAATACAAGCTTTGGTCGATCAACATACGGAACTTCTTACTGTGCTTGAGTCTCAAGCTCTTGAATACTAATTAGATAGCTAGGGGAAATTGCCCGTTTTGACAACGGGAGCAAAGGAAATCGCATTCCCTATTGACGAAGTGTCGTTCCCGACGATACTATTGAAAAAAAGAAAGTAATTAATAATACGGTAATTTTAGGACAAAGGTGCGTGTTTACCGTCACAGTGAAAACCGCAAAAGTATATGTCTGCAACGCTACAGTTTTGAGATGATTATATGCTAGTAAAAAGTATGGCCATCAGTTCTAAAAAAATTCTCCAAAAACTGGAAAAATTACTTCCAAGTAGCTGGCTTTATCAAGTGCAATATATGCACTCAAACTTACTTGTTAGGTGGATTTTGGGTCGTGGAAGCATGCCGCTAATATTGAGTAAAAAGTCTGCGATGGTTTTTTCTCCGCATCAAGATGATGAAACTTTTGGTTGTGGTGGGATGATTGCCTTAAAAAGGGAACAGGGAATACAAGTAGTAGTAGCTTTCCTGACGGATGGACAAGGTTCAGTTGGCAAGAATTCGCAAATTCAAGATAAAGTTATCCAAATTCGCAAACAAGAAGCAGTAACAGCATTAAGTATTTTAGGAGTTGAATCATCAGAAATTTACTTTTTGGATAAGGCGGATGGAACATTGCGAGATTTAGAAGCATTACAACGACAACAGACGATTGAGCAGATAGCTGAACTGCTTGATAAGTATAAACCAGGTGAAGTCTACGTTCCACATGAAAAAGATTGTCATAAGGATCATGAAGCTACATATACCTTAGTTAAAGAAGCGATTGGTCAATCAAAAATAGAAGTTGATCTGCTAGAGTATGCCATTTGGTTATTTTGGAGAGCGCCATTATTTATTATGTTGAAGTTGCAGGATATAGCAGATGCTTATCGGCTATCAATTGCAGCGGTTCAAGACAAAAAAAATAAAGCGATCGCCTCATATTCTTCTCAAATTGAATATCTACCTCCAAGCTTTATCAAGCGATTTTTGGGTTCTTATGAAATATTCTTTAAAGTAGAATCATAATAGCTAAAAATTATTTATTTTGAAGAGTTAGGCAGAGGTTGCGTCTAAAGTCGTAAAGTTAATCAATTTAATTAATATCAGCGACCGCTGTGGAGTAATTTAAATGCGTATACTACATCTTACTAATCATATACAAAAAGTCGGTAACGGTATTGTGAATGTCGCAGTAGACCTAGCTTGTTTGCAAGCAAAAGATGGTCATAATATTGCTATGGCATCTGCTGGTGGACAATATGAAGCATTACTAGCAAATTATGGCGCTCAACACTTTCAATTAAATCAGTCTAGGACACCACTCAATTTAATCAAAGCAGCTAGGCATTATCGCGAAATCATACAAGAGTTTCAGCCGGATATCGTTCATGCACATATGATGACAGGATCTATAATAGCAGGGTTGTTTAGAAACAGCTTTGAATATAATTTAGTTACTACTGTACATAATGAATTTCAGCGTAGTGCAGTACTAATGGGGTTAGCCGATCGCGTAATTGCAGTTAGTAATGCAGTCGCAGATTCAATGGTACGTCGAGGTATACCGAAGAAAAAATTACGAGTAGTCGCAAATGGTACATTAGATAGTCCGCGCCATCGAAGTATTATCGACTACGAACCTTTACCCTTACATCGTCCGGCGATTGCCACCGTAGCAGGGATGTATCAACGTAAAGGAATTGGCGAGGTAATCGACGGTTTCGTAACAATGGCTGCCGATTTTCCCGACACTCATCTATATTTAGTGGGGGATGGTCCAGATCGGGCAATGTTTGAAGCAAAAGTGCAAAATACACAGTTTGCTTCGCGCATTCATTTTGAAGGCTTCCAAGCAGAACCTCAACGCTATATGCTAGCCACTGATATTTTTGTCCTCGCTTCACACCACGAATCTTTTGGTTTGGTTCTCACCGAAGCGCGGGAAGCTGGTTGCGCTATTATTGCCAGCGACATAGACGGCATTCCTGAAACTTTGGATAATGGAGAAGCTGGTATTTTGGTGGCACCGAAAAATAGCTTTGCTGTTGCAACTGCTATGAAGAAGTTACTTACTGATCCTTGGGAAATGCAAAAATGCAAATACAAAGGGAAACAAAATTTAGAACGGTTTAGTGCTGCACGGGTAAATAAAGAAACACTAAATGTTTATCGTGAGCTAGTGATGGCGTAACCGCCATGAGCCGGTGGCGAAGGTTTATATATAGCGGTTCTCAGTTGGGTGCAATATAGTAACAGCAGTGAGTGAATCATCCAATAATGTCTTTTTTAGTTACTGCATTCAGAGCATTTGTAATGGCCTCGTCTAACTCAAGATAAGTTCTAGCAGCTTGCGATGCCTGCGGCGGGCTACGCCTACGCAAAAACTCTTTTACCTATTCATCACTTTCTGGCGCAGATCACAGGAGTAAGGTTTCATTCCACAGGCACTTAGACTTTAATATACTCAATCATCCCACACTGTATTGCACTCAAGCAGGAACCGCTATAGTTTGCCGGGGAATCTTAGATCAAGTAAAACTTTAAAAGTCTTACCTCAGCATATTTACTTAAATATTACCAACCAGAGGTTTTATACATTATATTGAAAGCTCAGTAGCTTTTATAGCCTTTGGATAGGGATAGCCAAGGGTTTTTCTGTTTGTTAAAACTTAATCTAATATTTGCCAGATTTTGTAGCTATTTGCGGTATTCAAATCGGTTGGGTTATGCCCCAATATTCTTGAGAAATATAAGTCTCTGTCCATCCCCTCAGCAAAGCGCTGGTAACAGATTTCGGCATACAAAGCGCGTAGGGATTTAAATGTAAATAACCCTTTGGAAACTTCATGAGATAACCCTGAGACTAACAGCCAGTTTTTATCTACTTGGCGTTTTATAGGTGTAGCGCATTTCTGATTAACCGCATCTGGATTATCTAACCGTTTACCGCAAACTGGAGTGGAGAGCCAATCTCATCGCTTTGGTAACGGCGGATTAATCTGGCGCGGTCAGCTCTACCAGAACTGTAAAGAACTCCACGAATCCCTAGTTTCTTTAATGGCAGACTTTGATCCCTTCGACAATAATATTGTTTGGTTAGAGTACCTGTTAAAAGATTTATTTAATGATGAGACAAAGTTAGCGGTAGCCCCCTTCCTAGATACCTGGAAAACCGAAGTCATACTGATCAGGAAACTGGTTAAGCAGTCCAAAAATGTCGTTGAAATCCCCAATATTGATAGTTTGACGACCGATGACCTCTTTATCATCCAAAGTCTTGCAGGTGGTTTCTAAGCTTCGACAGCCATAAGCCTTTTGAGGAAGCGTGTTACTTCCAGCGCTGTAAAGGGAATAATAAACTTGACTATTAAACAGCCCGACGGATATGCACTGCCGGGTTTTTCTTATGGGACGAGTGTTACTTTCCTGTGCTGCCAGGGCATACTATATTGGCCTACTTACGGCTGATTACCCTTATTAACAGCCCGGCGGATTATGCACTCCTGCCGGGTTTTCTTATGGGGCAGCAAGCAACTGGGGAATCGCCAACAAACCCCTGCTCTACTAGGCTTTTACCCAGCAACAGGCGAACTGAAGATTGAGGTTATTACCAGCCAATCAAACCCGACTAGGTATAACTAAGACAGCTTAGGCGTCTAAGCGATCGCCGGGCGCTAGCCAAGTGTCCTAAGACGGTCGTAGGCAGTCAAGGGAAAATATGATTTTGATGGTATCTCCTGTAATCATTGTATATTAGAGCTTTTAACCATCAATAAGTTAGTCTTATATAGGGTTACAGCCTTCCGCTTAAGCGCAAGGTAGGAATCAGGGTTCTAGCCGTTGCTAGAAGACCAAGTTTTAGTTTTTGGGCAAAATAAAAAAACTCGGTCTTCTACTCCGTAGCCTGAAAATACTATGGTTAAGCCATTCTGTTCCATTGATAAGCGCTCTTCGTGTAAAAAACAGTTAGATATTTAGAATACGTAGGTCGTGTGATAGCGTGTTGGGGGCGAAAAGTAATATGTCAGACATTTAAAACCTACTACACACTACCCAAAACTACAGAAATAGTACAAAAATACTACAGAATGCTTCAGAAATCTCTAAGTTACTTTTTCGCCACCAAAGCTACTATAGCGATCGCCTACGGCGGGCGGGTACGCCATCGCAGGGAGACGCCGCGAAGCGGTCGTCGTTCACCAGCGTAGCTGGCAGTCCATCGGCGAGGGCAAAGATTAGGGGGCGATCGCCCTTCGGGAATTTTCTAGCTATAGCTGTACAAGAGGGCAAGGATGGTCTAGTCTAGTTATCTAAGTAAAAGAGGGGTAGGCGAGGTATAAGCCAAGACAAAGTTTATGTATATACAAGAGGGTTAAGTAAAGAGAGTAAGCTATAACTATACAAAATGACATAGATAAGTATATGGATATACGAGAGGGTTAAGGAAGGGAATATGGTGAGGCGATCGCAGGAGACGCAGGAGACGCAGGAGACGCAGGAGACGCGGCAACGCCGCCGTCGTCAGCAACGCAGTTGCCAGTCCAAATCCACCACACCACCACACCACCACAGCCAAGCCGCCACGCTAACGCCGTCACACCTACCATAGTGATCGCCTACGGCGGGCGGGTACGCCATCGCAGTGAGACGCGGCAACGTAGTTGCCAGTTATGCCACCACGCCGAACGCGGTTATCCCTATACATAGCCATTAAACAATAGATATAAATTCAATAGTATATACCTATACGAGAAGATTAACGCATACATAATCCCTATACTAGAGGGTTAAACGCGTACATGATGGATGTACGAGAGGATTCATTCATATATGTTGCCTATACTAGAGGGTGTAAATAGTCCTTGCTTACTTACCTTGTTCTCAGAAAAAAGGAATGCCTATCTATGAACAATGGGGTTAGTAAAGCTATCGGCTACTGATTTTCTCTATTATAGCCTAACCATCTGTATACAAGTTAGTTTAATAAGTCATCTAGATTCACTTATTAATATATTCTCTTCAAAGAATAATCTTTACATCCATAAATCGATCAGGTATACTGTGAGCAATATCCGCAACTATCACTGTACAAGTGGGGCGAGGAAAGTATGCAGCTAGCAAGCATAAATTCATCCCTATACAAGATATCTATAGATGCTATTTAGCGGTATTTCATTAGATTGCCGGAGAGATGCCTGCGGCGGGCGTAGCCATCGCACTCCTGCTATCACTATACAAGTGGACTATAGACAACATGAGCAAGCAGAAACTTGACCAGAAGGCATCTGTATACAAGAGGATATAAATAGTCCTTGTTTCCATACCTTGTTCTCTAGAGAACAAGGTATGGAAACAAGGACTATTTATATCCTTGTTTCCAT
>JAHHHS010000137.1 GCA_019359215.1 Nostoc indistinguendum CM1-VF10 | reverse complement strand
CAATATTGGATAACCATTAGAACTTGGTCTTCAATAATTAGTTTAGGAGGACGACCTGATTTATTTTTATTTTGCTCATCAGCTTTAACTAAACTAACCATTAACTCAAAGGTTTGACGACTTACTCTGCTAGCGTCCTTAGCCCCAATACAACGAGAAGTACTAACCCTACGTTTCGGGCTAGAAAATGGACATCAACTGAGCTTAACTCAAATTGGAGAACGCCTTAACTTAAGCCGAGAACGAATTCGCCAGCTTGAACAGAAAGCGCTCTCTATTCTTCGCCGCCAAAAAAGTGATATTAAGGAGTATTTTAATTAATTAGAAGAACTTCAGTTATTACCCAAAAATAAAATGTGAGTCGAATTCGTTACTCTCATAATTGGAAACAGATTGTTACTGCTATAAGAATTCTTCGGATTGGCGCTGCTCTCGTTGCGAGCGCCCTTGCCTACACCCAGGTGAAAAGCCACCAGAATAGATAATAAGAGAGTTGTCTAAACAATTGCTAATTGGTAATACTCGCGCTACAAAGAAACTTGTTTCTTCGCTAAATAGAGGTTTGTTAGAAGGAGAAGACGGTGCGGAGTGTACCTGTCAGGATTGTGCCATTGACGCTTTGATTAGCTGGATTTGTAATCACTTGAAACACAGGTGTGACACGGATATTGTCATTAATTGGAAAATTGTAGAAAGCCTCGAAATTCGTTTGCGTCAAATCTCCTATTTCACTTGCGATAAACGGCTGACCTACAGCTATGCCTGCCAGAGCATTTTCAACGAATAGATCAGGAAAAGCGACACCCCCCATCCAATAGCTAGGCTTTAAATCACCAAAAGCAGTATTGGCGTAGCTACCGTAACCGTAGCGTCCAAAAACAGCAAAACGGTCTGAAAGCGTCAATTCCAAGTTGGCTCCAAAGACATCAAACTTTCCTCCTAAAATACTACCGCCTGTATATTGCAAGCGTAGTGCAAACATTCTAGAAGGAGCGTATTCTAACTCAATGATTCCTTGATAAGGATCGCCAAACAGCCCTCCTTCTCCTCGTCCGTTGGGATAAAGAATGTATCCCAGTGGGAAAATACCAGGAACTGGAGAAGAACTCTCTATTCTCGATCGACTGGCAGATGCCGCCACATAAGCAGCTCGCGCCGTAAATGCGCCTTCATTTGGATTCCACCTGACAGCAGCACCCGCTCCTAGCCCTTGAACTGGAAAAAGAATATAGTTATTTACCAATGCTTGCGTAGAGAAGTCTAGAAAACTGACATTTGCATAGCGGTTGATGTCTACATAGTCAGTCAGACTGATGACTGGGCCTAGGGAAAGCGTCAAATCCTCGGATGGAGAAAAGGTATAATTTAGACGGGACACGCCAAACTCTTCAACGGGCGGTTTGGCTGAATAATCTAAAACGCTGCCAAGACTGGGTTCTAATAATCCTGCTGCATTGTCGTCTGCCCCATTGCTGCCAATTTCTAGCCAGAGTTCTAGTGCATCTGTTCCCTTAAAACTTGTAGTCAAGTCTAGGGTAGCTCGGTAAAGGAATGTAGGATTTGGATCTGTTGTCGCAATTCCTCTGCCTGTGACATCAACAATGCGATCGCCACTATAGTCTCCCCCAGTGACTCCAAATACAACTATTCCTGACAATGTGGTGGTTGCCCTGAACTTGTTAGCTTCCAACTCAGCAGTTCGGGCTGCCAATCCATGTACACGTTCTTGTAATGTGCTTAGTTCACCAGAAAACTCTTCTTGAAGTTGTTGTAATGTCTCTAAATCATCACGAGATATTCGTGAACCAGTTCCTTGAGCAATTTGTTCACTGATTTGTTTAAGTGTTACGTTCAATGCTAATGCAAATTCGTAGCGAGTCATTGCTTGCTCGCCCCGAAAAGTTTGGTCTGGATAGCCTGTAAGAATGTCATATCGAGCGATCAAAGATTGAAGCACCTGAAATGCCCAATGTGTAGGTTGAACATCATCTAATTGATTTACTGAAGTCACTTGTCCTTGTAGCATTGCGCCTGATTCTTGGGGAATACTTTCAGGAATTAGCTGGGTAATTGAAGTTGGAGTAAGAGGAGAAAGTTTTTCCTTAACAGTCTCGGCTAAGGTAGGAGTTGCATGATTTAGGATGAGGAAGCTCAAAAGACTCAAACAACCCATTATATGAAAATCTGCAAACCAATAATTTTGCATACTTCAGCAGTAGATTTTAGAAGGATTAACGCTTACGTCCAAGCGTGAGTGCTACTAAAAGCAACGAGCAACATAAAACCATCCCGGCGGCATTAGCCAAACGATGTTGCGATTCATAATCATTGAAAAGATAGAGAGCAAGACATTAAGGCAATACAGAACTTAGTCGCTCGATTCAGATGCAGGTAGTAGATTGCCAGGTTTCTACAATTTGTTGGATGGCTTCATGAGCAGTTGCGATCGCTCTTTTCCGTTCGTCAGCCCCCATTGCCAGATTTTCGGCATGGATAAACGTGACATCAGCTACACCAATAAAGTCAAACACTGCCCGCAAGTAAGGCTCTTGAAAATCGAGTGGTTCGCCTGCATAACTCCCGCCTCGTGTTGTAATTACCAGCGCTTTTTTATCGTTCAACAGTCCTTCGTAACCATCAGCACCCACCACAAACGTCCGTCTGACTCTCACAATCTGATCGATGTATGCTTTGAAACTGGCAGGTACACTGTAGTTGTACATAGGAATGCCAAAGATATAGAGGTTTGCCGCCAGCAGTTCAGCAATCAATTCATCGGAAATCATCAAGGCAGATTCTAATGCTGGAGTGAGTTGAGCCGGGGGGCAGAACGCAGCAGCAATCCAGGCTTCATCGAGCGCGGGTACTGGATAACGTCCTAAATCGCGATAGATGACAGGAACATCTGGATGCATTTGTTTCCACAGGGTCACAAATTGTTGGGTTAAGGAGCGTGAGATAGAGCGCTCGCCGCGTGGGCTAGAATCAAGGTGCAAAAGTTTCATGGATTAACCTCTTAAAACCTGTTTGTAGAGTCAAAAGAACAATTACATCAACTGTTGTATGAGTAAGATCGCAGCTTAGAAATAAAGATGACTAAGCATCCTGCTGGTTGGCTATTCGTTGATATCTGACAAAAAGTAGGGCATTGCAAACCAGCAACACTGCACCAAAGCCAAATAGCGTGTGCATCACGCCAAATTTGTCAGACACAAAGCCAATCAGAATTACAGGGATACCGTACCCCAAATAAGCGCAAACAAAATAGCCAGAGGTGAAGGGAGCAGATTGAGTGCCGCTCATCTGTACCACTTCAGCCAATCCACCCAGATAGGTGAACCCGTAGCACGCCGTTCCAGCGATCGCCACTCCTGCCAGCACCAGCCCTAAATGACCGAGCCACGCTCCATATATGAAGCTAAAATAGCCAGCTACCAGCAGGACAGCACCGATCTGAAGTGATCGGCGTGCCTCTAGCCGACGGGCAAAAGGTTGAAACATAACCCCCGCGATCGTAATGATGAACAACATCAAACCTGCCCAGTTCGGTAGACCATATCTTGCTAACTGAGTAGGTAAAATTACACCGACAATTCCTGCCAAAGACCATGCCAATGTGATCGCTAACCCCGGCCAAACTGCGTCCATTGAAAAAATTGGCAGCCGGATTAATGCCACTGAAGTCGTTGCCTGTTCTGGAATACTAATGGTTAAACCAATACAACCCAGAAGCAAAATAAGGACGACCCAATAGCTAAACGGCACCAGTGAATAGCGATAAAACAAAGCGGCATTCGTAAACAGCGCACCACTGGAAAAGCCCAAAGCAGTGGTTAAGCTGACGTAAGCAGCAACCTTCGTGGCATTTTGTGGCATCAGCGTTGATAGGTATGCCGTTCCTGTTCCAGTCATAAAACCAACACCAATTCCTTGTAGAACTCGTGTGATGAACAGCGTGTAGATATTCGGCTGAACAATCATTAAAAATGTTGCGACACAAGCCAATAGCAAACTTGTGAGGATGACAGTTTTGCGTCCAATCCTGTCAGAGGCTCCACCCAGCAGAACTAGCGTCGGCAACAATCCTGCAATGTAAGTTGAGAAAGCAATCGCCGAAATGCCACTACCAAAACCTGCCATCTTTGCATAAGTACCATACAGAGGAATTTGCAAATTCGTTGCGTGAGTGATGAGGAAAATGGCTACTGCCACAATGAACTGGGGCCGTTTCATTGTGAAACTCCTGAAAGACAAATTGTATCCGTCAAAAAAGCCTTGGTTTGCATTAAATATGCAATTGTTCCAGCAAACTTCAGGTGCTGTAGCTGCACTTTATAAAGAACAATCTTGATAAACTAACTTTACAAAACCGTCTCAATGCCGTCTTGCACGTTCTTGAGTTTTTGGACACATTCTTACTGACTTTTGAGAAATACTTTGGGACTTACGCCCACCAATCGTTTGAAGTGTCGGTTGAGGTGGCTTTGATGGGTGAAGCCAAGACTGTAAGCAACTTCTGCGATCGTCAAATAAATTCGTACTCGGTGTTCCAATAAGCCGAATTGAGGATATCAGCTGGCACAACCGTCACATCACCATATCCAAATTGCCGCTTTTGAAAGCGATGCTCGATCATCTCTTCAACCATTGGCGGCGATGGACTGCGATCATGAATGATAATGCGATGTTGCCTGGAATAATTTTCTGCCAACTGATGCGGTGGATGGCGATGATATTGCAGTTGAATGCCGTCCCATCCTGCTTTGTCACTGGAGAGTAATGGCGCTTCCGGGTAAAGTTTCAGCACATCATCCTGCTGAACAAAATCAACAACTAAGATATCTGAAGTTACCATTGCTTGGCTCCTTCTATGGAACTGGATACTGATCAAATTGCTGCATCAGATCCAGTAGCTCAGTTTGGCTGGGTTGTCGCCCGTTTTCGGTTAACCGGGCTAACCCCTCAAAGTACTGCTCCCGTGAGTCGGCAGGACAAAAGAGGATCAGTAGGGTCGATCTCACTGTTCCAGGATTAGAGAACCCATGCGGCGTATTTTCTGGCACGAGCATCATTGCGCCCGGTGCAGCCATAATTGTTTGCCGATCCAACAGCAACTCCACTTCTCCCTCCACCACATAAAATATCTCGGTCAATTGCTTGTGGATGTGTGGACTGGCTCCTTTCGTTCCTGGTTCCATAACAAATTCAAACAAGCCAAAGTGTCCATTTGTGTTCTCCCCAGTAACTTTGAATGTGCAGGTACTGGTGCCGAGTTTAACGGACTTTCCTTCACCGGGTTGCAAAACAATCGGTAACGACATCAGAAGCTCCTTTGGATTAAGAATTGGGAATTGCAGCGACCGCGTCTATCTCAAACAATAGCCCCTCGACTGCTAATCTCGGTACAGGAATCAAAGTACTGGTGGGTTTGCGATCGCCCGACCACATCTGATTCCGTGCGGCTGAGATCAATTGCTGTTTTTCGGCATCGTGATCAACTGAGAGGACTGTAATTTTCACAACGTCTTCTGGGATTGCCCCAACTGCTGTTAATGCTGCACGCAGGTTAGCAAATGCCTGTTTCAACTGAGCTGCAAAGTCAGCCGCAACCAGATTGCCCGTCTCATCCATGCCCAATTGACCTGCGATATAGACAAGAGTTGTGTTAGCGGGAACCGTTACAACATGGGTGAAACCGTAATCAGATGGATCGAAGAACCCAGGGGGATTGAGGTGCTGAATTTGTTGAACCATGATTTGACTCCTAAATCAATTTTATTGAAAGTTGCCAGTGCAGGAGATCAACCGAGTGGAGACACACTTGCTCAGGCATAGCGATCAGACATCGCCGGAATATCAATCTCTTTCACACAGGAGACGCGCGATAGTTGACGTAAACAGCGCAGTAAGAGAACCAAATCCTGCATTGGAATTTGCCTGCTGTCGTAGGTTTGGATTGCTGCCTCTGCCCCAGCTTCATAGGCGATTTCTGCCGCAATACTACCTGGGTTGAGCGAAGTCACTGGAATCCGATGCTCTCGTAAACATTCCCGCAGGGCATGAACCACACCCCGCAGACCAAATTTAGATGCGGTATTCGCCACTTCCGGTGCGCCAGAGTTATCTAAGCCCGAAAGCGAACTCATATAAACAACACGGGGATTGCTTGAACGCTTCAGATTTGGCAACAACCGATGAGTACAGAGAATAGCAGCCAGCAGATTCACTTGGATAATTTGTTCCATCTCTTCTAGAGTGGATTTTTCAAAGGAATAGGTTGGCTCAAACGCATTCTCCTCCCAAATCCCGGCGTTGTATAACAGAAAGTCAACCGCGCGATCGCCAATTGCCTCAGCCACTTTGACCGCAGCAGTCTGAGTAAGCGACAAGTCTGCCGGAATCCAAACTCTAGACACTTGATCAGCGCGATCAAGGCTAGCAGGGCGAGTTCTGGAAATGAGAAACACCGTATCGCCTGCATCTGGCAACCCAACACTGAAGCCTAAGCCAACGCCGCGACTAGCTCCAAAGATCGCAATATTTGCCATTACTGCACCAACTTGAGAAGTTGCAACTTTATAAAGAAAAACCTTTAGTAAGAATCATAAGTGCTTAACTTGACTTTGTAAAGCTTCTTCTTTAATTTGTTAAGTATGAAAGCAGAATCAACTAGCGTTCGGACTCGACGGGCGATCATCCAATATCTCAAACAGGAAGGAGCAACGGATGCGGAAACGCTCGCCTCCTACTTGAATATCACGGCAATGGCAGTGCGGCAGCATATCTACGCTTTACAAAAAGAAGGATTTGTGACGTACCAGAAAGAAGCACGTCCCATGGGACGGCCTGCCAAGTTATGGGAGTTAATGCCTGCTGCTGATCGTTTCTTCCCCGATCGCTACGCTGAGTTAACGTTGGGTCTGATTAACTCAATGAAAGAGGCATTTGGTGAAGAAGGATTTGATCGGCTACTGGAAGTCAGAACTCGCGAACAAATTCAAGCGTATCGAGCAATCATGCCTCGGCATGCTCCGCTTCAACAGCAACTAGAAGCGTTAGCAGTCCAGCGAACCGAGGAAGGCTACATGGCAGAGGTCACGGCTCAAACTGATGGCACTTTTCTCCTAGCTGAAAAGCATTGCCCCATTTGTGTGGTGGCAACTGCTTGCAGTGGGCTGTGTCGGATGGAGTTAGAAATCTTTCAAGCAGCTTTAGGTAATGATGTGAGCATTGAACGAATTGAACACATTTTGGCAGGCGATAGACGTTGTGTATATCTGGTTATCAGTACTTAAACAGAACTGAACAATAAAAAATTCAATTCTGACTCCTGACTCCTGACTCCTGAATTCTGAATTCTCTATTATTAAGAAGTAAGGCCATTTTATTAGCCGATGCCCAGTAAAACAATTGAAGTCCGAGAGTACACCGTCAGAGCGCACAAGCGGGAAATTCACACTCGCGTTTTCAACTTCGTATGTAAGCAGTGTGAACAACCCACACAACGAGAAACCTTTGGTGTGCGACCGCTCTACTGTGAGCAATGCCGTCCGCCACAAGCACCCAAGAAATCAGTAGTTCCTCTCAAGAAGAGAAAACCCAGAGCTATGAATTACTTGAGTGGTAAAGACATAGCCGGATGAGTTGTTGTCTCAAGGGTGAGTGAGTGCACGAAAGTAAGTGAAGCAGTGCGCTCATTCGCTCAACCTAACTCAAACTGGTAAAAAGTAACTTTAATGTTTAGGAGTCATTCAGGAGGTGCAAACTGTGCAAATACCTCTGCACTTTAGCCATTTAAAAAATGTGATCATGCAGAAGAAACTATTTCAAGAAGAAAATCCAAATTATCATTAGGATAATACTCTTGTTTTTCTTGCCCAAACTTGAATAAATATATCATTTTATTGCCAACCAATCTGATTGACGAATCTTCAATTTTTAACATTGTTCCTTCCGGCAAACCTACGACATAAATATCTGGATTTAAAAATAAGAACTCTTCGAGCCTTTGTTCTCTTGTTTCTCCATTGTGATTTGGGATTACTGCATTTGTATAGTGGGGGTTGATTTGAAAAGGAACTAAATTCAATCCTTGAAAACTTATCGGTTCAATTATTGGCATATCATTACTTGTTTTGATGGTAGGACAAGCAACATTAGAACCGGCGCTCCATCCGATATAAGGAGTTCCATTACTAACTTTATTTCTGATATCCTCAAGTAGCTTATTTTGGTGTAGGCAATGTATTAAATGAAAAGTGTTTCCGCCTCCAACTACTACAGCTTCTGCGTTTTTAATTAATTCATGAGGATTTTCAACCAGATGAATAGCATCAACTTCATAACCTATATCTTGAAATACTTTTTCAACTTTTTCGGTATAGTGCTGATAAGTTGAAGTAACGGCTGCAAAGGGGATAAACACTATTTTATTGACAGAGCTTCCTAAAAACTTTTTAATTTCCTGACGGGGATAAAATAAGTATTCTTCACCGATATTTGTTGAATTACTAAGTAATAACAATCTTTTTGACATGATTTATTTCCTGTAGTTGTAATTATCTATACTGAAGAATGATCAAAGGAGGCAAGGAGGCAGGGGGAACAACTGAGACTGAGCTTGTACTTTGTCCCAGTTCAAACTGTATCAATATTGCTCAAGTTGACAGATAAAATCCAATATGAGTGATGTAAATTTCTCAGGATACCAGAGTCCCCATTCGTGGAAACCTTCTTCTACAGTAATTAATTTAGAGTTTGGAATAATTGCCGCCATTTCTTGAGCGTTACTTAATGGTGTAGTTAGGTCTTTTTCTGACCATAATAATAAACAGGGAGCTTGTATTTCTAGTAATAGATAGCTGATATCTTCATATAAAGAAATTAGCAATCCTTGAATGACATTTTTTGTATTAAATAACAAGTTGTAGGAGAAAACCAAAGGAATATCAACTAATTTCAACCTGCTTCTTGGGAGAAACAGTTGAGCGGTCATTTCGATTGCCCTTCGCGGGATCATCTCCGGTATAGATGGCGCAGGAATTCCAGTACTATCTATCAAAATTACACTTCTGACTTTTTCTGGAACAAGTGTAGATAAAGTAATAGCAATACCACCACCGAATGAGTGTCCTATTAAATGAAATTGTTGTAAATCTAAAACTGACAAAAATGGAAGGAGAAATTTGCTATAGCTAACGTAATCAGAAATTAGACCAGAGTAAGCCGATCTTGCAAAACTGGGCAAGTCAGGAGCAATTATAGTATGGTGCTGTGCTAGTAGTTCCAGCACTTCTTGATAAGGCTCAGTAGAGATTCCCCAGCCGTGTAGCAATAGGATAGGGATTGAACTCGACTCCAAGCTACTTTGCTGATAAAAAATAGTGCAATCTTGTAAATCGACCCGATGATTAGTTAATTGGGATTTCAAAACCGCAACCTCATTCGCTATGACTTGGTAAATTACTTCTACTGTGATGTAATAGTAGCAATCCTACAGAGTTGAGGAAACTTTCTCAAGGATTATATAGGTATGACTTATACAAAGAAAGGAATTTGCAATTAAGAAACTTGAATTAGTAGGCTTTCATGAGAAAGCATCTGTCGCCTAATGAAAGAAGAATTGGTATTACTGAATATGGAGAAATTGCCAGATCATATCCTGCAACTCTACAGCCTCCACATCGGCGTATCACCCATGTGGCATTGCCAACACCCTACTCTGCTTCCTCGCCCACTCGAACCAAACTTGTTAAGGCAAAATCTTCTTAGAGATAGATGTATAGGATTTGTAGTAGCACTTAATATTAGAAGCCATATAGTTTACTGCTAGTTGTATTGCAATAAACAACAGTGACGAAAAACTCTTCACGACAAGATAATGCTTTTGTTAATTTTGCTGATGTAGCAGAAAGAGTAGCTGCTACATCAAAGCGTATTGAGAAAGCAGCAATTTTAGGCGAATATTTTACGAAGTTATCAGATGAAGACTTAGTGCTTGCTACACGGTACTTTGCCGGTTATATATTTCCCTTGCATGACCAACGCACTATCAATATTGGTGGAGCGACATTACTTAAAGCTATTACAACTGTAAGTGGACAAGAAAAGTCAGTACTTCAACAACAGTTAGTCAAACTCGGAGATCCGGGTGATTTAGCTTTTAAGGTCTTGAGTTATGATTGGCAGCCTCAGCAAATTCAACCTTCACTGACCTTACAAAATTTATTAGAAAAATTAGAACGATTATCAATAGCCAAGGGGAGCAAGCAAAAAACCTCCCTTGTTACAGATTTACTAAAATTAGCAACCCCGCTAGAAGCGAAATATATTGTCAAACTCTTAGCAGGTGATTTAAGAATTGGGCTAAAAGAAGGTGCGGTAGAAGATGCAATAGCACGTCTATTCCAAGTAGCAGTAGGCAAAGTGCAATGGGTGAATATGCTAACAGGTGATATTGGAGAAACAGCAATTCTTGCTCGTTACAAAGAGTTATCCTCAGCAAGAATGCGACTGTTTCATCCCATAAAATTCATGCTAGCTAGCCCTGTCACTGATTTAACCGAAGTGACAAAACAAATGCCTCAAGGATTTGCTGTAGAAGATAAATATGATGGGATTCGCGCCCAAGTTCATATCGCATCATACTTGCAACAGGAAAATTCGATTTTACACGGTAGTATTTATCACAATAAACGAGTTGCCTTGTTCTCACGGACTCTTGATGAAATCACACTCAGTTTTCCTGATTTAATTGAGCCACTGGCAGGATTAATAGCCCCATTAGGTATGAGTGAAGAGAATGGCTTAATTTTAGATGGAGAAATCGTGCCAATCAAGTCCAAGCGGATTCTTCCATTTCAAGAATTACAAAAGCGGTTGGGACGTAAACAAGTTACAGAGGAATTGCTCAATAAGATTCCAGTAGCATTTATTGCTTACGATGTGCTGTATGCTCAAAACCGCGTCTTAATCAATGAACCCTTGGCTAAAAGGCGAGAAATTCTTGAATCTCTAAATTTAGATACAGTTAAACTTCGACGTGGAACGCATCAACGATTTGCTGATATTACTAATTTAGATGCAGAATTTACAGCAGCTCGGGCGCGCGGTAATGAAGGGCTGATGGTAAAAGACCTGCAATCAACTTATAAACCAGGACGGCGTTTACGTGAGTGGTTAAAAATCAAACGAGCGATCGCTACTTTAGATGTTGTAGTGACATCTGCGGAAGTTGGTACTGGTAAACGTAGCCGATTTTTATCGGACTACACGTTTGCTGTGCGAAAAAGTGAAACAGACCCAACATTATTAAACGTGGGTAAAGCATACTCCGGTTTGACAGATGCAGAAATTAGTGAACTTTCCAATTGGTTCAGCGCTCATACCTTGCAAGAATTAGAACATGGTAGGGTGTGCATAGTGGAACCAAAAATTGTCTTAGAAGTGACATTTGACCGAGTACAATCGTCCGAGCGACATTCAAGTGGTTATGCTCTGCGTTTTCCTCGGATCTTACGCATCAGAGATGATAAGCTAGCTGAAGAAATTGATACTCTGCAAACAGTACAGCGTTTATCTCAAATAGGCGAGTTGCCTGAACCTACCAGCCAAGTAGCGGTAACTAATGCCCATACAGATGGAATGACATCAACTTCTTTAGAAGCGGCACAGGATGCATTCAAAGCTTTTATTGCACTTGTCAAACCAGATCAGCGACTAGTAATACTGCATGACTCAGATGCAGATGGGATTACTGCTGGTATAGTTTTACAATTAGCTTTACAGCGTGCTGGATTTAAAAAAGTAGAGCGAGTTGTACCCCAGCGCGAGCGTAATGCCTGGACAGATGCCAATAGAGCGCGAGTTCAAGCAACTGCACCAGAGTATTTGTTTGTGCTAGACCTTGGTAGTCAATCAGAACCTGTAATTGCTAACATTCCTACCTGCTTTATTGACCATCATCGTCCAGAGGGAGTACCACCAGGTGACACCCTCATTAGTGCTTATAACTGGGAACTGATTCCCAACACTTCTTTGTTAGTTTGGGAATTGTGTAAATGTATTACACAAGTATCAGATTTAGATTGGATTGCTGCTATTGGCACTATTAGCGACTTAGGAGAGAAAGCTCCTTTTGAAATGCTAGCAATTGCTAAAACTAAGTACACTGCTAGATATCTCAAAGAAGCAACAGCACTTGTGAACGCAGCAAGGCGAGCAGCGGAATATAATCCAGAGGTAGCAGCAACAGCGTTACTTACTCACACTTCACCACGAGATTTAGTGAACTCGACTTCTCCATTAGTTGAACAATTACGTTCAGCAAGAGCGCAGGTAAAAGCAGCAATGGAACAAGCTAAAAAAGCTGCACCGAAATTTGCCGCTAATGTGGCATTAGTGCAAATCAATTCACCTTGTCAAATCCATCCATTAATCGCTCAAAGCTGGCGTACACGACTACCCAAGTACATCGTTATTGTCGCTAATTCCGGTTACATAAAAGAGCGGATCAACTTTAGCATCAGAACCGATCGACTTTGCTTCTGGAGGAAGCTTGCCGATGGAACGCTGGAATGAATTACTTAAAAAACTTGGGTTTAAGTATTGAAAGATAGCAGTTTGTTGAGTAATTTATTCCTTGGAAGTACCCTGAAGGAAGTAGGGTTCTGTTAAACTCAACGTGCCTGGGGAAATACCTTGCAAAATTGCAACAAGTTCTGGTTGAATACCTATATTGTTAGCATATATTGCTGTTCCTGCTGGTAAACCTTCAGGTGTTATTCCCAGACTATATTGCCCTTTTATTTTTGGTGCGTTGCTGAATACATTCCAAGAACAAGAGGATCTTCCACTTGGATAAATGTTTTGGGAATTGTCAACGGATTCCGTGTCAATATCTCTACCTATTGAGGGACGTTTGAGTTTGTACTGTCTAACAGAATATGAGTTACGGAAGTAGCCTTTTATAAGGAATTAAGCCGGCAAATGTGTAAGTTACCTGCTCTGCCAATGGCTTATTCCTATTCATCAGCCAGATTAATAACTTATTTATAAATGAGAATTTCCTAAAAGACTTTATCTGTAAAGCAGCATCGAGGTCTGGCTCAAAGTACAGCTGATAAAGACGCTGCCAATTTTCAGATGCTAATTCTGGACTAGTACTCATATTAATCGCTTGCGTCACGTATAAGCCGCTGAGAATAGCATTTGCAATTCCTTCACCAGTCAAAGGATCTGTCAGATTTGCAGCATCACCAATTTTGAAAATTTTACCATCGCTGACTGTGTTAGCTCGTTTTGCGGTGGCTAAGGGATAAGCTTTAGGTTTTTGCTGACTAACTACTAGACAAAATAGTTCTTTTGTAGCCTGATTACGCTGCACAAATTCATTGAAAAGCCGAATAATGTTTATGTTGTTTTTTTGATATTCATCTATCCACACTCCCACGCCAACATTAAGCTTGACTAATTCTGAGTCTACCGCTACGGGAAATATCCAACCATATCCATTAACCCCAAGAGTTTTATCAAAGAACCTATCCCACTAATAATATTTGTGCCACAAGGGTTAAGCTTATTAAGAACTTAAAACGAAAAATTAAGATTTTCAAGCACATTTTACGAAAAGAAGTAAGGATTTTTAGAATAGTGGGATAGGTTCAAGTAAATTTGAGCTTTTGAGAGATAGGTTTTTGGAAAATCTGTCACTTTTATAGTCCAGTAAGCTCTAATTGCGATCGCATTGGCTTCTCCTGCATAGACACCGCGTGCATCAATTATGTAATCAAAATCATGATGAAGTTCTTGGTGATAACGTTGAATATCGCCAATCCTCTGCGTTCTTTGTACACACCCGGCATTGATTGCTTTTTGATAAAGAAGATTATCGAATACAAATCTAGGTATGCAATAGCCTTTAAGCTCAGTGGGGCACAGATGGCTAATGTCGTTTGAAACTCCGAGCAGAAACCCATCGATTTGAGCGTACTCAGAGGTTAAACGTTTGATGTCCTGTGGATATATCCCCATTGTGGATAATGCTTGAACCGATCCAAGGCTGACTCCATCTCCACAAGTCTTATCTCTGGGAAAACAGTCTTTATCTATAAGCATGACTTGATGTCCGCTTTTAACCAAGTGATAACCTGCGGAACACCCTGCTGGCCCTGCCCCAATGACTACAATTTTAGACATGATTAAATCATCCTTATTAGAATTTGTCTTTATCCATGAACATAGTTTAAAAGGATGCCAACAATTTTAAAAACTGATAAATTGCTTTCTGATTTTTTAGACAAGTAATAGATAACAGACTTGTATTGGACTTTCAGATAATGGATACGCTTGCTTCTTTATAACTAATATCTAGTCAGTTATATTTTTTGGTACATTAGACTACTTGTACTAAGAGTTTTCGATACCGAATCCGAGCCATAATCATAATATTCCACAGAAAAAAGAGTGATGAACCGCCACATGAACGGAGAATTTTCTTTGCAGTTTTTTTAATGTTTTTCTGTTTGTTAACTTTTTCGTCAGCCAGATAAACACCTAATAAAGCTCGATTAATCATCCGATGAAACTGCTTATGTGGTAAGTGAGAAACAGCTTGATCAGCCTGTTTAAGAAAATAAGCAAACCGTTCACTTATTTCTTGCCCATTATTATAGTAAGCACAGAAGTTTAAATCCCCACCTATGCGGTCTTCTTCTTGGTCGATAAAATAGTCAAGTAGGATATGAAGCCCCTGAACCCAAGGAAAGTAGCTGGTTTTAACTTTTGTAGCTAATTCCTCGGAGCAATCTGGATCGCTTGCATAAGCTACAAGGCAAAAAATTCCTAATGTTGAGCCAGTAGAAGCTGAAAATTCATACCAGTTCATTTGAGGAATTTGGTTACGATGTCTTTCAAACCATGCTTCTAAGCGAGGAACCCGCTCGTTAACTTGAACGTGTTTATGAACTTGTAAATCACAATAATAATCAGCCAGATGATATAAGCTAGGGGCAATTACATGATATGACGGTAGCTCCTTTAATACATTTTGACAAGTTTTTACTAATTCCATCAGATAGCCGCCATCGTCTTGTTCTTGACGAAATTGGTAGTAATTAATGCATTTAGCGCTAGGTGTCAAAGCATCTAAACAAGCTTGATGGAGAGTACGGAAATCTTTCGGATCTAAAGAAGTACTGCGATCGCATAGGTTATCTAAATAATCGCTAATTGTTTGATAAGCAACAATAAAGCAGATTATTTGCTCAATTTCTTGTTTAGCAAGTAATCCATAGATAGAACCACCTTCACAGTGAAAATCTTTAGTTTTTATACTTATCAAAGCCTGTTTACGTAATTCAGGATTAGGAATTCGTTCAGCTTTTTTCTTCCAGAATTCTAAATGTTTATGAACTCGTGGAATAACATCATAATAGATTCTCAGCATCAGCATTGTAGAACTAGATGGAACTTGCAATAACAAAGCTTTTGGGAGAAAATCTTTAATATTTTTATTATGATTATGATCCTGATCTATGAGCATCAGTATTCTTTATAAAAATTAATCATTAACTATTTTTACATTAAAGTTTAAATACTTAAAATTTACCTAGCCTTTGAAACAGGTTAGATTAAAATGCTATGTATAATTAGACATATTTAATAAAATATGAATAGTAATTTGTGTAAAAATTGGCTTGTTCAAGACTGATCTTTCCCCTGAAAGGGGTGAAAATACAAAATTTTTTGCCTCTATCGCCCTGAATATATGTGAGACAGATTGGCTGCGCTCCTTCCATTTTGAAGACGGTCAACATTCCATGTAACATTCTTGTACGGTTGGTTCAAAGCTTTGTTAGTTTCCAGATTGGATGCCAGGAAAACTTCGTCTACGTAAAAACCGATTCCCAATCGTTAAAAAGACAGCAACATAACTCCGGCAATAACCACTTATTGCGGTTTAATATCAAACATTGTTCATACTTTCAGCAAGTTTCCTATTAACTCAGCAGCGCTGGGTTGTTTTGCATTGTTTATTCTAAACTCCAATACGAAGCTTTGCCCCACAAATTGCTAAAGCCTCATCTTTCTTACTAAATCAATATCAGCAAGCCAGATGAGTTGGCTTTGAGCCGATGCCGTTTCTTCCATAATTGGAGAACACCACTCCACACCGTAAAGCCAATTGTTTTTAAGGCAAAAAATCCCTTGAATAATACGACGTGTTGATTGGAGACTAAAATCAACTTCAACTGTGTCGCCTAATTGAAAAACCGAAGTAGGAACAGCAGCATTTTTGAAGACATTTGTTGGATAAAATTCTTTAGAAGGCAAGTAAAGTATTTCACCGCGACAAACAATTGCATAAACCCACTTCGGGCTTTCCCAGTAAACGCCACAGCAGTAACCTAACAAATTGTAGGTTGGCAGGAAAACTTTTTCTCGCATCTGAACCGCTAATGGAGGCATAGCTTGACCCCACGGAGGAGAAATATACCAGCAAGATTCCAAAAGTGTAATTTGGTTAATCATAATGCTTTACCGCTCTAATTTTAGACACTTCAGATTTACTGATTGCGCCAACGGCGACTAAATGTGAGAGCCATTTTTATTTTTTCAATTACCTTAATTCGATCCAATCTTAAAAGTCTGGTTTATGCCTACTAAATAAGAAATGTTTTTATGTAATCATCTCTATCCAAAGATTTGAAGCTTTGTGAAGAATCGATGCATTCTTGGATACAAATTAAATTTCAAACATTTACCAGTAATAAAAACTTTTTCTTGCGAAAGTACCACTTTCAATCCCTATTACAAAACTTAATTGCGTAAAGCTTCGGCATAGCTTTGCTTAGGCACAAGACACGAATAAATCAGCCCAGCCCCTTCGGGGTTCAGCAGTCGCTCATGGGGGAAACCCCCAAGACCGCGCTGCTTCACCGTATCAATAATATTTTTGGCAAAACCGAAATATCTAGGCGCTTTCGCCTTAAGGGCGAAAGCGACGGCTGGGCTGATTTATTTATTGGATCTCCCTTAGAGCGTAGCCGGGCGTAACCCACTGTGAATTCTTTTAATATCTACGCTAATCCGAAAAAGCGTAATTTTGGCTGATCAGATTACTAAGAGATGTACAAATAATGTATAATTTATTTCCAAAAGTAATAAGTCGAAAAAGTGAATGGTCAATAAAAAATGGGCTGTTAAACGGCTAACAGTAAATCTCACGGCAGCAGAGACACAGAAATTGTCAGAATACTGTGCAAAAACAGGAAGACCCTTTAACGATGTGATTCGAGAATTGCTGCGTTCTTTGAAGGTTCACAGTGCAGAAGTATCGGAGAATTCACCATCTTCTAAAGTTTCAGAATTAGCTCGACTTCAAAAATAAGTCAATCAATGAAGAAGAGGATCTTACAGGGATGTTCATAAGACTCAAATGATCTTTGTAGGAATTAATAGTCAATTGCTCTAAGAGCTAATTTGTAAACTCAAGTAAAGTACTTGTCTTGTAAGGGTTTCAGGAATTTGAGTCAATCAAGCACTTGTTCGCTAAAACTTAGACTTAGTAACGAGTTGAGTATCCTTAAGATTTTCTTTACGAATCAGCTCTTATCCAAAGTCCCTTTAGATTTTCTTTACGAATCAGCTGTTATATCTTAGAGCGAGTTAAGCTTCGGTAATCTTTTTCTTAAAAAGTTGGGTACGCGATCGCCTATTTACTAACTTTGTGCCAGTTGTTCTATAAGTTGCAGTAAATTTTTTTCACTGCTTCCACAACCTATGTCAATAGCTGAGTGCCTCTTAGAAGTAAATTTGATAGCCTGCTCCAACTGTGCGATCCCGTATGGCGAATCTTGATGCTTAGTCTGCCACCATAGGGCAATTTGATCATATCTGGTGGCTATAGCATTCGGATTCATCTTCTCAACAATCAACGCAATAAGTTTAAAAGCTTACCTGATTATGCAGCAAAAACATATTATAAGAGAAACGGAACGCTCCCTTCCCATCAAGAGAGAAAAATTAAGGATGCGTCGTTTACTAATCGCGCTCAAGCCTAAAAATAGCAGTTTAACCAAGATAAGGATATTGTGGCGGTTTGATTTTCAATAATTCTGTCCAGTATTTTATAGCATTATGTTTAGTGGTTCCGATATCACGCAATTTGTGAACTCTGCCTATTTCCATGAGAAAATATGTAAGTTTAAGAGCAGTAAGTAAGTTAATCAGCCCTACCGCTTTAAAATTTTGTAAAAATAAGTGGAGCAGAATTTGTAATTTTTGTTTATGACGAAAATACGTATCGGCTCAATAAGTCGGGGTAGCGAATAAAAGTAAGAAGAGTTGCTAGCATCCGATTTCATGAGAGTTAACTATATTTTTCTAAGGTAGGCATTGTAAATACAAGCAAGCGCTTTACTATA
>JAHHHS010000136.1 GCA_019359215.1 Nostoc indistinguendum CM1-VF10 | reverse complement strand
GACCCCAGTTAAAGTTGACTGTAGGATCTATGCGAGTTTGCTTCAGGTTGGTGAAGTTTATGTTGTCGTAGTACTCTGCTTTGAGTCCATCTCCCTGAGAGAGCAAGCTGGCGCTAGCGGAAATACTGGGTTGTGCCTGATCAATACTTTGTAAAGATGATTGAGTACTAATTATTGGGCTTGGAGATGTTGATAACTGTTGCTTTTGTAAAGTATTCATTGGGATATATGCCTCACAATAGTTCTAAAAGTAATTTCATAATTCATGTTTAAAAATTAGTTTTAGATTGATTTTTTCAAAACCATGCGTAACAAGTTTGGTGATACATAAATGTATTTGTTGATATTGATGTGATCTCACTTAATTACTGATACGCTTTTCTTTGCTGTCTACTCCTTTGCTAATTTGCTTTACTACTCCACTGCCTATCGGATCAACTTTCAAATAAAACACTATGAAGTATATTTATTGGTTTATATGTATGTCCTAAAAGCAGCTAGATAAAAAGTCTATATGACAAGAAGTACTAGGGATTACTTTAAGGTGTATTAGTCCTTATAAATCTTTGTTTTCTTTCAATAAATTTATAAATTTTGATGATGTAAATTAAGTTTAGTGAATTTAACCAAAACTTATAAATTACCTCTTTTGAGAGCTTCTAATCTCACTGATGTGCAGGTACATGAAGTTCAGGTGAACCAATGCCCAACTAGGCAAACATATACTTAAGTAGTGAAAAGTATAATTTTACATATTTGTCTTCAAGTAGCTTTTTAAAATCAATCAACTATACATTGGACGATAGATCAAGGTCTTATGTCTATCTTTTTTGTGGAACTTTATTTAAAAATTCACATTAATAGATACCTTTTTAAAGCAATATCAAAGTTTTGATGAACTTTCAGTAACGATTACTAACATACGTAAGTAACAATTACTAACATACGCATAATCTCATGTTTTTTCTCTGCAAAAATATTAATTAGATGAAAATTGGATAAAGAAAATTTTTAATTATTTAAAGATTTGAAAAACTATCATTTATCTCTGCTTCATTTTGACTGCAATTTTATATTTATATTTTTGTTATAATATCCGGCAGAAGACCTGATTTTGACCATAAGTTTATATTTATATCTTTGTTATATAGCTAATCAAGATTCAAATTGCATAATCATTGGTCATTAGTACCAATGACTAATAACTCGAAATCCTACGGCTTTGAAAACGATGGCGTCGCGCTTGCGGGAGCGTATCGTCAAACAAGCGATGTTTTTGCAGTCGTGGGAGACTAAGCTAATTGGTAATAAAAGCTGCAAACCCTTTCCCTTGCCTCCCTTACCTCCCCTGCCTTCACGCATCATTATTAAACAATCAGCGTCCGAAACCTTGATTATTCAGTTAAGTTACAAAAGTTTTCAATTTATTCCAAGTCAGAAAAATCACAAGTTTAATGCCGCACATTCCCACTTTCCCCTAGACTAAGGGCAGCAACCTTGTTCAAACTGGCTGAGGAAAGTGGACTTTGACTGAGACAAACAATTTAAACTCTACCATCCAGAATGTCTCACGCAGGGAATTGCGAGATTTAGTGCGGACTCAGCTGCAAATGCTCCTGGAAAAAGGAGACTTGCAGGGGGCAAAAGCTATTCTCGTACCTGTGCAGCCTGCGGATATTGCCGAGGCGATTGAGGGTTTGCCAGAAGCGATGCACGCTTTGGCTTTTCGCTTGCTTTCTAAGGATGAGGCTATAGAGGTTTATGAATATCTCGACTACAGTGTTCAAGAACGCTTAATTGAGGAACTTAAAAGTCAGGAAGTCCGCGATATTGTCGATCAAATGTCGCCGGATGACCGAGCTAGGTTATTTGATGAATTACCGGCAAAAGTCGTTAATCGTCTGCTAGAACAACTGAGTCCAGCAGAACGCCAAGCTACAGCCCAACTATTGGGTTATGAAGCTGATACTGCTGGGCGAATCATGACGCTAGAGTTAATTTCACTGAAAGAAAACTTTACAGTATCTCAAGCCCTAGAGCGAATTCGCAACTTAGCTAATGCCAGTGAGATGATTTATTATCTTTATGTCATGGATGCAGCAAGGCGCTTAACGGGGATTGTATCGTTGCGGGAGTTAGTAACGTCTCAGCCTGAGCAAATTATTGGCGAAATTATGACCCGTGATGTGGTGTTTGTCCACACTGATACAGATCAGGAAGAAGTTGCCAGATTAATCCAAAGATATGATTTTCTGGCTGTGCCTGTAGTAGATCGAGAACAGCGTCTAGTAGGTATTGTCACCGTGGATGATGTGTTTGATATTCTGCAACAAGAAACCACCGAAGATATCTATGCCTTGGGTGGTGGCGTGCAGTCGGGGGGTGACAATTATTTTCAGATGGATTTACTAGAAATTGCTCGGAAGCGGGTTGTATGGTTATTGGTTTTACTTGTAACCAATACGATTACAGGAACGATTATTAAGTCGCAAGAAGACCTTTTGGCAAAAGTGGTGACACTAACGGCGTTTATCCCCTTGTTGACTGGTACTGGTGGTAACGTGGGTGCCCAATCTTCTACAGTCGTGATTCGGGGGATGAATACTGATGAAATCCGATCGCTTGGCGCATTACAGGTAATTGGCCGAGAGGCGATCGCAGGGGCATTGTTGGGAGGAATGTTAGGTGCGATTGCTACTGTCTGGGCTTATTTTCTGCAAGGACGATTAGAAGTAGCGATCGCTGTCGGCACTAGTCTGGTAGCTATTTCTATTTTAGCTTCTATCTCCGGTTCAGCACTGCCATTTCTATTTCGCTATCTTCGTTTAGATCCGGCATTAATGTCTGCACCATTTATTACCACAGCAGTTGATGTCGTGGGCGTTTTGATTTACTTCAATTTAGCAAGGGTAATTTTAAAGTTATGAAAAGAGTCATTTGTCATTTGTCATTAGTGAAGAATAAAGTACAAATGACTAACTTTTACAATTCTGATTCTGTGTCTGGAGCAACAATTTCGCCAGTACCTAATTGCAATATCATGTCCTGATCAGTAATCAATCCACTGAGTTCTTTTACTTGTAAATTCATTTCTTCACAAGCTTGTCTGAGTTCTTTAGCAAATTTGTTGAGGTCTTGACCATAGCCACATTGATAAGCAGCAGTTTCAATTCCTTGTTTGGCATTTGCTCTAGCACAATCTACTAGTTCTGTGCCATACAATGGTGTAGGAGATGCCATAGACGTAGTTATTATTTCTTCAATGTTTGCTGCTAGATAGACTATCAATATTTCAATATTAATTCATCCCTCTAATGGAAGACAATGAGGGTAGAGTTATAAATTGAGAGTTAGGAGTTAAGGATTAAAAGGTTATAAATAAAGAATATACCGATTATAAATCATAACTCCTAACTCTTAAATATTTCACTTAACCATTGACAACATCTCCACCATTGACATGTAACACTTGTCCAGAGACATAAGAACCATCATCAGAGGCTAAATATACGTAGCTAGGAGCAACTTCTTCAGGTTGTCCGGCTCGTTGCATTGGTACTTGCTTACCAAAATTTTCAACTTTCTCTTCAGGAAAAGTTGAGGGAATTAAAGGTGTCCAAATTGGCCCTGGCGCGACAGCATTAACGCGAATTCCTTTTGACACCAAATTTTTTGATAAGGAGCGAGTAAAAGCAACGATCGCACCTTTTGTAGAGGAATAATCTAGTAATTGTGGGCTACCTTTATAAGCTGTTACCGATGTGGTATTGATGATAGAACTGCCTGCTTGTAAGTGCTTGAGTGCAGCTTTAGTCATGAAAAACATCGAGAATATATTAGTGCGGAAAGTTCGCTCTAGTTGTTCTTCGGTAATTTCTTCGATACTTTCTTTTGGATGTTGTTCGGCGGCATTGTTGATGAGAATATCGAGTTTGCCAAACTCACCAACTGTTTGTTGGATAGCTTGCTGACAAAAAGCTTCATTGCCAATATCACCTGCAATGGTTACTGCACGACGCCCTTGTTTTTCTACCAATTGTTTTGTTTCTTTGGCATCGTCGTGTTCATTGAGGTAAAGAATCGCCACATCTGCACCTTCTTTAGCAAATGCGATCGCTACAGCACGACCAATACCACTATCTGCACCCGTAATCAATGCTACTTTATCTTGTAGCTTGCCACTACCCCGATACTGGGCATCATCTGATTTGGGTTTTGGTGTCATTTCTGATTCAACACCTGGTGCTTCTTGCTGCTGTGGCGGTTGTAATTGTTGCTCTTCTGAATTAGTCATAGGTTTTGTATTGGTAATTGAGTTTTGGATGTAATTAGGTACTTAGTAATTTGGGTTATGCCAGAGGTGATACGTGAGAGGTGATAGGGAATAATCTGCCCCCATTTCAAAAGTAAACCTTGGATCGAAAACTCAACCCAAGGTTTATTTTTTGCTTTGGCTCCCACTAGCCATTTGCAATTTTAGGTGCTTATACCCCGGATGCTTACCAAACGTACTTATTGCTGGCAATTGTACGCGGCTTACATTATTTCTCCTCGCACCTCATACACACTATTTACCTGACCACGGAAAACAAGTACATAACTCTCGTCTGATGAAGGATTTTTCCTTATCATCTGCTTTCAAGTTTACTATTATGTTGCTGTAGTTTATCGCTCTCTAGAGGTAAAACAAGCTGGATTTTACTCAACCTTAAGACGTAAAATAAACAAAATAATAAGAGTTGCTGAATTAGCCTATAAGCATCTCTATTGTCTTAAGAACTATGCCATTTTCTCTAAATAAAAATAAAGATTGATATTTTCTCATTTCGTAATTGTAAAAATCCTTGCTTTTATACCATCACTTTTCCTAAATGTTAATATTTATTTAGGCTGATATCTGCATAGTTACCTTCTTGCAAAAGTATTTGACAACTAGTCCACAAACTAATCGTCCAAAAGTCTGCGTGGTGCGCTACATTGAGATCATTAGAGGGCAGGGGTTATGGCAATATTAAATGTTTCCGAGTTAGAGCAGGTTGAAAAGTTTCGCCACTTACAATTAACCCTGAGCGATCGCTGGAAAACGAGCGAGTCATTTGACAATAGTGAAGCGGATATTTTAATTATTCCCTCCATAAGTCTCGACCAGCGCGAACTCCGAAAGATCGAGGGTTGCGAACATTATGAAGAAAGATTACTATTTTCTTTAATTCGGTTGCAAAATCCCCGGACTCGGCTGGTTTATGTAACATCAGTACCGCTACATCCTAGTATTATTGATTATTACTTACAACTGTTGCCAGGAATTCCTTTTTCTCATGCTCGCAGTCGCTTGGTGCTACTTTCTACTTACGATTCCTCCCTTAAACCTCTTAGCCAAAAGATTTTAGAACGCCCCCGCCTGCTAAAGCGGATTCATCAAGCTTTGAGGCTAGACAAATCATTTATGATCTGCTACAACTCTTCGCACTGGGAAGGCGAATTGTCTGTAAAATTGGGTGTACCTCTCTATGCTGCCGCACCAAATTTACAGATTTGGGGGACAAAAAGTGGTAGTCGGCAAATCTTCGCTGAAAGCGGAGTACCGCATCCAGATGGCAGCGAAAAAGTTTGGAACCACACAGATTTGGCAGAAGCTACCAGTGATTTGTGGGAACGACAACCGACATTAAAACGGGTAGTGGTAAAACTCAACGAAGGCATTTCGGGAGAAGGGAATGCATTGCTGGATCTTAGGCCAATTGAGAATTTAGCACCAGGTAAAGGGACTCATGCCGAAAGGGTAGCAGCAATTAGCGATCGCTTTTCAACAATGCGCTTTCAAGCAAAGCTTGAGACTTGGGATAACTTTTCAGGAAGAATCCCTGAATTGGGGGCAATCAGCGAAGCATTTCTGGAAGGGGAAATTAAGCTATCGCCCAGTGTTCAAGGACGAATCACACCTACTGGTGAAGTAGAAATCCTTTCAACCCACGACCAAATTCTCGGAGGCCCAGACGGTCAGATTTATTTAGGTTGTCGGTTTCCGGCTGATGAAAGCTATCGATTGCAATTACAGCAATTGGGAATACAAGTTGGCAGAAAGTTAGCAGAGAAAGGCACTTTAGAGCGATTTGGCGTAGATTTTATCGCCGTTGACAAGGGTAACCGAGAGTGGGATATTCAGGCGATCGAAATTAACCTGCGTAAAGGCGGTACAACTCATCCATTCATGACCCTGAAATTATTAACAAACGGGCGCTATGACCTTTCCACGGGTTTATTTTATAGTCAGCAAGGTCGTCCAAAATACTACATTGCCACAGATAATCTGCAAAAAGAGCGCTATCAGGGATTATTGCCTAATGATTTGATGGATATCATTGCTCACCACAGACTCCACTTTGACAGTGGTACTGAAACGGGCACAGTGTTTCATCTTATGGGTTGCCTTTCACAGTTTGGCAAGTTGGGATTAACCAGCATTGGTGATTCACAGCAACAAGCACAAGATATTTATAACAAAGTCGTGAAAGTTCTCGATGAAGAAACCCGCAGCGATAATCATGATTTATCCGCGTTTTCAGATTATTCTTTCCCCGTGGCTTGGGATGAATATGGTCATTAGTCATTAGTTATAAGCTGATGCGCGCCTAAATTGTATAAACACTCTTTGCTGGTCGTTAACACTTAACTGTTGACGGTTATCAGTCATCAGTCATTGGGGTAATGATAATGGAGGTGTGTAAAGCCTAGTGTGAACGAAATTTATAGCCGCCCTTTTAACTAATTAACGTCAGTTCGGGTTAAGAAGATTTATTCAGCGTTAGTTGACGGAAACAACGCAAACACGTTGACATATCTCAGAATCAAGCAACGGTGTAATAAGGGTTTCAGCTTATCCCAAACTCAGGTTAATTAGCTGATTAGTTCTAAATGCGATCGCTATTAGGTAAACTTTGCTGATTGCTTGGCTCTTTTCCAGATTGAGATTGAGTATATATATAGGTTCCCAACGCTAAAGTTAGCCCAATACCTAAGACCACTCCCACGATTCGCAATAAATTGGGAGTAATTCTCCTAGTTAGCTGCTCATTTAGCCTTGGTTGGTAGATAGTGTCATCCGTTCGGACTTGTGTTCTGCCTTGATTGGATGCAGGTCGTGGTTGATACAACGTCACATCTGGCGGCACTTGTGGTCTACCTTGATTAGATGCAGATCGCGGTTGAAACAACGTCTTATCTGGTGGCACTTGGGGACTGCCTTGATTAGATCCAGGTCGCGGTTGAAACAACGTCTTATCTGGTGGCACTTGGGGACTGCCTTGATTAGATCCAGGTCGCGGTTGAAACAACGTCTTATCTGGTGGCACTTGGGGGCTACCTTGATTAGATGCAGGTCGCGGTTGATACAAAGTAACGTCAGGTTTGTTGGCGTTCGGATTATTTACAGGACTCTGTTGATTTTGCTCGACTGGGTTAACCTGTCTGGGAACGGTTTCGTGATTTGAATCTTGATTGTACTCAGGCTGAGGGGGAGGAACTGTTTCCTCAGATTGGCTTTGCTCAATCGGGTTAAACTGTCTGGGAATGGTTTCGTGATTTGAACCTTGATTGTATGCAGATGGAGGGCGAATAATCGTGTCTTCGTTCGATTGTCTGGGAACGGTTTCGTGATTTGAACCTTGATTGTATGCAGATGGAGGGCGAATAATCGTGTCTTCGTTCGATTGTCTGGGAACGGTTTCGTGATTTGAGCCTTGATTGTATGCAGATGGGGGACGAATAACCGTGTCGTCGTTCGATTGCCTGGGAACAGTTTCGTGATTTGAACCTTGATTGTAGGAAGGTTGCGATTGCCCAGTACTCCCTGTGGCAAATTTGGCAGCAGCTTGCAAAGCCTGATTCAGTTCTTCTACGGTTGCAAATCGGTTAGCTGGGTTCTTGTGGAGGCATTTCATCACCACAGCTTCCAATTGTACGGGTAAATGCTCACACCCTGGTTGCGATCGCAGTGGTTTCGGTGGCTCATAAGCATGAGCTAATACCCAAGAAGCTTCGCTGATATGACTGCCCTTAATGCTGATTCCAAATGGGTCAGCTCCACTCAGCATTTCGTAAAGGATAATCCCTAAACTGTAAATATCACCTCTAGCGTCCAGGTTTTTATCACTTTGGATTTGCTCCGGAGGTGCGTAACGAAATGTACCGATAAATGTACTAGTTATATTTGTAATGTTGGAATTTTCTGAAGATTCACTGCGAATTTTGGCGACACCAAAATCCAAAACTTTTACCCACTCTCCTAAATCTGTAGGCACTAAAAATATATTATCTGGTTTCAAGTCACGATGAACTACCTGAATATGCTCAGTGCTTTTCCCGCCATCCCGTTGGAGAGTCACTCCTTGATGGGCAAGCTGTAGACCTTGGCAAACTTGCCCCATAATCTTCACAGTCCGCTCAACAGATAGCCGCTTTTCGCGCAGCATTAATTGTCTGAGCGTTTGCCCCCGCAAATATTCCATTACGTAAAATGGAAAACCTTCTGTGGTGACACCACAATCACTAATCTTAACAATGTGGTCACTTTGCAAAGCAGCACAAACTGCCACCTCACGCTCAAAACGCTTTCTCATTTCTTGTGATGCCAGCAGTGTATCTTTGAGCAACTTCAACGCTACCTGCTGACCTACACGGGTGTCCGTTGCCAGGAAGACTTCTCCCATGCCACCCCCGCCTAGTCGTCTATCTAAACGGTATCGCTGGTTATCACCGACGAGGCGACCAATCCAAGAATTTGAAGGAGGTGGGGATTTCATCTGGGGCAACCCATCCTAGTTATTTTAAACTGTTAACTTTAGTCAGATATACTACTAGTGTTACAAATATGATTGCTCGTTAACTTAGATAAATATTAGTAATTATATGCTACTAGTGTTTGTTTAATTATACTCAGCTTAACATAGTTAGTAGCTTAAAGTAATGCTAACAATTTGATAAAATGTTTAAAATTAAGACCTGTGGCGGTTGAAATTTGTTCCTGATGTGAAGTTCACGCAAATTTTACGAGGTTATCAGTTTCAGTAGTGCTGATTGCTGAGTATAGTACACTGTGGCGAAAGTTGGCCTATTTTTAACAAGGGGATTTTGCCTCTTGCAAAGTCTTGTTAATTGAGATGGTAGGTGGATTTACACCGTGCTGTACTAGTAGTTGAAAATGCGCTTTTGTATGCCTTGCTAATAGTCTTTGCTACAGAATAATTAAACTTTTGCAAAATATATTCTGTCAATGTACTCTGGCTTACATGATTAATATGTGCTATTGCCATGAGGAACGAGGATGAGTAATGTGCTCTCTATAGCCGCCGTGACAGCAGTACTAAAAGCCTTGCTGGAAAATGGTTTAGTCAGTGATCCGATCACTGCTAGTGTTGGTGATGTAATCGTAACTGCCCTACCACCCGATCGAATTTCAGTTGAAGCTGACGAGCGCGCTCAAATCAATCTTTTTCTCTATCAAGTAACGCAGAATCGCAATGTTGATTGGTTATCTCAGGAATTTCGGAGCAAACACTCACGGATGAATGCTAACCCGCGTTCTCCGACTCCACCACTAGCTCTTGACCTCCATTACTTGCTTACAGCCTACGGAGCTAAGGATTTTCAAGCGGAGCTTTTATTGGGCTATGCAATGCATTTATTACATAAAACACCAGCTATCACATCTGATATTATTGAAAATACTCTGATAAATGTCTCTACAACAAATACCTCAAGTGGTTTTTCACAAGCTTTAGCAAGTGTGTCCGTATCCGGTTTAGCTGAACAAATTGGGCAGATCAAATTGACTCCGGAGTTTTTTAATATGGAAGAAACTTCTAAGTTATGGTCTGCTTTACAAACCCACTATCGACCTTCAGCTACCTATCTGGCGTCAATGGTATTGATTGAAGGTAGCAATGATAAGTCTGAAGGTTTATACATCATGCCCTTGTCTCAACCGAGTATAGAGCAAGTTTTGGCTCCAGCAAAGACTGATCAAATGATTGTTGCAGGCACAACATTAGTAATTCGTGGTAAGCGGTTACGGGGTGAGATCACGCAAATCCGATTAAGTAATACCGAGACATTACTAGTACCTCAGGAAGTTAAAGAAACGCAAATTAGTCTGTTACTCCCACCAGATTTGTACGCAAGTGTGCAGGGTATCCAAGTTGTACATCTAACAATGGGCAATGCAGGACAAATGGATCATTTAGTTGAATCCAACGTTGTGGCTTTTGTCCTCCATCCAAAAATTACAGCATTCGCGGCTCAAGTGGAGAATAGCAGTGACAATTTACGCACGGCAGAAATTACCGTTAAATTCCAGCCCAAAGTTGGTAAAGCGCAGAGGGTAGTTTTGCTACTTAATGAAGCATCAGGTGATAGTCCGGTAAGTTACTTTTTCTTAGTTGCGCCACGCACTGAAGATACTGATGTTATAACTATTCCTGTCAAAAACGTAAAGCCAGCAACTTATATTGTCCGGGTGCAGGTAGATGGAGCAGAAAGTCCATTGCACAAGAATCAGTCTGGGGAATATGATTCGCCACAGGTGACAATTTTATGAATGCAACGATCTGGATACTAATTATACAGGGCGGTTGAATACGATCACTATGCAAACATCGAAGTATGTCTGATTGTAGATAATCGTAACTAATTATATGAGTGGTTCACGTTAGCACAACTTGAAGCGTTTCTTGCCAATCTAACTTATCTACAACGATGGCTGCGCCAACGTCAAGGACGATAGCATCTACAAATTTACCGAATTGGGGACAAGCCGCAGAAATTGGATTCCAAACTATATTTCTAAAATTACTGCTTGTACCTGAATTTACAAGATATTGAACGCCTGAGAGATTTGGCACTTAGTCATGGAATTGACATCATCCAGGTGCAAGATACGAGGAAATCTGAAGGGGGAAGGAGGGTAGGGCGATCGCGTTTCAAGATGTATTCTTTTGCTGTTAAGCTGACTTGCTACCCCGATTTCTCAGTAATAAATTGAGCAAGTCAAAACGTAAAGTCTTGTAAAAATAATTCACTTCTGCATAAAACTCGCCTGATTAAGCCAGAGAAGAAGATAGAGGGAAAGTAAACTTCTGGAGTGCTAAACATCCTCTCAAGGATTCAAGCTTGATTTCAAACAGCACTAACAGCAACTTGAGGATTTAATTGACTGCAAAAGTAGTGAAAAAATTGATTGAGTCAGGTAAAAGTTATGGCAAAGATCATTGATAGCAAGGATAAACTGTTCGTTGGTGGCGATGGCAATGATGATTTCTCAACCGGGAACTACTCTTTTGACCTCGACAACATTACATTAAATAGCTCTTCAGGCAATGACACCCTCATCGGTGGCGATGGCGATGATAGGTTGAATATTGCGGGTTCATCAGGCAATAACCTGCTCGATGGTGGCGATGGCAATGATGATCTCTTAACCCTTGGTGAACCTTATTATTACCCCGAATTCAATCCCTCTTCAGGCAATAACACCCTCAACGGTGGCGCTGGTGATGATAGATTGAATATTGACTTTTCAACAGGCGATAACCTGCTCAATGCTGGCACTGGTGATGATGACTTGAGTGCTGAGGGTTCAGAAGGCGATAACCTGCTCAATGGTGGCGCTGGTGACGATACTCTTGACGCCAGTTACAAACTCGTAGGCGAGGCCGGTCCATCCGGTATTCCCTCCGAAGGTAATAATACCCTCAACGGTGGCGCTGGTGATGATCGCTTGTATGTTAACCCTTCATCAGGCAATAACCTGCTCAATGGTGATGATGGTGACGATTCTCTCTTTAATTATAGTTTTGGTGGCTCCTTCAGTTCTGACGTTCTTGGCAATAACACCCTCGACGGTGGCGCTGGTAATGATACGTTGAATATTGACAATTCAACAGGCAATAACGTACTTTTTGGAGGAAATGGTAATGATTATCTTAGTGCCTCTGATGCGTTAGGCAACAACACCCTTAACGGTGGCACTGGGAATGACACCCTAATTGGAGGATCTGGTACTGATACCTTTGTTTTCAATAATTTCAATGAAGGCATTGATAGTCTTTATGGCTTCAACGCTACCAATGAAGTTATTCAAGTATCGGCTGCTGGTTTTGATTGCAGATTATCAATCGGTTCACTTAAGGCAAGTCAGTTTACCATTGGAACATCTGCAACCACTTGCACTCAACGATTTATTTATGACTTCCCCACAGGTGCGCTGTACTTTGACCGAGATGGTAGCGGGGGTAGTTTTAATCAAATACAATTTGCACAACTATTTGGTGGAGTTTCACTAACCGAAAACAATTTTGTGGTTGTTTAATTACAGCAGTATTTAGAATTCAGAAGTTAGCACAACTTGAACCGTTTCTTGCCAATCTAGCTGCAACTTTGAGTGAGCATTGCCGCTATTAATGGCAATTTCTACCCAGCCGTGACTACCAACTAAAGCTATTATCTCTCCCACCTTGACATCACTGTAAGTTTCACAGCCTGGTATACTCAACCCAGCAGTTTGCACACACCAAGTTTTACCTTGTACGTAACTGTCTGGAATGTTGCTCACTAGGTTGCCAAAATTGTCAATATATTGAATGCAACCCACTACACCATTGCTTGTCTGTTTGCACTCGCCTATATCTAGCTTTACCAAACTTGCTGGATCAATTTCTTGCCCTAGCTGTTTAAGAGAGACACCACTGGCAAGACTAGCTCCTACTGCTGCAAAGATATCTCTACCGTGAAAAGTGTTGCTTGGTTGAGGAGTTCGCCAATAGTTAAGATTTGTAAGTTCGACGGCTGCGATCGCAGGACTTTGACTAAGTACCCCGCTAAAGATACCATTATCTGGGCCTACGAGAAACCCTTGAGCAAATTCTACTGCGATCGCTCGTCGCTTGCTTCCCACACCCGGATCTACTACTGCCACATGCACTGTCCCAACTGGGAAATAAGGATAAGCATTCATCAGGCAAAACCTGGCTGCGGCTATATCTTGCGGCGGAATTTGGTGCGTTAAGTCTACTACCTTAAGTCTGAGGTTGATTTGGGCTATGACACCCTTCATTATGCCTACATAAACATCGCGATCGCCGAAATCGCTCAGTAAAGTTAGGAGTAGTTGCTGACCTATCTGGTTCTTAGACATATTTTAGGTAAAATATACATTAAGTAGTAACTTTCTGTAGCAACAGCTACAAAATTTATGCTATGTTAGGAATGCAAGATATAAAGCAAAAAATTAAAGAAGGTAATCACTATGAATCAAAATAGACTACAAAGTACCAGAAAAGCACAAGAAGCCCACAGACAGAATATTCAAAAAAGCCTAGAGCATCGCTTGCAAGTGGCCAGAGCAAAGGGCGACGAACAGCTGATTCGTCAACTGGAAGCTGAAATGAGGTATTCCAGCTAAATCAAGTTTTCAATGTTCTTAGTTTGTTGTGTAACCCGCTATGGCGGGTTTTTTTTGTTTTAAGGAGGTTTCCTGGTAATTTGGCTCTTACAGCGTTTTTCAATTAGTTGAATTACCTCATTCTCCATCCTCACCTCATACTTCTGGCTCAACACCCAAGGCTCGTAACTGTGCCGCCAAGCGTTCAGCTCGTTGCAGAGCAGTTTCTTTAGCTTCTCGCTCTTGTTCGGCTCGTAAGCGTTCTTGTTCAGCTCGTTCTGCACCAGTAGGAATTACATTACCCGTCGCGTCGCACCACCTCAGCCAAACATCCGGCTTACCTTCATAAGCACCTTCCCACAAACATAAACCTAGCTCAACTTCAGTCAGCCATTGCTCACTCATGGGTATATATTGCCGCCCACGCAACTCGTACATCTGTAGAACTTCACCACCAAGTTGTCGAGTTGGATCAAAGATAATGTAGTACATTACCCGCATCCTGGCATACTCTAAGATTTTTTGTCCTGTTTCATTGCCTTCTCGATTTGAAACAATTTCAATCACCACCTCTGGCGGTTTACCAAAATCCCAGAAAAAATAAGAGCGATGCCGTCTTTCCCACCAGTTATCAGCTACTTGTACATCCAGGCTCAAAAATACATCAGGCACAATCGGCGGTTGTTTGTTACTGGGAAACAACCCCACATTGGCGGCTACTAGAAACCCTTGGGCATTACTAGGCCCGTTCCAAGAGCTGTAAAGTGTTTCTGTCAGCAGCCGTTGTTGTTTTTCAGATGGCAGATTATCCAAGGGTTCATCGTCCTCTGTCACCAGATGACTAACATCTGGTAACAAATCTTCTGGTAATAAGCCAGCGTCTGTCAAGATGATAGATTCACTCATAAAGAATTCTGGGGGTAGGAGCTTAATTTTATTGTGGCAGCAGCATTAATCCCCTTCATCCTACCAGTAGATTTTCTACACTTACTGTTGTCGTCGTAGTTGCTACCTGAATAATCCTACTGTATTGCGATCGCCACTGTAGTGCATTAAAATTGTTAGATAGCCAATTTCTGGCGGTTGCTGCAAAGGCGAAACCCACCGATACCAGCAAAAAGCTCTAAAGCTTTGAGTCTGTTTCTTGTCATGCCACTATTGCAACCGCAAAGCATAATGGTAAAACTCTTCATTCTTAACGTAATCTCGCGCTTCATAGAGTTTTTGCGCCGTTATGTTAGAAATTTGAGTAGATAAAATTACTCGAATTGCTCCACTTTCTTTTGCGTATTCTTCTGCAACACTCATCAATAATTTTGCAATTCTCCTGGGGCGATGTGACTCTTCTACATACAAATCGTTCAATATCCATACTCGTTTCATCGCCACTGAAGAAAAGCTAGGATAAAGCTGGGTAAATCCGACTAATTCCCCATTGTCATTAGCTGCAAATACTACTGAGTCATTATTATTGAAACGTTCTTTGAGAAACTCTTTGGCAGCTTCAAGGTTTGATGGCTGATTGTAAAAAATGCGATATCGATCAAATAGTACTGAAACACTTTCAAGATGATTAATATTAGCCAAGAAAACTTCCATTGAGTGTCCTCATCACTTCAATGCAGTTTACACCCAATGCTGCTCGGTTAAGGTAAATAGGAGATGAAATCAAGAAAAATATTTGCTTTCTCAATTAAAGTAATTGGTGGGCATTGCCCACCCTACTTAACTAAGACTTTGGTTTATAAGTCGAAGCAACGTGCAATTCTTTTAACTGTTTAGCATCTACACTCGAAGGTGCATCTGTTAACAAACAACGTGCTTGTTGTGTTTTCGGGAAAGCAATGACATCTCGAATAGATTCTTCGCCAGCTAGCAACATTACCAAACGATCTAAACCGTAGGCGATGCCACCATGCGGTGGTGTACCATATTCAAATGCTTCTAAGAGAAAGCCAAATTTACTTTGTGCTTCTTCAGGAGATAAACCAATCGCTTCAAACACTTGCTGTTGAACTTCTCGCTGATAAATCCGCAGACTTCCGCCGCCAACTTCTACGCCGTTGAGTACCAAGTCGTAAGCTTGGGCGCGTGCAGTTTTTAAGTCGCTTAAATCATCAGGATGTGGTGCTGTAAACGGGTGGTGCAGTGCTTCTAAACGTTTTTCGTCAGCATTCCACTCGAACATGGGGAAATCTGTAATCCAGAGTAAGTTGATTTTTTCTGGATCAATTAAGTCAAATTCTTTAGCGATCGCTTGCCGTAATCTATCTAAAGTCTTATTAACTGTACCAGCATCACCAGCCCCAAACAACAGCAAATGTCCAGCTTTTGCACCTGTACGGCGTAAAATTTCTTGTTTTTGTTCCTCGCTGAGGTTGTCTTTAATCGCGCCAATGGTGTCAATTTCGCCATCATCTCTGACGCGGATATAAGCTAAACCTTTAGCACCGGCTTCGCTGGCTTCTTTAAATAAATCACCGCCTGGTTTAATGCGGACATTAGAAATTACATCGTTACCGTTGGGAATGGGCAGGATTTTGACGATACCACCATTAGTAACAGTGTCCCGAAAGACTTTGAAACCAGAGTCTTTGACAATATCTGAGACATCAACTAATTCCAAACCATAGCGGGTATCTGGTTTATCACTACCGTAGCGTTGCATCCCCTCAGCGTAAGTGAGGCGGGGGAAAGGACGCTGTAACTCAATGCCTTTAACGGTTTTGAAGATATGGCAAACTAAGTTCTCGTTTAGTTCGATAATTTCTTCTTGGGACATGAAGCTCATTTCCATGTCCAACTGGGTAAATTCCGGTTGTCTGTCGGCGCGTAAATCTTCGTCACGAAAGCAACGGGCAATCTGATAATATCTATCTAAGCCGGATACCATCAGCAATTGTTTAAATAGCTGGGGTGATTGTGGCAAAGCATACCACTCACTAGGATTGACGCGGCTAGGTAGAACATAATCCCGCGCTCCTTCTGGGGTTGAACGGGTAAGGATTGGGGTTTCGACTTCGATAAAACCTTCCAAATCTTCGAGATAACGACGCATGGCTTTGACAATTTGATGACGCATTTGCAAATTTTGCGCCATGCGTTCGCGTCGCAAATCCAAATAGCGATATTTTAGCCGCAAGTCTTCCCGCACTGTCTCGGTGTCAGCTACAGAAACTTGGAAAGGTAACTGTTTGCGGACAGCATTCAGGAGTTCAATTTTATCGGCGTAGATTTCTACCTCGCCTGTTGGGATGCGGGTATTGAGCGATTCTTCGGGACGTTGCGTTACCCTACCAGTGATTTCGACAACATATTCATTTCGCAGAGCGTTCGCCTGCTCATAAGAATCTGGGGTGCGTTGCGGATCGCTGACAATTTGGACAATTCCAGAGCGATCGCGTAAATCTAAAAATATCACACCACCGTGATCGCGGCGACGGTCTACCCATCCGTAAAAGGTAACAGTTTCTCCTATATGTTCTTTTCGGAGTTCGCCGCAATAATGAGTTCGCATAAGTGTTAATTATTGTTTCCTGGGCTAGATTAGCAAGAAAATGTCAAAGCTTTCCCATTATCTAGCATCAATAGTAATTGTAGTAATAAACATACAATAATCTCACGCCAATTTGGCAAAGGTCGATTGGGGGAGTGGGTGAGACGCAAAAGCTCAAAGAAGACGCGATGAGGCAAAGAAATTATCGGATACTCTAACCGTGTCCCAGCACTACCATTTTTTCCATAGTATAATGTTTCCGTTTTTACAATATCTTTTTGTGTAACTTTCCTATGGAACACAACTAATAACTGTTAATCGCTGTCTCCATAAAAATCTTCATCTAATAACGTACACCCATAGGGGCACGGCACTGCCGTGCCCTTACACCTCGTGATGTAACATTGTACAGGTAGAACGATTTACCAGCCTTAGAGAAATTGCTGGGGAAGAAGTTTTGAGTGAGTTGTTTACTTTGTATTCAGAACCAGTGATTCGGCTGAATTCGGTCAAAACATTAAGTTGGCAAGCACAACTTGATAAGGCATACTTTGTTTTGCCTAGAAAAGCATATCTTTAATTTAACTCTTCTGTAAGTTCGGGAGCTGCTTCTGTAAGTTCGGGAGCAACTCCCATAAGTTCGGGAGCAACTCCCATAAGTTCGGGAGCTGCTTCTGTAAGTTCGGGAGCTGCTTCCATAAGTCCGGGAGCTGCTTCCATAAGTTCGGGAACCGCTACAGTTGCAATATTGATAAGTACAGCTTAAATATGGTGTGCAGCAAGTCGTTGGAATGCCGACGGTGCTGGAATATTTGCGAGGTGCTGACGTATCACCTCTGCACACGCACCTGGGCTTAACAACGAGGTATCGACTTCAAGATCATAGATGCCAGGGATGTGGACTTCACGTTGCCATAACTGAACTGGATGTGGCATCAACGAGTCGGCTGTACTTCCCACTTTCCCCCCCGTGTTTTGTCGCCGTTCCATAATGATTTCAATGGGGCAACGAACGCCTACGAACAAAACCGGCAATCCGTTCAAACGCCGCGCACTATCGGCCAGAATGCCCCGTGGGATTGCGTAGGCATCATGGTGTCCGACATCGACCACGACATTCAGACCCAAGCGGCTGTGGGCGGCGATGGACTCATACATGGCACTGTACAGAATGGGAACAAGGGGTTCGATGTCCTGGCGTTCTCCCCCTGGCCGCAGACCGATTCCAGGCAGGTATCGTGGGGGAGTCATTTGCATAAACCTATCGACACCCAAGTTCATCCAAAGACCATCAAATGTCTCCTGGATTACTGCAACAATGCTTGACTTCCCTGATCGCGGGGCACCATTCAGGATGATAATCTGTCCTAGCTCCTGTGTCTGCCCCATGAATCACTCCTCAATATATATAACCCAAGTTGCTAGTTATAGTGAAAAGCGATCACTAAACTGAACTATCTCTTCGAGACGCTACGCGAAGGTGACCACAGTGGGTCAATAAAGTAATAAAATCCCCTCCAGTCAGAAAAAAAAAAGGAGGGGTGTATGTTAAACGAAATAATTGCCATTTA
>JAHHHS010000135.1 GCA_019359215.1 Nostoc indistinguendum CM1-VF10 | reverse complement strand
CAGTGACAGCAGACCCCCAGGAAATGGAACTCGAAACAGGGGAAGAAAATGCAGAGGTGGAGCCATTAATGGAAGCTTCGGAACCGCCCGAAGTAGAAGAAGAGGAACTTGTCCAAACAAAACCCGCCCTGTCGCAATCAACCCAAAACAGCAGTACTGAAGCAGGCGACGGTATAGAACAAACACTTAGTCAAAGTAAAGCTGGAGGTAGCCCGTTATCGGATGATGTACGCACCTTCATGGAGCCACGTTTTGGGGCGGATTTCAGCCAAGTACGAGTGCATAATAATGGAACGGCTGCACAGCTAAACCGGAAGTTGCAAGCGCGTGCCTTCACTCACGGTAATGATATTTTCTTTAATGCGGGTCAGTACGAACCTGGGTCTAATTCTGGGAAAGAACTGTTAGCTCATGAACTCACCCATGTCATTCAACAAACGGGGAGTATTTCAAATAAACAGGTCGGCCGAAAACCTGTAGAAAACACTCAATTGCACCTTCAAGCCAAACAGCTTCCTACCAAAAGATCCCTGCAAGATCGAGAAGACGAATCAAATAAAGACCAGATTTCATCCAAAGCGGTATCTGCTCCATTTAATCGATCCGCTCGGCAGCCTGTAACAGGTAAAGATATAGTAGATAACGATCGCCTGCTGTCTGCTCCCCTGCCATCTGAGCAGAATGGGCAGATGAATGAAACCAAGACTAACCCGCCTAAGCCAGAAATTGTCACCTCAAAAGCAGATGCCAGTTTAACTACAAACGAAAATCACACTCAACCTCGGCAGGGATCAGAGGATGCGGCAGGAAAAGTAAAGGGTGCATCTGTAGAACCCGTAACCGACGAAGGTGCTAAAGCAGCAAAAGAAGAGACCGCCTCCCCAACAAAAGCGGCAGAATCTCAGGCAACTGAAGGAACAAAGCAGCCTGCCGCTCAGGATACAGTTCCGCAAAACTTAGATCGTGCGGCTCAATCGCCAACCGCAGCAAACCCGCTCTCCCCAGCTAATTTAGCGACTTCTGACTCGAACACTCAACCTGCTCCACAAACAGGTGGCACGGCGGCTCCAGCAGCGAGTGACGCGGGAGGTACTGTCAGTGCAGCCGGAGGCGGCGAAACCGCAGAAGAAGGCGAAATAGAAGGCCCTAGTGAGGAAGAGATAGAAGCTGTTGCCACGGGTACGGAAGGAGTAGAGTTGCCTTCAAGCGATCGCAGCGAAATCGAAAACGCCCTTGAAGATGTAGGAAGTAGTGGCGATGCAGGGGCGACTGGCGGTGATATGGGCGGTGGGGGCGGTGGCGGTACAGCGATCGAAGACCCGCCGACTCCACCAGTACCAGATGTCTCCCAATCCGAGCCATCGCAAGCGTTCGCATCTCTAAGTCAGTTGCCACCGGCTCAAATCCAAGCAGGGCTGGGAGGCGTAACTACTGCGATCAACAGTTCTATCACTCAGAAGCAAGCAGAACTAGCTGCGAATCCACCGCAGATGGAACGTCCATCGGGTTCCGTTGCTACGAAAGATGGGGCAGCAGGCGATCAACCTTCACTTGCTACTAGAACGCCAAAACCAGTTGAGAAAACGCCCCAGAAAGAGGCAAAATCTGTTCCACCGCCGCGGCCTGTTAGGTTGCCACTAGGTCGAGCTATAGGTCGAGCAGCTAGCTTACCGTCGATTCAGGGTGATGCTGAAGGTAAGGTCTCCCCTGGGGATGTGCAAGCTCTCAGAGCGTCGATCAACCGAATGCCGACTCGCGATCCTGGACTCAACGTCACCGCAGTCCCTCCCCCAGCGCTCAAGCTGGAGGGTGACGCAGATCCCAACCAAGCCAACGAACAGAAAGCCAATCTGGAGAAAAGTGCGACAGAGGCACACGCCCAAGGGCGGCAAGATTTGGCAGAGCCGATGGGCGAAAATGCTATTTATCCCAACGTGCCGAAAGAAACCCTCAAAGCAGAAGCGGTAGGCGGCAGTGAGGCAGGTACTAGGGCAGAAAGTGGGGTTAAGCTAGCCGGTGGCAACACTAAAGGAGGCGGCGAAGATGATGCCATCTCAGTTATTGCCCAACAACAAAGTGGACAGGAGATTCAAGCTGCCGTTGCTCAAGCTCAATCACAAATTGCCACACAACGGCAGGAACATACTGCAAAGGTCGCAGAAGAAAAAGCTAAATCGAACCAGGAAATTAACAAAATTCAGCAGGAAAATACTGATTTACAAGCGAAAGAGCGCGAAAAGACCCTGGCTGAAGTGGGTCAGTTGCGCTCGGATTGGAATAAGGAACAGACAGATTTAGTAGACAAGTCCCGCAAGGATGCGGATACTGCTGTGTCCAAGGGTAGGCAGGATGTCCACCAGAAACAAACCCAAGCACAGACGCAAGCTGCTGACCACATTGAAAAAGGCAATCAAGATGCAGAAGCAGAGCGGAGAAAGGGAGAAGAAAAAGCAGAAGCAGAGCGGCAAAAAGCCAATCAAGAACCAAAAGGTTTCTTTGGTTGGCTTGCGGATAAAGCTAAAGCCTTTTTTGACGGCATTAAGCAAGCCATCCAAGCCGCACTGGAATTAGCTCGTGCGGCAGTAAAGCTGGTTATCGAAACAGCTCAGAAACTAGCAACCGAGGTGATTGAAGCAGCTCGCAAAATTATTGTAGCTGCCATCAAAGCCATAGGTGAAGTTTTGATTGCAATCGCCGATGTACTATTAGCAGCTTTCCCGAAATTGCGCGATCGCTTCCGCAATGCCATCAAAGCTGTAGTGAAAGCAGCCGAAGCAGCCGTTAACGCCCTAGCCGAAACGCTCAAAAAGGGAGTACAAGCAGCCCTTAACTTGCTAGGTAAAGCTTTGGATGCAGCGCTTAAGCTCTTGGAGAAGGGCTATATGCTGGCTGTAGACTTAGTGAGTAAGGCTGTGCAAGGTGCAATATCGGCAGCAAAGGCAGTGGTGAGCGCCCTTGGAGTTTTTGCTGCTCTAATTAAAGACATTGCTGCAAGTCCAGGACAATGGCTGCGTAACTTAGCAGCAGGCGTGATGGATGGCATCAAGAATCACTTGTGGACTGCGTTCCAAGCTGCGGTCAAGGAGTGGTTTAACCAGAAAGTGGACGAAGTGCTGGGCTTGGGCATGGTCGTTTGGCAAATGCTGAAGCAGGGCGGCATCGGGACAGCACAGGTGGGTCAAATGGCATGGGAAGGCATCAAGGCGGCAATTCCCCCTGCCTTGATTGCGATTTTGATTGAGAAATTGGTGTCGATGATTGTACCTGCTGCGGGTACAGTGATGGTGATCATCGAAGGGCTACAGGCAGCCTGGGGAACCGTCAGCCGTATCCTGCAAGCAATGGAGCGGTTCATGGCATTTATGAAAGCCGTGAAGACAGGAAATTCTGGCCCGCAGTTTGGGGCAATGCTGGCGGCAGCTGGTGTGGTGTTAATTGACTTTGTGGCGAATTGGTTGCTGAGGAGAGTGCGCGGCGCAGCAAGTAAGGTGGGCGGTAAGATCAAGGCGATCGCTAAGAAGATTGGCGACAAACTGAAGAATGCTGCGAAGAAAGTCGGGCAGAAGCTTAAAGGTGCTGGTAAGAAGGTGGGTGATAAGTTTGGTAAAGTGCGTGAGCGGTTCTTTGGGAAGAAAGATAAAAATAATTCTGAAAGTAAGAAGAATAAAAAAGATAGAACTGACAGTCGAAATGATGTACAGAAGAAAACTGATCTTCGTAAGGCTGTAGCTGAGGCTGAGAAAGCAATGAAGGAGAAAGATGCTACACCAAATAGTGTTAAATCAGTTTTTCCTACTATTAAATCAAGATATAAATTAACCTCAATTAAGCTAGTTAAGGAGATTGCTGATCAATATCACGTAGACGTTAAGATTAATCCGGGCGATAGTACTACATCGCACAAGCTAGGTGGAAGATCATTCAAACTAGCACCTGGTGGCATTAGATCTCATGAAGGTCACAAAATATTGACAAGCTCAGGTAACTTAAAGGAAATACATCTCATTGCAAGGCATGGGCCTGATGTAGTTGAAGCAGAGATGGAAGATCGCCTAGAAGAGACTAAACAGCGCTTTAAAGATCTGCGTAATGAAAAGATAGAAAAACAACAAGTGCGTATACAGGCTGCTCAAGCACGATTAGATGAGTTTAATAGATCTCCTGCACCAACAAAACCTGATAGCGTAGCTAAACGACAAAGAAACATCGAAAATCAAAACAGTGTAATTAGTGAAGCAACAGAATTAATACAAGAGTATCAAGATGTTGATGAAAATGATAGAGAGGCTGTTAAGAGTGCTATTAAAAAATGGACATCTAGAAGAGATCCTAGAGGAATGCCTGTTTATCGTGCTACTAAATTTACAAACTTGAAGATAATGGAACGTGCTATCAAAATTGCTTTAGCTCAAAACCAGCAACAGATCGATTCAGATTTTATTGATCCATCGGGCAACTCAAAACCTAATGGATTTCCCACAACGATAATCCATAACTTACCAGTTAATTTAGGAGTAGGATTTGAGCTTGATAATAATATGCAAGTTGTGCCAATCAATTCACCATTAAAAACAATAACACTCTCATTGGTAGTATCAAGTCCGTTTGAATACATGGTAGAAACCGCATTTTTAGATCCGTAGAAAAACTATTATGAATGAAAACAAAGATTTTTTAAAAGTAGTTGGCGATTTCCTAATTCGGTTTTATCACGAAGAGCCTAATGTTACTAAAGCATCCACGAAAGCAATAAAAGCTATGACGGGACTTTTCGATTATGAATTGGAAGTATCAAATGCTTTTAAGCAAACTCTAGAATCGTCATTAAATAAAAATACGCTAAGAGATTTAGTAAGACTCAAAGCTAATCGATATGCCCAAACTGATGAGGATGCTAGAGAGTTTTTAAACTTTGTATATAAAGACAATGATCTTGATAAGGTAGTAGACTTTAAGGAACTAAGAGATGAGATCGAATAGTAATGTTATGAATTGTAACCTACTGTTTTACGATCGCTCCCATTCCCTCCTACCCATCCACTCATTCATCCTCGCCCTCACCTCTGCCAAAGAGTGCCGCCTCACTGTTCAATTCAATCAAGAAACCTATCAGCATATCGAAACCGAAGCGTTATTCAACCTCAAGCCTGAATTACGAGGTGCATTCTCAGCAAAGAATTTTCAACCCGACCCCGATATCGAAATCGAAGCCACCCTGCAACCTGATCTGCTGGTTCATTTGAGCGAATGTACAACCTCAGAAGACGCGATTGCCTACTTACAAACCCTCAGCCAAACTCAACCCGATCATCCCTTACTGAATACCGAAAGTTGGTATGCCCTGCGCGTCACCCAATCCCAAAAAGCAGGTGAAATTGGCTACCAAACTTTTTGGGCTTATCTAAATCCTGCGGAGATTACACAGCAGAATTTCTCCAGTGAACACATTACCCAGCAAATGATGCGTTTCTTTCGTGAGCAAGTAAATGATGCTGGAGAACTCAACCCAGATGAGTTAGATAATACTCTTGATGAAATTAGTAATACCTTTGAGAATTGGTTGAATACGACTTTTGATGAAGGCGATCGCGCTATTTCAAACGCCATTGATGATGCAATGGAGGCATTAAATGAGTTAGTAGACGACATCGCTGAAGCGGCTGAAGAGGTTACGGATGACTCTTCAATTTATCAAGTAATGATTGATTTTTTCACTGAAGATGATTGGGCATTTATCAAACTTCAGGGAGAACCAATTTTACAACTCGCGTTCCAAGGCAAACGCGATCGCTGGACGTGCTATGCCAAAGCCAGAGAAGAGGAACAGCAATTTGTCTTTTACTCTGTTTGTCCGGTTAAAGCACCCAAAACTAAACGGCGAGCGATCACACAATTCCTGACTCAAGTAAATTACGGACTGGTTATTGGCAACTTTGAACTCGATGTGACTGATGGTGAAATTCGCTACAAAACCAGCATTGATGTCCAAGGTGAGCAGTTGACTACCACCTTAATCAAACGTCTTGTGTATACCAATGTCTTAATGATGGACGACTACTTACCAGGAATTCAGGCGGTACTTAAGGGTGAAACTGTAGAAGCTGTCCTTGAGGGAATTAAAGAATAAAACGATGAATGGTACGCTTGTAAAGCAAAAAATTTTAATATAGCTAGGCAATAATATTTGTAAAAATCAGCTAAATTTTTTATTTGAAAGAGGGCATGAATAGAATTTCGTCATTCACACCCAACAGTTTTACAAATGTCGCCAGAAGTTCTTACTGATAGTCTTGAGACTGACTAAGTAGGTGGGCGCTAAAAGATACAACTAGATTAAGAAATGTAAATCGCTTAAAAGCTTATATTGAAAGCGTTTCTGGCGCTTTACATAAGTTTACACAGTTCGGTTTAATTGTGCCTACCTACTTACCTTGGGTTCTGCTGTTGCTTCAGGGGCATGACCAACAGCCACCGCAGCAACAATTGGTGCAGGTGTCGTTAGCAAGGAATTGAGTAACTCTCGCTGATGATCCACATCAGCAAGAGTTCGGTATATTGTGTAGGGATCAATTTGCATCCCCAACGGTGTGGGTACGATTTTTAAGTATTGATTAAGGAGTTGAATGTAATGCTGATCAAAATTTCGATGAACCACATAAGATCGTATTGCATTAAGCAATCCAATAGCTCTTTCAATTTCGCAAACATCACAACTATCTATTTCTGGCTGACTTTCACGGTAGCCTTTACCTTTTTTCTCGGCTACCAGATTATGAAATTTAGTAATGGCTCTCTGATGATTGCCTAATGTGTGGACTTTGGTTTGCGCTTGATAACCGACTCTGCCCCACTGCACTATTAAATTCCCATCTTCGACAATGGCCGACCAGAATTTATTGCTGTTTCGGATAGCATCAACAAAGACTAAATAGATTTCCATGTTGATTATTTCTCCGTTGGTTGTGGATTAGATATAGCTAAAATCCTGTTCTTAAAGGTTTCAAAACTCTCTTGTTTGGGTTTAGCAGGTGGTGGAACATCTTTGTTTAACAAAGAGTTTTTGAAGTCCTCGAAACTTGGAAATGTACTCATTTTCTTCTCCGATCTAATTAATTTGATTAGTAAGTTAATGTTTGGAAATCAAACACTTCCTTGTACTTGGGCGTTGCCCCATCGAATTTGATGCTGTAAAGCTTCAAGTATTGTTTCCGCTTCCAGAATCGTTAACTCATCTAAAGCAGAGCAGACATCATACAAATCCTGGGGAATAGAATCAGGAATTACTAGCTCACACAAAGCGTCTTCAAGGGCTGTAGATACTGGATATTCAGTCATCGGTGAGAGGTTAGAGTAATTGCACTTTTGTCAAGAGGGTGCAGGAAAAGGCGATAAATCCAGCTTTGAAACTGGCTTTCGGAGATATTTAACCACGCCTAAGTCTTGATTCTCTCTTTCTGCGAAGTACTTAATCGGGTCATCCGCTTTGCCTTTGTCATTTGCAACACTAAAATGGTACAAACCGCGAAATATCATCTCCAAAGAAATGCGGTCAAATGGTAAAGATAATTCGTCTGCAACCGCATCTCCCAAGTCAACTAAAACAGCATAAAATAACCAAGTAGCCCAGACTTGCAACTTCACACCATTAATAGAACCAGTCCATAAATAAGATAGCCCCAACAGGCGTTTGACTGTGTAAAAAGCCTCTTCAATTCTCCATCTTCGTCGATATAAATCAGCAACGACGTAGGGTGGCAATATTTGTGGGTCAAGAACAGAAGTAATATAAGAATAGCTAGTTTTACCAACTTTGATTTCGATTAAACGCAAAGTGAGAACTGGTGCGCCACGACGAACAGTGCCAAGTTGAATTAATCGGTCTTTAAGTAAATGATCATAGCTAAAAATTTTTAAGTATTTAATAGAGGCTTTGGCTTTTAAACGAGTAATAAAATGGACTTCTTGATTAATCAGTTGTTGTAAAAACTGAAAATGATAGAAACCTCTGTCAAGTAAAACCAGAGTTTTAGCAGGTAGTAAATTCAGTAATGAAGTTTCAAAATTAGTTTCGGATGCGGCAGGATTAGTATGAAACCAAACTTCGACAGGTAAACGAGTAACTAAATCAATAACTGTACAAATCTTACCTGCAAGTTGCCCTGTTTTCAGGTCTTCCAAGCTTTTTAGCTTCCGAAATAGAGCCTCCAATGTAGACCCATCAGCTATCCATATTCGTTCAAAATTATCAAGTGCAAACTTCACACTATCTGGCAATGGTCGCCTGAATCTTTGTTGCCAGTTAAATTGTAATTTCGGCAATAAATCTTTAAACGTCCGCTCAAATAATTCCGAAGGAAATACTAAAAATCTTTCTGACAAAGACTGTTGAGCAACTTTAGTAGCAGAACACCATAATAAACCTTCTCATGCTAACAGACGATTTAACTCTTGAACACCAGGAACTTGTCGCCACAACAGTGTTAAAACTGCTGCTACCATTAAAGATAAATTGAGAACTCTGTCTCGTAATCCTAACTGTTTATAATATTTTTGTTGGGCAAAAACTGCTGGGGTTAATAAAGCTTCTAAGTGTTTAGCGGTAAGCGCAGCCATGCCGTCAGGCTTATCGCTTCATTATCTATAGTAGGAGTATTATGTTTGTGTGCGTGATCAGAGTTTTGTTTTTGTCGCTTGGGCATAATGGTAGACCAAACTTCTCATTACCTCGTTTGATAATTGAATTTACCTAACAATGCTGCCCACTTTTTATGTCGTTACAATACTTTTTCATCTCCTATAAAAGCAGTTAAATATTTTAAAGATAATGACAATCAAATATAGGGGGAGGAGGTGAGCGTCGCTCACCTCCTCCCCCTACCCTCAACACGATTATCATTCTTATTTACAATGTTTTGAGTATTTTAACTGATTGACAAAAGGTACTTTGTCCTAACCTCTCACCGATGATATTCAGTTGGAGTGTACTCTTGTTGCATAACAATGTATGTAGACAGAGTTACTCGTAATAACAGTTTTGTTTCTCTGTTCAACTTCTCTAAATACACACCATATTTATTAACCAGTTGGTCAATGATTGGAGTCTGCCCGTAATAAGTAACTAAGTCTGTTGTCATTTTGTTTGGTCTATCTAATTATTAGGAAGCTGGTGTTAATTTCTAAAAAAAAGTGTGATTGCCCCCATAAAATTAGGGAGCAACCGCAATTAATATCAGTTCATATTTCTGTATTTGGCAGTTCTGAGAGACTGAGTTTTCGCTGCAACCACAGGACTACTAGCGCGTCGTGCGGTGGATGCCCATGCTTGCATTCTTTCAACCGCCGCCGCATCCTGAATTGCAAGTGGGGTAATGGTTTGGCGACAGGTTTCGAGGTCAGCAAGTGTTACCTGCTGCGGTCTATCCTCATCGAATGCGAAGCTGCGATCGCTTCGAGATATTAGGATTCCAGGTGAATGCCAAAACGTTGTAGATGAATCCCCAGAATCTGGACTCGCTCTGGTTCTGTGGGAAGATCAACAAAGAAAGCCTCATCAAAGCGTCCCTTTCTTTTTAACTCAGTTGGCAGTGCAGAAGGGTCATTGCAGGTTGCCACAATGAATACACCACTTGTACACTCGCTCATGAACGTCAGAATATTGCCGAGAATCCTTTGAGAAACGCCACTTGTGTCACCACTGCCAGAAAGAGCTTTTTCCACTTCGTCCATAAATAAAATACATGGAGCAATTGCCTCGGCTGTTTTCAAGGCACGTCTAACATTGCCCTCTGATTCACCAACTAAAGAACCAAGAAGAGACGCAATATCTAGCTGGAGTAGCGGTAGATTCAGGATATGAGCAATGTTCTTAGCAAGTAATGTTTTTCCAGTACCGGGAGGCCCCGCAAGCAACACACCTTTTGGTTGAGGCAAGGAAAGCTCACGCGCTTCTTGTGTGAACAGCCGCCGCCTCATCAGCCATTCGCGCAGTAGATCCAATCCTCCAAAGGAGATGTTAGCAGGCTTGCCCAATTCAATACCCATTTGAGACAACAGCCGAGTTTTATACTCGACTGCTTGGGGTATGAAATTACTATCAATTAAAATCCCATCTGATGTTAGGTTATGTTTAACAGTTAACCGCAAGAAGTCGCTAATCTCCTCCAGGGTTAATCCCAGCGCTGCACGAGAAAGAGATTCAATTTCACTCTTGTTGAGGGAAATAGTAAAAATCAATTCCTGTTCAATAGCTGACTGTTGTAGGTCATGCAAATAAGAATTGATATGAAGTAGTATTTGCTCAACTCCCGGTAGAGGAATTTCACAATAAGGGATTAAGCGTACAAGTGACTCATGTAATTGAATGTTTTGACCCAGCAGCACAATGCGTTTATCAGTCGGCTTGAGACGATGGTAGAGATTTTTTACCTTGCTAACAACCTCCCAAGATAATGTTGGCGAATTCTTACCAATAAACGAGTGAATGTCACCTAAGATAAAGACTCCATCACTACTAAAGTTAGCAATGTAATCAAACACATATAACAATGGATCAGTATGTTGCGGTCTTTTGTACTCTGCAACTGGCTTAAACACCAATCCCCCATCTGCTGCAATTAAACATTGCTCCAAGGTTGATACCCCCAGATTCCAGAAGAACACTGGACTTGAGAGCTTGCTGGATACCTCTGTAGTTAGCCATTGGATAATCGTCGCTTCATCAGGAGACAGCACATCAACCGCAGCAATGGGAATTTGTGAATCAAGCGTGGAGAGCAGATTTGAGAGTTTCATGTCAATTATTCAAATATTTCACTTATGAAATGGCGAAGCCTTTATGATCAGCAGTTACCAGCCGAGTCAAGACTGGTAACTGATGACTGATTACTGGCGCAAACGTGTTTGATTACTGTTCGTAGTCCGAAGTTGTTGGGTTTGAGCTTCATCCTTGTAAACGCTCTCGCTCACAACTCCCAACGCGGATTCAAACGGTTGCGTAGCCGATAAACAACTCAAACCCTCAAACCCCTCAGCCTCCACACGAACTTCACCTGTAGTGCTGTCGAAATGAATCAATATTGAGCGTTCCATAATTTATCTCCGTGCAAATTGTTTAACTTCTTGATGTCCGGCAAAATCTTCGCGGCTTTTGCTTTTGACATTGGTAAAACTAAAGGATTTACCCCTGATTTACTTGGTTGATAGCTAAAAAGTTGTTTTCTCCACTCTGATTTCATTAAGAATGTCAAATCCGTATCAACAGTTTCAAAAAGTTAGTCAATATGCGCGTCACACCCGTATCAATATTGATGTCAACGTTAATATCAATGTTGACATCAATATGAATATCTACGCTGATATCAATGTTGATATTAATAAGCATTGTTCTGTAACTGTCAATTGACTATTTATTGACCTTACCCTTTTATAATAAAAAACCCGCCTTAATATGGGTAGTGTCTGTGTGACCTTTTTTGATTTAAAAAGCGCTTAAATATAAATCTAATAAACCAAAATGATTTAAGACAGATTCTTTTGGTTGTTGGTAACGACTACTATGCTCGTCAGCTAACCAGTGCTTAAGAGTTTCTGGTGGATAGTCGCTTAGTTCATGAATCTCGGACACCGATAATCCGTGCTTCAATTTAAATTCTTTAGGATGAATCCGTTTCACCTTCAATAAGTGTTTGTTTGACATAATGCAATTACTTATAAAATCTTTCATTCGATGCGTTTTGATGCAGCGATACCGAAGGCACAATTTTTGTACCTTCGATAAAAAGCAAGCAGACCATGAGTGAGGCTCGACCTCAAACACCGTAGCATCAAGGTTTTGAGACACGCGGACGACTTAGATGAGGCTCCCCACTGTAGTAATGCCGTCAAAATAGCTGTCTCATGGTCTGCTCAATCCCCTGCTCTGACTGATTTTGCGGCTCTATGAGAAAGAAAATTCATTCTTTTGAATTTTGCAGAAAACCCCGGTTTTTGGCTCTTTTATTTGAAGTGGGTTTTTCCATTTGTTCTATAGTCATTTTTGAACCCTGACTTTGTTTAACCAACACTGAACGCAGGTACTGCCGACAGGCTACCTCTCCCCGATAAATCAGAATCCGCAGCGCCTGTATTTCCTGCATTGGAGAAACACAGATTTCGGCAATCGCACTAATCAAGTTCTGTTGCTTCTGCACATAATCTTGATGCTGCTGCTCTAACACAGCAATTTTGAAGTTTAACTGCTGTATCTGCCGTAATGCTTGAGTTAAGGACGATTCTTTGTTTTGAGAGCGATTATCTAGAGTTAACGTCATTTTCTTACTCCTCTAAATTTACATTCTTTCTGTTTGCTATTGAGCCGCCTGCTGTACACCATCAATTGCATCCACTATTTCTTCCAAAACATTGAACGCATCATTTAGCGCCACATCATTCGATGTAGAAAAGTACTCGGACGATTGAAGCCTGCGATAATCCTTACTACTTCCCCACAAGTCGCAATGTATATTGACATCCTTGCAAGATAGTCCGAATCTCTGATGTAGTTAATTTGATTTCCATTGCTGTTTATCCTTTTAAAATTTATCTCGTTGAATACTCGAACTAGCTCCGACTAAAGAAGTCCCTAAGAAGGCGGAAAAACTGACCAACATTGCACCCAAGCAAATATTTTTTTGCTGCTGCCACCCAGAGATGATGATGTTGAAGTTAGCATTTGTCTCGATAATCTCCATTCCCCACCAAGCCATTGCTCCAACTCCTGTAAAGCCATTTAAGAACAGAGAGACAATTGCAGTTGTTTCTATCGTGCGGTCAATGAGAATCCTGGAGTTACAGCACTTCCGGCAGCTATGAGGTATACTAAAAACGGGTTAGAGCTTTACTTTTAAAATCGCTAAGAGATTAACAGGCAAAATTTCCTTTGTCTAGGCAAAAGTCCAGTAATCAGCCGTTTTTAGTATACATCCTAAAAGCTGAAAGCAATGATAGGAGAGGGGCGAGGAGAAAACTATATTGCATAATAGCCGGAAGCGCTGTAATGCACTACCCTAAATAATATGTCAAAATTGAGTTTTAGAGTTGTCATCAGAAATCCGTTGATTAGACCAACTATTTGTAGTAGGTTAGCCTGACGAATTAAGAGCAATAGATACAAGAGAGGGATATAACTTGGCAGAAGAATATACAAATAAACTTAGGAAGCTCTCGTTATTAAAACAAGATGAGCTCAGTTCTGAAAAAGGTGTTGATTATAGTAAGCTGCGCGAGTTACTAGCAGCAAGAAACTGGAAAGAAGCAGACCATAAAACTTATCTAGTGATGCTTCAAGCCGTAGGGCGTAAACAAGATGATTCGCTCAGAGAAGAAGAACTATTAAGTTTTTCCTGTACAGACCTACGTACAATTGATAATCTTTGGGTAAAGTATAGTGATGGGCATTTTGGGTTTAGCATTCAAAAGGAGATTTACTTAGGAGTTGGCGGCAAAGCTGATGGCAGCTATGAAGAAGCAGTCTGGAAAAAATTTTGTGAGCAGATCGGATGGAGAATAAATAATAACTGGATAACTGGCTCCCAAGTAATTTATAATACCAAAAAATCCGGTTACAAGCTTGGACATTTACCTTCTGCACTTAGCTTTGAAGATATTGGCTTAGGCACATTAGTTATGAAGTTAGGCGGAGGTATCGTTTCTTTGACATCAAGGCTTACAGAATGTGACATTTAAGGTGTTTTGAGCAGAAATTAATGCTCCGAATTCAAGGAACTACCACCTGAAAAAGGTATATTATCATAAGACTTGTCCGAAATATTAACTTAGAAAAAGAAAAATGGTAAAATGTTAAATTAAGCGTCTACCATTTTTCGATATTAGTTATGGTTTTTGATTATATCCAGAAATATCCCCACCGGACAAAACAAATTTTAGGGATTAGTTACGAACAGATGCAATCACTTTTGAATTGCGCGATAAAACGTCACCAAGAAATTCAAACAAAACTCCAAAGCCGAAAAATAAGAATTAATGCGGCTGGTGGTGGACGCAAAGAATTATTATCAACCGAAGAACAAGTATATTTATGCCTATTTTATCTAAGACAAATGCCAACGTTTCAAGTATTAGGAATGTTATTTGGGGTATCTAAGACAGAAGCCAACGATACTTTTCATTATTGGATATCAATACTGCGAGATATCTTACCCTCAAGTTTATTAGAGCAAGTCTCAAATAATGAAAGCGAATTACTTTTTGTTCAGGAAGTATTAACCAATTTTAGGCTATTAGTCGATAGCCTGGAACAGCCAATATATAGAGATTCTGACCAAAAAGAACAACAAAAATATTTCTCAGGTAAGAAAAGACAGCATACATTAAAAAGTCTAATGGTTGGGATGCCGTCAGGGAAGGATATTGTCGAAGTAGAAATAGGTGTCCCTGGGCCAACAGCAGATATAAACTTATTCCGTAAGTCTCAAGAAAAATTTGATAAGTCACAACCTTTTGCGGGTGATAAGGGCTTTCAAGGAGGCAAAAACATTACAACTCCTCATAAGAGAAAACCAAAACGAGAATTAACTCAACAGCAAAAAGATGAAAATAAGGCTTTATCTAGTAATCGGATATTCATCGAGCATTTGATTAGATTACTTAAAATATTTCGGATTGCTTCACATACGAAGATATCAAAGTTTTGACTCAAAGCTTTGAGCAGTCTGGCTTTGGAGTTTTCGGACAAGTCTACTGATTCCATACCAGGGGAGCTAAATCAATCGGACAAACCCAATCACCAGTATCAGCAGACATCCACTCTTGAACCGAAGCAATTTCTTGACGCAATTGGGCAGCAGCTTCATCAAGCTTTTTGAAAACCTTGATACCCCGCAAACCGACTTCGGAATTTGTGACTTTAACGAGGTCTGATTCTATTTCAGAAACTTCAGCTTTTAGTACATCTGCCCATTTGGGAGCGGCAGACTTTGTACTTTTCTTTAATTGAATACGAAAGCGAATGCGAGTTTTATTTAACTGCGAGAAATTGTGGCGTTCGACTACTGCATCAGTTAGGAAATTCGCAGCGATAGGATTGTCGATTGCTTGTACCATGATTATTGACCTCAATCATTATTTTTCACTTTCGATTAAGCGAAGCTTTCTTTGTGGTGATTTCTCAAGAGAGCGAATGTCTGTAGTAGCCCTATAGATTACTTTTGTAGAGCTTTTTTGTAGCCGAATATGTCTTTTAATGACTGGTGGTTTATGTATTGACATGGCTTAAAATAGCTGAAGTTGCTGTGAATTATCCTGTACCACAGGCTTTTCATAAACCATGCCTTCGACTTCATAGCAACGAGTCATAAGTTTGTTTCGATTTAGTCGAAAGCTGGCTTTTTTTCTTTGATTTGGCAGAGGTACAAATAGATACTGTGGATGTTGTATACTACCTTCATCACCCAAATATCGGGAAAGTGTACCGTTGATTTGGTAAACTTTTGAGGAGCTTAAAAGCGTTGGGTCGTAAACCTTAATCAAATTTAATTCCATCTCAGTAGCAGGGAAGTGTGCCATAATTTATCGTGGAATCGATTTTTCTCTACAGTCAGATTTAATTAGTCTGACTGTAGAGTTTTTCACGCATAATCTGATTCTTCTTTCGTCAACATTTTCGTTAATTCTGCGTTAATTAGTGATTGAGAGTGACAAATGTTACAGATAGAAATGCTCAAAGATTTGATTGAGTTTTTCCTTTAATTCATCAGGCAGAGCCTTAAAGTCAAACTCGTCTGATTCCCAAACTTCATCAAGACTTGTAGACTCATCGATAATATTTGCAATCAAACAAGATTGATCGTCGTACTTCCAGCCATTTGCTAAAAGCCACGGTAGAATCCCGTCAGATTGCAAAAATCTTTCCAGGTTAAACAATTCAGAAAATGATTGTAGATTTTCGGCGTTGGGGTGAACAATTGTAATAGTCATCTGTGATTAGTTATGAATAGGTGAACAGCACATATTAGGTGTAGACAAAGCTTGAGTCACCTATAACTACAATCTCTCAAGCCCTGTTTACAACAAGTTAGAACACCATTTCTGCCGCAGCTTTTGTTACAGCAATTGCCTGTTTACTGACCTCGCGCCAGTTCGTTTCTTCGCTGTAAGATGCCATGATTAATTCAGACCCAACCCACACCCGACAGAATAAGACGCTTTCATCGGTTGTTCCCGGAGTAGGCTGTAGCGTGATCGGAGAGTAAAGCTGTTGCGGAGTAAGAGTAGCGTTCCCGCTTCGGGTTGCCGCAGGCATCGCGGCTAATACAGATTTAGCAAAGTGAGTATAATGACCACTTTCTAATATATAAGGTCTGTCTGCTTGAATTGTAATCAACAACTTGTAAACTTCCTTTCCTCTGCGCTCACTACAGAACTTTGACAGCACAATCCAAAGTCACCGCTTGATGAGTAGCCGAGGCACTGGCGCAACCAGAGAAGGCGATGGGTACACAGATGGGAAATGGATTTGCACTAAATAAGAAATTACCAGCAGGACGGCAGTTAAAGCGTTTGAAGCCGTACACGTCGCCTGATACGCTGTATCTCCTGTTTTGGTATCACTCAAGTGCCACTGGCTTTGAGTCACAAATATATGGCTACGCCAAATCTTTTTGAGAGCGTTGTGCTAAACCACAACGTTGTTTGCACACATAACAAAGGCAATCGCCCACCGTGGAAAGTATGCGATCGCCTTTTACCCTTTTATCAAGGAACTCTATTATGCCTTATACAACACATACACAGCAAGCGATTCCTAGTTCTTCTGTTGATGAGCAAGCTCTAGCCCAAGAAGAACTAAACCACCACCTCGAATCCCAAGCCGAAGCTGTAGCCCCAACCCAAGACCCTCTCACCAGCAGAGATCGCCGTATCATTGGCGAGATTATCGAAGTTCAACCCGAATCAGTTAGCACCATCTGGATAGAAGGCGGAATCACCGTATGGGTGCAATTAGTCGGTGGTGGACGGCTGCCCTTCGATAAAAACTGGTTCGCTACAAGAGTTGCAGAGGTCAAGGCGACTCTACCAGAAACACCCCTGGAGCGCAACGAGCGATTGAGCGATGAACTGGAAACAGCTTGCACTGCTTTTGGTCTGTACCACGGTGAGATTGACTGGCTATCGTTCAGCACCAAACTCTACCGAGACGGGCGTTTTGTCGGCTTCGTTGGGTGCAATCACCAAAGTTGGTACGCAAGACCGAGACAGTACGGGGTGAATCGGGTTGCTGGCAGTGCAAAAGATGTGATTGCGTCGTTGGGAGTCCGAACGGCAGTAGCGGCGTAAGTTGGTGAAAGTCAAAAAGGCGATTGCAGTCCAAGGGAAATGCGATCGCCAACAAATTTAACTACACTAAACACAATGATGGCACAAAATACAGCAAATAACATCACAGTTCAAGATTCATGTTTAGATGACTGCCGCCAAAAAATTCTTCTCCCTCCAAACGACCCCAACGCAGAGAGACTTGAAATCCCTCCCTACAAACTGGTTTACGTTGGCGGAGCTTGCCCCAGAAATTATCGTGTTTACAAAGCTGATTCGATGATTGGGGTGATATTTCAGCATATTACTCACTGGTCAAATGCTGTAGATAAGATTCGATACGCCGAGCCGGTTGATGCAGCAGTTGGACTAGACAACTTCATGAAAGTGGCAAGGGTATCAAAAGCGACCACAGAACAACCAGCCACGGAAGAAGAGTTGCTTGATATTGAATTCGATGCACTGACAAGTAACGATTGGGAGCGGTTGAAGAGATACTTGCCAACGACAGAAACTAGCGATTTGGTAGCAGCGTAAGGGGAGCAATGCGATTTTGTGAGGTGCTTAAAATTCGGGTACTAAATCACCTATTTAGGGCTGCGATCGCAGCCAAATAACTGTTTTTCTTGAGAATTTAGCTCTCTAACTGAGAATCAAAGTCCGATCTAACAAAATCGCATTGCTCCCCAGCGTAAGTAAAAAGGTGGGTCTTGACCGAATAATTCGTAATTCGTAATTCGTAATTAAAAATTCCTCGCATTAATTAATAATTAATTCATTGAGGGACAGAGCAACTAATTTTAATTATGAAAAATAAATCCTTGGGGCTTGCTTTGCCCCAACTTTATTCAAACTCCTGCATTTATGCATAGGGTAATAATTACGAATTACGAATTATAAATTACGAACTATTTTGACAGCCCACCTCCTCAATAAAACTATTTAGCTTCATAAATAATACCAATGGAAACCACAGAAATACTGAACCAGTTCAACTCGTGCTATTTGAAGATTCAGGCGATTGCCCAAGATGAAAACTGGCTCTTATTGATTGCGGACAAAAGGATTGACCCAGAAGCAGCAACTCACTTGGGCGATGTCCTGCACTACTTGAGTGAGGCAATGGGTTCTATAGAAGAAATTGTTGAAGTCAAGTTTAATCAGGAGACGTAACGATGAAACTCGATGCAACGAGTATTCCTAAAACTTTGCCAGATTGGGCAACCGTTATATCGAATAACGCAGGTTTGATTGAGGTAGAGATCAATGATGAATTCCCAAGCTTTCACTCAATTTTAGAGGAATTAGCTACTGAAATTGGGCCAGGAATTATTGGTGTAAAAGCTGGTGATTTATGTCAAAGACTGAGGATTGAGATGATTGATTTTAACGAAGAAAGCTAACAACCTGTATTTCCCAAGACATAATCAAATGAAATTTACTACTGTCAGTAGATCGAAAAGTTTGGCGATGCCTTCGGCGGGCGCAGCCATCGCTAAAAAATAGTAGTCTACGATACCGTTTTTTTGAAAATGTAGAAGTGCTGATAGGCTTAGATAAATGATAAGATTA
>JAHHHS010000134.1 GCA_019359215.1 Nostoc indistinguendum CM1-VF10 | reverse complement strand
CATTGTCGCCAATCCAGAACAGCGCGTTTCCAAATTACCTCTGCTGACGACAGCGCAGCAACATCAGTTGCTGGTGGAGTGGAACGATACTCAGGCAGATTACCCGAAGGACAAGTGTATCCATCAGTTGTTTGAAGTTCAGGTGCAACGAACCCCCGACGCAGTGGCGGTGGTGTTTGAAGAGCAGCAACTGACCTACCGGGAGTTGAACCAGAGAGCGAATCAATTGGCCCACCGCCTGCAATGCCTGGGGGTAGGACCAGAGGTGCTGGTGGGCATCTGCGTGGAGCGTTCCCTAGAAATGGTCGTGGGACTGCTGGGGATTCTCAAGGCGGGTGGGGCTTATGTGCCGTTAGACCCAGCCTATGCCCAAGAGCGCTTAGCTTTCATGCTGTCAGATTCACAGGTGCCGGTGCTGTTGATTCAGGAGCGGTTGATTGCGGGGCTGCCTGAACATGACGCGCATGTGGTTTGCTTGGATACAAATTGGGAGCTGATTTCACAAGAAAGTGAGGAGAATCCCATCAGTGAGGTTACGTTCAATAACCTAGCCTATGTGATTTACACATCGGGTTCCACAGGTAAGCCTAAGGGCGTTCAAATTTGCCACGGTTCTTTGGTCAACTTTTTAAATTCCATGCGCCTTTCTCCCGGATTGACAGACCAGGATATTCTTTTAGCAGTCACCACCATATGTTTTGACATTGCGGCACTGGAAATTTACCTACCGCTGATTGTAGGAGCCCAGACAGTAATAGCCAGCCGTGAAGTAACCTCTGACGGCTCACAATTGTTGGAGAATATAGCCAAGACTGGCGCTACTGCAATGCAAGCAACTCCTGCCACCTGGCGAATGCTGCTAGCCGCTGGCTGGGACATGAGCCATCTAAATTCTCTGTCAATCCTCTGCGGCGGTGAAGCCTTAACCCGAGAACTGGCCAATCAGCTACTAGAAAAAAGTACCTCTGTCTGGAACCTGTATGGTCCCACCGAAACCACCATATGGTCAGCTGCACGCCTAGTGGAAGCTTCCGGGCACAACAACGACGCCCCAGAGCCCATCGGTCGCCCGATTGCCAACACCCAAATCTATATCCTAGACCGCCATCTCCAACCAGTCCCCATCGGGGTTGCTGGCGAACTGCACATTGGCGGGGAAGGCCTCGCCCGGGGCTACCTCAACCGTCGGGAGTTGACCGACGAGAAATTCATCCCCAATCCCTTCAACGATGAACCAGGGGCACGCCTTTACAAAACTGGGGACCTAGCCCGTTACCTGCCCGACGGCAACATCGAGTTCCTGGGTCGCCTCGACCATCAGGTGAAGATTCGGGGCTTTCGCATCGAGCTGGGGGAGATTGAAGCGGTGCTGGGTCAACACCCAGGCGTGCAGGAGATCGTGGTTGTGGCCTGGGAGGATAAACCGGGCAACAAGCGTCTGGTCGCCTATTTCGTCCCTGACCAGCAGCATGCGTTTAGCGATCTGCGCAGCTTCTTGAAAGAAAAGCTGCCCGACTACATGGTGCCCTCGGCCTTTGTGGAGCTGGAGAAGCTACCCCTGACCCCCAACGGCAAAGTAGACCGCCGTGCCCTGCCTACACCGGAGCCATACCAAAGGAGTCTAGAAGCAAGCTTTGTCCCACCCCGCACCCCCACAGAAGAGGTCTTAGCCGCTATCTGGACTAAAGTCCTGGGATTAGAACAGGTCGGCATCTACGACAACTTCTTTGAACTGGGCGGGGATTCCATCCTCAGCATTCAGGTCGTTGCCCGAGCCAATCAGGCGGGTCTACAGCTCACTCCCAAACAGATATTTCAGTACCAGACCATCGCCGAGTTGACCGCCGTGGTAGGCACAACTGTGCCGGTTCGGGCTCAACAGGAGTTAGTGACGGGCGCGGTGCCGCTGACGCCTATTCAGCATTGGTTCTTTGAGCAGAATCTGCCCTACCCTGCCCACTTCAACCAGTCTGTCCTGCTTGAGGTGCCGCCAGACTTGAAGCCGAAGCTATTGAAGCAAGTCGTGCAGCAATTGCTGGTGCATCACGATGCCCTGCGCCTGCGGTTTGCGCCCTCGGACTCCGGCTGGCAGCAAGTTAACGCTGCCCCCGACGAGACAGTGCCTTTCACAGTAGTAGATTTGTCAGAACTTTCGTCAGGCGAGCAACCAGCAGCCCTTGAGGCCACCGTCACCGAACTGCAGGCCAGCCTGAACCTGTCAGAGGGACCAGTCATGCGAGTAGCTCTGTTTCACTTTGGCATCGACCAGCCAGGTCGTTTGCTGCTCATCGTACATCACCTAGCTGTGGATGGCGTCTCGTGGCGGATTTTGCTCGAGGACCTCACTACCGCCTACCAACAGCTGAACCGGGGCTCAGCTATTCAACTGCCGCCCAAGACAACTGCCTTCAAGGATTGGGCCGAGCGGCTGACGGAGTACGGGCAATCAGAAACACTAGCCGCCGAGTTGGACTACTGGTTGGCAGAGTCTCGGTCTGGCGTCGCTCCCCTGTCAGTGGAGTATCCGTCCGGTAGAGAGGCCAACACCGTGGCGTCAGCCGCTCAGGTGTCAGTTTCTCTAAGTGTGGAACAGACCAACACCCTGTTGCAGGAGGTGCCTTCTGCCTACAACACCCAAATTAATGATGTGCTGCTGACCGCCTTGGTGCAAAGCTTTGCCCAATGGACTGGAGAGCGCTCCCTGCTAGTTAACTTAGAGGGTCACGGGCGAGAGGAACTGTTTGAGGATGTGGACCTGTCGCGCACAGTGGGCTGGTTTACCACCGTATTCCCCGTTCTGTTAGATCTGGGGGAGGTTGACCATCCAGGGGAGGCACTCAAGTCGGTCAAAGAGCAACTGCGTCGCCTCCCGAAGCGGGGCATCGGCCATGGCCTCTTGCGATATCTGAGCCAGGACGCAGCGACACGCTTGCAACTGCAGGCTCTTCCCCAAGCGGAAGTGAGTTTTAACTACCTGGGCCAGTTCGATCAGGTGCTGTCGGAATCTGCTCTATTGAGACCGGCCAAAGAGCCCAGCGGTTCGGAGCACAGCCCGTTGGAACGTCGCAGCTATCTACTGGAGGTGAACGGATTCGTGGCATTAGGCAGGTTACAACTGAATTGGACCTACAGCGAGAAGGTCTATCAGCGAACCACAGTTGAGCGTCTGGCTCTGGAGTTCATAGAAGCGTTGAAATCTCTAATTGCCCATTGCCAATTGCCAGAGGCAGGGGGCTACACGCCTTGGGACTTTCCTGATGCTGCGTTGAGTCAAGAAGAGCTTGAAGAGCTGGTCGCCGAACTCAGTGTGTCTGAAAATTAGATAGGGCAAGACATGAACAAACAAAACAAAAATATTGAATCTATCTACCCCCTTTCTCCCATGCAACAGGGCATGCTCTTTCATACCCTTTATGCCCCAGATTCGGGAGTGTACTTCGAGCAGTTAAGCTGCACCCTCTATGGCAACCTTAATGTTCCGGCGTTTGAGCGGGCTTGGCAACGAGTGGTGGAGCGCCACCCAGTTCTACGTACCCTTTTTATTTGGGAACACCGTAAACAGCCGCTCCAGATCGTGCGTAAGTGGGTAAATTTGCCTTGGGTTCAACATGACTGGCGGGGGCTGTCCCCAGTCGAGCAGCAAGAGCGGCTGGAGGCTTTCCTTCAGACAGATCGAGAGCAGGGCTTTAAACTTGACCAAGCGCCGCTGATGCGCTGTACCCTAATCAAGGTGCGAGAGGATACCTACCATTTTGTCTGGAGCCGTCATCATATACTGCTCGATGGCTGGTGCTTACCTATTATCCTCAAAGAAGTCTTAGCTTTCTACGAAGGCTTCAATCGATCTCAAGATTTATACATAGAACGTCCGCGTCCCTACCGGGACTACATCGCTTGGTTGCAGCAGCAAGACCTCTCCCAGGCGGAGGCGTTCTGGCGGCAAGCACTCCAGGGCTTTACTGCCCCTACTCCTCTGGTGGTAGACAGGGTTGTGAGCAACCTGTCCAACCAGAAGCAGACCTACGATCGGCAGCATCTCCAGTTATCGGCGAATGTGACCGCCGCCCTACAGTCCCTGGCACAGCAGCATCATCTAACTCTGAACACACTGGTGCAGGGAGCCTGGGCGCTGCTGCTAAGCCGCTACAGTGGTCAGGAAGATGTGGTCTTTGGGGTTACCGTCTCTGGCCGTCCGGCAACCATAGCAGGAGTCGAGTCTATGGTGGGGCTATTTATCAACACCCTGCCAGTGCGGGTGCAAGTGCCTCGCGAGGCTTCCCTGCTGCCCTGGCTGAAGCAGATTCAAAACCAGCAAGTTGAGTTGCGACAGTACGAATACAGCCCACTGGTACAGGTGCAGCGGTGGAGTGAGGTGCCCGACGGGCTGCCTCTGTTTGAAAGCATTGTGGTCTTTGAGAACTACCCGGTAGATGCTTCCTTGCGCGAGCAGGGCGGAAACATAGAGATCCGTAATGTTAGTGCCTTTGAGCAGACAAACTATCCCCTTACCATGGTGGCAGTGCCCGGTTCGGAATTGTCGCTACAGCTGCGCTACGATTGCCGCCGTTTTGATGCCGCCAGTATCACCCGGATGCTAGGGCATTTGCAAACTTTGCTAGAAGGCATCGTCGCCCATCCCGAGCAGCGGCTCGAGGACTTGCCGCTGCTTACACAGAGAGAACGCCTTACTCTGCTGGTGGAGTGGAATCACACCCAGGCAGATTACCCCAAGGACAAGTGTATTCATCAGCTATTTGAGGCTCAGGTGGAACTCACCCCGGATGCTGTGGCAGTAGTCTTTGAAGACAAGCACCTCACCTACCGGGAGTTGAACTGCCGCGCGAACAAAATAGCGCATCACCTGCGTTATCTGGGGGTAGGACCGGATGGTTTGGTGGGCCTGTGTTTGGAGCGCTCCTTGGAGATGGTGGTGGGGCTGTTAGGCATTCTCAAGGCAGGTGGGGCCTATGTACCCTTAGATCCAGCGTATCCCCGAGAGCGTCTGGCTTTCATGTTGGAGGATGCCCAGGTACTGGTGCTGTTGACTCAACAGCGGTTGCTAGAAGGTCTCTCTGAAAATGAGGCGCAGCCGGTCTGCTTGGACACAGACTGGGAAGCCATTGCCCTAAAAAGCGAGGAGAATCTCGCTAGCGGGGTGACGGTCGACAACCTAGCCTACGCGATCTATACCTCGGGGTCCACAGGCAGGCCTAAGGGAGCGATCATGAGTCACCGTCCCCTCTCTAACCTGCTTTCGTGGCAACTCCAAAACTCGACACTTCCTACTGGGGCAAAGACTCTGCAATTTGCTTCTGTAAGCTTCGATGTCTCCTTTCAGGAGATCTTCTCTACCTGGTGCTCAGGCGGAACGCTGATCTTGATCTCAGAGGAAGTGCGACGAGACGCTGTAAGTTTATTACGTTGTCTTACAGACGAATCGGTTCAAAGACTGTTTCTTCCCTTTGTGGCCCTACAGCAGCTGGCTGAGGTGGCCAATAGTGGGGGCTCAGTTCCCATTAGCCTTCGTGAGATCATCACCGCAGGCGAGCAGTTGCAGGTAACTCAGCAGATCGCGAACTTATTTAGAAACCTAGAAGGTTGCGTTCTGCACAATCATTACGGACCGTCCGAGAGCCATGTCATCACTAGTTTCATCCTAACGGGTTCACCGATTGGTTGGCCTACACTTCCCTCCATCGGTCGCCCCATTGCCAACGTGCAGATATATCTGCTAGACTCCCATCTACAGCCGGTGCCCGTGGGTGTGCCGGGTGAACTGTACATTGGCGGAGTTGGCCTAGCCAGGGGCTACCGAAACCGTCCGGAGCTAACCGCCGAGAAGTTCATTGCTCATCCTTTCAGCAACGAGTCCGGAGCGCGCCTGTACAAAACTGGCGACTTGGCTCGCTACCTGCCGGATGGCAATATCGAGTTTCTGGGGCGCATCGATCATCAGGTGAAGATTCGCGGCTTCCGTATTGAGCTTGGAGAGATTGAAGCAGTACTGAGCCAATACCCAGGGGTACGAGAAACTGTGGTTGTGGTTCGGGAGGATGAACCAGGTTCTAAGCGCTTGGTAGCCTATGTCGTTCTTAACCCAGAGCAGGCTCTCACGATTACCGATCTGCGCCGCTTCCTGGAGGAGAAGCTGCCTCAGTATATGGTGCCAACAGCCTTTGTGATGCTAGAGGCACTGCCGCTGACGCCTAGCGGCAAGGTAAACCGCCGGGCGCTGCCAGTACCTGACAAAGCACAGCTTCAGCCCGAAGGCATCTTTGTGGCTCCTCAAACCCCCGTCGAAGAGTTGCTAGCCGGAATTTGGGCAGAAGTTCTTGGCGTTGAAAAAGTAGGTATTCACAACAACTTCTTTGAATTAGGCGGGCACTCGCTTTTGGCTACTCGTGTCATATCCCAGTTGCGGGAAGTCTTTAAGGTAGAGCTTCCCCTGCGTCGCCTGTTTGAGACGCCTACAGTAGCAGGGTTAGCCAAAGACATTGAAACAGCCACCAAGGCAGGGTTAGGACTAGATGCACCGCGCATCGAGCACATTTCACGGTTGGGAGAGTTACCCCTATCCTTTGCCCAACAGCGGCTATGGTTTCTCGCCCAGTTAGAACCAGACACCCCCTCATACAACATTTCCGCTGCTGTTCGCTTGCAGGGGCGGCTGAACGTAGCCGCACTAGAGCAGAGCCTCAACGAAATTCTTCGCCGCCACGAAGTCTTGCGAACCGCCTTCAAGACTGTAAACGAGCGACCTGTGCAAGTCATCTCATCGGCGACACCGCTGAGCTTACCGATCGTAGACCTGAGTGAGTTACTACAGACTCAGCTCAAGACCAAAGTGAAACAACTGGCGATCGCGGAAGCGCAACAGCCCTTTGCTCTCGATACCAGCCCCATGCTGCGGGTGAAATTGCTGCGGCTGAGCAAACACGAGCATGTGGCGCTGTTCACCATGCACCACATTGCCTCTGACGGCTGGTCAATAGGTGTGTTGGTGCGTGAGTTGGCACCACTTTATCAAGCCTTTTGTACTGGGCAACCCTCACCCCTAACTGAACTGCCGATTCAGTATGCGGACTTTACTGTCTGGCAACGACAGTGGTTGCAGGGGGAGGTACTGGAAGCCCAACTCGCCTACTGGAAGCAGCAATTAGAAAGCAACCTCCCTGTACTGCAATTACCTACAGCTCGTCCACGAGCAGAAGTTAAAACCAGCCGAGGCGCAACGAACTCCTTCGTAATTCACTCCAACCTGTCCGAAGCGATCCAAGCGCTCTCGCGCCAGGAAGGTGTCACCTTGTTCATGGCCCTGTTGGCAGGTTTTCAGGTATTGCTACAACGCTACACAAATCAGGATGACATCGTTGTTGGCACTGATGTCGCCAACCGTAACCGAGCTGAGACAGAATCATTGATTGGTTTTTTTGTCAATCTCCTTGTCCTCCGCACTGACCTAAGTGGTAACCCCAGTTTCCGGGAGTTGCTCCTCCGAGTGCGCGAGGTAGCATTAGGAGCTTATGCTCATCAGGACTTGCCCTTTGATAAATTAGTGGGGGCTCTACGACCTAAGCGGGATTCGAGCAACACGCCGCCACTATTTCAGGTGTTGTTTGTCCTCCAAAATGCCCCAATGCCAGCTTTGGATTTGCCAGGACTGACCCTAAGCCTGTTGGAGGTCGAAAACGAGATAGCAAAGTTTGATTTGGCGCTATTTCTAACAGAAACAGAGCAGGGAATCGTAGGAAATTGGCGGTACAATGCTGACCTTTTTGAAACCAACGCCATCACGCGCCTGTCGGCTCATTTTAAAACGCTGCTAAAGAGCATTGTGGCGCAACCTGATGCACGGATAAACAATTTAGAAATGCTAACTGACATTGAAAAAGAACAACAAGCTATGAAAAAAAGCCAGCATAAAGCATCCAAGCTTAAGAAGTTTATGGCAGTTCAGCCCAAGGCTATAAATTTATCACAGGAGACATTGATAAAAACTGATTTTTTCCAGCCTGGGGAAACATTACCTTTGGTAATAACGCCAGATGTTGATGATGTTGATATATTAGACTGGGCTACGAGCAACCGGGAGTTCATAGAAACAAAATTACTGCATTACGGTGCTATCCTTTTCCGGAATTTCGGCGTCGCCGACTCGGCTGAATTTGAAAGTTTGGCTGAGGCTATTTGTCCAAGGTTGTTCGGTGAGTATGGAGATTTGCCTCGCGAAGGAGTCTCCGGCAAAGTTTACGGATCTACTCCCTACCCGTCTGGGCAGGTCATCTTGTTCCATAATGAAAGTTCCCACATGCACTGTTGGCCGCAAAAAATCTGGTTCTTCTGTGTGCAACCGGCTCAACAAGGAGGAGAAACACCGATTGTTGACTGTAGAAAAGTTTTCCAACTACTCGATCCAAAATTGCGAGAAAAATTCGCTTCAAAGCAATTAATGTACGTCCGCAACTACACCGACGGCTTAGACGTAAGCTGGCAAGACTTCTTTCACACCACTAACAGAGCAGAGGTTGAAGAATACTGCCGTAAGGCGTCAATCAGTGTTGAGTGGAAGCCAGACGGTGGCTTGAGAACCTGCCAAGTGCGTCCGGCAGTCGTCAAGCATCCCAAGACGGGTGAGCCTGTGTTTTTCAACCAGATACAGTTACACCACGCATCCTACCTGAAATCAGAGGTCAGGGAATCCTTACTGTCTTCATTCGGGGAAAACAACCTGCCGCGCCATGTTTACTATGGCGATCGCTCTCCCATTGAGGACTCGGTAATCGAGGAAATACTGGCAGTTTATAAAGAAGCTGAAGTGAGTTTTTCTTGGCAGAAAGGGGACGTATTGATGCTAGATAACATGTTGACCGCCCACGGACGCAATCTTTATGTAGGCCCCCGCAAGATTGTCGTGGCAATGGGAGAAATGATTCATAGCACAGACACAGAACATAAAGGCATCGAGAAAGCATATGCAAACTAAAACTCTTAGCGGCTTTCAGCTTTCCCCTCAACAGAAGCGCCTTTGGTTATTGCAGCAAGATAGTTCTGCTTACCTCACTCAATGTGCCATTCTCCTAAAAGGCGATCTCAAACCAGAGGTCTTAAAAGCTGCTTTACAGCAAGTCATCAATCGACATGAAATTCTCCGGACAAGCTTTCGTCGCCTGACTGGTGTAAAGACTCCGGTCATGGTTGTGACAGATAGGGGCTCCCCTTTGTGGCAAGATATTGATTTAAGTGATTGGGATGACCGGGAACATTCAGCCAAAATCGAGGAGCTTTTTCAGGAGGCGATCCGCCAAGGTTTTGATTTCGATCAAGGTTCACTGTTGCGTTTATTTTTACTGAGACTGTCGAAAAATGTGCATATTTTGCACGTTTGCTTGCCTGCGCTATGTGCGGATACCTGGACAATCAAGAATTTGGTTACTGAAATCAGCGATTCATATTATGACTGCCTTAAAGGCGAGAAATTGTGTGATGAAGTTGTGCAATACCTCCAATTCTCAGAATGGCAAAATCAATTACTCGAAGATTCGGAGGCAGAGGCAGCTGAGGAATACTGGCGTCAACAAAAGCTTTCTACGCTCGCTACATTAAGACTACCTTTTGAGAGCAAGTCTTCAAAACGATCGGGATTCGAGGCTGACTGTTTCAGGTTGGCGATCGCTCCTGATGTGACCGCAAAGATCGAAACGCTAGCTCGAAAGTATGATACTTCGGCTGCTGTGGTGTTACTAGCCTGTTGGCAAACGCTGATCTGGCGACTCACAGGACAGCCAGACATCATCATCGGCACGGCTTTTGATCGCAGAGAATATGAAGAACTGCATGACGTACTGGGATTGGTTGCCACATGGCTGCCGATTAAAAGCCATTTGGCACCAGACTTGTGCTTTACAGAAGTCTTAGAACTGGCTGAAAAAACCATAAGCGATGCCGAAGAATGGCAGGATTATTTAGTTCCCGAACCTATAGGAAATGACAATACTTTGGCTTTTCCAATTGGTTTCGAGTTTGAGCAATTGCCTGAAGGGCGCCTAGCCGCTGGTATGTCATTTTCGCTTTACAAGCAGTATAGCTGTATTGAGCAGTTCAAAATTAAACTCACCTGTACTCGGCACAATGACTCTCTGAGCGCAGCATTTTACTACGATGTCAATTACTTCTGTGCAGATATCATTCAACGCTTGGCTGGACAATTTCAGACGTTATTAGCCAGTGCGACTGAGAATTCAGATGCTGCAATCAGTCAGTTAGAAGTTCTCAGCAAAAGCGCTCGCCAACAGTTGCTGGTCGAGTTTAACCAAACGCAGGTTGATTACCCGAAAGACAAGTGTATCCACCAACTGTTTGAAAAACAGGCAGAACGAACACCTAACAACATTGCCGTTGTATTTGAAGACCAGCAACTGACCTATGCTGAGCTTAATGCCCGTGCTAATCAACTCGCCCACCACCTGCTTTCGCTAGGTGTTGGCCCCGAAACAATTGTGGCATTGTGCGTTGAGCGCTCCCTCGAAACATTCATTGGCCTGTTGGGGATTCTCAAAGCGGGTGGAGCCTACCTCCCCTTAGACCCTCTACTACCAACTGAGCGCCTCGTTTTCATGTTGCAGAATGCCCAGGTATCTGTAATCTTGACCCAACAGCACTTAGTTGAGCAGCTCTCCGAACAGGCGGCACCAGTCGTCTGTCTGGACACCGACTGGGATGTGATTGCTCAACAACCGAATGAGAATTCGCCCAGTGAAGCAACTCCTGAGAATTTGGTCTATGTAGTTTACACCTCAGGCTCTACGGGCAAGCCCAAGGGAGTCGCCATTGGGCATCAGCAACTCCTCAACTACTTACACAGTATTCTGGAAAGACTAGACCTTCCGGTTGGTTCCAGTTTTGCAACTCTTTCCACCTTCGCTGCCGATCTAGGCAACACCGCCATCTTCCCATCCCTTTGTACAGGGGGATGCCTTCACGTAATCTCGCAGGAGCGGGCGACTAATCCAGAAGCATTGGCAGATTACTGCGATCGCCATCCTATCGACTGTCTCAAAATTGTCCCTTCTCACTTGAGAGCTCTCTTGGCTGCTTCCCACCCGGAAAAGATTCTGCCTCGCCAGCGCCTGATTCTGGGCGGTGAGGTGCTGAGTTGGAAGTTAGTCGAGGAACTCCAGCAATACAAACCAAGCTGCCAAATCCTCAACCACTATGGGCCAACAGAAGCGACTGTAGGCGTACTAATCTATCCAATTAAGGGTGAGCCAATCAGGGATAAATCAGAGACAGTGCCCTTAGGTCGTCCGCTCGCCAATACTCAGGTTTACATTCTTGACAATCATCTGCGACCCGTGCCCATCGGGGTGCCAGGTGAGCTATACATTGGCGGCGCTGGTCTGGCTTGGGGTTACCTTAACCGTCCCGATCTGACCGCTGAACGGTTTATTCTTAACCCCTTCAGCCAAAAAACAGAGGCACGCCTGTACAAGACCGATGACTTAGTCCGCTATCTTCCTGATGGCAACATCGAGTATCTCGGTCGTATCGACCAGCAGGTCAAGATTCGCGGCTTCCTCATTGATTTGGGAGAGATTGAGGCAGTGCTGGGCCAACACCCGGCACTCCAGGAAGCCGTGGTTATGGCCCGGGAGGATGTCCCTGGTAACAAGCGCCTGGTGGCCTATGTGGTGCCTCACCTGAAATCTGCCCCTACATTCAGTGACCTACGCCGCTTCCTTAAAAAGAAGTTGCCAGAGTATATGATGCCTGCCACCTTCGTGATGCTGCAAGCTTTGCCGCTAACACCTAACGGCAAGGTAGACCGCCGAGCACTCCCTGCACCCAACACGGACAGACCTGAGCTACAGGAAGCCTTCGTTGCACCCCGTGACACCTTGGAACTGCAACTCGCGCAAATCTGGGAGTCTGTTCTAGATGTCCGCCCCATTGGCGTCACCGACAACTTCTTCAACCTCGGTGGCCACTCCCTCCTGGCTGTGCGCCTGATGGCTCAGATTCATCAGCAATTCGGACAGAATCTGTCGCTGGCTACGCTCTTCCAAGCCGCGACAATTGAACAACTGGCCAGTACTCTCCGCAAGCCTTCGGGTTCCCTACCCTGGTCTCCCTTGGTGAAGATTCAGCCTGGTGGTTCAAAACGACCTTTCTTCTGCCTGCCTGGGAGTGGTGGAAATGTCCTCTACTTCTACGATTTGGCGCGTCATCTGGGCTCAGATCAACCGTTTTACGGTCTGCAAGCACGGGGTCTTGATGGGGAACAGGCGCCTCACACCCAAGTCGAGGACATGGCGGTTTATTACCTCGAAGCGCTGCAAGCCGTTCAGCCACAAGGTCCATACCTTTTGGGAGGCCATTCCTTTGGCAGTTTCGTGGCCTTTGAGATGGCCCTGCAGTTGCAAAAGCAGGGGCAGGAGGTGGCCATGCTTGCCATTCTCGACACCCTGGCACCGGTTCCTGGCAACAAACCTGTAGAGGTTGAAAAGGATGATGCTAAATACCTGACCGATATTGCAACTATAATAGAACGCTTTTTCGGAAAGAACCTGTCAGTATCGTACGACGATCTCCAGCCGCTCGAGCCGGACGAGCAATTGAACTACCTACTGGAGCGGTTAAAAATGGCCAACATCTTGCCTCCAGAGGCTAGGCTTCCGCAAGCTCGAGGATTTCTGCAAGTTTTCAAGGCCAATGCTCAAACTCATTATGTGCCAAAGGAAGTTTATCCGAATCGAATTACCGTCTTCCGGGCCAGAAAGGAGTTATGTGATGATCCCGCAATGGGTTGGGATAAGGTTTCTTCCGAACCGGTAGAAACCCACGACGTCCCGGGCGATCATAACACGATGGTGGCTGAACCCCACGTCCAGGTTCTGGCAGAACAGCTAAGAGCTTGCCTCGATAAGGCACAAGCTAGATGATTGAAGAAAATAAGATAATTCAACGCCCCACAGCCAGCCGAATGAGGGCCTTCATCCTCATCTGGTTGGGACAACAGGTCTCGCTCATCGGCTCCGGTCTCACCGGCTTCGCACTGGGCGTGTGGGTGTACCAGCGCACTGGGTCGGTCACCCAGTTAGCTCTCATTTATTTGTCCATGATCCTACCTGTCATCGTGATTTCCCCAATAGCAGGCGTCCTCGTGGACCGTTGGGATCGACGCTGGGCTATGATCCTCAGCAACACCGGGGCTGGTCTCACCACCCTGACCCTCGCACTGATGCTCTTCATCGGTCGCCTTGAAGTTTGGCATATCTACTTGGTCACGTTTGCTAACTCCACCTGCAACGCTTTCCAGTGGCCAGCCAAAACAGCTGCCACCACGCTGTTTGTGCCCAAGCAGCATCTCGCCCGTGCCAGCGGTCTGACCAATCTGGGGCAATCCGTCGCCCAGCTCATCTCACCAGTGCTGGCGGGCGTGCTGGTCGTGACCATTCAGATTCAGGGCGTTATCCTGCTCGACTTTGCCACCTTCCTCTTCGCCCTGGTCACGCTGCTCTTGGTCCGTTTTCCTGAAGCCAAGACCACAGCTGCCAGCACAGCGGGGAAAGGTTCGCTGCTCGGCGAGGCCGCCTACGGCTGGACCTACATCACGGCTCGTCCAGGGCTCCTAGGGCTGCTGATATTCTTTGCCGTTAACAACTTCCTCATGGGCATAGTTATGGTGCTAGCCACACCGTTGGTGCTGTCCTTCGCCTCGGCCGCTGTGCTCGGCACCGTGCTGTCTATCGGAGGCAGCGGCATGGTGGTCGGCAGCCTAGTGATGAGTACTTGGGGGGGACCACAGCGCCATATCATATCAACAGCGTGTTTGGCTTCACTTTGCTAAGTGGACTGTGCATTCTGGTTGCCGGGCTGCGACCCGCAGCCCCGCTCTTCGCCGTCGCCGCCTTCCTCTTCTTCTTCGGCCTGCCACTCATCAACGGCTCCAGCCAAGTCATCTTCCAGAGAAAAGTCATGCCCAATGTACAGGGAAGGGTCTTTGCCTTGACGAAAATGATTGCGAGGTCATCCCTGCCGCTCGCTTATTTCATCGCCGGGCCGCTAGCCGACCAGGTCTTCGAGCCCTTGATGGCCCCCAACGGCCCCTTGTCCGGAAGCATTGGACAGCTGATCGGCATCGGGCGAGGGCGCGGTATCGGCCTGATGTTCATCTTAATCGGAGCGCTCACCATGCTGGCAACGGTTGCCGCCTACCAGTATCCCCCTCTAAGGCTGCTAGAGTCGGAACTGCCGGATGCGTAAACGCTCAGCGGCTTGCCGCAGGCATCGCCGATCCAGCTGTTGCCAGGGCTAAAAACCAAGGGCAAGACCTTGCTAAAGCTGATTACACCGGAACTCGAGTCAAGGAGGAAACAAAGTGAGTCAGAACGACAAGTAAGACATCACAAGCAGTGAAAAGTGAATAGACCACGTCATCCACAACAAATTCAACAGAGGTATCACCATGGAAACAATGGGAAGATACTGCAAAGCTTACTCCCTCAAGAAGTTACGTGAGTTCAGTCACTGGACTGAGCGTACTGAAAACGTCAGAAAAGAAAAGAAACAGGTCGATGGAAAGGAAGTCTCAGTTGATAGAGAGCTAACCGATGATGACTTTCTTTATCTGCAAGAAAACTATGTTGTCACAGATGGCATTTTCCTGGACGAAAATATCATTTTTGATAACGTAACTCCTGAATGGAAAAACTTTTGTAAAACCACGCTGGGGTTCGAAATTCCAGTTTATGAGCCTGTGGAGGTAAGAGCATCAGCAGGTAAAGACGAGGGCAAGTCGTAGCTATCGGGCTAAAGGAAAGCAGAAAAGGACAAGGAGAAACCGCATCTCGTCGTGCTGCGGCAGAACTAGTGAACTAACAGGAGACAACAATGAATAGAGATGACATAGAAGACACCACGATTTACAAAGTTGTAGTGAATCACGAAGAGCAGTATTCCATCTGGCCCGCCCACCGGGAGAACGCTCGAGGCTGGAGAGATGCAGGCTTCATCGAGTCCAAGACGGAATGCCTGGCCTACATTAAGGAAGTGTGGACCGACATGAGGCCGCTCAGCCTACGGAAGAAGATGGAGCAGTCAGCGCAAGGCCTAGCGTAGCTCTACTCTGCGGGGGACACTAGCAGCGCAGGCAGTCCACGACCTTACAGGTGTGCTGAGCTGGTGCCAGGTATTGCACCCACTGTGCTGGCAGTGCCTGTAAAGCCTCATAGGCTTCTCCCTGGTATGAGCCCCGCTCCAAGCTGCTGCGCATCCTAGCGCTGCCCGGTTCGCAGCAGCCTTATGCTATTAGCTTCCGTCAACTCGTCGCCAGCCATATGGCATAGGAAGCGATTGGCTTGGGTGACGGCAAGCCCCACGAAACGGCGTACGTCATCTTGGAGCAAGGCTAAGGTTTTTGCAACACAACCGACAAACTTATGCAACTTCCGATGTTTGGCAAAGTCAAGAAGCCTAGCCCCTGGCTCATAGGACTAGCAGCAGCTGGGTTATTGGGAACTGCTACCACGGTAACCCTTGCAGTCTGGAGTACCGCCCCCAAAGCGGATATCACCAATCTGACAGTAGCCGTGGCGTCTAAAGACCTGGCCGTTCAGATCAAAGCGAATGGTGTTGTCCAAGCTGTGCGGAAAATCAATCTCAGTCCCAAAGAGGCAGGCCGGATCGCCCAATTATATGTGGACGAAGGTGACCGGGTAGAGCAGGGCGAATTGGTAGCGCGCATGGAAAGTGAGCAATTTCAAGCCCAGGTGAATCAATACAAGGCAGCGCTTGCCAAGGCGACTGCTGACCTTGCCCAAAAACGGGCTGGTAGCCGCCCTGAGGAGATTGCCGAGGCTCAAGCCAGAGTTGCTACCGCGCAAGCCAACGTTGCTGAGGCTCAGGCACAGTTGAATCGTGCAGGAGAAGAACTCAAGCGCAACCAACTTCTGGCACAGGAGGGGGCGATTTCCCAGAATTCGCTAGGGGACTTTTTAAGTAAAGAGCGTCAAGCGCGGGCTAACCTTGAAGCACAAGCCGCTCGCCTGAGAGAACAAAGGGAAAGCCTGGAAAAACTCCGCAATGGTACGCGCCCAGAAGAAATCGCTCAAGCGAAAGCTGACGTTGCCCAAGCGCTTGCACAATTGCGGTATTACGAAACCCAGTTGGAAAATACCTCCATCCGCGCTCTTTTCGCTGGCACGATTACGCGAAGATTTGCCCAAGAAGGAGACTTTGTGACGCCAACGACTTCAGCCTCCTCCAGCGACGGCGCAACTTCGGCCTCGATCGCGGAACTTTCCAGCGGACTGGAAGTGGAGGCCAAAGTGCCCGAAGCTAGCATGGCGCGAATTAGACCGGGTCAGCATGTTGAGATTCGTGCCGATGCCTATCCTGACGACGTCTTTAAGGGTCGCGTCCGGTTGATTGCCCCCAGTGCGGTCAAAGAAGACAGCGTCACGTCCATTAGAGTGAAGGTGGCCTTGCAAACGGGTCAGAACAAGCTCAAGTCTGGCCTGAATGTGAAATTGAGCTTCCTCGGCGACCAAATTAGCAATGCTTTAGTCGTTCCCCTGGCAGCCATTGTAACCAAAAAAGACGGTCAGACAGGTGTTCTGGTTCCTGATGAAAAAAATCAAGCCACATTCCGTTCTGTCACAGTTGGTTCTACCTCGGGCGATCAAGCTCAGATTCTTTCGGGAGTCTCCAAAGGTGAACGGATATTCATCCGACCTCCTTTAGACCAAAAAATAGAAGGCATTGATACGGTTGTGTTCTAGGTTATGGAAATTGTTGAAAGTATCAAGATGGCGGTCACGACCCTAGCTGCTAACAAACTACGCAGCAGTCTGACTATGTTGGGCATAATTATTGGTAACGCCTCGGTCATTGCCATGATCGGCATTGGACAGGGGGCGCAGAACTATATGCTGGGCAGGCTGGAGGCTTTTGGAGCCAATCGGTTGATTGTGTTTTCAAGTAGTGAAGACAACGAGGGTTTAATTGCCACTGAGCCAACGCTGGTGTTGTCAGATGCTGAGGCAATTAAAGCTCAAGTACCTGCCGTGGCGGAAGTGGCTCCTAGGATTTCATCCAAACTGTCGATTACTTACCGCAGCAGACGGGTATCTACCGACGTAGTTGGTACGACGCTAGAGTACACTTCTGTGATGAATATATTGGTGGACCTAGGGCGTTTTTTTGACCTTTCTCAACAGCAGCAGAATGCCCAGGTGGTTGCCCTGGGGCCAGAAACCGCCCGTAAGCTGTTTAACAGTGATAACCCCATCGGTAAAGAAGTGCTGATCAACAATCTGTCGTTTCAAGTGATTGGCGTGATGCAAGCCAAGGGTTCTTTTCTAGGAAATAATCCAGATTCGGACGCTATCGTGCCAATCACTACGATGGCTTCCCAGGTAGTCGGACGCAAGTCTGCCATAGGCATCCCCATTGACAGCATCCAGATCACCGCTCAAGATAAGTCGAGCATCTGGGCGGCAGCATTTCAGATTAACAACGTGCTGACACGGCTGCACGGCAAGAAAGACTTTACTGTCGTGGCTAATAAGTCTTTTCAGGATCTCATTGCCCAAGTCCTGGGTGCTATGAGCCTGTTGCTGGCTGTGATCGCTGGCATCTCCCTTGTGGTAGGCGGCATTGGCATCATGAACATTATGCTCGTCTCGGTAACCGAGCGCACCCAGGAAATCGGGCTGCGAAAGGCAATTGGTGCTACCCAACGAGACATTATGTCTCAGTTCATCATCGAGGCGGTGATTCTGTCGGTAGCTGGCGGCTCGATCGGAATCGGCATCGGCATCGGTGGGGCGATGATCGTGGCGGTGCTGACCCCTTTGCAGCCCAGTGTCCCACTGGGTGCGGTCGCGATCGCTGTTGGTGTCTCTGGTAGCATTGGTTTAATTTTTGGCGTTGTCCCAGCCCGTCGCGCCGCCCAGCTCGACCCAATTGTTGCCCTCAGAAGTGCATAAGATGCAAAACCCACTCTCCCTTGGGGTTGAAACCCTAGGCTATCCTCACTCCCCACTCCCCAAGGCAGCCATTGTGCGCCTCGAACACATTTCCAAGGTATACGGCTCTGGGGAAACACAAATCCGAGCGCTTGTGGATGTCAATTTAATTGTGGAGCAAGGTGAGTATTGCGCCATCATGGGAGCTTCTGGCTCCGGCAAGTCCACAGCGATGAATATTATCGGCTGTCTGGACAGACCTACAGATGGACACTATTACATGGATAAGGTGGATGTAGCCCAGATGGGAGACGAAGAATTAGCCCACATTCGCAACCTGAAAATTGGGTTTGTATTCCAACAATTCCACCTCTTGCCCAAGCTGAGTGCTTTAGAAAATGTGATGCTGCCAATAGTTTATGCCAGTGTCAAGAAGGACGAAAGACGCTATCGCGCCGTAGAAGCTTTAAAGCGAGTAGGCTTGGCAAATCGGGCTAACAACAAACCGAATCAACTATCGGGTGGACAGCAGCAACGGGTAGCGATCGCTCGTGCCATTGTCAACCGACCAGCCTTACTGCTAGCCGATGAGCCCACTGGCGCACTCGATTCACGTACAACCAACGAAGTGATGAATATCTTTGGCGAGTTAAATACCAGTGGCATCACCATCGTTATGGTAACTCATGAACCAGACGTGGCACGTCAAGCCCAACGTATTGCCTGGTTCCAAGATGGTCAAGTTATACACTCACACTTAGCTCCAGCAGACATTAGACAGGTGGCAATGTCCTAGTGGTCTGTCCCATTAATTTTGCTGGGTAATACTAGATCATGCTTAACCCTCTTTTGTCACTTTCGGCAGAGAATAATCTGTAACCCTTGTCCAGATAGAATTTTAACTGTAGAGCTTTGTTTGAAGGTTTCTATTAGCTTGCGATCGCTAATCTTCCCACTAAATCTAGGTTTCATCATTTAGCCCCAATTTTTATTTCCCCAGAGTGACAAAAGCGGTTGACGGACGAGGCTATGTCCGCAATGGATGAAAGAAACCAATAGATATCTCCGAAAAAAGTTTATATTAAAATTGTGTCTTGAAAGGTTTGACCGCTCCCTCAATGGTGT
>JAHHHS010000133.1 GCA_019359215.1 Nostoc indistinguendum CM1-VF10 | reverse complement strand
TTGCAGTATCTCTTCTCCCAATTTCTTTCTCAAATCTAGCTTTTGCGTCATGTGTCATATTTTATGATATTCTGTCTCCCTTGCTTTCCTTATTTTTCTCCACTCCCCCTATTTATTGAGCCGATACTATCACGTTGCCAGCCAGAGGGGTGAACACTACAGATTAAAGTCCCTTATTTAAGGCAAGGTTTCTTTGCAGAGGCATCTGCTGCTCGCCGTGCTTCTTGATTCGCTTTTTCTCCACCTTTGACTTTCTTCGTTACACAGATATTCTCTGGTGTGATTTTCGCTACCGCCAGATAAGACGTTCTTTGATTTGGTAAATTGGGATTTTCATTGGCATACACCCGCACGATTAAGGCGATGGGCAGCACCTTTGCCCCTCTGTTCTCTACTCGCCATTCAGCTTTCTCCCCCAAGGTAGAGAAAGCTGTGGTGATAACCTGCGAATATTTGAGCGAATGCTGCTGCCCATCTGGTGTCAGCACGGTAACGGACTCTCGAGCATCTACATCTTGAACCAGCAGACTATAACCCGCCACTCCTGCACATTTCCGCACAGAACTGCTGGTTTCCTTATCAACTTCGATGGTTTTGCAACGATTAGATGAAAGACCAGTATAAATACTGTCAATCGAATTTGCGGAGGCGAGATTGGAAAAGGCACAACTCAAAGTGCAGATAGCGATAAAATTTCTCCAAAACATATTAAAACTCTCTTTTGATAGAACCGTATTGGCGGATAACGGCATTATTCAGCCCTAACTAATCATCTCTCAAACTTAACCGACTAAACCTAAATGCTCGTATGCAACAGAAAATGTGTCTAAATACTTTAAAACTGTTGAGTGGCTTGTTCAACCTCATCAATTGCATTCACTATTTCTCCTAAAACATTGAACGCATCATTTAGGACTACATCGTTTGATGTAGAAAAGTACTCGGACGACTGAAACCTGCGATAATCCTTACTACTTCCCACAAGCTGCAACGTATATTGACATCCTTGTAAAATAGTCCGAATCTCTGCTGTGGTTAATCTGATTTCCATTATTGTTCCTCTCCCTAAAATTTATCTCGTTGAATACTGAGGCTTGCTCCGACTAAAGAAATGCCTAAGAATGCAGAAAAACTTACCAGCATCGCACCCAGGCAGATATTTTTCTGTTGCTCCCAACCAGAGATGATTATATTGGGGTCAGCATTCGTTTCAATAATCTCCATTCCCCAGCAAGCCATTGCTCCAACTCCAGAGAATCCAGTTAAGAGCAGAGAGATAATTGCAGTTGTTTCTATGGTGCGGTCGAGAAGAATTCTGGGGTTAAATCTTTTTCGAGTCCGACGAAGAACTAATTTATTACGAGTGTTTGAAGGCAAAGATGATTGATAAGCCGCTTTCTGTATTTTCATTTGGCATCCTCCAACTGGACATAGAAACCTGCACCTGTATTCGTAATCTTTACCTTTCTTTGATTGACCAAGGTTTGAATCACACTAAGACTAACCCTCTTTTGTCACTTTCAGAAAACAATAATCGAAGCAACATTCTGAAACTTTTATGTAGTCGAGCTTTGAGCTTTTATTTTCTAACAGTAATTCAAGTTTGTAGCCAAAACCTGGAGATGGAAGCCCTGAAAGGCTTTCAGCGATTGGGTTCTACCAAAGTGACAAAAGAGGGCTAAAGTTGATGGTGCATAATCGAGCGCTACCCCCACAACGACGAAGGTATTGTATGCACAATGAGGAATGATCAGCAGGGGCGGGATGAGTGGATTTTCTCGGCATGATATTTCTCCTATTGGTGTTATTCAATTCAGTTCAGGTACTTGTGCAAGCGCTCCTTCCATCCAGTCGGTGATTGCTGTTGTTTCATCTACTCCTCGTGCTACCGTATCAACGACGTGTTTCTGATAAGAGTTAGCAGCCTGATTCGGGTGTCCAAACTTATTCCCTGCCCAAGCCAAACACATGGTCTTCACTAATTCATCGATTTGAAGAGAATCAAGCTCACTCGGACTCGTAACATTTCGAGAATGCAGCCATTCTTTGACTAAATCGAGTGGATAATTCAAAAGTGTGCGAACTTCTTTGACTCGCAAATCTTTTGCGTTGATTGATGGCGGAGTTATAGCTTGTTTTGTGGGTTGGACTCTAGACTGTTGATTATCTTTGCGGGGTCTAATATTATTGTGCGGTTGTTCAGCCTTTTTAGGATTATTTGCACTTTCAGCATCATCATCTTCATCTGCTGTTACCGATAAAATTGCACAAACCGCATATCGTCGTGCATAAGTTAATGCTGCACCAAACTTTTGAGAATCACTAATTTCAGGTAAAGGATAAGTGCTGGTGATATTTTCCCCAGATTCATGAAAAATATGAGTCCGTAGCACGGTTTTGCCTTCAAAGATTTCGGTGGTTTGAATTATTACTAATCCATATTTACCAAGCGCAGGAGTGACAGCATCCAGCACAGCATCTAGGGTTGCATATTTGCGCTTGTAGTGAGGATTAGTACCGTCTTTTTGAATGGGATTAAACTCTGCCTTTGCTTTGATTAAAGCTTTGATTAATTCTTGCATTGTCCAGATCCTCTTTTACCAATCGCTTTCATTGATATCACCGGACACTTTTTTGCTAGATTTAGCCTTAGCAATTTGAAACTCTGAGGATTTTAGTACAGGCATCGCAGCTTGTTTTACTGAAGCTTTGGCTTGGTGATAGAGGAATTGGGTTATTCCATCCGCGTCTTCTCCATCCTCGACTTGTGCCCATAAAGAACAACCCAGTTCCAGCGATTCATAGTCGCCAAGATTGAATTTTCTAGAGTAGCTAACAGATACAGTTGTGAATTTCATGCGGCTATCTTTTGGTATATATCGGTTGTTAATTTTCTTCGTTAGCATCAACCATTTCAATGCTGAGTCTTTGACATAAATCGCTAGCTTTTACACCAATAACTCCTGGTTGAATTTCAGTAGATAATTCCTCGATAATTGAATGAAAACCAGGGTCTTCATAATTGATTTCTACCTCAATCAAACCTGATTTGTTTGATATAACACTTGCCCAACTTTGGTATTGCTTGAGGAATAGTGGTTGCATAAAGTTTCATAATTTTGATTCCTGATTGAACTTGACTTCAACGATTTCTTCCACACACCCCATTGCCTCACCCAAGTAGTGCAGGACATCGCCCAAATGAGTTGCTCCTTCTGGGTCAATCTTTTTATCAGCAATCAACAAAAGCCAATTTTCATCTTGAGCGATCGCCTGAATCTTTAAGTAGCACGAGTTAAAGTCTTGTAGGATTTCTATGGGTAACATTGCTATATTATGAAGTAAGTAAAACAGTCTTATTGAGGAAGTGGGCAGCAACGCCCACCCCATTTCTTACGCTGCAACCAAATCTTTCGCTTGTGGAACGTATCTCTTTAACCGCTCCCAGTCCTCGCTTGTGAGCGAATCGAATTCTTTATCGAGTAATTCCTCTTCTGTGACTGATTGTTCTGTAGCGGTTCTTGATATCCTTGCCACATTCAAAAATTCATCCAACCCGACAGATGCATCAATCGGCTCGGCGTATCGAAGAGAATCGACTCCGTTAGACCAGTGAGTAATATGCTGAAATATCACCCCAATCATTGAATCAGCTTTGTACACTCGATAATTTCTGGGGCAAGTTCCATTAACATACACTAGCTTGTAGCCAAGGATTTCCATGACCTCTGCGTTGGGGTCGGTTGGAGGTAGGAGAATTTTCTCTAGAGGATTATCCAACTGAGCTTCTTGAAGAGAAAATGGGCTAATCATATTTAATGTGCCATGATGATTTCGATTGTTTAAATTTGTTATCCAGGTGATTGCTTTTCTCCTAGACTGCAATCGCCTTTTTCACTTTTAGGACTAGGATTTCTTACACCTCTGCATCCGCATCTGTAGTCGGTAAGAGAATGGTCTCTTGAGAGTCACCCACTTCAAGAGAGAGGTTGCTTAGTGTACTTTGTGTGATGATCGATGTTTGTTAAGCATAAGCAAATGGAATTTAGAAGCAGTTGCATAACTCTAGGGGCAGCAATCGCTTTTCTCATTTCTAGGGCTAGAGTTTTCTTACACTTCTGCATTCACATCTGTTATTGGTAGGAGAATTTCCTTGTCGCAGTCATCTACTTGAAGTGAGAGGTTACTTGCTGTACTTTGTGTCATGATCGGTATTTCTTAGAACTTTGGAGGCGATTGCATAACTCTAGAGAGTGCAATCGCCCTTTCTACCTTCAGCAACTTACGCCGCTACTGCCGTTCGGACTCCCAACGACGCAATCACATCTTTTGCACTGCCAGCAACCCGATTCACCCCATACTGTCTCGGTCTTGCGTACCAACCTTGGTTATTGCACCCGACGAAGCCGACAAAACGCCCGTCTTGGTAGAGTTTGGTGCTAAATCCTAACCAATCGATTTCGCCGTGATACAGACCAAAAGCAGTGCAAGCTTTTTCTAGTTCATCGCTTAATCGCTCGTTGCGCTCCAGGGGTGTCTCTGGTAAAGTCGCTTTGACCTCTGCAACTCTTGTAGCGAACCAGTTTCTATCAAAGGGTAGCCTTCCGCCTTGCACTAACTGCACCCATACTGTGATTCCGCCTTCGATCCAGATAGTGCGAACTGATTCGGGTTCAACTTCGATAATCTCACCAATGATGCGGCGATCTCTCCTGGTGAGAGGATCTTGGGTCGGGGCTACAGCTTCGGTTTGGGATTCGAGGTGGCTGTCGAGTTCTGCTTGGGCTGTGGCTTGCTCATCAACAAAAGAACTAGGAATTGCTTGCTGTGTATGTGTTGTATAAGGCATAATAGAGTTCCTTGGTAAAAGGGTAAAAAGCGATCGCGAAGTTTTCCAGGCAAAGTGATCGCTTTTGTCATGTGTGCAAACAACGTTGTGGTTCAGCACAACGCTCTCAAAAAGATTTGGCGTAGCCATATATTCGTGACTCAAAGCCAGTGGCACTTGAGTGATACCAAAACAGGAGATACAGCGTATCAGGCGACGTGTGGCTTCAAAGGCTTCAACTGCCGTCCGTCGTCCTGCTGGTAATTTCTTATTCAGTGCGAATCCATTTCCCGCAGCAATTCTCATTTTGAAAACACTGTTTAAATTTAAGAGGTGCTGGATGTTCCCTAAAATTGCAGGCTTTCGCTTGGGAATTTACGTGTTCAAAGATGCAGAGGTGATTGACTTTGCTGCGCCCTACGGCGTGTTCTCAGTTGCTCGACGGTTTGACCCGGAACTCGATGTCTTTTTGATTGGTGAAACTTTGCGCCCAACTCAAACGCAGGCAGGGTTCACCGTGTTGCCAAACTATGGCTTCAACGATCAGCCTGCGATGAATGCTTTTCTGATTCCGGGTGGATTTGGAACTCGTCAAGAATTGCACAACACACGCCTACACGATTTCATCCGATCGTTGCCAGAGTCTTGCCTGCTAACTAGTGTTTGCACAGGCTCCTGGATTTACGGAAAGATGGGCTTACTCGATGGCTTGCCTGCTACGAATCGTAAGGAACCCGACCGCCTCGAAGCCTCTTCTTTTGGCAAAGTTCCGATCAATCGACTTGCTGAAATTGCTCCGGCTTGCCAAGTCAGTCGCGCACGAGTTGTTGATGCTGGGCGGATTATGACAGCAGGCGGAATTGCTTCAGGAATGGAGATGGGATTTCATCTATTGCGACGAGGAGGCTATGACGAGTCTTTTATCACTGAAGTTGCCCGCACGATGGAATACCACCAAGCTTATGCTCTTTACCGCAACGACATCGAGACGACTGAATCCACACGCACTCTAACGCCTGTTTGAGCTACCAGCCTTTATACCAGAAGTCTTGAGACAAATTTTGCTTGCTTTAATTATCGAGCAACCTGCGGGAGAATTTATGTCTGTTCTAGAAATTACGCAAGAAATTCTAGCTGCAAAGCAAGAGATTGGACTCAGTTTTGCAGAGCTTGGAAGAATTGTCGATCGCGACGAAGTTTGGATTGCAGCCTTGTTTTATCGTCAGGCAACCGCATCCGAATCAGAAGCCACCAAGCTGATTGAAGTACTGGATTTAGATTCAAATATTGCAGTGGAACTCATACGTTATCCCCTTAAAGGGCTAGGTTCTGTTGTGCCCACAGACCCACTCATCTACCGCTTCTATGAAATCATTCAGGTTTATGGGATACCACTTAAGGACGTAATTCAGGAGAAGTTCGGTGATGGCATTATGAGCGCAATTGATTTCACCCTTAAGGTTAACAAGGAAGAAAACCTAAACGGCGATCGGGTCAAAGTCACGATGGATGGTAAATTCTTGCCTTACCGCAAGTGGTGAGTTCAACTGACAAGGTTTGATGTGTTCCATATTCATAGGAAGTAGAAGTTATGACCGTAGATGAAACGTTGAACATTGAGGCTCACAAAGATGATTTTTCGCTGGAGGATTTCCTGGCAGCCCGTGCAAAGACATGGGAAGCAATCAACAGAATATCAGAACAAATCTGTGTAGGAATGCTAGAAGAAGAGGCAAATGAAATCGTCAAGTCTACACTTCAGGCAATGGGAACCCGACAAGGTTGGCACAAGCCGTATATCCACTTCGGTTCCAACACCGTCAAAAGGTTAATTGAAGGACAAGACAGATAAAACCTTTTTTATCCTTCAATTAACCCTTTCTCTAGCTTTTGCAAAGCACCTTTCGTAAGAGTTCTACTGAAAGGGTATTCTAACGGCTGTTATTCGTTAACAATCGTAAAGCCTTCATAATCAATGACTCCAATGAGTCCAGTTGAACCACTAGGTAACGCGGCTATACTAAGCAAGGTGGCGGTTGCAAAACCAGCACCGCTAGTACCTATAGCACTACCTAAACTTAGACCTGATGCATTAAGCTCATCTTGAAAGCCTGTGATCTCGTAGACTTCCCCAGTCTCCAGCAAAGCAAGCAGTCTTTGAGTGGAGCCGCTAAGGTTAGTAAATGCTAACCCAGAATCTCGGACGAGATTAAGAGGTTGACCTGAAGAATTTCTCAGCACAATCGGCGCAGATAGCTCACCAGTAAGCAGATCAATTTTGTACAGGTTATTTCTAGTAGTGTCGCCTGTAGTTTCATCTATATTAGTGAAATCGCTAGCAAAAGCGCGAGTCCGACCAGGGCTAAGATTATCGATAGCTAATCCATCAGCAAATTTTCCAGGATTAGTAGGTGCAGTTCCTTGCCTTTGTGCAGTGGTAGTAGCTGCACCGAATTGGTCTACAAGCGTAACAACTCCGGCTCCAGTAGTAGGTACAGTAATTTCGTAAAGAGAACTTCCTACTGGTACTCCAGTGCTGGCGGCATTATTGCCCGAAATGTTGTACAAAACATTAGTCGACAGTACCGCTCCAGTTGATGAGATGTCACGCCCAAAATCAGCACCGGACTCAAACCCAAAACGACGTAAGTCAGATGGCGAACGCGTTGGTGATGCACTAGCTGGAGCAAAAGGCTGATCGACATTATTAACCCGAACAATAGTTGGATCAATTGTTGCTGTTGAACCGGATGCTTGTGCTTCATTAACGGCACTTACCCTTCCAGTACTGGGGTTAGTTCCTAATCCCTCTAAGCCGTTGTTCTGAATATTCGCAGCATTGATCCGACTTACTAACTGAGGAATACTAATGAAACTCAATGGGCTTATAGGAAAGCGGTAAACTGCGAATTGTGTTCCAGCCACAGGATTGCTATCAACATCTCCGATTGTATAGCCATAAAGAGCCATGAGAATTTTCTCCTTGATTCCAATTTATTAATTTCTGGGAGTATTTCAAATATCCGAATCGTCCTTCAACTAGAAGTCTGGAGGACATTTACGATAAAGGAAAAAGTCCAAAACATACTGCCTCAGGTACACAAACAAAGCTTGCTATGACAACTGAGGTTGTAAAGAAGCATTTAAAATGTATCTAATATCAAGTTATTTAGGTACTATTAAGAAGAAATTTCTTAATAGTTAAAGTTTTATGAATTTATGGTTAAGGTTTAATAGCTCAAAAAAGGGTTATACCAATTTAATGTGAAGCTACATAGAAAAGAGCTTCTAGGATAAAGTTATAAGAAGAGACAGAAATTACTTGATCAAATGTAAGTTGTTCAAATATTTCTTGGATGCGCTCGCGTAAAGCTTGTAAAGAAGAGAAAAGTTGATTCTTGAGTGGTTTTTTGAGGAGCTGCCAAAGTCTTTCAATCGGATTGAGTTCAGGTGCTGAAGGTGGTTGAAACAGAGGAATAATATTTTCTGGCCAATAAATCGCTGAACTTGTATGAGCAGGTGCTTGGTCAACCTGTAAAATAGCGTAATCCCTACCTAATTGTTGAGATAGCAAGTCCAAAAACTGTTGAAAACACTCGCCATTCAACTTCGGATACTCGTAATGTTGTGGTCTCCAGTTAATGGTTCAATTGCACCATAAATCCAAAAATTGTCCCTCGGCCATTTCACCTCAACCGTGGGTTTAACACCTGAAGCTGTAATCACTTTGCCTGTGAGAGTTTTTAGTCCAACCCTTGTTTCATCCTGACACAGGTAGCGAACACACTTGCCGGGTGCTAGATGTTCTTCTAGACAATTAAGAATGATGCCGAGTTTTTTTTAAACTCAGATACCAATTTCTCGTCTTGGTTGTGACTTTGAGGACGAGGGACTTTTAGTTTTGCTTTTAATCGATATCTCACCCACGCATAAACCGTTGCATACTCTATGTCTTGTCCATGTTCTTTTTTCAACCACTCAACTATTGCACCGTAACTACTAAACCCTTTACCTGTTTCCAGTTCTTGCTTGAGTGCAGCGAGTGCCTCGGAGTTGATTTTTCGATTTGCTCCGGGTGCTTTTTTAATTTCTAGCAAGCCAGACAGCCCATCCGTTCTGTACTTCTGCAACCATCTTGTTACTGTTGAAGTATCTCTAGCCAAACGTTTTCCAATTTCTTGCTGTTGATTGACTTGACCACTCGCCAGCCACCACAACATTTGTAATTTTTCTTTCTGGATTCCTGAAGACACTGTTTGTAGGCGTTGTTTTAGTTCCTCTTCGCTTTCAGCGATTTCAATCTTAAATGGGCGGCTCATGGGTCTATCAACTTACCGACTTTGCTTCTCCCTATTATATGCAGCTTCATCTTAAATTGGTATAAGAGAAGATGACTGTTGGATTAGAAAAAAGGCGTTGCATAATTGAAGTATGAATTCAAGCGATCGCTATGCAATGTCCAAAGTGTGGATCAACTCATATCCGCAAGAACGGTAGGAAAAATGGTAAACTTTCATCACATCTGTGTGATTTGTGGTCGTCAATTTATCGACTCTTACGAACAGCAAGGTTATTCAGAAGAAATTCGCAGTGAATGTCTAGAAATGTATGTAAATGGCTCTGGCTTTCGTGCAATAGAACGAGTCAAGAAGGTACATCATACAACAATAATAAATTGGGTAAAAAAGGCTGGTAAATCTTTACCCAATAGTCCTGATTATGATGAAATACCCGAAATTACCCAAGTAGACGAGCTAGAAACTTTTGTCGGTAAAAAAAAAATTTGGTTGTGGACAGCAGTAAATAAACATATTCCAGGTATTTTAGCTTGGGTTTTAGGCGATAGAAGCTCAGAAACTTTTAAAGTTCTCTGGCAGATTATAAGCTGTTGGCATTCTTATTTTTATGTGACAGATGGATATCCTGTTTACCCTTGTTTTATTAGTAATGAAGACCATATTGTTAGTAAAACCTATATGACTAGAGTGGAAGGAGAAAATAGTCGTTTAAGGCATTATTTAGCTCGATTGCATCGTAAGACTTTTTGTTATTCTAAATCAGAGGAAATGCTTAGATATTCAATTCGATTAGTTATACATTATCTTAAGTATGGTACAGACGTGCTGCGGGCGCTATGTGCCCGCAAGCTTCAGGCGATCGCATAATTCATACTTTGATTCAGCAACGCCCAGTTCAGCCGTGAATATTCCCGTCTGTTTGGTGCGCCTCCAATCGGGGATATTAAACGTTCGCGCATAGTTCGAGCAATGTGACGAATTACGTTAGCGAAGGAGGAGCGTCATTAGTAATTACGAATTGGAGCATACCCCTTCGGGGAATGAAACAGGCTTAAAACACACAGGATGTACTTGAAATGCAGTCAAATTGGCATTTTTACACTAGATACCCAGGAGAACTACCATGTAATGCCTTGATGACCAACTACTGCAATCTAACCGCATATCATCGAGCAAGTAGACCTCATTTAGTTGTAGGGATAGCTATATTACATGTCAATTAACTTGGCCAGTTGAGAGTAAACGATCAATATCCTTAATTGGCGGCGCGCCAAACATCCTAGCGTATTCGCGGCTGAACTGTGAGGGACTTTCGTAGCCCACCCGATCGGCAGCATTTGCCGCAGTAGATTTTTCGACCATCATCAGGCGACGCGCTTCTAATAGTCTCAATTGCTTTTGATATTGCAACGGACTCATGGAGGTCACTTGCTTAAAATGGTGATGAAACGAGGCAGGAGACATCTTCGCTTGCCTTGCCAGCTCCTCAATCCGCAGCGGTTCAGTAAAATCAGTCTTAATCCGTGTGAGCACCGCCGCGATGCGCTGCATATTGCTACCCGATGTCGCAATCTGACGAACAGCTTCACTTTGTTCGCCCATCAAAAGACGGTAATGAATCTCACGAATGATTGATTATCGGTGCCAGAATTGGAATGTCTCGCGGTGTATCCAATAGCCGTGTCAGTCTGAGGGCGCAATCGACCAACGAAACCTCGGCAGTGCTGACGAAGAAACCTCTGACAGAAGTGTCTTTGTTATTCACCCGCATATTGGGTGCGGCGGCAATAATGTCACAAAGTTGGAGCGGATCGAGATTCAACTTAAATCCTAAATACGGTTGCGCTTCGCTTGCCTCAACAATAAATCCACTAATCGGCAAATCGACCGAAACAACCAGATATTGAGCCGCGCCATAATGATAGGTTTCCTCACCTAGCAAGGCTGCTTTTTTTCCCTGCACCACGATCACCAGCATCGGTTCAACGACGCTATGTAGCAGCGTCGCAACAGAAGACTCCCGTGCAAAATCTAGTCGATCGATCTCCGTTGGATGAAGCCCATCGGCAAAGCAGATGGTATGGCGAGTTATGAGTGCCGCTAGTTCTCTACATTGATCGGCGATTGTTTCGATTGTCATAGCGCTTTTGCCTCATTCAATCATCGTCATGTGGGCATTGTAGAACATTTTATTTCAGTCTCGAAATCTTTACTTGGAGGATTAGGCAATAAATATCGAGGTTTGTGTATTTAAAACTCTTGCCCTTAAACATACGATAAATACATCCCAATAAATAAGTCAGCGGCGATCGAACAATTCCGCATCGATCTACTCCCCGCCGAAGCGATTGCCCATGCCATTGCCTACGCTGTGGAGCAACCCGCTAACGTAGACGTGAACGAAATTGTAGTGCGACCATCCGCACAGAAATACTGACTTCGCGCTCAAACACTTGAGATTACAACGATCAAAATTTTTAGATCACATCATGCTTTAAGGAAGGTTTATCTATGAAAGTTATAGTGACAGGTTCGCTTGGAAACATCAGCAAGCCGCTGACACAAGAGTTAGTGCAGAAAGGTCATACAGTTACGGTTATCAGCAGCAAACCCGAAAAGCAAAAAGACATTGAAGCCTTGGATGCCACCGCAGCCATCGGCTCATTGGAAGACGTTGGTTTTCTCACGACTACTTTTACTGGTGCAGATGGTGTGTATTGTATGATACCGCCAAACAACTACTTCGATCAGAACCTTAACCTATTGGCGTATTATCAAAGAATCGCCAATAACTATGCACAAGCCGTTCAGCAGTCGGGCGTAAAGCGTGTGGTTTACCTCAGTAGCATTGGTGCTCATTTAGAGAAAGGTTCAGGTATTATTCTCGGTCATCATAAAGGAGAAGGTATCATGAGTAATCTGTCGGATGTTGCCATCACCTTCATGCGTCCCGTTGCTTTCTACTACAATTTATATGGCTATGTAGAAATGATCAAAACCCAGGGCGTTATTGCGGCAAATTACGGTGCAGATGATAAGGATGTATGGGTTTCCCCCATAGATATTGCTGCTGCCATTGCTGAAGAACTTGAAACACCGCTTGTTGGCTGCAAAGTGCGGTATGTAGCAAGTGACGAATGTACCGGCAACGAAACTGCAACTATTTTAGGTGCAGCTATTGGAAAGCCTGATTTGAAATGGATTATTATTCCCAGCGAACAAATGCAAAGTGGTTTAGAAGCGTTAGGGATGAACCCAAATATTGCTGCGGGTTTGGTTGAAATGTATGCCGGGGTTCATAGCGGCATATTGTTAGAGGATTATTACCACAATAGACCAACCATTATGGGAAAAGTAAAGATGACAGATTTTGCAAAGGAATTTGCTGCTGCTTTTTAAAAAGGTTGATTGTTTTTGTACAAAGAGGCTGTCTCAAGAGGGGTAACCTCTTTAATTTTTTCATTACAGGCTCAATAAAATTGTAAGTAATGGTGACGATGAGATGAACATTTAAGCACTTAAATATCAGTAATCTAGTTCATTTTTTCTAATCTCGGTAGACTCACAGTATGGACAATACAGAGTAGAACACCTCAATTCATCCCTCTACTATGCAACGCCCAGATTTGTACACAATTAATAAATTCTTCAGCAAGAGACTCGTATTTTCCATCGATTTGGTGTACCTTGTTATTTCTGTGCAATTATTAATACCTATCTTCTCCCAACTTTACTCATCCAAATTTTAAGCCAATGCCTGGAAGGGGGAAAGGGAGCGCATATTTAAAACAGGGATTTCAAGATATGCACCCTGCTCCCGTTATCGCACTACGTGGCAGGTATTATCTTCTTTTTTGTTCTCCAGATTTAAAAATAGGAGCTTTATACCTTGTGGGGAAAGGTTTGTTCTTCTTCCCTTGCCCCTTACCCATTCCCCTTTTCCCCTTCAATGTAAACTATCTTTGCACCAAGTCAAAGTTATAGTTGCATTGTGCCTATAATAAGTTACGGCTAACTATAACTGGAAGTTAGCACCCTGTAAATGGTTATCGCTTGGATGACGCATCAAAGGCGATACCAAGACAAGCAAAATTTATCGGCAGCGTAATAGAAACTATTCCGTTGCCAACATGCACCCTCCGCGATCGCATGTTGGTGAAAGTGTTATGTATCAAGGAAAGTAGTTTTTATCGTAGTTTTTGCCGGATAAAAGATAAGGGTGCGTTATTTTGTCTTCACACCGCGATCGCAGACTACAACGCTTTAAAGGGGCTGCGCCGTTGCCGGGCAGTTCTACTAGCTGAGAATCCAGCGAATTTACCATCAAAAGTTGTAGAGCAACAAATTATTTGACGGTAGCGACAAATTAAAAGTCAAGTTCTTCCTCCACACCTGCAAGCTTTAGTCAAAAGGCTAATTTTTAGGGTTGCTGCCATGAAGTTGTAGAAATTGTTTGAACAGACGATATGGAAGGATTGAGATTGGTGACAAACAATATTTCGCTCTGGTCAAATAATTTGTTGCTCTACACTAGTATAAAAAGGACGATCGCTCTTGTTGAATTAGCGATCGCCAAGTCGTTGGCTTTTGTCCTGTAATCTGTTCAAAATTATCAAAGGTTGCATCAGCTTGAGGAATGGCATTGGCGATGTTCAGTTTCAATTGATGGTAGATACATTGCATGTAAGCAGGATCGCCGCCTGCTTTTAACACCGTTTCTAAAAATTCCTCTGGCGAGTGGTTATCTACTTGAAACGGCTTGCCAATAATCTCCGTTAGCTCCTTAGCAATCTCTGGCATTGTTGCGGCTTGATAGCCAAGGGGATAGATCTGCCCTCGATGTTCCTGAGGACGACGTAAGGTTACTGCGGCAACTAGTGCCACATCATCACAACTTACCCAACTCCACCGAGTATTGGCAATGTAATTGGTCAAAACGCCTAACTTGAGCCAGCCAAAGCCCAGAAGGTTTTGCATAAAAGCCTCTGGACGTAAGTGTGTAAAGCTAAATCCCAGTGCTTCAATGTATTTTTCAATCAACTGATGCCAACCCCAGTGAGCAACTTCGTTAGTCGGTGCGCCAGATGCTCCAATATGAACGATGTGTTCAACGCCAGTTTGTTTGGCAGTGTCGAGAAAGGCTTTGCTTTGCTTGAGCATATCCACGGTGTAACCCGTGAGGAGCAAGGCGCGATCAATTCCTGCTAGGGCAGGTGCGAGGGTTTCCTGGCGATCAAGATCCAGATGTCGAATTTCGATACCAATGGCTTCGAGTGTTTTGGCCTTGTTAGGAGAACGCACTCCTGCAACGACTTTGACATCACCTGATTGGGCTAAAATCTGTGCGATTTTTGCACCGACTTTGCCTGTTGCACCAAGAACGAGAATAGTGGGCTGAGTACTCATGATTGGTCTTATTTCCTTTGTTAATTCCACAATTGTGCTTGGTATTTGTTTATTTACAAAAACTCACTTGCAGCTTGCATCTCGTCATTAGTCAACTTAATAGAAGCAGCAGCAATGTTTTCTTCTAGATGGCTGATGGTGGTTGTACCTGGAATCAAAATTATGTTAGGTGCATAATGTAACAGCCATGCCAAAGCAATTTGATTGGGCTTCACGCCATGCCTCACGCCGATTTCTTGCAAACTTCCACCTGCATTGGCTAGGGGTGTACCGTGTTTCAGGGGATGCGCGTCGAGTGGCCCGTAGGGAATGAAGGCAATATTATGTTGCGTGCAATAGTTGAGAATATCGGCATGGGTGCGATCGCGAATGCTGAAGCGATTTTGCACAGAAGCGAACGCCACAATTTTTTGAGCTTCTTCTAACTGAGTGAGTGTGACATTTGACAAGCCAATATGGCGAATTTTGCCTTCGCGCTGGAGTTCGGCAAGTGCTTCCACTGACTCGGCAAACGGCACATTCAAGTCGGGGCGATGCAGTTGATACAGGTCAATGCGATCAACTTTCAACCGTTGCAAACTTGCCTCACAACCACGCCGCAGATTTTCGGGGCTACCGTTGGTACGGATATTATCTGGTGTAGGTTTGTCAATTCCACCTTTGGTAGCGATCGCTAGATTGGATGGATACGGATACAAAGCTGAGGCAATTAGTTCTTCGTTGAAACCAGGCCCATAGGCTTGGGCAGTATCAATAAAGTTTACACCCAGTTCAACAGCACGGCGAAGCAGGTTTTGCCCAGCTTCCCAGTCAGCATAAGGGCCAAAGTTACCAGGTTGTCCGGTCAGCCGCATTGCACCATAACCCATTCGGTTAACCAGTAAATCACCACCAATCGCAAATGTAGTAGAAACCGATGTAGCCCTATTCATTATTTTTGCCTCAATTGTTGGTTCTCTTTTGTACCAATTCCCTAAAGTCCGGCAACAGAATCAAACGCCCAAACCCAAATTCTGTAGAACTTTCGGAATTACGAATTACAAATTAGTATTACAACGGGGTGACAAACTCGATGAGGTTGCCATTGTTATCTTGAATAAAACAGAGGCGAACCCCTGCATCGGGATAGCTACCAAGAGGTACAAAGGTTGGTACACCCCGGCGATTAAGTTCTGCTAAAACCGCATCGACATTATCCACCCGAAAACAGAAGTGACCAATACCACTGGTGCGTAACCCTTCTCCAAAGCTTTGAGCTGTTGGCATTCCAGCTAGAGATTGAGTACTGCCGACGATTTCGATCCGAAAGCCATATACGTCCAAGTAAGCCAGTTTGAGATCGGGAAAGACATCAACATTCCATTCTTGTGTGATTGTGGCATCAAGCTTTTCCTGATACCACTGAAGCGTTTCTGAGTAGTTCGGCACATTTAAGCAAACGTGATCGATTTGCATAGAACTAAAACTGTTGGGAGTCGGATTTGGAGTGAGTTGATTTACTCGAGTCATATTCATTACCTTATTAGATTTGGACGTTGCTGAATATGAGGATGAAGATTTAAAATTCAATCTCTTAAACTCTTATTCTCTGTGTGAGGCAAAAAATATTCCAATCAGCAACGCCTAGATTCGTTGTTATTCATACTGTGAAAGCACAAAAGTGATCGATGCGCTCGCACTGTTATTTAAGGTGTATCTCCTACTGTTAAATGCTCGTGAACGAGTCGCCATTGACCGTTTATACGTTTCCAAACATGAGTGCCATGCTGACGCAGTTTGTAATCCTGTCCGTCTTTACTTCGTCCGCCACCAACGAAGGAAAAAGTTGTAACGGCTAGATCGCCACTGATAGAAATCTCTAAATTTTCCTCAATCGCAATCTCCCAAAAGGTGAACTGCTGCATCACAGGTATCCAAGTATTAAGATACTCTTGCAAACTGTGGAGGACAACGACCGAGCCATCGAAATTATCAAACACCAAAATTTCGTTATCACCTGTAGCAAAGATTTGCTCAAAGCCTTCTCCAAAGGCTTTGTCTTTAGGACTCCAGAGCTTCACCCACTGTTGGGTAAGCTGTTGGATTTGTTGGCGAGGCTCTACATTCTGTCCGGGTTGGTCTGTAACAGTAGTCAGCGTAGTCATTGTTAATCTCCTCAGTATTTGAAATTAGATGGTTTACTTCTAAATGCCATTGGCATGAACTTTGGGGAGCCTATTGCTAGTTAGATTAATTTCGTTTAGGGCTTAAACAGCCATTTATGGAATGTCTTTGTCAGATGCGGCATGACGAGATAGGTCATTAGATAAACTAGAACTCCAGTCAGTAACAGGGTGCGAAGCAACAACGGCAAAGCACTTAAGAAATTGCCAAATAGCAGATAAATGCCTGTAATCAAGGGATAAATGGCAAGCCAAGTCAGCAAGAACATCTTGTAACGGGGCGGTTGAGTGCGAGGGGCAATTTGCCTAGCAGTTGCAATGGTTCGACACTCTGTTTGTTCTCGATGAAATGCTTCAGAATAGATGCCTCGCATCACCCGTCTCCTTTTAGTTTCGCGCCGTTGCGTATCTTTATTTATGATACGTATCGTATTAGAATAAAAACCAGATGTCAAGTACTAATTTGAAAAATGCCTAAAACCTCTGATACCAAACAGATTGGACGGCCCCGCTCAGAAGAATCGAGGGCGGCAATTTTGAACGCAACCTGGACGTTGCTCAAAACAACAACCCTCAGAGACTTGTCCATTGAGGCGATTGCCCGTGAGTCGGGTGTAGGCAAAACGACGATTTACCGTTGGTGGTCTAGTAAAGTAGCGGTGGTTATGGATGCCTTCGTAGAAAATGTGCTATCTGTCACGCCTTTCCCAGAAGATTTATCAGCAACGGAAGCAATCAAAGTGCAAATGGCTTCTCTGGTGCAAACATTTTCAGGGGACTATGGTCGAATCGTGGCGCAAATTATTGCAGAGGGACAGGCAGATCCAGATGCCCTAGCCAGTTACCGCGATCGCTTTATCTATCCCCGTCGTGCTGCGGTTAAAGCCATCCTTCAAAAGGGTATCGAGAGTGGCGAATTCAATCCGAACCTCGATCCAGAGCTAGTGATCGACATTCTCTACGGACCGATTTATTTTCGGCTTTTGGTAGGACACTTCCCCCTGGATCGGCAGTTTGCAGAGCAATTACCTCTATGGGCGCTGAAAGCCATCAAGCTCACTGAATTTTAGATGCTTCTTAAGAAGCATCTCAGCAATGCTGATCCAAATATGGCAATAGCCTTCAATAATCTGGCATCCTTCTACCGTTGGCAAAGACGGTACGGTGAAGCTGAACTACTCTTTTTACAAGCTATACCCATTTTGAGCAACACACTCGGAGACAACCATTCCACCACTGAAATCGTCTGGCAGAATTTCACCTTCTTATTACTGCAAGTAGTACAAGAAAATCGAATTGCCGAACTCTCCTATCATCCAATCACACGGGGGTGCTTCAGTCGGTCGGTGTTTGAATAACCGAGATAAGTATAGCTAATGGTGACAGCATTCAACAAAAGAACCATTACGTGTAATTACTGGCTACATATATTGATATAACGTGATGGCTTTTTGGTCTTGAACCGACAATCGTGTAATTTCCGTTTAGATGCTGATACTGTTGGCGAAAGTGTTACAAACGCATAAACAAAAGTGTTACAACTAAAAGCCGCAACGATAGATTGAAGGTTTGAGCTTAAGTAATACTTGAAAACACAATTATGTATTATATTCGCCAACAGTATCCCCACCGTAGGTGATCGCGTGGTTTGAGTAGGCGCAAAAAAACAGGATTGTAATTGCGATGTCAGGTGAGGTGGTGTACACTCCATCAGCTGAGGCAGTTGCGGTTACGGAGATGATGCGGTGGTTTCCGGTGCGGGAGTAGAGTTTTGTGTCTGCCTAAAATTGTGAAATGTTTGAGTGAGGCGATGCCTTCTCTTTGAGGGACATTAGCGTCAACGGCAACGTCTTCTTATGTTTTCGACCGATTAGAAAAAACTTGGTTTGGTGATATTTCAAAACAAGAGTTAATTCGATGGTCGTAACTCGGCTTTAATTCGTTTACCAATCCTGATAGCTTCACGCCGAATTTGCTCAGTGTCTACCGTAAGTACCCTACGTCCAGACATAATAACTTTTCCATCTACAATTACAGTATCAACATCTTGGGCTTTGGCTGCATAAACCAGATGGGAAATCACATCGTAAACAGGAGTCAGGTGTGCGGACGTGAGATCTACTTGAATTAAGTCTGCTTGAAGTCCCTCCTTAATTGCGCCAATTTTATTTGCTAAACCGAGAGCTTCTGCACCTCCCAAAGTTGCCATCCGTAAAACTGTCTTGGCTGGTAAAACGGTGGGGTCGAGAGTTGTACCTTTATGAATGAGGGCGGTAAGACGAATCGCTTCCCACATATCTAAATCATTATTCGATGCAGCACCATCCGTACCCAGACCAACTTTAATTCCCGCCCGCAACATTGCTGGAACTGGTGCAAAGCCAGAAGCCAGCTTCAAATTTGATTCAGGATTATGAATGACACCAACACCACGTTGTGCCATCAGAGCGATTTCACTTTTGTTAGGCCAGACTACGTGAGCAGCAAATACTCGCGGCTCTAAAAAATCAAGATTTTCTAGGTGTTGTACTGGGGTGGCATTATAGCGTTGTTGGATGTCTTGAACTTCGGTTTGTGTTTCTGCAAGGTGGATTGTTAATGGCACATCATATTGACGTGCCGACTGTATAG
>JAHHHS010000132.1 GCA_019359215.1 Nostoc indistinguendum CM1-VF10 | reverse complement strand
TCAAAACTAGAATTCTTGCTTTTATTGACTACTTTAATCAAACAATGGCTAAACCTTTCAAGTGGACATATAAGGGTAAAGTTTTGGCTGTTTAATACTCGGTTTATTTCCGCCGTCCTGTACTAGTATTAACGCTCTTAGAACTACGAAACCAAGGGGCAGTACTTCAGGAGATTACCTTAGCACCCTTAACGCTCGAACCCTTGAGTCAACTGATTGCCGAGACGCTAGGTCGCAATATTGACACCGTTCGTTCTTTAGCCCAATTAGTGTTACGAAAAACCGAAGGCAACCCTTTCTTTGTCGGTGAATTTTTGCGAATGCTGTATAGCGAAAATCTGTTAATCTTTAATGCGAAACAGTTAAGCTGGCAGTGGGATATTGCTCAAATTCAAGCCCAAAATATTACCGATAATGTGGTGGAGTTGCTGCTTCACCAGTTGAAGAAATTGCCAAATGAAACACGGCGAATTCTTTGTTTAGCCGCTTGTGTTGGAGCTGAATTTGATTTAGAAACGTTAGCGATCGTTAGTGAGCAATCCGATAAAGCGGTTTCTGTAGATTTGTTGGCAGCTATCCAAGCTGGATTAGTTCAACCCCTATCTGAATTAGATGAAAACTTGTTAGTTCAAGAATATAGGTTTTTGCACGATCGCGTACAGCAAGCAGCTTATGCCTTAATCGAGGAGTCACACAAACAAGTTGTTCATCTCCAAATCGGTCGCAATCTCTTAGAGGAAACCTCACTAGAGCGACTAACAAACAGGCTGTTTGAAATTGTAGATCATTTAAATCATGGAATTGAGCTAGTCACAGATCAGCAAGAACGAAACGAAATTGCCAGATTAAATTTAATCGCAGGTCAGAAAGCAAAAGGGGCGATCGCGTATACTACGGCAAAAAACTATTTAGCTACAGCAAGGAAATGGCTAGGAGCGTCTAGCTGGCAAACAGATTATGATTTGGCATTAAATTTACATTTAGAAATAACAGAAGTCGCTTACTTGTGTGGTGATTTTGAGCAGGTAGAATCCTGGGCGGCGAGCGTTCTACAATCAGCTCAAACAATTATTGATACCGTAAAAATTTATGACATTAAAATCCAAACTTACATCGCGCAGAACCATCTCTTAAAAGCGATCAATACAGCATTGCAGGTTTTACAGCAACTGGGAATCAGGTTTTGTGAACAGCCAAGTCAGTTGGATATTCAGCTTGAACTAGACGCAATCACATCACTTTTTGGTTCAAAACCGATTGAAGACTTGATCCATTTGCCCCAAATGGCCGAACCAGACAAGTTGGCAGCAATGCAAATCCTATCCAGTGTGACGATTGCTGCCTATATCGCGGTTCCTGATCTGATGCCCCTACTTGTGTCTAAACAGGTCAACTTGTCAATCGAGTATGGCAATGCGTTTGTATCTCCCTTTGCCTATGCTAACTTTGGGTTAATTCTTTGTGGGATAGTCGGAAACATTGAGTCTGGCTACCAGTTTGGACAGCTTGCATTAAGACTGTTACCCCATCTGAACATCCATTCGCTTAAAGCTAGAACATCGTTTATGGTTGCTAACTTCATCAGTCACTGGAAAGAGCATGTTCGGGAGACATCGAAGCCATTCCTGGAGACCTATCAAAGTGGCCTGGAAACTGGAGATTTAGAGTTTGCTGCTTATGGCGCTTTCACTTACTGCCTCCAATTCTTTATCGTTGGCAAGGAACTTGTGGAAGTTGAACGTGAGATGGCAAGGTACTGTGAAGCAATCCGTCAAATTAAACAGACGACATCACTCACCTGGAATCAAATCTATCAACAGTCTGTCTTAAATTTGATGGGACTCTCGGCCAATCCATCCCATCTGATTGGAGAAGCCTACAATGAGGAGAATAGTCTGCCACGCCATCAAATAGCAAACGATGGAACCGCAATCTTTCATGTCCATTTCAATAAACTTTTCCTGTGCTATCTATTTTCTGAATATGCTCAGGCATCTGAGAACGCAGCCATAGCGGAACGTTATGCGATCAACGTCATTTCAACACCCCTTATCCCTGTGTACCACTTCTATAGCGCTTTGGCAAAACTTGCAACATACCCCGGGAGCAACGCTCAAGAGCAAGAAGAAATTCTTAAAAACGTTGCCCTTAACCAGGAGAAAATGAAGCAATGGGCACATTATGCACCAATGAATTGTTTGCATAGATATCATTTGGTGCAAGCAGAGATAGCACGAGTTTTGGGGCAGTTACTTGAGGCAGAGGAGTTTTACGAACAAGCAATTATTGGTGCTAGAGACAACAAGTATCTTCAAGAAGAAGCCTTAGCATACGAGTTGGCTGCCAAGTTCTACCTGTCTCGTGGTCGGGAAAAGTTTGCCCAAACTTACATGAAAGAAGCACATTACTGCTACGATCGCTGGGGAGCAACTGCGAAGGTCAAAGATTTAGAAACTTGTTATCCACAGTTTTTTCCTCAGTCGTCGGGCGTGGCTTATACGCCAATCCGCACAACTTCTGAAACCAACTCTAGTAGCTCAGATATCGCTTTAGATTTGGCGGCGGTGATGAAAGCATCACAAGCAATTTCGAGTCAAATTGAACTGGATCAGTTGCTTCGTTCCTTGATGAAGATATTAATCGAAAATGCTGGCGCACAAACAGGTTTTCTAATTTTAGAAAACTCAGGAAAATGGGTGATTGAAGCGTCTGGTGAACTCAAGGATGGTGAGAATGCCTATGCTACACAATTACTGCAATCTATCCCAACTGCAAATCATCTACCTGAATCAATTATTAATTATGTTATTCGTACTCATGAATGTGTCATTTTAAATGATGCTACTCGTGAAGGTAATTTTATTCATGAGCCATATATTCAACACAATCAAATTCAATCAATCTTATGTTTGCCTCTACTGAATCAAGGTAAGTTAGTGGGCGTGTTGTATCTAGAAAACAAATTAGCGGCTGGAGTATTTACACCAGAGCGAGTCTCCTTCGGAGACGCTACGCGAACGCGGGTCTTGAATCTGTTATCATCCCAAGCAGCAATCGCCATTGAAAATGCCAGACTCTACTCAAAGCTACGCGCTAGCGAAAGTAGAATGAAACAATTTCTAGAAGCTGTTCCGGTAGGCATTGGAGTATTGGATGCGGCGGGTCACATTTACTACGTCAATCAACGGGGAATTCAGCTAATGGGTAAAGGGATTGATCCTTCTGTGGCACCGGAGCAAATCCCAGAGGTTTATCAATTTTATCTGGCGGGAACAGATCAAAATTATCCAACTGAGAAACTACCAGCTATTCGGGCATTGAGTGGTGAATGCACCACAGTTGACGATCTGGAAATTCACCAAAATAACGCAACCATTCCAGTCGAGGTTTGGGGAACTCCAGTATTTGACGAACAGGGTAATGTAGGCTATGCGATCGCAGCCTTTCAAGATATCACCGAGCGTAAACAAGCAGAGAAACTGCTAGCCGATTACCACCAAACGTTGGAGCAACAAGTAACTGAGCGGACTTTGCTGCTTTCTCAGGAGATTAAAGAGCGTCAGCGAATTGAAAACGCCCTGCGCCAAAGTGAAGAGCAACGCAGGCTGACGATGGATTTCACCCATATTGGCAGTTGGAGCTGGAATATCGTTGAGAATACAACACATTGGAACGATAACCACGCTCGATTGCTGGGGTTAGTACCCGGTGAAGTTGAGAGCAGCTATCAGGCATGGCGCGATCGCGTTCACCCAGAAGATATTCATCGGGTCGAGCAAGCTGCTACAGCAGCTCTAGCAACTCATACCGATTTTGAAGCGGAATATCGAGTCATCTACCCGAATGGTAATATTCACTGGTTAGTTGGCAGAGGTAGAGGCATTTATAACGCAGCCGGACAGCCTGTGCGAATGTTGGGTGTGATTCTTGATATTAGCGAACTGCGTAACGCAGCACTGCGTGAACGCAAACGTGCCGAAGAAGCCTCAATTCTGGAAGAACGCAATCGCATGGCGCGAGAAATTCACGATACACTAGCGCAGTCATTCACGGGTGTTATCATTCACGCTAGAACTGCTGCGAACAAGATAACAGTAGACCCAGAAAAAGCTCAGGCTCACCTGGCTCAAGTCCAGAACTTAGCCCAAACTGGACTCTCAGAGGCACGGCGCTCTGTAGAGGCGCTACGCCGTCCCTACTTGTTAGAAAATAGTGATTTACTCAGCGCTTTCAAACATCTGACAAGCGAGATCGAATCATCCACAGGTATAAAAATTATGTGTGAAGCTATCGGCATGCCCTATCCGCTACCCTCAGAGGTGGAGAATAATCTGTTAAGGATTGGACAAGAAGCATTGACTAATGCCTTAAAGTATGCTATAGCAACTGAAATTCGTGTTGAACTAATCTATCAGTCCACGCAGTCCATATTACGAATCAAGGACGATGGACAGGGATTTGCAATTGATCGAGATTCTAGTCACAATGGCTTTGGTTTATTAGGGATGGCAGAACGTGCCGAACTCATTGGAGCACAGATCCAGATCCACAGTACCCCCGGACAAGGAACAGAAATTGCAGTGTCCGTGAATCAGCAGGAAAACCATCATGAGTCAACCTAATGCCATTCGTGTTCTGGTTGTAGACGATCATCCCGTTGTACGTCAGGGTTTGGTTGCAATGCTGGAAGAAGCGCCAGATATCCAAGTTGTTGGACAAGCTGGGAATGGTCAGGAGGCACTCGCTGTCTTTCGTCAAAAACAGCCAGATGCAACTTTGATGGACTTGCGAATGCCCCAAATGGATGGAGTCGCTGCAATTACTGCCATCTGCACCGAGTTTCCTGCTGCTCAGATCATCGTATTGACAACTTACGAGGGCGATGAAGATATTTATCAGGGATTGCGGGCAGGAGCTAAAGGGTATTTACTCAAGGATGCCGAGCCAGAAGAATTGCTGTCCGCAATTCGCGCCGTTCATAAAGGATACAAGCATATTCCACCCCGCGTTGGTGCCAAACTTTTAGAGCGCATGGCAAGTCCAGAATTGAGCGATCGCGAGTTGGAGGTGCTTCAACTCATTACAACGGGCAAGAGTACTCAAGCCATTAGCAAAGCTCTATATATTACTGAACGCACTGTCAGTTTTCATATGAATCATATTTTAAGTAAGCTGGGTGTGGAGGATCGCACTCAGGCTGTGATCGTTGCATTAAGGCGGGGTATTGTTAGCTTGTAGCGTCAAGTCGCTTTGCTCCAATTAAAAATTAAAAATTATTAATTAAAAATTGAATAAACAAATCTTAATTTTGCATTTTTAATTCTCGATAGCGTAGCGTAAAGCCTGCGGCATAGCTACGCTTAGAGCGAGTCCGCGAGCGTCAGGGTGGGGGCTTTGAGGCGAAGGATTAATTAAAAATTATTATTATTCTTAATTTTTAACTTTTGATTCTTAATTAAAAAAAGGTCATACCTGTCAAATTTGTCAGTTTATTAGCTGTCAAATTTGTCAGATGATCAACTGAAGTTTTTCTCAGCGACAAAATCGAGTCAACCCTGTAAATTGAGTGTATGCAACAGAAAACAGAGCCAAATCAATCTATCCAATTTTGAAAAAAGTTTCATAGCAATCATCTGTCTTTACCTGCTGCACTCCTTTCCTTAGAGGTGCTTTCATGAGTCTTGGTGATTATAATCGGTTGCTTGTGCCGATTTCAGAACAAGATCATATTCAGGGATTGGTGAGTGCTTCAGTGACACTCGTCCAATATGGTGACTACCAGTGTTCCACTTGTGGCGAAGTTCACCAATTAATTAAAGCAATCCAGCAACAGGCCAATGACTTGTGTTTTGTATTTCGCCACTTTCCGCAGCCGCAAATACATCCTTATGCTCAACGTGCAGCTGAAGCAGTCCAAGCGGCAGGGACCCAAGGTCAATTTTGGCAGATGCACGACATTTTGTTCACCCATCAACAAGAGTTAGGAAACGGTGATCTTGTGGAGTATGCCAATAATCTAGGACTCGATATTCCCCAATTTCTGCAAGAAATATCCAGTCAAATACATATAGCTCACATTAATCAAGATATAGAAAGTGGATTACACAGTGGAGTAACATCTGCCCCAGCACTGTTTATTAATGGAATTAAATATAGTGATCGCTGGAACATTAAGCAGTTGATGGCAGCTATTGTGACTGCCAGTAATTAATGCTAAGACGATCACTCGAATCGTAAGTGAGCCAGAATACGGGCAAATCATTATGGAAAACAAATAAATTTTAGTTCGTTACGTCCGAAGCTATTCCAAAAATGAGAAGGTAAGGAGTTATGCAAAGAAGAACCAGTTTTGAAAGTAAAGGTCTAAAGTGTTCTGTCACGTTTTACACTCCAGATCAAGTTGCATCTGGTGATCGCTATCCTGCCATTGTTATGGCTCATGGAATTGGCTTGACCAAAGAAATGGGATTGCCGCAGTTTGCGGAGAAATTCGTTCAAGCCGGGTTCGTCGTCTCGCTGTTCGATTATCGCTACCAGGGTGCCAGTGAAGGAGAGCCTCGTGGGCAAATGGTTCCAACAGAGCAACATGAGGACTTCCGCAATGCCATCACCTGGACTCAACTACAAAGCGAAGTTGACCCTGAGCGCATAGGTCTGTGGGGCTTCTCCTATAGCGGCGGTCATGCGCTGCATCTGGCCGCATTCGATCCGCGAGTGAAAGCGATCGTGGCACAGATGCCTACGGTGAATGCATTTCTCATCTCCCGTCGTGTGGCTTCCCCACTTCAACTCGAGGAACTCACGAAAATAATTTTACTTGACCGGATAAAACGGTATCAAACCAAAGAGGTGAGTTACCTCCCTTTGGTTGCTCCGGTTGGTGAACCCAGCTTTCTTGCGACACCCGAGGCATTCAATTGGGTTGAATCGAACAAAAGCGCAAGCGAAGGAAGATGGGAGAATCGAATCTCCTTTGAATCGATTGAACACTGCCTTTATTACGAACCAGCTCCTCACCTCGAAGCAATCTTTCCTACCCCGTTATGCCTGATTACGGGTGAGAAGGATTTTCTTTCACCTGCCGACATAACCGCCGATGTCCATGCGCGTGCGATGGAGCCTAAGTCTCTCACAATCTTGAAGGGCGGACACTTTGACGGTTTTCAAGGTGAGGGCTTTGAGATTGCCAGTACAACTGCGTTGAACTGGTTTGAAAAATATTTGAAGCAGAGATGACAGAACTCGACCTACAAAGCAGGCAATGGCGCGGAGCGTCAGCTGGAAGCGATCGCACCTTTGCAGCAATTGACCACTCTGATTAGTACAGCAATTAAACATCAACTTTATACCTATCCAAAAGGAGAAAACAGCAATCTCATGTCACAATCACTTTGGTTGTTTGGTTCTCGTCTCACCATCGTTGCCGATCACACAACTACCGCAGGTCAGTACGATCTGATCGAAGAATACTCCCTTCCTGGGTCACAGACACCCCTCCATCGCCACACGCGTTATTCACAACAACTATACGTGCTGTCCGGGGAGTTCACGGTCTTTGCTGGTGAGAACAAGGTCGTGCTGAATGCTGGTGACAACATCCTGATTCCTATTGGCACACCACACATGGTCGCCGTGTACAGCGATCAGCCAGCACACGGGTTAGTCATCAATGCACCAAGCGGGCCTGCTCGGCTGATTACAGAAATGGGGATGCGGGATGAGACAGAAACACTGGATATGGCGCTGCTTGCACGCATTTCCGCCGAGATGGGCGATGAAACCCTTGGCCCGCCTGGAACCCTACCCTCCGGTGCTACGAGAACATAGCAAATCCATTCCAGGCAACAGAGAAAGAGAATTTTATGACTCACTATGACTACATTGTGATTGGTGCAGGTTCGGCAGGATGCGTTGTCGCCAACCGTTTGACAGAAGACAGTGACACAACGGTGTTACTCCTCGAAGCGGGTATCCCTGATACGAAACCGGAGATTCACATCCCGGCCCAATGCCTCAGCCTTCTGGGTTCTGAGGTGGACTGGGCATATTTCTCCCAACCAGAGCCATACCTGAATAACCGCAAAATCTTTTGTCCCCGTGGCAAAGTTCTGGGGGGCAGCAGTTCGATTAATATCATGATTTATCTGCGGGGCAATCCCCACGATTATGACCACTGGCAGTCATTGGGGAATCTCGGTTGGAGTTACCAAGATGTTTTGCCCTACTTTAAGAAATCGGAACACCAACAGCGAGGCGCGTCTGAATTTCACGGGGTCGATGGAGAGTTGAGCGTGACCGATCTGATTGCGCCTGCTGTGGTATCCCAACGCTTTGTAGACGCAGCGGTGGCATTAGGCTATGACCGCAATCCAGATGCTAATGGGATGCAGCAAGAAGGAGCAGGACTCTATCAATTAACTATCAAGGATGGTAAGCGCCATAGTGCTGCTGCTGCCTTCCTTGTGCCCATTCTCCAGCGTCCCAATTTGACTGTAACCACAGGAGCGTTAGTCACTCGCTTGTTGTTTGAGGGTACCCGCGCCGTTGGGGTGGAATATCTGCACGAGGGCACACTGCACCAGGTCAGGGTTAACTCCGAAGTGATTTTAAGTGCTGGCGCATTCGATTCGCCCAAGCTGCTGATGCTTTCCGGTATTGGTGATGCAGAACACCTGCAAGCCTTGGGAATTCCGGTAGTGGCTGATTTGCCGGGTGTTGGTCAAAACCTCCAAGACCACCCTGTTGTGTCCGTGACACACGAGGCAACTCAGGATTTACACACAGCTTGCAGCAGTAGTATCGCGGAAGCTGGCTTGTTTTTGCATACCGAGGGTAATCTAGATGCTACACCAGATTTACAGTTTCTCTTTGGTCCGGTTGTGTTGGCACCGCCTGGTTATGCCCACTCTGGTTTAGGCTTCACAAGTTTCGTTTGTTTGACTCATCCCCAAAACATTGGCAGTGTCAGTTTGCGTTCCCCCGACCCCAAAGATGCACCGATGATTCAAATGAACTTTCTCCAAAGTGAAGCTGATGTGCAAAAGCTACTAGCAGGGATTAAATTACTCCGTAACTTGTTCGGTGCAAGTGCCTTTGATGAGTTTCGCGGTAAGGAAATTGCTCCAGGTGCTGACAAGCAGAGCGATGAAGCGCTCGTTGCTTACGTCCGGGAAACTTGCAGTACAGTGTGGCATCCGGTGGGCACTTGCAAAATGGGCACTGACCTAATGGCGGTTGTAGATCCTGAACTACGAGTACATGGAATTGAGGGCTTGCGTGTTGTGGATGCCTCCATCATGCCAACGATCACTACAGGAAATACAAACGCACCCACCATCATGATTGGCGAAAAAGCAGCCGATTTAATTAAAGCCCCAGGTTACGTTTCACAGCAAGTACCTTCAGCGATTGCGCGCAGCGCAGCGCCAAAGGCGGCAAACTAATTTGCTCGTGCTAAGACAAGGGAAAGGCTTCTGACAGCATGGATACGGTATGTCGGCTCAGGGACAGCAAGTTGGAAAGCCCAACAGATTGCGAATCCATTTTCCTATTTGGCAAAGCCAAACTAAAATTATTAAATCATGTTCAAACTATCCGTTAAATTATCTGTTGCACTGGTCATTCTTACAGCATTAGTCCTGATCGGTTTGCAATCTTTTCAAGCAAAGCCTGTTTTATCTGAAACGCCAAATATACAAACTCTGAATCAGCCAAGATTTGTTGCAACTGCCCCCACACCCCCCAGCCTTGTCCGTGCTGTATTGGCAGGCAGACCTGTTTATGTGCTGTATGTGACCCAATCCGAAGATACTGTCTTGGTGCGTTGTTACCCTACCTATGAACCCACAATCACGGTTCGAGCGATGGGGGGTGATACCAATGCCAAGGCTCAGAGGGAAGGGGTCATGACGTGCCGTCCTTCTGCATAGGAACTATACTGTGCAACCGATCTGAAAAGAAAACATACACTAAGAAATTTTCATATGCACAACATTCTGACCATTTTTTCTCCAGACTTCGCTATCAATGAAACTCTCCGTAAGAACGATAGCTTACTCGACTTACAAAACACAAACTAACTGAGAGTCAGCCCAAATATATGATGTCTGTTGCGATAGAAAGGTGTTTTACACTGCCGTAATCGAATGTAATCTAATACTTCGACTATTTCCAGCAGTAGCGTGTTTTGATTTCACGTCACAATTTCATCCCAAACTACATAACCTGAGTTCGGGATAAGAAATCCTCAAAAGCCTTGAATTATCGTTGTTCGGTCTAAAGCTCTGTTCTCATCTATTGTCAATAAGACATATTGCTGAGATTAGTTTCATTTGTGAACCTTATTGACAAAATGATTCCACTTTTATCCCTGCTTTGATCAATTCCAGTTTTATTCAATCCTGACAGAATAAGCTTTTTAGCTTCTGGCTTAACCCGAACTCAGGTTACATACGTCAATTCCTCACGTCATGCCTGTAACCCATCCCTGCCGAATCAGTGCAAGGCTTACTCAATGGCTTGACAACAATTGGTCGTAATAAGTACACATCTCCATAAAAGACACCATGACAGATCAAAATGTAACCATTCCAGCTTTCTCCGGGGGCAGTTTTAGCGCTTATTTAGCAGCACCCAGTACTCAGCCTCTTGCAGGAATTGTGTTAATTCAAGAAGTTCTTGGGGTGAATAATAATATGCGACAAACTGCTGATGATTTTGCTAAGGCAGGCTATTTGGTGCTGGTGCCAGATTTGTATTGGCGACTGGAACCCGATGTGCAACTTGATCCTGAAGATGAGAAGCAGTGGGCTAAAGCTTTTGAGTTACTCGGAGCGTTTGATGTGGATAGCGGCATAGAAGACCTGAAGGCAAGTCTGTCTTTTCTGCGGCAGTATCCCAGCAATACAGGTAAGGTCGGCAGTGTGGGCTTTTGTTTGGGTGGCAAACTGGCATATTTTATGGCAACACGTACTGATGCAGATGCTAACGTCAGTTACTACGGTGTTGACATTGACAAGAATTTAGCAGAGGCGACAAAGATTCAGAAACCGCTGATATTGCATATGAGTGAAAATGACGAGTATGTGTCACCAAGCGCTCAAGCGACCATTCAGCAAGGGCTGAAAGACAATCCCCTGATAACAATCTATCGCTATGAAGGAGTTAGTCACGGGTTTAGTCGCGTGGGTAGTTCTGCTTATCGCAAACAAGCCGCAGAATTAGCGCGCGATCGCACCTTGGCGTTTTTGAAACAGCATTTAGGCAGTGGTGTCAAAGTCTAAAATGGGGCGACTACTAGATGGCGATGCGATCTGCGCTTCTCTGCCAGACGCTTTGCGTAGCTTGCTTCCACGAAGTGGTACGCTATCGCCGACCATATCCATCGCTTTATGACCACTTATCTTAGGGAACTGACGAGGTTATAGGAAGTACGTTCTCATCTTTTTGTCACCTGTTACACGCAGCTCTTTCAAACTCAACAATTATAGAACTCATCATGAAAAAACTAGAAGGAAAAATCGCTCTTGTCACCGGCGGTACCAGCGGCATCGGTCTTGCCACTGCCAAGCGCTTTGTCGCCGAAGGTGCTTACGTTTTTATCACAGGTCGTCGCCAAACTGAACTTGATGCTGCCGTGAAAGAGATTGGTGAAAATGTCACAGGTGTTCAGAGCGATGCTTCCAAACTGGAAGACCTTGATCGCCTGTTCGCCACGATCAAGCAAGAACATGGACACCTCGACGTGATCTTCGCCAATGCTGGCGGTGGAGAACTTGCCCCACTCGGATCGATCACCGAAGAACATTTTGACAAAACCTTCAACACTAACGTCAAAGGTCTGCTGTTCACTGTGCAGAAAGCACTGCCTCTGCTGCCAGAAGGCGCTTCCATCATTCTGAACGCCTCGACTACTTCTATAAAAGGTACCCCAGCCTTCAGCGTTTACAGCGCGACCAAAGCCGCAGTGCGATCGTTTGCCCGTAATTGGACACTCGACCTCAAAGAGCGCAAGATCCGGGTTAATGCCATTAGTCCTGGTGTGGTTCCTACTCCTGGCTACAATCTTATAGGACTGAATGATGAGCAGGTGCAAGAATTCGTGGACAGCCAAGCCGTCACTATCCCCCTGGGACGAGTAGGCACGCCTGATGAGATTGCCAAAGCTGTGGTCTTTCTCGCTTGTGACGACAGCAGCTTTGTCAACGGTATCGAGCTGTTTGTTGATGGCGGTATGGCGCAGGTTTGAAGTGCCTAAAAATACCTTAAAGCCTTACCCAAAAGTTGGCGCGACTATTTCCAGCAATAGCATGTTTTCATTTAAATTGACCGCGCAACAGAGATTGTGACAGAACTGTGTATCATCACTGAGGATCGTTTTCACCCCATAATTTCAGCTTTGCCTATAACTGAATGGCACTAAGTTAAGCTGAAAGGTAAGCAGCGTAAGGATTGCAGAGGGGCAGGGGTGCAGGGGTGCAGAGGGGAATTTCTATTTCTTCTGTTCGTATGCCTAAAATTTCTTCTTTCTCCCCTGCTCCTCTGCACCCCTGCTGCCTCAACGATTTTCCCTTTTCTTAGTGCCATTCGCCTATAACTTTAGAAGGAGTAATTTCATGACCACATTTCGCACAGTTTCCATAGATGGTTTAGATATTTTTTATCGAGAAGCTGGTTCCCGGAATAACCCGACAATTCTACTGTTGCACGGGTTCCCAACTTCATCTCACATGTTCCGCAATTTGATACCTGCACTTGCTGATCATTTTCATCTGGTTGCACCTGATTATCCTGGCTACGGCAACAGTTCAATGCCAACAGTGACTGAGTTTGACTACACATTTGATCATTTAGCACAGATCGTGGAGAAGTTTATTACCGCGATCAATCTCCAGCGATATAGCCTTTATGTAATGGATTATGGTGCCCCCATTGGCTATCGGATTGCAGCTAAATATCCAGAGCAAGTTGAAGCACTCATTGTCCAGAACGGGAATGCATACGAAGAAGGTCTGCGTGAATTTTGGAACCCAATAAAAGCATACTGGCAAGACCGTTCTCCTGAAAATGCTGACAAGCTCAGACCCTTTTTCACACTGGAAACGACAAAGTGGCAATACACCAACGGTGTTCGCAACCCGGAAGCGATAAGCCCTGATAACTGGAATATGGATCAGCTCTTCCTTGATCGCCCAGGAAATGATGAGATTCAACTGGCGCTGCTATATAGTTATGGCACAAATCCACCGTTATATCCGCAATGGCAGGAATATTTCCGCAAACATCAACCACCGATGTTAATAGTGTGGGGAAAAAATGATTACATCTTTCCTGCTGAAGGTGCTTATCCCTACCAGCGCGACCTGAAAGACATTGAGTTCCATTTACTCGATACTGGACATTTTGCTCTGGAAGACCAAGGAAATGCGATCGCAAACCACATCATGCTATTTCTTACGTCACGACTGCAACCGATCCCTGTCTAATGAGCGCGAATTTATAAGGCAAAGCGGTCTGGGGCAACGGTCTATGCCCTGGTATTGAGTGATGAGAAAAGGCCCCCGCAAATTAGGAGTCGACTTCATCATTCATAAACAACCGTAGGAGATTGCACTTGCATCTGTCTTCTTCGCGTCCTCCAACTCAGCCTGAATCGCTGGAAAATGCTGCATATCTCGGTTGATTTTTAACGAAGAGAATCGTGAACATCAATAATCAAGTAGAAAAACCATGAATATCAACAATAATGACACCGCAGTGGTGGTTATTGATCCGCAGAACGATGTCTTGAGCGAAACAGGTGTTTCCTGGGATTTGGTGGGTGCTAGTGTCAAGGATAATAAGACCGTCGAGAACATCGAGCGAATCTTCAAAGCCGCGAAGCAGAGTGAATTTGAGGTTTTCGTCTCCCCCCACTATTACTACCCCACCGACTATACGTGGAAATTCGCCGGAACCGTAGAGCAAATGATGCTTAAATCTAGAGAGTTTGATCGTAAGGGCGCGTTAAACCTTGATAGTTTCTTGGGTTCGGGCGCTGATTGGCTTGAGCGCTACAAGCCTTTTATTGATGATGGCTTGACGATTGTGGTCAGTCCCCATAAGGTTTATGGACCGCAGAGCAATGATCTGGTTTTGCAACTGCGTAAACGTCACCTCAGCAAAGTCATTCTGCTCGGAATGCTGGCAAATATTTGTGTTGAAGCTCACCTGCGCGATTTAATCGAACAGGGATTTGAGGTGCTTGTCGTCAAAGACGCAACAGCGGCCCCTCAACATCCGGAACTGGGCGACGGCTACAAGGCGGCACTGATCAACTTTGGGTATATTGCTAATGCAGTTCTGTCTACGGATGAAGTTGTAAAAGCAATGAAGTAACGTCAAACTCAAAGGAGATAGAAATGGGCATCCAATACTATGACGACATTATTATCGGTGGCGGCAAAGCAGGTAAAACACTTGCACCTGCGCTAGTTGCTGACGGACGGAAAACCGCTTTAGTGGAACGCAGCTTGAACATGATTGGTGGCGGGTGTATTAATCTTGCTTGCATTCCTACCAAAACAATGGTGGCGAGTGCCAATGTTGCAAATACAGTGCGAAACAGTGCCGCTTATGGTGTTAAAGCCAATGCACCCACCGTTGATTTAGCAGATGTGATCTTGCGGAAACGAACGGTTGTGCAAGGGATGCGTGAAATGAACTTGCACAATTTAGAAACTGCTCTGGGTCACGAACTGATCATTGGAACCGGGCGGTTTGTTGCTTCCAAAACTATTGAAGTGACAACATCTGACGGCAATACTCAGTTCCTTACCGCAGAACGATTGTTTATCAACACAGGCACGCGACCGTTGATTCCATCCGTACCCGGACTCACAGAAGCTGGGTTTTTGACAAGTGAGTCGATTATGGAGCTAGACCAGTTGCCTGAGCATTTGCTCATTCTCGGCAGTGGCTACATTGGTTTAGAGTTTGCCCAGATGTTTCGGCGCTTTGGATGTCGCGTCACCGTGATTGGGCAAAGTGAGCAAATTCTGTCACAGCAAGATCCAGATATAGCGAACGCGGTGCAAGCGCTACTGGAACGAGACGGGATTGAATTCTTGTTGAAGGCGAAGGTGTTAAGGGTCGAGCACAGTGGTTATGAAACAATCCTTCAAATCCAAGTTGCTGATCGCCCCCTCACCCTCCAGGGGTCGCATTTGCTTGTCGCCGTAGGTCGTGCGCCAAACACCGATAGCTTAGATTTAGCTGCTACTGGTGTAGCAACCGATATGCGCGGATTTATTCAAGTCAACGAATACTTAGAGACGAACATACCCGGTATTTGGGCGTTAGGCGATATCAACGGAGGACCACAATACACCCATGTATCGCTCGACGATTATCGCATTGTCAAAGCGAATCTGATTGATGGAGGCAACCGCAGTACACACAAGCGCTTGGTTCCATCCTGCCTTTTCATCGATCCAGAACTAGCTCATGTGGGTTTGACCGAAACCCAAGCACGTCAACAAGGGTATGCTATTCGGGTGGTGAAGCTGGATGCCTCAGCGATTCCTCGAGCGAAAACCCTCGGTCAAACCGATGGACTGCTGAAGGCGATCATGGATGCCGAGACAGGTCGTATTTTGGGGTGTTCTCTGTTGTGTCATCAAGCGGGTGAAGTAATTTCGACGGTGCAAATGGTAATGCAAGCTCAGATGCCCTACACCGTTCTGCGCGATGGAGTGTTGACTCATCCAACGATGACTGAAGGGTTAAATATGCTGTTTTCAAAGTTATAAGGCAGCAAGCGCAGACACCTGACAAGCTAAACACCTGGATGAGGAGCTTAGGCTAATGACAAATAGCACTTAAAAAAAAGGTGAAACATTTGTAGCTTAATCTTGTTTTGTCACTCTCCAAAAGCAATAATCGAAGCAGAATTCTGAAACTTTCATTGAGCCAAGCTTTGAGACTTTATTTTTTAGCAGGAAATGAAATTGATAGCCAAAACCTGGAAATTAAAGTTCCTAAAGACTTTCGATAATTAACTTTTCCTAAAGTGATAAAAGATTATCATCGAAGCGCTAATGGACAACGTGTCTGCTCAGGTGTTCTAAGTTGCAGTTACGCTTTTGCCTGACACCGTAGTACGTACTGCGACAAGGATAGAGCCGCACTGGCTAATGGTCGGACTATCGACTCCTTCAAGTTGCGCCTCAAGTAGGCAGTCCTTCCCCTCCTTCGTTCGAGAAAGTTAGAGCAGCGGTGTCACTGAAAAACTAACAAGATGGTTGCTGGGCGAAGGGCATCGCATCTGATTAAATCGGTTATAAGAACTGTCTTTTAGCAATCTAACGAGAGAAACGAATACAAAGGAGATCACACATGAATATGCTTCCCCTCAAAAACGGCACAAGCCTGCTTCTGATCGCCGCACTCTCTCTAGGAGCCATCATGAACACTGCAAGCGCAAAAGACGGCAAGCCCACCGTCGTCCTCGTCCACGGCGCGTTCGCTGAGTCTTCTAGCTGGAACGGCGTGTTGACCGAGCTGATTACGAAAGGATACCCGGTGGTCGCCGCAGCCAATCCTCTGCGCGGAGTTAAGAGCGACTCGGCCTATATCGCTAGCGTCCTCAAGGGCATTAAGGGTCCCATCGTACTGGTTGGGCACTCCTACGGAGGAACGGTGATCACCAATGCAGTCAATGGCAACAAGAATGTGAAGGCACTAGTTTACGTTGCTGCCTTTGCTCCTGATAAGGGTGAGACCGCCGCCGAACTCTCAGGTCGTTACCCAGGAAGCACGCTCGGTCCGACGCTCGGACCGCTAATCGCATTGCCCAACGGTGGCAAGGACTTATACATCCAACAGAATAAGTTCCGCGCGCAGTTTGCCGCGGATGTGCCCGTCGCAGATGCGAAGCTGATGGCGAGCACTCAGCGACCGATCACGGAAGCTGCGCTCAACGAAGCCTCTGGCACGCCTGCATGGAAGTCTATCCCGTCCTGGTTCATTTATGGCAGCCGCGACTTGAACATTCCGGAGGCGGCGCTCTCTTTCATGGCAAAGCGTGCCAGATCAAAGGAGACAGTCGTAGTCAATGGCGCGTCACATGTGGTAATGGTTTCCCATCCGGATGCTGTTGCCAAACTCATTGAGCGTGCCGCGAAATAGAGAAGCGTGAACCCCTGGCTGTCTTATCAGTATGTTTAAACCTATAACTAACAATTTTGCTAGGATTCAAGCTTTGAAATTCATTGCTATATACCAATAAGACAGTCAGAGATTCCAACTTTAATTGGAGCCAATCTTCCATTTTCATGTTGACTGATTTATCAATCATTGTATTGTATAAACGTTTCAACTCTGACTGAACGAGAAACCAGAGTTAGTTACATATATTGAATTTATGCAAACACAGATAGCAATCTACTTGCAATATCTAAGTCTACTTTAAACTTAGACGTTGCTCTTAGAAAATAAAGGCTCAAAGCTTTATCAGATAAGAACCCCACAATCAAGCTTAGACTACTGTTTTCTGAGAGTGGTAAAAAGGGGATACTTGTTTGATTTAATTCTTTTTTAAAATTTAGAGAAGAGTAAGAAAAATTTACTTACTTGCTGGATAATCAGACTTACAATCCTAATTCATATTCAAAAAACATCATTATGACACAAAAACTCTTAGAAAAAGTCGCTCTTGTCACCGGCGGTACCAGCGGCATCGGTCTTGCCACTGCCAAGCGCTTTGTCGCCGAAGGTGCTTACGTCTTTATCACAGGTCGTCGCCAAACTGAACTTGATGCTGCCGTGAAAGAGATTGGTGAAAATGTCACAGGTGTTCAGAGCGATGCCTCGAAACTGGAAGACCTAGATCGGCTGTTCGCCACGATTAAGCAAGAGCAAGGACACCTCGATGTGATCTTCGCCAATGCTGGCGTTGGCGAACTCACCACACTCGGATCGATCACTGAAGAACACTTTGACAAAACCTTCAACACTAACGTCAAAGGTCTGCTGTTCACTGTGCAGAAGGCACTGCCTTTGTTGCCAGAAGGCGCTTCTATCATCCTGAACGCCTCGATTACTTCTATAAAAGGCACCCCAGCCTTTAGTGTTTACAGCGCTACTAAAGCTGCTGTGCGAGCATTTGCTCGTAATTGGACGCTCGACCTCAAAGAGCGGAAAATTCGAGTTAATGCCATTAGTCCTGGCGTAATTCCTACTCCTGGTTTCCATCTCACAGGACTGAGTGACGAGCAGTTGCAAGAATCCGTGGACAGGCAAGCCAGCACCATCCCGATGGGAAGAGTAGGCACACCGGATGAGATTGCCAAAGCTGTTGTCTTTCTCGCTTGTGACGACAGCAGCTTTGTCAACGGTATCGAGCTGTTTGTTGATGGCGGTATGGCACAAGTTTGAAGCGCTCCAAAAGCTGACTTTTAAGGTAAGTTCTCAAGTCTCGAAAAAGCGTGGCTTTTTCCACAAGCTAATTATCAATAGCTCTGAGTCAATGAGAATAGCTAAGGGAAAAATCAGAGCTTGAGGAACCCTCAAAATGAGCTTTTTCACATCCGGTGAAAAGTTAGCTCCAAAAGCGGTTGGTAATTTTTACTAATCCCATGAAAAATGCGGATAATCTAGCGCAAACTGTAGATTGGGTATTTTGCTACAGTAGATGCTTTCCTGAAACTCAACTGGCTTTGCCTTTAATTCAAAGCCGCCACAGCAGTAGGCGTGCATTGTTAATTTTCGTATGCTGCTTGATTGTTAGTCGTTTTCCCCCTATCCTCACAAAAGTTAGTCATGGTAAAGTAAATTTCCAATACTGGCAATACTTCAGGGTGATTTATGAACAAAGGGGAATTAGTGGATGCTGTAGCAGCGAAGGCTAACATCACAAAAAAGCAAGCTGATGAAATTATCAGTGCTTTTTTAGAAGTCGTTACCGAGGCTGTAGCTAATGGGGAGAAGATAACGCTTGTTGGGTTTGGGTCATTCGAGCGACGCGAACGTTCAGAGCGTGAAGGGCGTAATCCCAAAACCAAGGAGACAATTACGATTCCAGCTACTAGAGTTCCTGCGTTTTCTCCTGGGAAGCTGTTTAAAGAAAAAGTAGCACCATAGATGAATTGCTTGACCATTAGCAATCTAATCACTGCAAAACCTTAGCCCTTGCTCTTATAAAGACAGCTTCGCTTTACCTTACACAATAAACAAGGCGAACTATTAGGTATCAAGAAATAATGTTGAAACGTCGCACAATACTAGTACAACACGGCGTAAATAAAATGGCCATTAAATAGCCAGAACTTTACCTGTGTATGTCCACCTAAAAGGTTTAGCCATTGTTTGATTAAAGTAGTTAATAAATTCAAAAATGCGATTTTTT
>JAHHHS010000131.1 GCA_019359215.1 Nostoc indistinguendum CM1-VF10 | reverse complement strand
CCAACACAATAGCGACCGCAGGCAGTAGCCCCGCTCTTCCTGTAGCTATTACTAAATACTTAGCCAAGCAATAGGAAGTAACACCCCAGCCGCAAGACTCAATACCTTTGAGAACAGCGCGACTACGGTTAAGCTTTTCAATTTCCTTGGCTTTAAATCTTTTAATAGCTTCTTGTTCATCTTGGGTAAATGGAGTATCAGGATAATCTTGATAGAAGCGTGATTGTTCGGTGTCCCCGTCTTGCAATTCGGTGTCAAGTTCATCTAACATTGTTGTCATCATTAATATTGACTTCCCCTACTAATCGCTAACGCGAGTAGGGGATGCAGGCTATGTTGACTACTCGAAAATCGTAGAAACAGCAGTGCGGAAGGCTTGCACTAATTTGTTAGTCGTGAATGACTTACGAGGTACTAAATCAAGGTCTGAACCTTCGCCATAAGTCAATAGATGTTTTGCCTTTTCCGTTTCATAAGTCCTATCAGCGTCTAGCTGTGCCTTCACGGGTCGCGCTAACTGCGATTTAGCAGATGCTAAATGGTCAACCTTACTCATGTGATAGTCGATGTAAGCCTTGAGCTTAACTAGGTCGATGCTTTCTCTGTAGCGCTGATTCTCTAGTGTGCGGTCGCTGGACAGCTTCAATCCGATTTCTGAGCGTTCGTGACCATACTTTAAATTTGCGATCGTTAAATCAGCAGATGTCTTGTCGAGAGCAATACCAGATGCGCCAGCTTGCTTGTAAATCTCAGCAAGTCCTTTGTTGTACTCCTCAGTGCCCTTGATAAACGCTGACAGGTTATCTGTGATGTAGGGCATGATGGTTAAGATGCGCTCACCTTCGTTACCCATTTCCCCTACTTTGGTCAATGCTGCATCGTCACCATTGATGCAACCCATGATTAAGCTGTCTGCAACGCCTAATTTCTCAGCCCTTGCCTTCAGCTTTTTACCATGCTTGCCGACTAGATTCTTGATATGCTTCACGTTTTTGACTCCTGTATGTGCAACATTCCGTCATAAACCATTGAGAGAGGGGAACCGCGAGTGCAATTAGTAACGGTATCCCCGCAAGCCCAATCAACAAATGTTTGTAAGTGAGCTTGTTTGCTCCTTTAATCGATAATTCCGGCGAAAGATAACGCGAGGTCTGCAAACTGGCTTTTGTAGTCGAGGGCGGTGGCCTCCATCGCTTGCTTGATTTGGGTCAGTTCACTGCCTGCAACATCATCCATCTCTGCCAGTGTCTGCCTGATTTCGTCGGCTTTGCGTCGGATTTTTGATACTTCTTGATTCTTGAATTCTCTTGCAAAGTGGACGAGGGCATTAAAAATCGCCTCGTTTAACTCCTTTCTAGATGCGAAGGTGGAAGCAATAGACACTGTAATCTGTTTCACATCCGCCGCTTTGAGTTCAATCCCCGCGCCCTGTGCAATATCTGTAACGAGGGCTTGCTTTTCAAGGTCACTCAGCACAATCTGATTTTCTGGCTCTTGCACGGTCAGCGCCCCTGTTTGAAGATCAGTCTCTTGCTGTTCTTCTTCTGCCTCTACTGTCAAGGTTTCTTCAACGGGTTCATCAGTTACAGATAATTGGCTTGTCGCTTTAACTTTGAGATAGTCAACGGCTTGACTCAATTGCTCTTTGGTGGGATTGTCAAGGTCATCGCACTCGACAGCAAGGGCAGCCGTTGTGTAATCATCTTTAGTAAATCCTTGATAACCCTGTTTGTACAAACGAGCGCGGACGTTATTAGTAAATTTGTCAGACATGATGATTGCTCCTTAGAGGGCTAGTGTTAAAACTGAGATCGTTGCAGATTTCACGGGTTGCGTTCGTCTGTTGATTGCCCATTTAGCAGCAACAAACGCAACAAGCGCTAAATCTTTGCTGTGGTAAATATTTTCAGCGCTGAAAGATAGTCCGGCTTTCTCAAACCAGTAGTAACGAGTGCTGCGTGGTACATCGTCAAGATTGATTTTTAAATAGTCTGCCAGCGCAACTAAAAAGCTCTTGCCGTTGTAGCTAGCGTCTAACTCATAGAAGTGCTTGAAAACTTGCCAACGCTCATTAAATCCTTTGCTAGCAGGGGTTAACGCACCGTAGCGCCGCCGAATTCCTGCAAATGTCTCAACTATTTTTTGAGCCGAAGCTGATTCCACATCTAAGCTAAAACGCTGTTTGAGGAAAGCTACTACTCGATACCAAGTGATATCTGAAATTTCTTTACCCATCTCGCGCTGATAAATCTGTTTCAGGTGGCGATACTTAGCTGAATATACTTTTGTTGTCACACTACCTCCGTACTACTATTTAAGTTGGTCAAAAATTAACTGGACATCCGGTTATGCCAAGGTATTTGATATAGCCCTGAGTCTGATTCGAGGTATTTGATATAGCCCTGAGTCTGACGACTATCAATAACCTTGGATTCAAGACTTTGGACGGACTTTAATAGCCAAAATTTATCGGCTATAACCACGTAATAACAAGGTTTGTCAGCTTTTAAGACATACTGACACTTTCTCGTTTACCCCCATGAATACGCCCCAGTCAGCCTAGTAAGAGGATTCATGTATGGGAAAAATTTCTCGCTCCGAGTTAGAACAAACTCAGCTGTATTGAGTTCAAAGTTTATCTCTGCTGTGTGCTGTTTATATAAGCTCGGCACTTCGTAGCAGCGTCTTAGCACCTTGTCACGATTGAGCTTTAAGTCAGCACTCTTAGACTGACGCGGTAAAGGACGGAAATAATACTGTGTGTATCTGATACTGTCACTGCTTGTTAAATATCTGTACAGCGTTCCATTAATCCAGTAAGTCTTGCTCTGGCTCAACAGCGTGACGCATCCTACAAGCTCTTTATCAATCATCATTTTTATCTCCAGCAACACACGCAGCCATCAAGCTTGCACCCAGGAAGACCGCGATTGATGCGATGGCACTTCCTTCAAAAATAAGAGCGTTGTAGATCCATGTGGGTTGATATTCCTCGCCTCTACTTTCCTCAATCCGGTCAAACCCGTGACAAAAGATAGAACCAACTACCATAAAACTAGTAGTTACCAAGCTCACAATTGCTACTGATGACGCTCCATTAAGTATGAATAAGTTAATCTTTTCACGCCAAGTTTTCACACGGCGAATGTGCATTACTGGCTTCTGTTCTAGATATGAATGCCACTCAGAATCAGTAAAATTTGTGGGCTTGTAATCATAAGGAACGTGAAAATCAAGTAGTTCGCCTACTGCTTGGATTGCGTCGCCTAGCATCACATCTGGGGAGTATTCTAGTTGTCCAAATTCCTTAGAATCTCGGATTTCTCTGAGCCAGCGATCTATTGCTTCTAACCTTCGTAATTGATTTTGATTAAGCATTACTTTCTCAAAAGGTAGTTCGTTGATTGCTTCTATCGGTGGTGGGTAGCTTACAATCTGCTAATTGGTTCATCAAAAGTGAAATCTTCTGCTGGTAAAGATATTTGCGTAACTACTGTGGGCACTGATTTTGCCAAAGAATCGCGTTCATCTATATCAAAGGCTGGTAAAACTTCCCAAGTAGCTTCTAAATGCCTGCCGTACCTGGAAAACATCACATTAATTAGCTCTGTTAAACTTGCTAATTTGGTAGTTTTCAAAAGATGTTCGCCCTTTTCCAGCGCCGCACCCCTAATCACAACTCGCGCTTGAGCCATATTTTTGAGTCCTTAAGTAAGACATTTGCAGACATAACTGTGAGCATGGTTGCAATCAGATGCCCATGCCAAAAAACAAGATTGGACGCAATTGGATTGTTTTTGGTCTTCTAAAAAATTTGCAGACTTTCTGCGTCTTATAAGTTACTATATCACTATATCGCAATGTCGCAACATAGATACAAAAAAAATCTAAAGGAGGCATGGAATAATGGAGCAGGAGTTGCTACATCAGCACATTGCTACTGTGACAGATAAGAAAAAAGATCCTAACTACGGCTTGGTAAGAGGGTTGGTACCACAAGACCTACTCAAAAAATTCAAAATTTATTGTGTAGAAAATGGTGTGGATAACAGTCAGGGGCTGGAGAACCTATTGCGCGAGTATTTCGAGTGGAAAGACCAGGAAGGCAAGGAGGATAAATGAACACTGACATCAACCCGCTTTTAGTGCCATCCCTGCGATTACTAAAGCGATCGCCTCAGCCCAACTGTCCCCCTATTTCCTTTCTAAAGGAAATAGGGGACTGCAAAATAATGACTCTTAGGCATTCAGTCAACGCTGAACAACCTTGTATTTACAAAACCTATCAAACCAAGCTTTCAACCGGAGGCAGCAAATCTGGCTCAAACAACGGCTTGAAATAGCTGACACACATAATTGGCACAGAAAACTTTCCCTTGCTGGCGTTAAATGGCGGCTGACTGATGCACCAATCGATGAAATTCGCCTGCTGTTACCTGTACAGTCCTAGCAGATAAATTCGATTCAATTAGAGTTATCTTATGGCAGCAAATGATTTAAATTCGCAACTTCCATTAACCGTAAATCTCAACTTGATTAATCAAGAAGGTCAGGAAAACATTGACCTCAGTAAATTAATCATAGAAATTGATTCAACTTTATTTCCTAACCAGGAACAATTTATAAAAGCTTTACGCAGTCATTTATTACAGTCTTTCAAAGAAGTTCCTGTAACAACTTCCATCAATCTGAGAAAAATAGAAAACAATTCTTTTGAAAATGCCGAGGATGAATTATATCCTCCGGCTACCAAATCCCAAACGGAGAAATGTAAAAATAGTAGTCAGGAAAACAGAAGTTATTTTGAAACTCCAGCTAATTCCATCCCAAATACTTCAATCACAGTTAGACAATCAAAATTATTTAAGTCCCAAGACTTTGAAGCTATTCCAACAGCAGCACTTATGTTTTCCAGTATTGACTCTCAAATCAAAAAAGAATTGTGGAAGCAAAATGAAGATGGAATAGCCTACTTACAACATAGAGCTAAGGGCGATTCTCAAAACTTCATTGAGCATTATATTGCCAACCCCGGTGATATTTCCATGCTCCCTTGGGATGAAGCACTGCAAATCATTGATAAATTTGGGTTTAACAGCGCAAAACTGCACTTAATCTTTGCTGCCTATGCAATGAAACAGGAAAGACCGTGGGAAAGCTTATTTATTCTCAATGCCAGCGACTTGATAAAAGATATGGGTTGGGATCAGCGAACTGATTTACCCAAACATAAAAAACTCTCAGAAATAGCCAAAACTGCGTTTGCATTAGATTGTTTATTAGTTAAAGCAGTATGGATAGAAGGTAGGAACAAAAAAGGTGGAATAAATGCTAGTACCCCTATAGGTCGAATGTGGAACATTACAGTTGTGCCCTATGGTCAGATAAATTTACAAGGGAAAATAGAAGAGCCTAATGAAGTTCAGTTAATTATTCAACCCGGTGCTTGGACTCAACATTTTTTGAACCGAGCCGGAGCCAAATCACGGGACGCTTTATATCAGTTTGGCTACTTAGCCCAGCAAGTTTTGAAAATTGACCCATACCATGATGAACTCGCGCTAAGGCTGGCTATATATCTAACATTGGATAGTCGGATTCGCCTTGATGGAAATTACAAAGTACAGGAGCTATTAGAAATTACATTCGCTAAACCGATTATAGATAAAGCCCAGTTAGACTTTCGCCGAGCGTATGACCTAAAGCAGCACTGGGATAGTGCCATAAAGCTACTGCTCAAGCTGAGATGGCAGATTGTGTTTGACCCGGAAACGTACCCTGAATGGCTAAAACCAGACTGCAAGGACAAGAAGCCTAAAGGCTACCTGAACAAGTTGCTGGATGCCAAACTCACCATCAAACCCCCAGCCCCTATCCCAGAATTGATAGCATCCAAGGCTAAATCTAAAATAGAACAATTACAATCCAAAGTTCAACCTAAGATAGAACAGTTACAGCCCAAAGCCAAGCCAAAACAGCTACAACACATCAGCTTGACTGGCAGCCAAGTTAAAGAAGCACGTATTGCCAAAGGTTGGACACAGACTCAGCTGGCTGGTTTTCTTGGGGTGTCCCAAAAACTCATCTCCCTGATTGAAAAAGGCGAACGCACCATCAGCCTAGCTCACACTAACAAGATCCGAAAACTTCTTGACATCTAATTTTGAGTATTAATGCTTAACGCTTCCTCGCAGCCAGCCACTTATTACCTGTGGTTGGCTATTTTTATATTCTTGCTTTGTTCTAAAAAAAATCACCAAGCAAAATAGGCTTAAAAGCCTTACTCCATAAAGTTTCCAGCTTTAGAACAAAGACTCTAGAATCCCCGGATGAAAACTCTAGAATCCCCGGATGAAAACTCTAGAATCCCCGGATAATCTATTTTTAAAACCCTTACTGAGTAAGGGTTTCAGCTTTTTAGAACAGCCCTGATTAATTAGATTAATTAGATCAGTTTTGCCTAGTGGTTTTGGCCAATCTGGCATTATTTCTTGGTGTCCAAAAATATCAAAAACTTTTTGGCTACTGAAAACCTTAAGCTGCCCTCAAACCTTACTTCCCACAATAAGCATCCTGGCTTGTACCAACAGAGGGGGTAATGGCTGATAAGCGGCGGTTTCCTAGAAGGAGTGACTAATAAATGACAAACCCCGTAGTTGAGAGCAGAAGAACGGCGCTATCAGGGAAAAAATCTATTTACGATAGCGCTTTTTTACCCCCAGTCATACCTAGTAATAAAATCAAGTTTGCGTTTAACGCCACTGGCAGAAATAAAGACTGGGACTTTAAGAAACTTGCCGCCAACTTTCAAGATACAGAAGGCACTCTAGAAGATGTGCAGCACCACATTAAAGCAGGTCACGCCATCTGTGCTGGCTTGCTGGGTGGTAAATGGCGGAGTAAAGCTAACGTTATCGGTTCTCAATGGCTACTACTCGACATCGATAATTCTGATGTTGCCCGTGATGAGGATGGCAAGCCAATTAAGGATGAAAACGGCAATTCCATCAAGGTTTACGATCCGCAACTAACCATCTCAGAAGCCCTAGCCCATTCCTTCATTCAAAAGCACTGCGCTTTAATGTACACCACTGCCAGTCATAAACCAGACTGGCATAAATTCCGGTTGATTTTCCCTTTACCACAATATGTTGAAGGTGCTGATACTGTAGAAGCTTGTACGCGCTTCCTCATGCAGCAGTTGCCCCATGACCCAGCCTGTAAAGATGCTTCGCGTGTATTCTATGGCAGCACAGAGGCAGAATTCCCCCTGGTCAACCCTGAAGCCACTTTACCAGCAGAATGGATAAGTGAGGCGATTGCGATCGCACAACAGGAGCGTGTTGAGTATCAGCGACGAATTCAAGAAATTGAATCACGGCGTAAAGAGTGGCGTGAGATTTCCCTCGCTGAAGGCTGGGATATTGACCAGCTAATCCAGAACGCGCTTTCATTCATCCCACCGCGCACCCCAGGAAGCGGCAACTATGACGAATGCCGTCAGGTGTTGATGGCACTGGTTAATCACTATGGGGCATCAGAAGCGGAAATTATAGCCGAGCAATGGTCGCCCAGCATCAAAGGCTCAACTTGGAACATTCACGCTAAGATTCGCAGTTTTCGGCGTGGGGGGATTACGATCGGAACACTGTTTCACATTGCAAAACAGTATGGTTTTCGCTTCCCGCAACGGCAGTATGAACCCAACCTCGGCAACAAAGGAATAATTAGCCGTGAACAATGGGAACTTGGGCGAGTCAGAGAGGACTTGAGCAGCTTCCAAAATTTATTAAAGCAAGCGATCAGCTACGCTGGGGCGCAGCCCATCGCTCCATTTAGTTCGATATTTAAAGGATTTAAAGCCCCACCAACACCAAAGCTCTTACCCGAAATTGACACGCCTTCGCCCAATGTAATTATTTACAAGCCCGGCAATATCCCTTTTAGAACTGAAGTTACAGGGAATATCTCTATCTCTTGCCAGCCAGAAGAACATATTACCGCTTGGGTGGAAGCTGTTTCTAAAGGGTGGACACAAATCTTAGATAATTCTCACCCAGGACTAGGTAAGTCTTACAACGCGGGGCAACTGACGGCGGGGCTATTCGGTGTTGATAAACTAATTTACCAGGATGCCAACCACAGAAACCCATCCACACTGCCCATTGAGACGAATTTTGTTGACTTACCAGTGCGGCACAACGGCTTTAAACTAGACCCCACCCGCAAAACTCCTACAGGTGAGGACTTTAAACTGTGGACTAAAGCGGGTGAAACTGCCGACACTGACGGCAATTGTCACAGAACTTACTTATTTAACGCATTTCGTAACAAGAATTTTAGCAGCCTTGATTTTGAAGAGAGCGGCATCAGCCCCATCTGTGGCGGTTGTTCCCTTAAAAATCAGTGCCGTTTTGCCAGTGGTGATGGTTTTGGCTTCCGCTTTCAAAAACGCAGTGCAATTCAAAATTATTCCGAACTCAGAGCGCACCCCGACTCTACACCAGTCACCTTAACTAATGCTGCTGACCAAACTTTCACTGTTGGGCGGTTATGGGAAGAAGCTGGTACACTCATCAAGCCCGTGCGTAATGTTGATGTGAACCGAGGCGATTTTGAAACTACTGTCGGCAAACTGCTACTGTTAGAACCAAATCTTCTATCACAGCTGCAACCTGCACTCTTAGTTTTACACGAACTGTTTACTCAGCACCTTTTGCCCACTGACCGCTACGGGTTTGATGATGCCAGCATCCGTGCGCTGCTGCCGGCTTTCCCCACAGGCTTAGATATCGAAGCGATTCAGCAAACTGTAGAACCTGATTTGACTTTCTTAGAAGACTTGGACTCAATTGATATTACCCAAGATAAACAACTCAAAAAAAGCTCTGCGGCTCGTTATGCTGCCAAAAAGGTAGTTAAAGACAGCGCACGAACAGCCGGGAGAGAGTTTCTTGACTTGCCTAATTACTGGTTGCCTGACTTTCTCGAAGCTTGGAAGGGTAACGGTAGTTTCCAATCTCAATGGGGTGTACTCAGCATTTACCGCCGAAACCCCAAACATACTGAATTGGCCCACTCTGCAAAATTTAATATTTACCTTGATGCCACTTTCAAATCCCAGGATTTGAAATTGAAACTGGGCATCAGTGACCCTGTATTAATTATTGAGCAACAACGCCCAGACTACGACAATTTAAAAGTCGTCAACGTTACTGGGCTGGGTAAACTGCCCAAAAATCGCTCCCTTCCACTTAGCGCTCGTGTTAACGCCCTCAAAGAAACCTTAAAAAAACTCTGCCCCACTCTTGGGATTATCGATTGGAAACAGATTGCAACCCAAGCCGAGGGCCACACAGAATACGGTCACTTTGTCGATGGGCGTGGTGTTAATAGGTTTAGTGAGTGTGATGCGATCGCTAGTTTTGGCATTCCCTACCAAAACATCGGTGTTTTAGCCGCACAATATCAGGTGATGACTGGTGAACCAGTCAACCTGGAAGATAAAAACAGCACTTTCCAAAAGTATCTCACAGACCTGATCCGTGCAGAAATCATCCAAGAGATTGGGCGATTACGCGCTCATCGTCGCTCCAATGTGGAGCTAACATTCTACTTCTGCGCTGACTATGACCTTAGTTTCCTTTTAAATGAATTACCAGGAGTGAAATTAGAGAGCGTTGATGCTTTCCAACTCTGCCCAGAAGCGGGTAACGCCAGTGAGCAAACAGGCCACGCTATAGTCAATGCCCTAACCCAACTTTGGCAGTCACACCAGAAAATTACCCAACCAGCGATCGCCAACATTGCTGAAATCTCCCAAGCTTGGGTGAGCCGATTTACCCAACGCTGGGGGGGTTGGCAGCACTTTAAAAAATTATTACTCTTGCTATTAGATAGTCTTAATAGCGGTAGTAATAAAAATTTGGCTGACTTAGACGATGATGAAAAGTGGCTAGCCCGTACATACTTCCCGATGTTGATTGCTGAATCGGAGTCATCACCAGATCACCTATTAGAGGGGGTGGCGGAAGTTGCTGAAGTTTTTAGTACTAGGGCGATGCGGCGAGTTTTACACAGATGTAGCCCGGCTGTTAGGGCTTCACTGCTGATGACTTTCGTGAGTTGTCTGCCCACCGAAATTTACTCAATTTCATTTTCTCCACTCTCTGCATCACTCGTAGAACCTGCGCTATCACCTTGAACAGTCATAAGAACTGATTCCAGACGATAACCAGCTTCCCGAATGTAATATCCAGCTGCACCCACGTCTTCAAACACGCTATCAAATTGGGGATGAGTTGACGGAAAAATCTTTCTCAGGCGTGAGCTGATTCCTGAGAGTTCTTGCTGAATTGCGATTAGTTCTTGAGTATCATCGTCCATGACTTATTTACCACAAAGATAGCTGCCCCGGTGAAACATTTGATTTCCCTCCCCTGTGGTATAAAAGGTGACAAGCACTACAAAGAGCTATAAGGTTGCCTCTGTGGTTATTTGCCGGATTTCTGTCCCAATGATGAACCTGTAAAGTGTACACTCTGCGTTTTGAGCGTGTTAGATGTGGTGTTTTTTGACCAGGGGCTATGCAGTGTAACCCGCACTTTTGACAACGCCACTGGGCTTGTTGCTTAACGGCCGTGGCAATTTCTGACCAATTATCTGGGTATAGAGAATAGGTGAACGTCATCAGTCTAATTAAACTAAAGCTTTGAGAATTGTAATGCTTCTAGCAGTACGAAAGCTTAACCAAACTGTAACCGCCTCCCTTGCTAATATTTGTCAGGAATGCGTGAGCCGATTTACCCAACGCTCTTGGGGCTTTTGCAATGCGAAAAAATTATTACTCCTGCTATTAGATAATCTTAATAGCGGTAGTAATAAAAATTTGGCTGCTCTACATTGAATACAGCGACTAGAGTACTTAGCGTCCGGGCGGTAAATGTTCAGAATGAGCAACACAAGAGGTATAAAGCCATGAATTTTTTCTCCTCAAAGAAGCAATCATCGCTGGCTATAGTAGGAGCATTGATGATCACTCTGGGAGTAGAGCGAAGTGCTGTGGGTGCTACATTCAACCCTGCTCCTCTTTTTGAGAGTGCAGTCAGTTACTCTACGAACATTCCTAGAACTGACGGTGGTGTAGATAGCACTGATATTTACTATCCAGTTTTATCTAGTACACAGACTCAGCAGAATTCATTGCCGATTGCGTTGTTATTGCAGGGGGCGCTGGTTGACAAATCAGATTACTCAACATTTGCTAACACAGTGGCACGTTATGGCTTTGTCGTTGTAGTGCCTAACCACTTGAGAACAGCAATCAGTCCAATGGGTGCGGTTACAGGATTAATTGCTGAACAACAGCAAGTAAATGATGTTCTAACTTACATACAAACTGAGAAGTCTACACCTTCATCACCTATTGCTAATTCACTTGACCCTAGTACCTTAGTCTTACTAGGACACTCATTTGGTGGAGCAGCAGGAATAGCGGCGATTCAAGGTCAATGTTTTCCTACCTTATGCACTGGGAATTTTACTCGACCCAAAGAATTGAAAGCTGGTGTATTTTATGGCACTAACTTCAGGATTGGCCAAAGTAGTGGAGGGCTTCCGATTATTGACAATGATGGCATACCCATTGCTCTAGTACAGGGTAATCGAGATGGTGTGGCAAATCCCGCTAATGCTCAAGAAACATACGCAGGCATTCAAGACCCTCCCAAGGCTTTTATCACCATCCCTGGTGCTAACCACTATGGCATTACCAATGAAGACAATCTCATACGTGAAACTGTTAGACCAACCATAAACCAAGATGTGGCAATTGAAACCATTGCCCGTTGGAGTGCGCTGTTCTTACGAGGAACTGCACTCAACGACAAAAATGCACTTGATTATGTTTTCAACACAGGTGATGCTTTGGATCAAAATGTAACTGTGGAGAGCGTTGTCAAACCTATACCTGAATACACTTCTGTAGTTAGTTTGTTAGGATTAGGCGTGATAGGTGCAAGCTCACTCAATCGCAAAAAGCAAAAACTAGTTAAAAATAAAGTCTTAAAGTTTTAGAATTGCTATGAAAGTTTAAAGCCTAAAACCTCGTTGCTGTCATTTTTTGGGTTTTTATAAATCTTCGTCTTTGTAAAGTTTGCTTTGTGGCTCTGATTTCTCCGATTACTCCTGTGAGAAAGGCTGTTAACTTTTACTCTTGCCCTTCTTACTGTTTACAGGTGTTTCTCCAGCTTTGCTGCTGGCTTTTTCTTCTTGCTGAGTTTCAGTAGCCTCTTGACCTGACGTACTACTGCCGTTATCAGATGCCTGATCACGGCGACGACTGCTTTTCTTCAACTCACCGATTAAATATTTGATTCTGCTACCAGTCAAATTAATCCCCAGACCCTTCAGCATCTCCGATACTTCATCGTAAGTGTAGCCGTACTTGTTAGAGGTCAGTTTCTCGATATATCGCCTCATCTTGCGAACAGCTTCTCTGTCCGATACATCTTCTCGTTCTTTTGGCTTTTGCTCCTTCAGCAGATTGATGGCCTTATCAATCTTCTCTTTCGTGATTACTTCTGAATTCTGATGCTCACTCATGGTTATCTCATGAATACCGATTAACTGATAATTATCGGCTATTTGAAATAATTTGTACCAAGAGAGTTTTCAAAATGCTAAAAAAATCGGCTATTGCGGCTACGCCGAATTACCTTTTTGTACTACGGCTACGCCAAACTCTTTTTTAGTGTGGCAGCTTCGCTGGTAGTCTTATTCAAGCTAATGCTAAAAAATCTGGCTATTACAGCTACGCTGAATCTAGACTTTTACTTAAAACAGCTACGCTGAATTATCTTTTCGTATTACGGCTACGCCGAACTATTATTTTGTGTGACAGCTTCGCTGAATCAGAGAATTTTCATATAGAGGCTACGCCGTTTTTATCGACTCTATTGTGGCTACGCCGAACCAGAATTTACCGACTGCTTGATTTTATCAAACTCCGGCTACGTCGTTGATATATCCCTCTGTAAGTTGTAGGATGGTCAGCATCACGGCTACGCCGTTGTACTCCCGCCTTCAGCCCCCTACTGTGCCCTCTGTACATACGTAGCAAACGACACCTCGCATACCCCCGTATTTGGGCTTGAAGCAAGCCATGCCTAGCACTGCGTGCTGTCGTCGCTACGCTCGACTCGGCAGGCTTGCCAAAGGGGGAAGTGTCCCGCCTTTGGAAACCCCCTCAAAAACTGCATCAACTTTTGTTTGACTTATGCCCAAAGCTTCTTCTCAGTCACTCGTCCGTACCAAAATGTTGCAAGTGCGATTTAGCCCAATTGAATACGAGATGATTCGCTCCAAAGCGGAAGATACGAGCATGAGTTTGGCAGAATTAACAAGACGCTGTATATTACTGCGACCAATCCCACCACCACCGCCGCGACTGGGCAGAGTTACAGTGGATACATACCTGGAACTGTCGCGCATCGGCAACAACATCAACCAACTGGCTAAAGCCACCAATACCGCCATTAAAATGCAGTTGCCACCCCCAGCATCACCAGAACTTCTACAAGAGTTATTAGAACTGCTACGATACTGCCAACAGGAAATAGCCAATACCTTCATCGAAGAATCGGACGAGGAAACAGATGATTGGCAACCAGACTAAAGGGCGAGGATTCCGAGGACTGCTGAATTATTTGGAGTCTCAGAAAGATGCCAAACTCATTGGTGGTAACATGGGTGGCAATAACGCCCGTGCCCTGGCCAGAGAATTCAAAATCTCTCGTCAATTAAACCTAGAAGCTGACCGAGTAGTGTATCACGCATCATTATCACTACCAGAAAACGAGCGACTAGACGAACCAACCTGGAACGAACTTGCTAACCGCTATCTCGAAGAGATGGGCTTTGACAGTAACCAGTACGTTGTTTACAGACATAGCAACACAGAGCATGACCATATCCATATCTGCGCCAGCCGCATTCGGTTAGATAACGGGAAGATTGTACATGATAGCTGGGATTACAAGCGTAGCGAAACTATTATCCGGCAGCTAGAACGAGATTATGGCTTACAAGCAACTCAAAGTAGCCACGAGAAATTATCGCGTAATCCTAGTATTGGACAACAAAAGCGGCTAGAAAGAGAATACTCTGAATATATCAACGGTGAGCGCCCGACACCACAAGAGCGCCCCATTAAGCAACAACTCCAGGAATTAATCGACCGCGCTACAATAGATAAACTAACTATGCCCCAACTGGTTGAGCGGTTGCAATTACAAGGTATAGAAGTTCGTCACGGATTAACGCGCAACGGTAAAAGTAAGGGCATTTCGTACTCGTGGAATAACCAGAAATTTAGCGGTACATCTTTGGGGCCTGCCTACACATTCCCAGGTTTACAAAAACATAAGGGGATTGACTACCAGCCCCAACGGGATGATGAGCTTATTGAGAATCTGTTGAAGAATCCTAAAGAGCAAGCAGTGGAGAGCCAAAGATTTATAAATATAATCGCTGACTTTATCGAACAGTCAGTAGTTGATGATGCCTTGGCTGAAACGTTACCACAATTAACAGAACAACTGTCTGCGTATCAGCAGCAGCTAGCTAATAATAAAACCACATTTGACGACCTGGAAACCGCGATTGTTGATGAAGAGCAACGACTATCATCACAAAGAGCAGTGGATGCAATCTCTGACTTTATTGAACAGTCAGTAGTTGATGATGCCTTGGCTGAAACGTTGCCACAATTAACAGAACAACTATCTATTTATCGGCAACAACTCTTTCGAGCTAAAACTGCATTCAATGACTTTGAAACAGCGTTGAAGACTGAGTTGCAATCCCACGCAGAGAAGAAAGCAATTTTGTCAATCTCTGATTATATTGAGCAATCAGCTATCGAGTCAGCTTTAAGCCAAGCAGTATTAGGATTAACACAGCAAGTTTCTCAATATCATCAGCAGCTACTTGAAGCGAAAACTACATTCAATGACTTTGAAACAGCATTGACGGCTGAGTTACAATCTCATGCAGAGAAGAGAGCTATTTTATCAATCTTTGATTATATTGAGCAATCAACTATCGAGTCAGCTTTAACTGAAACAGTATTAGGATTAACAGAGCAACTGTCTCAATACAAAGAGCAACTAGTTCAAGATAAAACTACATTCAATGACTTTGATGAAGCATTTACGGCTGAGTTGCAATCCCATGCAGATCAGAAAGCCATTTCATCAATCTTTGATTATATTGAGCAATCAGCTATCGAGTCAGCCTTAACTGAAACAGTATTAGAATTAACGCAAAAACTTTCTCAATACAAAGAGGGACTTGTTACAGCTAAAGCTACATTTAATGACCTGGATGCACTGCTGGCGAATGAGTTGCAATCTTATCTAGAGAAAAGAGCTATTTCATCAATTTCTGATTATGTTGACCAATCAACTGTCGAGTCAGCCTTAACTGAAGCAGTATTAGAATTAACGCAACAACTTTCTCAATACAAAGAGCAGCTTGTTACAGCTAAAGCTACATTTAATGACCTGGATGCACTGCTGGCGAATGAGTTGCAATCTTATCTAGAGAAAAGAGCTATTTCATCAATTTCTGATTATATTGAGCAATCGACTGTCTCTTCAGCATTAACCCAAACAGTATTAGAATTAACGCAACAACTTTCTCAATATCAGCAGCAAGAAGCCGAAAGAACCATATTCGACGACCTGGAAGCAGCGATTGTTTATTTGGAGCAACTCCATAGATCGCAAAAACCAGTGGATGCAATTGCTCTTAATCAAACTCCAACTATAACCACTGATGAACCAAAGCTAAAAGATAATCTAAGAGCCGAGTTATATAAGTATTACAGCGCCGACTTGCAAAACTTATTAGTGACTGACCGAGACAAAGAAATTGCGATCAGGGCATTATTAGATAATAAGCCATCTGAGGAGGTTGAAGAAATTATCTTTGCCAGTCCAGCCGGATGGACTACTGATGAAGCTAAAGCATTAGTTCTAATCGCTAACAATCAACTGGCATCCAATAGAGAGCAAAAACAGAGTTCACCCCAGTTCACGCCACCACCAGAAGATGAAAGCCTACGCCCAGTATTACAGGAGTACCTTACTCAGCAACGCGGTATAACCAATTTCCTTGTGCAACCATTACAACGGCAGGGGTTGGGTTATATAGATCAGCAGGCTCAGGTTGTGTTTATCAAGCGCGACCTGAACGGTGAAAAATCAGGCGCACTGGTTTGGGATACCGCACGTCTTGACAATCGGTGTTCGCAGTACCCCGAAGATAGCGATGGGCTACGCCCCGCCGGAGGCGATCGCTCCGAGGGGTGGTTTCACCTGAAATTGGGTGGAGAGGCAGACGACAAAATCGAGAGAGTATTCTTGTGTGACTCCCCCATTGATGCGTTGACAATGGCAGAGATTGACAGGAATGGAAACTTGGGGCAACCACCAGTTAGAACAATGTACATGTCAGTGGATGATCCGAATAACTTGCCAGTAGAATTCCTCAAAAATATCAGCAGAATTGGAGCAGCATTTAATAACGATGATCAAGGCAATGAAGCGACCCAAGTTGTTCAGGAAATTTTACCCCAAGCTAAAAGAATTGCACCTAGTGGGCTAACTTGGAATGAGATTCTTATTGAACAGCAGCAACAGCAGCAAGAGATACGAGAGCAAAAGCAACGGGGGCGCGGTTTAAGTCGATGACCTCATGTTGAACCGACGAACTCGTGACCGCTACGCCAAGGGAGTCGGTGGCTCAAAAGGGCATGAAGTTACTCATTGAGTTCGCCAGATCCGCAAGCCCGCTCTTCTCCACTCCGCTGCGCCGGCTCCGAGCCACGAGTTCTTAAATCTTGGGTATACGACATAGAGGGGAGTTTAAAAAAGATAGTATTAATTGATGCTGCAAGTAGTCAGGCAAAATTAAATTCATTCGTGGAAAGGGTGAACAGGGAACAGAAAAAAAAATATGTGTAATTAATTGTGTTTAGGTACTTATAGGCTTGTTTCAGCAAGAAAATTAGGAACTGTGTCCTGACTTAGACGGTCATATTGTGTACAATTTGACAGGAAGCGTCTAGTCAAGTTTCCCGTTAATTTTACCTTAACTGGGTGTATAAAATTGCTGTAAGCTGCCTGTATGCAAAAGATAGCCATGAGACTGTTGCAAGTTATATTTAGCATCCTTTGGGGTTTAGGCTACCTGGGGAATGGAATTTTATTTCTCTACATTGAATGGAGCTTTCTACGGGAAAGCTTTGTTCAAGTATTTAATCCACTTTTACATCTCCAAGTTTTAGGGGTGTTACTCACTAGTCCCTATTTCTGGGTATTTCTGGCTATGGCGGTAGTAGGCTATTATGCTGCAACAAGTATCGAAGCCTATCTTGAGCAAAGTGCTAAACGAACTAAAATTGATGCTGCAAAAGTTGTATCTCCATCGCCTAAAATATTTCATGAAAGACAACCCAGCCCCTCATCACCTTCTGCACGGAGTGAGCAGACTTACTCATCTGTACCTCCACAACCATTCTCCAAACCAGTAGATAAATTAGAAACTGGGTCAGTTGAGCCACAAGTCAAATTGCTGGAATGGGCAATTCAAAGCAGCCAAAAGGTACGATTCAGTTACGAGAAACGGAACGGTGAGAAGAGTGATCGTACAGTCACCCCGATTGATTTCAAGACAGTTGAGCAAACCTTATGCTTGGAGGGTTACTGCCATCTTAGATGCGCTAAGAGAACCTTTGCAATTAAGCGTATGCGCTCTATTAGGATTGTCTCTGCAAGCGAAGCAAACTATGGGCAGGTCACTTCTCCAGAGATGATAACACCATACATCGATATCCAGACTAAAGTAACCCCTGCATCACAATCTCTGCCCTCTAACGTTACCCAAGCAAAAAATACGGAAGCTCAAGTTAAGCAACGTCCGTATATAAAATGTCATATTGATGAGCTTGAAAGAGTTACTGCTTCAGAATGGAATAATACAAAAGTTTTAAGTGAGATTTATTACGAGTTAAAGTTCCGTTCTCGGAAAAAAGCCCTTGATCTCTGTGAACGTATTGCGGCTAGATTAACTCAGTTGCAGGGAACACAATTTGTTTGGTCAACAACAACAGCTAATCCTGGATCGCAGAACCTATCAAGTGATGCTTTCAAACATGAAGAAGGGGTACTTAGACATTATGGGTACAAAGTTGGCATGAATGGTTTATCAGAAAGCGAACGTTGGGAAATTCTCGATACAGTCTTCTTGCGTCCCTTATTACAAATGGATAATGCTGCTTATTTAAGTGAGTGGGGCGAACCCAATAGTGCTAAGAGATTGCAAAAATTAGCCGAATCCATTGCTGCATTCACTCGCAACGCAAAACGACGCAACAAATCCAGTTTCAGTAAAGCAATTTTGGATTGGGAGACTGATTTAGCGTATTTGAGGAGGACTTACTACAATAATCGCTTTTCATTTCAGTATCCACGCACGTAGATCTGCACGGGCTGCCAAGGAACTACTGCCACAGTCCAAGCGGCTCAAGTGTAAAGCTAGTGATTGGAATCAGCAGCTTATTGATTATGGGCAGCAGTTAAGGGAACAGCATCAGCAACAGCAGTCAGATAATTTGAGTCTTTAATAGTCAGCGTTCTGGTAGTGAACTGTACAGTTAGTTTTGTAGTATTAATGTAGCTCAGACAGTCACGATCTCATTCGATAAGAGACAGACATTTAACCCACTAATTAGATAAGTGTTGTGCGTGACTCAATATCCTTAGATTCAAACGTGCAACTCTAGAGAAGCAGGGTAGAGAACTGGTAAGGTGTTAAGCATATAAGAAAGCACATTGAGATCGCAGGGGGGCAGGGGGCAGGGAGCAAGAGAGAGGGTTTGCAGCTTTTATTACCATGAAAATGGTGCAATTTAAATGACGATTAGCTTATTTACCCATGATGAACGAGGTGAAATTTTTGTATCCGCTCAATAAATCGGGGCAACTACCAGTTCAGGAACGAGTTTACGCCATTTAAGCCTTGTCACTGAGCGATTTACCCCGGATTATTGAGCGGTTACAAATTTTTCGAGTGACAGTCAACCGAAAGCAGTCAGGGGAGCTTGAGTATTCTCCGATTAATGTAGGGGAAATAGAGTCAGAAGATATTAAGATTTGGCAAAAAGCAGAGGGCGTATTGCAACAAATAAGAGAAAAAGCTCTTCGACAAGAAAGAAGACAGACTAAAGGAATGTCTCTCGCTTGTGATGGCGCAACTAGACACCGATCAAGCTCAAATCTGTACCGTATTTGCTGTGCTGTTTCTTAAATCCTTTGCCAGTAAACCTTTCAAGACTTAACGGGAAAAGTCAGATTCTAAAATTATTAAAGAGATTTTAGGGTATCAGGGGGCGCAATTCGCTAGGGGGAAGCAGATTTTGGAGCAAATCAAAAAATCTTGATAAATACTTAGTATCCGTTTTTAGTGGTTTTTGGGTGGATACTACATATATGAGGCGGAGTAGCTCATGGTAGCTTGATAATAATCTATTAGTAGTACTTAAACGAAAAGTTACCTATATGGATATTAGTAGTCTTAGTCGTGTGGCGAAAACTGACTTTCGTAATTATTTATTATTAAAAATTTATATTTTCGTTAAAAGGCTTTTTAAAAACATTTAATTTTAAAAACTAAAACTTTTAGCTGCAAAGACTAGAGGTTTTAGTTTTTGCATTATTTTTTTTGAGATAACAGTAAGTCTCTGAATTTAGTCTGACGCTTTATTTTTTATACAACTGTGGTTCCTTAGCAACTAAAGCTTTTGCCATTTCGCTGTTGAGCGGCTTGGAGAAGAAGTAGCCCTGAACATACTCACATTTTAGAACTTTAAGCTGGGCTAGTTGCTCTGCTGTTTCTACCCCTTCGGCTGTTACTTTCATTCCAAGACTATGAGCCAGCGTCACGATCGCCTGCACAATTTCTAAATTTTCAACATCGTCACCTATTCTTTTAATGAAGGAGCCATCTATCTTCAATGTGTTTAGGGGAAAACGATGTAGATAACTTA
>JAHHHS010000130.1 GCA_019359215.1 Nostoc indistinguendum CM1-VF10 | reverse complement strand
ATGGGGTGTAATTGCGAATTGCGAATTGGTAATTGCGAATTGTTGTAGTTCTGGCACTCGTTGAAGATATGCGCCATGATTTGGTTTTCAGTAGTAGAAGAGGACAAGGAGCAGGGTGCGGGGTGCATGGGAGAGAATCTTTCCCCTCTGCCCCTTGCTCCCTGGCCCCCTGCTTCTTGGACTGGCAGTGTGCCATCTTTGTAATGAGTGCAGATGAAGCGATCGCAACGCATTAGAGTGTTGGCACGAAATACTTCTTTGTCATTGATGATGACTACCCAGCGTTGCGTTAAGTGGTTATCGTCATGGGCGATGGTGGCTACCAGTTTGTCATCAGCGTAATATTCGTGATGGTCAAACGAGATTTCGACTATTGTGAGGGGTTCGGGAGCTACAACTTGGGCTTGGTCAGCGATGTAGTTGTCGAGTTCGGCTTGGGCGAGGGCTTGGTTATCGGGGGCAGCAGGGATAAGTTTCTGAATCTTGCTTGCCTGATAGTTAATAATGGTGGAAATCCACGCGTCTTTACAGCGTTTGTCGCTTACTTCGACTGTACAAGCGATTTCACTGTAGATTTGCTTGAGACGGGCAATCGATTTCAGTTGCAGCTGTTGTTGGCTGTAGATGTTGTAAGTCATAATAAATCAGTTCCTAACGGGACGGAAAGCGCTTTAGATTCGCAGTCGGGGCGCTTTCTTTATATATCTATTATTACGTATTACGCAATGCTTGCCAAGTAATGCGTAATGGTTTAAATTAGAGATAATTCTTTGGAGGCGTATGACTATGGATTTAATGAAAATTATTATTGAAGTGGAGTTTACTGGTATCGGAACTGCTTTGAAAAAGGCAAGAGAAGCTGCGGGGATGAGTTTAATCGTAGCTGGTGATTACGCCGGAATGAGCGGGGCAAATTTTAATCGAATTGAGAACGAGGATACAAAGGGTGTACCTTTAGACACCCTCATCAGAGCAGCCAATGCTGTAGGGCTGGATTTGAAAGAGTGCTTAGGTGAATGGATTCAGCATATTCCTGGGGTTAATTTAACAGAAAGTTCCAATGACGATTAACCTTCAGACTATTAATCCTCTTGCCCTACCTTTAGCTTTTCCAAAGAAGCGATGCCTGTGGTGGGCTATGCCGGAGCAGTTATCAACTACTTCTAAAATCTACGTTGCAATTGACTCTGAAAAAATATTGTTGAACTAGAAAAGGTGGAATCATGCCTAAACCACCTTTTAGACGCAACAAAGCCACCTCTGCTGCATCTACTGATTCAACTTCAGCAGCTAACTCTGTAAACGAGGATATCTCCCAGCAAATAGATCCAAGTTCAGCAACAATTACAGTTAGTGCTGTTGAAGTTCCAGAGTTGACAGAGCAGGAAATTAGCGATCGCCTACTCTTGGAGAGGAAAGTAGAGAGGGCGTTTTTTGAGGCAGGCAAGGCATTGTCCCAGTTGCGCGATCGCAGGTTATACAGATCCACTCATCGCACATTTGAGGAGTATTGTCGTGATAGATTTGGATACACCCATCGCCGAGTCAATTATCTAATAGCTGGTTCTGTAGTATTTGACAACATAGTGGCGGGAACAAATCGTTCCCAAAATGAGGAAGCGGATGAAATGGGAACAAATTGTTCCCAAAACGAGGAAGTGGATGGAACGGGAACAAATTGTTCCCAAAATGAGGGAGTGGATGAAACGGGAACAAATTGTTCCCAAAATGAGGAAGTAGACAAAACTCGACTTAACCCCTCACGAATCCTGCCGACTAACGAAGGACAAGTGCGCCCTCTCGCACCCCTAGAACCCCAGCAGCAGGTTAAAGTTTGGCAACGGGCAGTACATGAGGCTGGTGGTAAAGTTCCCAGTGCCAGGATCGTCACTGATGTTGTGCAGCGCATCATGGAAAGGACAAAAGTACCCAATACCTACCAAATCGGCGAAGTGTGCCAAATCGTAGTCAAAGACAACCCGGAACTCAGAGGCAAGGGTGGGTGTTGGGGGATTGTCAGCCAAGTAAATGAGTTCAGTTGCACCGTGAGAGTCTGGGATGGAGAGTACACCATTGGCTTGCAACATCTGAAGTCCTTCAACTACCTGCCTGCCGAGTGTGAGCAGATGCGGGAGATATGCGATCGCATTACATGGGTGTATTCGAGTGGGCTGGAGGAGTCGGTGCAGAAGTTTTTGGAGTCGTTGGGGAAGCTGAACCGTGGTTATTTGACTGGACTGGAAGAAAAAGTGTTGAGTGTTTTGGAGTCTGAAATCAGAGTTTAAATCTTTTATTTCATCAAATTTATTCTCGATTACCAAACAGTAAGTAATTATTTTCGGAATAGAAAATTACTGTATAGTTTGAGGTGTACCAGATTATCCTCTCAAGAGTTGCTCTATGATCACTCTGCCTGGTATTGCTATCCAAAACAAAATATACGAAAGTTCCAATTCTCTAGTGTACCGGGGCATCAGAGACGATGGAGTAGGAATCGTCGTAAAAATGCTAAAGCTTGATTATCCCTCTTCCCAAGAACTGACCCGCTACAGACAGGAATATAAAATTACCCGTTCCCTCAACTTGGAGGGAGTAGTGAAGGCATACAGTCAGCAAGACTATCAACGCACTCTGGTGATTCTCTTAGAAGATTTTGGGGGAGAGTCCCTAGAGAAATGGATGCACAAGCGTCCAGATATTTTCTGCCCGATGCCTTTATCGACTTTTCTAAGTCTTGCGATCGCTATTTGCGAGATTCTAGGCAGAATCCATGCAGCCAGTGTCATTCATAAAGATATCAACCCTGGAAATATAGTTCTCAATCTGGATACTGGTGTTGTCAAAATTATTGACTTTGGAATTGCCACCCAATTTAACCGCACGAATCCGACTTTCAAAAGTCCTCATGTTTTAGAAGGGACACCCGCATACCTATCTCCAGAGCAAACCGGGCGGATGAACCGTTTACTCGATTACCGCACCGATTTTTACTCCCTTGGTGTGACATTTTACGAACTGCTCACCGGACAACTACCATTTCCTACCACAGACGTGCTGGAGCTAGTCCATTGTCATATTGCCAAACATCCTATTCCGCCTAATGAAATAAATACAACGATTCCCAAGCCAGTTTCAGATATCATTCTCAAACTGATGGCTAAAAATGCTGAAAATCGCTATCAAAGTGCCTGGGGCATCAAAGCGGATTTAGAAATCTGTGCTGAACAATTAGCAAAAATCGGTCAAATCTCTAGCATTCAACTGGCGCTTCAAGACGTTTGCGATCGGTTTCAAATTCCCCAAAAACTGTATGGACGGGACAAGGAAGTTGCAATGTTACTGGCGGCGTTCGATCGCGTAGCGTGTCCAGAATCAAATCGGGTCACGGCTTTACCAAACAATTCAGAGACGACTTCACAAAGAGAACAAGCAGGCAATCCAAAATTCCAAGTCGAAATGATGTTGGTATCTGGCTATGCTGGCATTGGGAAATCTGCGTTAGTGCAGGAAATCTATAAACCAATTACCCAAAAGCGTGGTTATTTTATCTCTGGTAAATTTGATCAATTTGGGCGCAGTATTCCCTACAGTGCGATCGCAGATGCTCTGCAAAAATTGGTGCAGCAATTGCTCAGTGAACCTGATGACAAAGTGCAACAGTGGCGATCACGAATTTTAACAGCTTTAGGAACCAACGCACAAATCATCATTGATATCATCCCGGAAGTTGAGTTAATTATTGGCAAGCAGTCGCCTGTACCAGAAGTTGGAGCAACTGAAGCTCAAAATCGGTTTAACCTCGTCTTTCAAAAGTTCATTCGAGCGTGCTGTTCTTATGAGCATCCTTTGGTCATTTTTTTAGATGATTTGCAATGGGTAGACTCCGCTACGCTCAAGCTTATTGAGTTAATCCTGAGCGATCGTGAGATGCAATTCCTGCTTTTAATTGGCGCTTATCGGGATAACGAAATCACCCAAGCGCATCCGCTGATGGCAATTCTAGAGAAGCTAAAGCAGGAAACTGTTGCGATTAATCAGATAATGTTAACTCCGCTAGAACAGCGGGCAGTGGCTCAACTGATTGCTGAAACCTTGCACACTCATACTGAGTTGATCGCACCTTTAGCAGAGTTGGTATGGCGGAAAACGAACGGCAACCCCCACTTTACCAATGAATTCCTCAAAACTTTGCATACCCAGGATCTCATAGTCTTCAACATTAATCAACAACGCTGGCAATGGGATGTTGCTCAGATCAAAGCCAAAAATATTACCGACAATGTAGTGGAGTTAATGATCGGAAAGTTGAAACAACTTCCAGAGCAAACTCAACGAGTCTTACGTTTAGCTGCTTGTGTCCGTGCTGAGTTTGATTTAGCAACACTCTCAGCTATCTGCGAACGACCGACGGCTGAAATTTTTACTGAACTGACAATGGCAATTCAGTCAGATCTGATTCTAGCAACCTCAGAGTTAGATGAGAATCTGCTGATTCAGAATTACAAGTTTTCGCACGATCATGTGCAGCAAGCTGCCTATGCCTTAATCGATCCGGAACAACTACAAGCTGTTCACTTGCAAATTGGTTACCTATTGCTGAAAAGCAATGAGCCTGAAACCAGATCAAGCAAGTTATTTGAGGTGGTCGATCACCTTAATCTAGGTCGTAACTTAGTCACGGAGCAACAGGAGCGCGATAAAATAGCCAGGTTGAATCTAATCGCAGGGCAGAAAGCTAAAAAATCATCAGCTCGTAGTGCTGCATTACAGTATTTAACGATAGGAATAGAATTACTAGCCGCTGATAGATGGCAGTTTCAGTACACGTTGACCTTAACACTGTACGAAGAAGCGACAGAAGCAGCATACTTGTATGGCGACTTTCAACAAATGAAACAATGGGCAATCGTTGTTATAGAAAATGCAATCACTGTTCTGGATAAAATAAAAATTTACGAAACTAAAATTCAAACTTGCATGGCGCAAGGTGAACATACTGAGGCAATTAAGATTGGCTTAGAAGCTTTAGAGTTACTGGGTATAGCTTTGCCAAAGGCACCAACAGAAGTTGATGTTCAAAGGCAGCTAGAAGAAGCAGTAGACTACTTCAATAGCATACATATAAAGGATTTACTAAACCTACCATCAATGAAAGAGCTAGATAAGCTAGCCGCTATGCAAATCTTATTAAGCTTAGTTGGATCTGCCTTTCAAGCTGCTCCCTCACTGCTACCGCTGCTTGTATTAGAACAGGTGAATTTATCTGTTCGGTATGGAAACACTTCCTCCTCAACTTTTGCCTATGCTGGGCTGATTCTAAATGGTTTAATGCAAGATTTTGAAAGAGCTTATCAATTTGGTAAATTGGCATTGAGTTTGACTGAGAAACTAGATAATAAAAACCTTAAGCCTAAGGTATTAGAGGTAGTTGCAGCACATCTCATACATTGTAAAGAACATATTAGACAAACCTTGCCCTTGCTTCAGGAGGGATATGAGATTGGGCTAGAATCTGGAGATTTAGTATATAGCGGATACTGTGCATTATTTGATTGTTTTCATTTATACTTCGCTGGTTCAGAGCTAAGTAAAATTGAATCAAAAATTAAAGTTTATAGTGATGTCTTAGTTCCACTCAAACAAGAAAGTACCCTAAATTATATTCGCAAGTCGCAGCAGGTTATCTACAACTTAATAGAACAAGTAGAAAATCCAGTTTGTTTAATTGGCAATCACTATGACGAAAATCAATTCTTGCCAAGTTACCTTGAAGCGAACGATAGATGTAATCTTCACTATTTATACTTGGACAAGCTTATTCTAAGCTATTTATTTGAAGATATTCTACAGTCCGTGGAGTATGCTTCTCAAACTGAACTTTATTTAGATGGGGTGCTAGGAACTTTCTCTATACCTCTATTTTATTTTTACGATTCTTTAGTTCAGGTCCAATTGTATCAGTCTGTCTCCTTTTCAGAACGAGAGCATCTGCTGCTCAAAATAATAAGCAACCAGGAGAAGATGCAGAGACGGGCACATTCTGCTCCAACTAATTTTCAACACAAGTATAATTTGGTCGAAGCTGAAAAAGCGCGAGTCTTGGGCCAATTTTTTGAAGCAGAAAACTTATATGAACAAGCCATTCAAGGAGCCAAGGACAACGAGTATCTTCAAGAAGAAGCATTAGCCTATGAATTAGCCGCCAAACATTATCTGGTGCGAGGTAGGGCGAAAATTGCCCAAACCTACATGAAGGAAGCTCACTATTGCTATGAACGATGGGGAGCAACGGCAAAGGTAAAAGATTTAGAGATTCGTTATCCTCAACTATTTCCTCAGTTGTCCAACATAGTTTCTACACCAGTTCGCACTACGACTGGAACCACCTCAAATACCTCACATATTGCTCTCGATTTAGCGGCGGTGATGAAAGCAGCTCAAGCGATTTCGAGTGAGGTTGAATTGGTGCGGTTGCTCAGTTCTCTAATGCAGATTTTAATTGAAAATGCTGGGGCACAAACTGGATGCCTGCTTTTGGAAAACTCAGGAGAATGGACAATCGAAGCGGCTTGTGAACTCAATGAAGGCGAGCAAGCCTGTGCGACGCAAGTACTGCGCTCGGTGCCAATGGCAAATCGTTTACCTGAATCGATCATTCATTATGTGATTCGGACTCATGAATCTGTCATCCTTAATAATGCGACTTGTGAAGGTACTTTTATTAATGAGCCGTACATTCAACACCACCAGACTCAATCAGTCTTTTGTTTGCCGCTGCTTAATCAAAGCAAGCTGATCGGTGTACTGTATTTGGAAAATCGATTAGCAACTGGAGTGTTTACACCCGCACGATCAGAAGTGTTGCATCTACTTTCAACCCAGGCAGCGATCGCGATCGAAAATGCCAAACTCTACTCAAAGCTCCGCGCTAGCGAAAGTCAGATGACTCAATTTTTAGAAGCGATTCCGGTGGGAATCGGCATCATTGATGCGACGGGTCACCCTTACTATGTCAATCATCGGGGAATTGAACTCATGGGTAAAGGCGTTGATCCTGCCGCGACACCGGAGCAAATATCAGAGATTTATCAATTCTATGTCACGGGAACGGATCAAATCTATTCCACTGAAAAACTGCCAGTTATCCGGGCGTTGAGCGGCGAATGCACCACCGTTGATGACATAGAAATTCGCCAAAATAACGCAACAATTCCAGTTGAGGTATGGGGCACCCCAGTCTTTGACGAACAGGGCAATGTGGTTTATGCGATTGTAGCCTTTCAAGATATCACCCAGCGCAAACAAGCAGAGAAACTTCTAGCCGACTACAACCAAACGTTAGAACAGCAAATCACTGAGCGGACTTTGCTCCTTTGGCAAGAAATTGAAGAGCGCCAACGAGTGGAGAATGCCTTGCGACAGAGTGAAGAGCAACGCAGGCTGACGATGGACTTCACGCACATCGGTAGTTGGAACTGGAATATCACGGAGAACACAGTAAATTGGAACGACAATCATGCTCGATTGCTGGGGTTAGTTCCCGGTGAGGTTGAGAGCAGCTATCAGGCATGGCGTGATCGTGTTTATCGAGAAGATATTAATCGGGTCGAGCAAGCAGTTACAACTGCTCTAGCAACTCATACTGATTTTGAAGCTGAATACCGAGTGATTTACCCAGATAATAGTATTCACTGGCTAGTTGGCAGAGGTCGAGGCATTTATAACCAAGCCGGACAGCCAGTGCAAATGTTGGGGGTAATTCTGGATATTAGCGATCGCAAACGAGCTGAGCAAGCCTCCATTCTAGAAGAACGCAACCGGATGGCACGAGAAATTCATGATACACTAGCTCAATCTTTCACAGGTATTCTGCTTCAAGTTGGAGCAGTAACACAAGTGCTGGCGGATGACCCGGAAGCAACCCAAGTACATCTGGAAATGATTGATGAACTGGCACGCATTGGGCTTTCTGAGGCACGGCGATCGGTGTCAGCGCTCCGTCCTCAGCTATTGGAGGAGGGCAATTTACATAGCGCCCTTCATCGCCTTGTGGCTCAAATGAGATCTGCTGCTGATACCTCTGTGATCTACGAAATAAAAGGCACAGCCTATTCCTTGCCAGGCGAGGTTGAAAATAACTTGCTACGGATTGCGCAGGAAGCATTAACCAATGCGATTAAATACGCTTATGCCAGCCAAATTCGGGTTGAGTTAGTGTACAACCAGACACAGTGTATCTTACAGATTAAAGACGATGGCAGAGGCTTTGGAGTGGGTAGCATTCCTTTGAGTGGTGGGTTTGGCTTATTAGGAATGAGCGAACGGGCAGAGCGCATTGGCGCACAACTAACGATTCAAAGCCAACCGGGTCAAGGAACAGAAATTATTGTCACTATCAACCCTTGAGTGAGAATTACAATGAGCCAATCCACTAAGATTAGGGTGCTAATTGTTGATGACCATGCCATAGTCAGAAAGGGTCTAGCAACTATTATTAACCGCGATCCAGAAATGACAGTGATCGCTCAAGCTGAAGATGGGCAGCAGGCGATCGACGTATTTCGAGAATATCCCTCTTTTGTCACTTTGGGAGAACACAAACGCTGAAAGCCTTTCAGAGCTTCCATCTCCATGTTTTGCCTACAAACTTGAGTTACTGTTAGAAAATAAAAGCTCAAAGCTTGACTATATAAAAGTTTCAGAACTTTGCTGAGATTATTGTTTTCTGAAAGTGACAAAACAGGGATATCAACCTGATGTAACGCTAATGGATTTACGAATGCCCAAAATGGGAGGTGTTGAAGCCATTATGGCGATTTGTGCTGAATTTAAGCAGGCTCGGATCGCGCTACTCACAACCTACGATGGTGATGAAGATATCTATCGCGGTTTACAGGCGGGCGCTCAAGGCTATCTGCTTAAGGATTCTAAACTTGGCGAGCTTTTGAATGCGATTCGCGCCATTCATAATGGTCAGAAATACATTCCGCCAGAAGTGGGCGCAAAATTATTGCAGCGAATGAGCAATCCAGAACTGAGTGAACGAGAGTTGGAAGTGCTGCGTTTGATGGCACAAGGAATGGGTAATCAAGAAATTGCGACTGCTTTGATTATTGGTGAAAGTACCGTCAAATCTCATGTAAATCGGATTTTAAGCAAACTGGGCGTGAGCGATCGCACACAAGCTGTGATTACTGCTGTTAAGCGTGGGATTGTCAGTTTGTAAGTGGGGGAAAAGGGAAAGGGGCAGGGGGCAGCGGGAATGTTCCTTCTCAAGAGCCGTGGAATTGCAGGTTGAACATGGGTATGTTCGCGGAGCGTCTCCAAGAGTTGCCCCGCCCTCTTTAGGGCGCTGTTACTGGGGCGGAGTCTGAGCTTCCGTTTCAGTTTTCCCCCTTGCTCCCAGCAAGAACTGCTCCCCTGCCTCTTATGACCTTTTCCCCAATAGAATTGGCTTTAGACTCAAACTAAAGTTTGAGACAACCTTCGACTGCGAGATGGACAGGTTCATCCATCACTCGATTGTATAAAAATGTCAACCCAGAGTGGACGACAAGAGAGGGCCAATTGTCTATATTGAATTCATAGCAGCGTTAGTGCAGTTGGGTTGTAAGGCTTAAGTTTGCTTAATACAACCCGAAACATGACTTCCAACCGTGATAATCGTTCTTTATTCGTTCTGCCTTCAACCCAGGATCATATTCAAGGTGTACTAAATGCTGCTGTAGTCTTCGTCATGTATGGAGATTATGAATGTTTTCAAAGTGCCAACGTCTATCGATTGATTAAAGTTGCTCAACAGCAATTAAAGGTATCATTTGGAGAAAACAATTTAGGTTTTATCTTCCGTCATTTTCCTCAGGTACAGATTCATACATATGCTCAACGGGCGGCGGAAGCTGCGGAAGCCGCAGCGGCTCAAGGGCAGTTTTGGCAAATGCATGAGATATTGTTCATTCATCAACAAGAGTTAAAGAATGGCTATCTAGTAGAGTACGCCAATCGGTTAGGACTTGATATTTCTCAATTTTTGCAGGATTTATCCAAAGGAACGTATGTTGATCGTATCAATGCGGATATCGAAGGTGGACTGCGAAGTGGAGTGGAGGCTGCGCCCGCTTTGTTTATTAATGGAATTCGCTATCTTGATCGCTGGACTGTTGAGCAGATAATGGCAGCCATTGTTGCTGCAAATGATTAAGGTTTTTGATGCTTATCCCAACAAGTATTTCATAACTTCTATACGGACGACAAGAATCAGAGATTTCAGCAATTTAGCAAGAATACAGAGGCGATCGCAATGATAGTTTTTACATGGAAAAAAGTTCAAAAATTGTTGCTGTGGTTATTTGCATTAAGTGTTGTCGTTGGAATATCAATGCATTTAACACCAGCCACCTCCAAGGAATTACCTCAAACGTCCAACTCTAAACCTGCGATCGTTCTCGTTCATGGGGCTTATGCTGACGGGACATCATGGCAACACGTTATTCCATTGTTAGAGCAAGATGGCTACATGGTGACTGCTGTGCAGATTCCGCTCACTTCTCTTGCTGATGATGTGGCAACGACGAAGTGGGTAATTGAAAGTCAGAAGGGTTCTGTTGTAGTAGTTGGACATTCCTATGGTGGAAATGTAATCACGGGTGCGGCGGCTGGCAATCCACAGGTGAAAGCTCTAGTTTATGTTAATGCTTTCGCACCAGATGTCGGTGAAAAGACGAGTGATTTGAATAAAAGGTACGCAGCACCTCCGATTAGTACGGCAATTGTGTCTGATGCTGCAAACTTCCTCTATATTGATCGCGGGAAGTTTCACGAATTTTTTGCCCAAGACGTATCAAAGGCTGAGGCGCGAGTGATGGCAGCAACCCAAAAGCCGATCGCCAGCGCCGCGTTTGAGCAATCAGTGAATGAAATCGCCTGGAAAACGATTCCTTCCTGGTTTATCGTGACTCAAAGCGATCGCGCCATCAACCCTGAACTTCAACGATTTATGGCTAAACGGATTAATGCTAAGACAACCGAAGTTAACTCTAGTCATGTTCCTTTTATCTCTCATCCAAAAGAAGTTACCAAAGTGATTGAAGCAGCAAGTAATGCTGTGAAGTAATCCTAATCCTAAGAGAAGCAGTTTCTCGGTACATACAAATAGAACAGACCTAACTATGACTCTAGGAGATCCGATCGTGCCGACTCAAAATACAGGTATCACTAAAGTTGATTGCAGTAAACCCTTACTGCATCAACATGGATATGAAATTCAGCCCTCGTTGCGATTTTCGAGGAATGATTGGAACTGGCTCACAGAGCCAATGATTTTCAGAGTTCATAACACCCGCTATGCCGCTTGAGAACTGGTCTATCACTTAAAAGGAAAACTCAAAACTATGAATTTACAAACAGCTCAAACCACCACTACTGCTGACGAGTCGGCAATCCGTGCTTTCCATCGCCAGATGATTGATGCTTGGAATCGAGGTAGCGGCGAAGGCTTCGCTGCCCCGTTCAGCGAAACTGCCGATTTCATCACGTTCGAGGGCACGCATCTTAAGGGTCGAAAAGAAATCGCTGCATTTCATCAGCAAGCGTTCGACACAGTTGTCAAAGGAACACGCCTGGAGGGTGAGGTGGATTTTGTCCGCTTCGTGAACTCACAACTCGCGCTCATGCTTGTAATTATCAGGGTAATACTGCCCGGGCAAACCGAAACTTCACCGTCACGAGATTCGCTGCCGCTATACGTCGTAACCAAAGGCGACGAAGGTTGGCAGATCGAAGGGTTACTCAATACCCGGAAGTTAACGCTAGAACGTCAATTTTTCTTAGATGACTTTGACTCACTGAGCGCAGAGGCTCAACGTCAAGTGACTGAACTCGTTGTAAGTCTCAAGCCGGGTCATCAAGCAGATCAGTAAGAAATGGTACTAAGTTAAGATACAGCCCTTGCCCCAACTGGTTCCAACAATGAATGAAGGGTTAAATCTACTGTTCTCAAAGTTGTGATGCAACAGAACCGATAACACTTCAATGGTTCACACAAATCCAGAATCCCCATCAGATTAACATTATGAAAAAACTAGAAGGAAAAATCGCTCTTGTCACAGGCGGTACTAGCGGCATCGGTCTTGCCACTGCAAAGCGTTTTGTTGCTGAAGGAGCCTATGTCTTCATTACAGGTCGTCGCCAAACTGAACTGGATGCTGCTGTGAATGCGATCGGTGAAAACATCACGGGTGTTCAGAGCGATGCCTCCAATCTGGCAGACCTTGATCGCCTGTTCGCCACAATCAAACAAGAACAAGGACATCTTGATGTGATCTTCGCTAATGCTGGCGGTGGAGAACTCGTCCCACTCGGATCGATTACTGAAGAACACTTTGACAAAACGTTCAACACTAACGTTAAAGGTCTGCTGTTTACCGTGCAGAAGGCGCTGCCTCTGGCAACAGAGGGCGCTTCCATCATTCTGAACGCCTCGACTACTTCTATAAAAGGCACCCCAGCCTTCAGCGTTTACAGCGCGACTAAAGCTGCCGTGCGCTCCTTTGCCCGAAATTGGATACTCGACCTCAAAGAGCGCAAAATCCGGGTTAACGCCATTAGTCCTGGCGTGGTTCCTACTCCTGGTTACAATCTTTTGGGACTGAGCGATGAGCAGGTGCAGGAATTCATGGACAGTCAAGCCAGCACCATCCCACTTGGAAGAGTAGGCACGCCCGATGAGATTGCCAAAGCCGTTGTCTTTCTTGCTTCAGATGACAGTAGCTTTGTGAACGGCATTGAGTTGTTTGTCGATGGCGGTATGGCACAGATTTGAAGTCCAAAAGGAGTTAAAGATGAAGTTTATCTTTGTTAATGTAATCCCATGACGACATATCGCACAGTTTTGATCGATGGTTTAAATATCTTCTACCGTGAAGCTGGTTCTCGTAATAATCCGACGATTTTGCTATTGCACGGCTTCCCAACGTCGTCTCACATGTTCCGCAATCTCATACCAGCACTTGCTGATAAATTCCATCTCGTTGCACCTGACTACCCTGGCTACGGCAACAGTTCGATGCCAACTGTAAATGAATTTGATTACACCTTTGATCGCTTGGCACAGATTGTGGAAAAATTCATTGCTGCGATCGCTCTAAAAAAGTATAGCCTTTATGTGATGGATTATGGCGCACCGATAGGCTATCGGATTGCCGCTAAATATCCAGAGCGCGTGCAATCTCTGATTGTTCAAAATGGCAATGCTTACGAAGAAGGTCTGCGCGAATTTTGGGAACCAATTAAAGCATACTGGCAAGAGCGATCGCCTGAGAATGCTGAAAAGCTCAAATATCTTGTCACCCTGGAAGCGACGAAGTGGCAATATACCAACGGTGTTCGCAATCTAGAAGCGATCAGCTCCGATACCTGGACTATCGATCAACATTTCCTCGATCGCCCTGGCAACGGTGAGATTCAACTAGCACTGCTGTATAGCTATGGTACTAATCCACCATTATATCCGCAATGGCAGGAGTATTTTCGCAAATATCAGCCACCAACCCTGATTGTTTGGGGTAAGAATGACTACATCTTTCCTGCTGACGGTGCTTATCCCTACCAGCGTGACTTGAAAGACGTTGAGTTCCATCTACTTGATACCGGACATTTTGCCCTGGAAGAGGATGGGGATGTGATCGCAAACTATATCGATCAATTTCTCACATCACGACTGCAACCCATCTCTGTCTAACTAAACGGCGAAACTGAGCCGTCCATGCAAAACTGCGCTCTACTACCCAACGATGTGGTAGCAACACGAATCCTTTTCTAGCTTCTAGCAGTTGTTCATAACACGCTCTAGCGAATCCAAACCCACGAACAAAAACCTACTAAGCTGTTACGCAAATAAGATTGCACATTAACTGGTGAGGTTGTTCTTTGTCAATTGTCCTTTGTCCTTAATAAACACTAATGACTAATGACTAACCACGGTCTAAATGGAAAATAGTGCAATATGTAGGCGCGTTAGCTTAACAGCTTAATTGTCTGCTATTCCGATTCTTCTATCCATCGCAACGAGATATGAGGAGATCAACATGACAACGAGCAATTTCGATTTTACTGCCCGCGAAGCACTACGTCTGCTCGGCCCCGATCCCGAAAACTGGGTGCCCGATCGCCCTGGCATCGATCACAATGTTACTATAGTAGGTGGTAGTGGCAGTGGTAGTACCTTTGCATTTGCGCTACGGCGTGCTGGGATCGGTCGCGTGACGGCGATCGATGCAGCCGATGATGAGGCTCATGCAGGTGTGTGGCTGACGCGAGCGCGGATGGAAAAGCTCCGCACGCCGAAAAATGTGCCTGGCCCGGAACTAGGCATCCCAGAATTATCCTTTCAAGCCTGGTATGAAGCGCGGCACGGTGCGGAAGCTTACGCGGCGATTGATCGCATTGAGCGAGTGACATGGGCTGAGTATCTCAGTTGGTATCGGCACTTCCTCGGTATCCAGGTTCGTTACCGGACAAAGTTGGTGCGGATTGAGCCAGCCACAGGTTTCTTCCGCCTACACCTTGAGGTAAACGATGTCCCGCAGGTAGAGACTACGCGCAAAATTATTTTTGCCAATGGTGTGGCTGGCACTGGTGGTCCATACATACCTCCAGTACTGGCTGACTTACCACACACGCTGTACGCACATACCGCCGATGCCATCGATTTTGAAGCACTGCGCGGTAAGACTGTGGCAGTGCTGGGTGCGGCGGCTTCAGCTTTCGATGCAGCAGGAGTGGCGCTGGAATCGGGAGCGAAGGCAGTACACCTGTTTTCACGGCGATCGGCGATCGCATCTCTACCACTACTTCGGATACGGGAATACCCTGGTGCTTACTGCAACTATCCCCAACTACCCGATGCAGCCCGATGGTTCCAAGCTTGGCGCTTTCGTCAAGCAGGCTCCACGCCATCACGGAACGCGATTGAGCGAGCGATCGCCTTCCCGAACTTTCACATACACCTATCTGCACAGGTGAAATCGGCACGGGAAATGGGCGATCGCATTGTCACCCAGGTGAATGATGAGGTTTTCGAGTTTGATTTTGCGATCGCTGGCACTGGTTACTTCGTTGATCCAACAAAGCGTCCCGAACTAGCCGACTTTTCTCAGTACATTGCCCTCTGGCGCGATCGCTACGAGCCACCAGAAAACCTGCGCGACGACTATTTGGGAACGCACCCTTACTTCGGTAACGCCCGCGAATACCTAGAAAAAGTACCTGGCACTGCCCCTTACCTAAAAGACATTCACGTATTTAATCCTGCTGGTTTTGTCAGCTTTGGCTTGCCAATTGGTGACATATTTAGCATTCGCCGCGACATACCTGCAATAGTATCATGCATCAGTCACGACTTGTTCTTTGAAGACTGGGCGCATCATGAGGCACGGATCACAGGCGATATCGCCCCCGATTTTGAGAACTCGCTCTATGCTGCTGCGCTGTGGAAACAACCGATCGAGGCAGCGACCCGCTAGGTCAACAACCTTTTCACCAGTAACAAATAATTCCGGCTGTGAAACGAATGTCAGTAGAAAGTGATTGCCATTCCACAATCACTGCTGAATCAAATATCACTGTTAAATCAATTTACTTAACAGTGTCATTTCAACAGATTGTTTACTACTTATCAAAGGAAAATGTCATGGTTGCTCAAATAAACTCGTCAGCAGCAAAAATTTTGGAAGTTGCACACGATCCACGCCTTTCCAGTGGGGTGAAGGAATTTTTGAAAATGCTGAATTCAGGAGGTGTACCACTGGAGACACTCACTGCAATCGAAGCACGTCAAGTACTCGCGGATGCACAGGCTTCTGTTCCAGTAGACCTTTCAGGCATTGAAGAGTCTGAGAAGAAAATTATCGCTGACGGTTATTCGATTACGCTCAATATCGTGCGACCGGAAGGCGTTAAAGGCACATTGCCTGTTTTCATCTTTATTCATGGTGGTGGTTGGGTGTTGGGTGATTATCCAACACACAAGCGCATGGTTCGCGATCTGGTTGTGCTTTCAGGGTTTGCAGGGGTCTTTGTCAACTACACGCGCACGCCAGATGCTCAGTACCCACAGGCAATCAATGAGATTTATGCTGCGACCAAATGGGTTGCTGAGCATGGTGAGGAGATTGGGGTGGATGGCAAGAATCTGGCAGTGGTCGGCAACAGTGTCGGCGGAAATATGACAGCAGTCACTGCTTTGAAGGCGAAAGAAAACGGAGGGCCACACATCAAGCTACACATCATGATGTGGCCCATTGTAGATGCGGATTTTGAAACGAATTCTTATCATCAATTCGGCGACAAACGGTACCTAACTATACCTACGATGAAGTGGATGTATGACTTGTACATCCCTGACCCAGAAAAGCGCAAAGACATCTACGCATCTCCCTTACAAGCGACGGTTGAACAACTCAAAGGCTTGCCTCCAGCATTAATTGTGGTTGCAGAGAGCGATATTTTGCATGACGAAGGCACAGCCTACGGACGCAAGCTCGATGAAGCTGGGGTAGAGGTGACAACGGTGCAGTACAACGGTATGATTCATGATTTTGGACTGCTCAATGGTTTAGCCGAACTGCCACAAGTCCGCTCTCTGTTTGTTCAAGCTGCTGCCCAATTGAAGAAACATCTGCAATAGCGATCGATGTTTCTGGGGAAAGGAAAAGACGCTCTTCCATCGCTTTGCTGCTTACCGAGTTAGCGTAGGGGAAAAGGGTAAAGCGGAATGGCATTAAGTTAAGACACAGCCCTTGCCGTGACTGGTTCCTAGCCTGGAGGCTAGGAACTAATTCTGAGAACCTCCGCCTCCAAAGGGTTGATGAGAGGCAGAGCCTCTCGAAATACGTTCCCCAGGCTACAGGCTGGGAACGAGGTGAAACAAGACTTTCGGCTTATTTTAGTGCCATTTGATCGTAATACAAACTACTCTCAAGTAATTACCTGTTATGAACAGCCATACACCGAGCGCTATGGACATTATCGGATCATCACCGTTGATTGCGATTGAAAACGAAGCACCACCCAAGCTGATTGTCGATCCACCGCTTCTCGAACCGCTAGCACAGGGACGCGTCTTCATCCAGTACCGGACGGAGAATTTGCGCGTGTTGCCGGTGTTCGGCAAAGGTGCCCTCGAAGTATCGCCGCGCATCGGTCATATCCACATTACCGTTGATAACGCGCCGTGGCACTTTGTAGATTCCAGTGGGGAAACGATCATCCTGGTCGGGCTAGAACCTGGCGTACATAAAGTGCTGATCGAACTAGCTGACCCCACGCACAAAGTAATCACTAGCGAAACTGTAGAGTTCACGCTGCCCGATCCTAAGAAATCATCATGAAAAAACTATTGGTTTATCGCATTAATTTTGCGGGGCTACTAGATCCCCGACTTCTTCAAGAAGTCGGGGATCTGAACACCACTAAGCTCTCAAAACTTTTGCGATAGACCATTAGACGAAAAAATCGCAGTTGTGACGGGGGCATCTAAAGGAATTGGTGCTTCAATTGCCAAACATCTGGCAGCCGAAGGTGCAGCCGTAGTTGTCAATTACGCCTTTAGTAAAGAAGCAGCCGATCGCCGTTTTACACTACCATACTATGAATAACCCCAAAAATCCTCGACTACCCCTGCCGCCTTTTGATAATGAATCCGCCATCCAAAAAGTCCGAATTGCAGAGGATGCTTGGAACACACGTAACCCTGAACTAGTATCACTCGCTTACACATCGGATAGCATTTGGCGCAACCGCTCAGAATTTTTATCTGGTCGTGAGGCGATCGCACAATTCTTGACACGTAAATGGCTTAAAGAATTGGACTACCGTCTGATCAAAGAGCTTTGGGCTTTTCAAGACAACCGCATTGCTGTCCGATTTGCTTACGAATGGCATGATCATTCCGGCAACTGGTTTCGCTCTTACGGCAATGACAATTGGGAGTTTGACGAACATGGATTCATGCGATGGCGTATTGCCAGCATCAACGACCTGCCAATTTCAAAGAGCGAACGCAAATACCACTGGATATTAGGTCGTCGTCCTGACGATCATCCAGGATTGTCAGACCTCAATCTTTGAAAAGCCCAACGACCATATCACCCAGTTTTTATCCTACAAGAAGTCCACTGCTATGAATGCAAACAACGGCATCATTAGCCAGCTCAGTCAATATTCAGTCCCTGTAACCATTGATCGATTAGAAGCCGTCCTTGAAGTAAAAGGCATCACCATTTTTGCCCGCATCGACCAACAGGCTGAAGCCGAAAAAGTCGGACTAAGCCTGTGTCCTACACAGTTGTTGCTGTTTGGCAATCCGAAAGCCGGAACTTCCCTCATGGTGGCAGAACCAACGATCGCCCTGGATTTACCCCTGAAAGTACTGGCATGGGAAGCGACTGACGGCAAGGTGTGGGTGAGTTACAACGATCCTAATTACTTAAAACAGCGATTTTCTCTCTCCGATGAGTTGGTGAAAAATATCGCTATCATTGCACCTTTAATCTATCAAGCACTTAGTTCCGCCGATCGCCAATAAGTTGCAGAATTAGCACGCGATCGCACCTTGGCGTTTTTGAAACAGCATTTAGGCAGTGGTGTCAAAGTTTGAAACAGGGCGACCACTGCCAGATCATTCGCCCACCGCGATCGCTCTGGCAACCAAGATATTCTGATTCTGAATCATTGGGAAAACGCTGCATATCGCGGGTGGTTTTTAAGAAAGAGAACGGTGAAAATTAACAAGCAACGAGAAAAAGCATGAACATTAACAAGAATGACACCGCAGTAGTTGTCATCGATCCGCAAAACGATGTCTTGAGCGAAAAAGGGGTTTCCTGGGATTTGGTGGGTGAGAGTGTTAAGGATAACAAGACCATCGAAAACATTGAGCGAATCTTCAAAGCCGCGAAGCAGAATGGATTTGAAGTTTTTATCTCCCCTCACTATTACTACCCCACCGACCATAGTTGGAAATTTGCTGGAAACCTAGAGCAAATGATGCTTGAGGTTAAGGAGTTTGATCGCCGTGGTGCGTTGAGCCTCGATGGATTCCTGGGATCGGGTGCTGACTGGCTTGATCGCTATAAGCCCTTCATTGAGGATGGCTTGACAATTGTGGCCAGTCCTCATAAAGTCTATGGGCCGCAAACCAACGATCTCGTTTTGCAACTGCGTAAACGCAAGATCAGCAAAGTTATTCTACTTGGAATGTTGGCAAATCTTTGTGTTGAAGCTCACCTACGCGAATTGCTCGAACAGGGATTTGAGGTTCTTGTTGTCAAGGATGCAACAGCAGCCCCTCGGCATCCGGAATTGGGTGACGGCTACAAGGCAGCACTGATCAACTTTGGCTATATTGCCAATGCAGTCCTTTCTACAGATGAAGTTGTAGCAGCAATCAAGTGATGTCAAACTCATCAATTTTACAAAACTTATGAAAATATCCGCATTACTCCTAGGGTGTGTCATCAATTGAGCCAAATGACAGAAGCAGCCAGATAAATTACACCTAAAAAGTTTGTAGCGCGTTGCGATCGCTCTAAAAGCCCAGCGTAGGCATCGCCCAAACCATCGACGCTCCCGCAAGAACATTAAGAGCTTTGCTGATGTTGGCTATAGGATTGATACTGGTTGCTTTGGTATTAACCTTAAATAAATGCTGAAGAAAAAATAATTACTCTAATAACAAAAGCTAATCAGCCAAGCGTTGTATTTACAACTTTAGAATCAAATTCATTGGAGTTAATAAATTTACAAAAGCAATGTATAGAAATAATAACTAATATTTGATTTTAAATATTTAGAGATTGCTTCCCTTATTCTTAAAGGAAGATGCACAAGTGATCGCACCCCCAGATAAGGGAAAACTAACAGTAGAAGTCTAGCTTTCCTGCTTCTTAACACCGTTGGGTCAAATGAGGCGATTTATGACTGTTCTGTTAATATCTTATTTAAACGGCGATTCAAAGAGTTGTTAAGCTAAATTGCCAGAACCTTTAGACTTGTCCGGAATATTAACTTAAGAAAAGACAAATGGTAAAACGTTTAAGTGAGTATCTACCATTTGTCGGTATTAGTTATGGTTTTTGATTATATCCAGAAGTATCCACACCGAACAAAACAAATTTTGGGGATTAGTTATGAGCAGTTGCAATCAC
>JAHHHS010000129.1 GCA_019359215.1 Nostoc indistinguendum CM1-VF10 | reverse complement strand
CAAATCCTCTAATGACTTTTTGCTCTCAAGAAGTTTTTGCGTCATGTGTCATATTTTATGACGTTTTGTGCAGCTTGCTTACCTTTTAATTTTTCTCTGCTACCCCAGATTATTGAGCCGATACAATAATTCTGTGCGATTACTTAGTAAGGAGTACTTTCCCTCCATAGTTTATTAGAAGTCAAACGAATAATTTGTGTGAGTAGTTTCTGGCGCTGTGGACTTCCATGTAAGTGTCTACAGGTTTCTGTAAGTAAATATTTTAGCTGTTCATCTGGTTTTTGCTTCACTAGGTTTAATGGGATATATTGTAAATTTCCTGATTTATTGCTTGCAAACGGTTGTTCGTATTACAATCTATGGCTCTTGAAGAGCTTTGGGATTCTTTATTACTTTTAGAAGTAATAAATAAGTGATTGTTGAGTAAATTACTTACTCTTTCATCTTCTATAGCAATTGGTAGTACTTTCTCCTGTTCCTGATCAGCTACATTGATTTCTACAAGAAAACGGTTGCAGCTTTTTTAATTTGCTAAATTATCTTTTACATACAAGAATTTTAGGTGATTTTATTGGAGAAACAAATCGTTTTACGAGCTAATCGCTTAATCCGAGTTCTTAACGTCAAATGTTTTCGCTCAATCTTCTGGGTGTTTGCTTTGCCGACTGTATGACACTTCTGGTCTAACAACCGTAAATACGCTCCCCAACCATCCGTGTAAAAGTGCGTTAAGCCAAATGGAGCTAATAACTGTTTGAGTTCGACTAATGCTGCATCTTGATGGGGTGCCAGGACGTAACCCAGCATCTGACCTGTCTCGTGGTCAATGGCAGCGTCAAAAAATCGCTCTTTTAATTGCAGTTTGCTCTAAGCTTGAACAAGAAAGTCTGAGGCTGTAAGGAAAAGTCCATTGGTCAAATCAGCAAACTGACCACCAGTACCAAACCCGTTATTTGCTCCGTTTTGGTTGTAAAATAAATCGCCTGATGACTGAATATAAGTAATTTGAGCCGAATTAGTTTGAGCTTTTGTAAGAGTATCAACTGAGGCAAAGCTTATACTACTTAACGTCGTAAATGTTGTTTTATCAAAAACAATTTTATCTGCGCCCCTCGTAAAATCAGTGATTCTATCTATGCCGATAGTAGCCTTGTGGAAAGCAGCATCAGTATTGAAGACGAATTTGTCATTCCCTGCATCACCAGTTAGTTTGTCAACGCCAGTACCGCCAGTTAGAATGTCATCATTTGTGCCACCTACAAGGGTATCAGCTCCACCAAATCCAATTAAATTGTCATTCCCTGCAGCACCATTAAGGAGATTGCTGGCTGCACTACCTCTAATTGTATTAGCTAAACTGTTGCCTGTAGCACTATATACATCAACACTACCAAACTCTATAAGCTCCAAATTTTCTACGTTGTTAGTATTAGTCAGCGTAAAACTGGTATAAGAGCGAACCGTGTCAATACCCTCATTAGCAAACTCGACTATAGTGGCAATATCAGTACCATTAACATTACCCCATACCTCGTAAGTATCATTACCAGTTCCTCCCTCAAGGTAATCTAAGTTTGTCGCACCAGTTAAGTAATCATTTCCAGATCCCCCGTATATAAAATCATTGCCTGGACCACCAGCAAGATTATAGTCGTTTCCATCTTCTCCCCTGATAGTGTCATCACCGAAGTTTCCCGATATAGTGTCTGCACCACCTTTCCCTTCCAGCAAATTAGCCTCATCATTCCCTTGGATTCTGTTATCAAGGCTGTTCCCAGTACCACTAATGGTGCGCCCTGCTGCTAAACTCAGGTTCTCGATGTTAGTGTTAAGAGTGTAGTTAACGTAAGCTTTGGCAGTATCTGTGCCTTCATTGAGGTTCTCTACTATCAAGTCACGGATAGTAGGTTCGCCAAATTCCCCAACACTGTAAGTATCGTTACCAGTTCCTCCAGCTAGGGTGTCACTGCCATAAGAATCATGCAGCAGATCGTCACCAACTTCACCGATTAGGTTGTCGTTACCGTCACCACCGAATAACTGGTCATTTCCACCACCACCTCTGATAGTGTTATTGGCAGTATTACCGGAAATGAAGTTATTAAGACTGTTTCCTGTGGCATTAATTGCGCTTTCACCTATTAAGTTAAGGTATTCCGAGTTACTACCTAGGATATAGTCAACAGAAGACTTAACCGTATCTGTGCCTTCATTGAAGTTCTCTAAAATAGTGTCTCTAGGAGTGTCAACAATATAAACATCGTTATCAAGACCTCCTATAAGAGTATCGTTGCCATGACCATATAATGTATCGTCCCCTTCATGTCCTTCTAAGTAATTTCCTCCATCATAACCGTCTGTGGTAATACTACTATTTCCACTGCCATATAAGATATCGTTGCCAAGGCCACCATACAAATAGTCCTTGTCTATACCCCCTCTTAATTCATCATTGCCAATACCACCATAAATAGTATCTGAGCCTGAACCACCTTCAAAATAGTCGTCACCTGCCTCTCCATTACCCCAGTCGTCATTTGCTTGCAGAGCAAATTTATCGTTGCCTCCACCCGCATACAATTTAGTTCTTGAACTTCCTGGAGTCAGAAAGTTGTCATCAGCATCATCGTAATGAAGGATGTAATCAAAAACTTTACCTGTCTCTACGTCGGTCACCGGACCTTGGACTGAATTTATTAGCATTTCCGTGCTTCCCTAGTTAATACGTAAGTTCAATTGTCCAATAGACATCTCCGAAAAAGAATGTAGAAACGTAGCAGCGCTACGTCTCTACAAGGGTTGTGGGTAACGCATATTTAATTTCTGGAGATGTCTATTATTCGTTAAACTCTCTAAATTCGTTCCATTTAATTTCAATAAATCTGTTTCCATGTTTGCGATAAGTAGGTTGGTGTGAATTTTATTGGCAGAACGCAGACTGATATCTTCTAAATTTGCGCTCCTGCAACTGCTTAATCAAATACTCTACAGCCTTGTATAAAGTTTGATGGTCGGAAAAAGGTCGGAAAAAAGTCGGATCTTTTTGGTAGGTTTACGTAAACTTTTCAAAAAATGAAGCTTATGATGGGGATACCTTAGTTAACCTGGTCTTTATACGTAGAGAAATGACAATTGAAGAAGCGATGTCTAACGACAAGCCGCTACGCATCTACGCACTAATAGAGCAATTATTAGAACAGCTTAAATCGATATCACTACAATTGACATCGCAGACTGCTGCGAAACCATATTTTTGACCTTTACGTAATTTAAAACTCATTTTAATCTGCTTCCCTTGCTCAAGGCTTCCCATCCGAGGTTTAACATTGTTAGGTCAAACGTAGCCCTTCAATGAATGTTTAGCTACAGTATCTAAAAGACGAATCATTAATTGGTTATTACTCTCAGCAAAACAATAGTAGGTACTAAGAAAGCCGTGTTAACTAAAAAAAAGTTGAGTTTTTTTAATTTCCTAAATTATTTTTTACATACAAGTATCTTAGTTGATTTTATTATAAAAATAAAATTTTAATATATCTTAATAACCTTAGTATTACTTGTTTTATGTAAACGAAAACTGATAACCAGTTACTAAACATATACTTGCTTTCTAATACTTAAAAATACAAAAAAGTTCAATATCTCCGTTTCTTGATTTACTGGTTTTAAACTTGTTGTTTAGGAGCTTTACCGTTAATACCTCAGATATAGCAAGTCACAAAAGTCAGATTAAAGTCAGATTAAAGTCAGAAATGATATGCAATAATACTGGATAAGCAAATCAAGCGAATCCCAATAAAAACTGTAAGTTTTGTTAAATTTGGTATTTTAGCCTTGACAAGATGGGTATTTAGAAAAAAATTGTTCACAGGATTTACTTGACTAAAACAATCAGTAAAAAATCAAGCTATTTAATTCATGTATTAGCTTTTAGCTTCATTGTGATAAAGTCGGAGACGTTTCTGATTAGAAGCAGTTAATTAAGAGAGCTAATCGACCACGGGGCGATCGCAAATTACAAAAAAGTCAAACCCATTAATGAAGATGGAAGTAATAATCGCGGGAGTATGGACGGGGATGAATAACTCAGTGATTCTTGGTAGGAGCGGGTTAAATATTATGCTCGATTGGCTATTGAACGTGTAGAGGATAGGGTTGATGCGGTCGAAGAATTCTCAGTACGCTAACGAGTGATAAGCGTTGCGGTGTGATGCTGGAGTTTGAGGATACTGACCCTGACAAGTTTGCTCAATTGGTGGCAGATGCGCCCCATTGGACTGAGTGGATGGCGTGATTTACGCCCAAACTTGCTATTAGACCAATAAACTATTGCTTGCGAGGTGTATCTGCCACAAACGATATCGCTACACCTCATTACAAGTCAAACTTATTAGGCATAGGAAGCGACGACGCTTTGTGTTGTTCAATCCAAATTGGGGATGTCCACGCTTTCTTTGAGTTCTGGCTATGTTTGAGCCTCAAGCCCTTAAATATTGATTAAACAGTTACAGGTCTGTCTGCAAAGGCGATTTTATAAAGAAATTTTAAGAAATTAAGATCCTTCAGAAAAGAAAAAACTTAATGCTGAAGTAATCCTCAAGAGTTCAAAATCATAGAAATTATAGTTTACAGATGCGTTTTAGCGTTAGTAGGTAGTTATGGCATCAGGAATGATGATCGAAGGCAAATGGATAACCGATGGGAATAAATCAGATCCCAGTATTCAGCTTAATGAGAAGCTGACAAAATTTCATGATCGTGTAACCGATGATGGTTCTAGCGGGTTTAAGGCAGAAGCAGGACGCTATCACCTCTACGTTTCCTTATCGTGTCCATGGGCGCATCGCACTTTAATCATGCGAGAACTCAAAGGTTTGAATGATGCAATCTCTGTCTCTATAGTCGATCCGATTATGAGCGACAAGGGATGGATGTTTACTGAAGCACTGGGAGCTATTCCTGACTGGGTGAATCATACTCAATACTTGCAAGATATTTATCTGAAAGCTGCTCCCAATTACACAGGACGAGTTACTGTTCCGGTATTATGGGACAAGGAAACTCAAAAAATAATCAATAACGAATCTCGTCAAATCATGCGGATATTTGACGTAGAGTTTGGGGAATTGGCAACACAGAAAATAGATTTATACCCATGCGCTCTACAACAAAAGATTGATCAAACGATTGATGCAATTTATCTGCCAATCAATGCTGGTGTCTATCGCTGTGGTTTTGCCAGGGAACAAGTAGCTTACGAAAATGCGGTAACTGAACTCTTTGAAAGTTTAGATTACTGGGAGACTGTTCTGAGCAAGCAGCGCTATTTATGTGGCTTTCAACTGACTGAAGCCGATATTTGTATGTTTGCAACTCTGTATCGCTTCGACTCAGTATATTACAGTCACTTTAAGTGCAATTTACGGCGAATTATCGACTATCCAAATCTCTGGAATTATCTATTAGACCTATATCAATGTCCTGAGTTTAAAGCAACTTGCAATCTAGACTACACTAAGCGCAGTTATTACATGAGTATGACTGATATTAATCCAAATCGAATTGTGCCAAAGGGTCCGATAATTGATTTTGACCAACGGCACGACCGTGAGCGCTTCGCTAAGGCTCCCGTTGCGTTCACTCCTTATTCACAACCATAGGCATGAAAGAAAATTGCACATTCTAATTGGAGTAACGCCATGAACCTTGTATCCGGTATCCACCATGTTGCAGTAGTCACAGAGGATCTCGACCGCTTTATTGACTTTTATACTGATGTATTTGAGATGCCAGTAATTTTTCAAGAGACGACAAAAGCTTTTCGTCACGCACTTCTACGGGCTGGCTCACAGTGCGTGCTTCATGCGGCAGAGATGCCTGATAATATCCATAGCTCTGGGTCTAAGGATATGTTTGGACGAGGACACATTGACCACTTAGCTTTAAATGCCTCAACAGAATCAGCATTCTGGATTATCCAGCGCAAACTCATAGATCGAGGGGTGAGTGATGGCGCGATTACTGACCTTGGCCCAGTACTTAACCTGTCATTTTCAGATCCTGATGGTATGCATATTGAAGTTTGCCTGATCGTCGATGCCTCACTTCAGGGTTTTCACCAACCGCGACCATATATAGAAACTGCCAACCAATAGGATAGAAATCTATACTGAATACAAGATGAATATGAGTCGCAATTGATATTAGTAGAAAGAGTTCCCCATGACTGAAATTGAAATTTACAGTGCGCCTTTGCGTTCCTTTATAGACATTACTTAGAAGTTATTGAGGTTGATTGGGTTGGCTCTGAAACTGGGAATCCGTTTATCAATCTGCTGCCCCTAATGAGAAGCGTGATTTGATTTTCGCGCAATGGTTAAACTGAGATGAAGTATCAAACGGGGAATCGGTGTCAGTCACTCATAATATAGATATGATCACACCAATCACTGACACACACGATATTTCCCAAACATTAAATGAGGCTACCCAAGGATAGAAAGGATTGAGACTGAAGTTGCGGCAAAGTTTAGACAACACTGGCTCTTTCTACCAAGAACTTGTTTTCAAGATTGGTGATGCTGATGGTGAACTTTTTTGGAATGGGTATTTGGAGAACTGGATGGTTGGTGCGAACCTTGTGAACGGTTGAAAGTCTGTGGTGTGCGATTGGTTGGTGGGGGTGTAGATCGATTTGTGTCCAATGGTGCTAAGTACTTAGGCAAAATTAATTGTATATTATGTAAATAGCAATGTAAAATATCTTTTTGGCAGCAAGAAGGTCAAAAAATGCGATTTATTAAAGATTTAACTATTGATACAACCAAATTACTTAACAGAATATATAAACAAAGTTCTCATTATCAAGTAAGACAGAGAGCGCACTGTATTTTGTTGAGCTATGAAGGAAAACCAATTTCGGAATTGATGGAAATTTTTCAAGTCACCCGAGGAACTATATACAATTGGATGAATGATTGGGAAGAATACAGATTGTTAGGACTATATAATCGCCCAGGACGAGGCAGAAAACCAATTTTAAATGAACTTCAAGAGCTACAAATCAAAGAGTGGGTAAAACAATCACCAAAAAATTTAAAAAAAGTATTAGCTCAAATTGAAGAACTCTGGGGAGTCAGAGTTAGTAAAGATACAGTAAAACGAATTTTAAAAAACTTTGAAATGACATGGAGGAGATTTAAAAGGGGATTAGCAGGACAACCAGACCCACTGGAATATAAGGAAAAACAGGAGGAACTCACTGTTTTAAAAAAACAAGATAAATTTGGGGAAATTGATTTAAGGTATTTAGACGAAACCGGATTCTGTTTAACACCTTATATACCTTATGGATGGCAAGAAAAAGGAGAAAACATTAAAATTGACAGTAGTCGTAGTCGTCGCCTAAATGTATTAGGATTAATGAATTGTGATCGAGAATTAGATGCTTATATATTTGAAGGAAATATTTCTTCCGATGTAGTTATCTCTTGTGTTGATAAATTCGCTGAAAATCTCCAAATAAAAACCATTGTCGTTACGGATAAAGCGCCTTTTCACACAAGCAAAAAAATCCAGCAAAAAATTAGCGAGTGGCAAGGGAAGAAATTAGAAATATTTTGGCTACCAGCTTACTCCCCTCAATTAAATTTAATAGAAATTCTCTGGCGTTTTATGAAATATGAATGGATAGAAATAGATGCATACTCTAGTTGGTCAAATTTAGTTAACTATGTTGAAAAAGTTATTCGAGATTTTGGAGAAAAATATGTAATTAATTTTGCATAGGTACTTAATGTTTCGGCAAAGACTGTCGATGGCAAAACACCGCTTGATCTCGCCAGGGCGCAGGGGCATGCGGACGTTGCCGCATTCCTTGAGTCGCAATCACAGTAATTCGTCCACTTGGAAATGCCATATAATTACTACGTAAACTAGGGCAAACGCATCTAAAGTATAAAAATCCTTTAATTCTACTTTCAAACTTTTGTTATTCCAAATCAGAGGAAATGCTTAGGCATTCAATTAGATTAGTCATATATTATCTTAAGTACGGTTCCGAGGCGCTGCGGGCGCTATGCGACCGCAAGCTTAAGGCGATGGCTACGCCCGCTGCAAGCATCGCATGATTCATACTTTAATTCAGCAACGCCTAAATTTTTGAATTTGCAATTGCTGTTCTGTCGCGGCGCGTGGCGTGGTTACGTGTGATACAGGAAATAATGAGGTAACGCTATGGGTTGGTATGTTCATCTCCATGTTTGCTTTGCTTGTGATAGAAATGAAGGGGTGGCACAATTAGCGAAGCAACATATAGAAACACTTGACGAAAAGAATCATCGAGGCTATGCGGGAGCCTTTTTGCAGAACCTCAGCGAACGAACAGGGCAGAATCCAGGGACGAAAGGCGGTCTCAGCTTATGGGGCATGGTTGGCAATGGCTCAGGAATAGCGGAAGAGTTCGTCGAATCGCTCAAGTCGTTTTGGGAAGATTTGTTAAGTGAGAAAGAAGATGGTGTCCCGTGCAGTTTCGAGCATATTCTTGTGTTTTACGAAGAGGAGCAATCTGAAGCAGCTAACGCTTACGAGATATTCTGGGATGATGCCGATTCTCCACAGAGGCAACTTGTTATCCGCCATCACGAGAAATTACCTTTCGCTTGGATGCAAGCGTAGCCGGCGAAAGTCACCAACCGCGACAGAACAAGGCGCTGCACCCGACCGCCGGAAGCCCTACGTTTCGCTCGCAAGCTCGCTTCACTTCGGGCTTCCGGCGGCGGGTGTGAATTTCCCGCTTGTGCGCTCTGACGGTATACTCTCGGACTGGGATTATTTTGCTGGGCATTGATTACTATTGTGGTCTTACTTCTAAAATATAGTTTTTCGTCTTAGTTCTACAAGATCCGTGCATCATCTGACGAAAGTAATTCTAATTAATCAAATAAATACTCTTGCATGTCGTTTTGTCGATGGCGGAGAATACTTATAGCTTTGACCTGGATTTGACGAATCCGTTCTCGGCTGAGGTTTAGCTGTTGGCCAATCTGAGCGAGATTGAAATGCTGATCGTTCTCTAGCCCAAAACTTAAAGTCAACACTTGACGCTGTATAGGTGTCAATGGTTCTAAGAATTTAGCGACATCTTGCGATAAAAGTTCTTGGGTGAGCAGTTTTTCTGGCGAAGTGCCAACGTCTGCTAAAATTTCGCCCAATTCTGTCTCTTTCTCATCTCCGACTTGTTTATTTAAAGAGATGGCTGTGCGAGAGGCACTGAGATATTCTCGAAGTTTATCTGTGCTTATGTTTAATGCTGATGCAATTTCTTCAGCACTAGCATGACGACCGAGTTTTTGAAAGCTTTCTCGCTGCACTTTTTTAATTTTATTAAGTATTTCAGTGAGGTGAACAGGTAATCTAATAGTGCGGGATTGTTCTGCTATAGCTCTGGTTATAGCTTGACTAATCCACCAGTAGGCGTAGGTTGATAGCCTATAACCTCGGTTGGGATCAAACTTTTCTATACCCCTTTGTAAACCGATTGCTCCTTCTTGGATCAAATCTAAAAATTCCAAATTGCGGTTTTGATATTTTTTAGCAACAGATACTACCAATCGCAGGTTTGCTGTTACCATTTTTTGTTTGGCTTTTTGGCCAAGGTGTAGTGCTGCTCGGACTTGTGCTTCGGTTTTTTCGACAGCATTAGCTAATTGAGTCAAAGTTGGTTCACGGTCTAGCTGTTGGGTGAGTTCATTTTTAGATTGCTCAATGGCAATCATTTCTTGTACCTGTCTACCATAAGCAATTTCTTCCTCTGGCTTTAATAAAGGATACTGACCAATTTCCTGCAAATAGATGCGAACCATGTCGGAACTCAGGCTGGACATACAAACTCAACGCTTTTTTTACCAGGGGATTTAAAAGTATAACTCAATAAAGTTTTCTATTTTGAAGAACCAAAACACATCACCAATCCAGCCCTGTCTGAAGCAACCTCTGCTTCAACCTTGTGTAGCGCTGTTGGTCGTCAGTAGAGCGCACCGCCAAAGATATCGCTTTTTTCGCTCCAACCACGATCGCTAACTTCTTGGCACGGGTCAGCCCGGTGTAAAACAGGTTCCGGGTCAACATCATATAGTGCTGCATATAGATTGGTAAAATCACCACCGGATACTCTGAACCCTGGCTTTTATGAATAGTCACGCACCACGCTAGCGCAATTTCATTTAAGTCAGCGTAATCATAAATTACATTGCGTTCGCCATACCCAACAGCAACTTCCTGCTCGACAGTATCAATGGCTTGGATTATTCCCAAGTCGCCGTTGAAGACTTCGCGGTTGTAATCATTGGTCAACTGGATGATGCGATCGCCCTCGCGTAACAAATTCCCACCTCTGTTAATCTCCACCTTGCTGGGGCTGGGTGGATTAATCAACTGCTGCAACACGGTATTAAGATTGCGAGTACCCACAACTCCGCGTGTCATCGGGCAAAGCACTTGGACATCAGTAGCGGGATTAAAACCTAAGCGGGGAATTAAATCGGTAATCAACTCGCAGATTGCCTGTACACCATGTTCGGGCTGATGTCCGCCGCCGTGCCAAATACAGTCAGACACAGGATTATCAGAAATCGGCTCGATTGTTGGGTACTGGCCCCGGTTGATTTGGTGAGCAGCAGTGATAATTGCACTTGTTTGAGCTTGGCGGAATACCTGGGTCAACCGCACTACTGGCACACGACCAGAATTAATCAAATCAGCCAGTATTTGACCTGGGCCCACAGATGGTAGCTGGTCAATATCACCCACCAACAACAATAGAGCGCCAGCCAATACTGCTTTAACCAAGGAGTAAGCCAGAAATAAATCAAGCATCGAAGCTTCATCAGCGATAATTGCCGTGTGGGGTAAAGGATTTTCGCTATCGCGCTTGAAACCCATTGAGCGAGGATCAAATTCTAACAAGCGATGAATAGTTTTAGCTTCCAGCCCGGTCATTTCACCTAAGCGTTGAGCAGCCCGTCCCGTAGGTGCAGCCAGGGCAATAGATTTACCCATTGCTTTCCAAAGTGAGACAATAGTATGGGTAGTGAAGGTTTTTCCAACACCAGGGCCACCAGTCAAGATCGTGATCTTAGAATAAGCTGCTGTTTCTACTGCCAAGCGTTGCTGTTCTGAAAGCTGAATTTGACGGCTAATGGTAAAGCGCTCAATCCAGGCGCGGACACGGGGAATGTCAGTATCAACAGGCTTTTCTAAACGCTGGCAGATCAGTTGAGCTAAATTCTGTTCTGTATGAAAGTAAGTCGGTTTGTAGCAAAGTAGTGTTTTATCCTCGTCCCGCTCTCTAATCAGTTCATCTGTTAGAGCCATGTCTTTGATGATCTGTGCAATTGCTTCTTCTGTGGGCTGATGAGATTCGGTAGTCAGTAGTTTTATTACTGACTCAATCAATTCGCTTTGTGGCAGGTAACAGTGGCCATCTTCGGCAGCTTCACTTAAACAGTGGATAATTCCTGCACGGTAACGAAATTCTGAGTCCGGTGCAATCCCTATATTTCTCGCAATCTTGTCAGCAGTCAGAAAACCAATACCGTAGATGTCGGCTGCTAGCTGGTAGGGGTTTTTGGTAACAGTGGCGATCGCTTCATCCTTATATTGCTTGTAAATCTTCACAGCATAAGTGGTAGAAACGCCATGCCCTTGGAGAAATACCATCACTTCTTTGATGGCTTTTTGAGTTTCCCAGGCGTTTTTAATGAGAGTGATCCGCTTTTTGGCAATACCCTGGACTTCAATCAGTCGTTCAATCTGGTTTTCGATAATGTCCAGGGTTTCTAGCCCGAAGTGAGCGACGATACGCTTGGCTGTGACTGGGCCAACACCTTTAATCAGTCCACTGCCCAAGTATTTTTCAATTCCAGTGAGAGTGGCTGGTTTAGTTTCTTTGTAATTGACTACTTGGAACTGCGGGCCAAATTGGGGATGGTCACGCCAGAAACCAGTTAGCTGTAAAGTCTGCCCTGGCTGGATGTTAGCAAAGCTGCCAACAATTGTTGTCAGTTCGGTGCTACGCGGACGAGTCAGCCTTGCCACTGTGTAACCCGATTCAGCAGAGTAAAAAGTTAGGCGTTCTACGACTCCGGTGATTGTCTCGTGTTGAGGAAAGGCGCTTACTTGTTGAGGGGAAAGATTAGGGGGAGTGGACATTGCTTATGATCAGATGCCGCACATCATTATAATACTGGAATTCAGCAAATTATAGTACATAAATACTAAACTACACACCCAGTATTAGTGTCATCGAGAACTCACCCTAATTTCTCCGATTAGCTTAACTTACTCCTATGAAACAATTTGTAAAAGTAAGAATATTGAATTTATTTACTTGTAGCAATAACTTTGTCAATTTCTTGTAATTTCTGCTGAAAAAGAGAGCGCATTTCGTGAAGCTGTTTACTACTAGCTTTTTTAAGCAAATCTCCAGAAATTTCATTAACTTTTTGAAATATTATTTTTACCTCTTTTAACTCTTGTTCATTTGACTTTAAATACTTGATCTTAATTTTTCTAACCAGTTCACGAGTTTCTGTTACTGTCAGATTTTTCTTTAAGACTTCATCTGTTGCTGCAATCCGTTCGGATGCTGCTTGATTTTCGGAGATGTCTAATGCCTTGGCAGATAGAGTTGCCAATGCTAAAGCATGAGCGCCTTTGAGTCCATGCTGCCTGATGACCTGTTTTAAATCTTGAGGCAGATAAAGCATCGGCATTAGATTAGCTTTCACAGAACTAGGATTTAACCCTAACTCTAGCAGCACTAGTAGTAGACTCTGTTCTTTACCTGTAATTTCCAATAGTTCTAAGCCCTGTTGCTGTTCATCGACGCTAACAGCCATCAATTTTGCTAGCTCTTTACTATTTCCATTTCTCTCTATTCTTTTAATTACCGTTCCCAACATTGTGGAAACTTCATCCATTGACAAATTAGCGGACTTCATTACTTCTTTAAATACTGCCTCTGCTTTATCTAAAGGATTCAAGTCTTCAAAGCCAAGAAAAGTTAGTAATGCAGATTGATCTAAGTCATTAGGCATTGCCACTATTACTGCACGAATAGTTGACCAGCCTAGTAATTTAGCTCCTTCAGTACGTAGCTGCCCATCTAACAGTATGTAACGACCATTACTCTGTCTGACTAAGATGACTGCTGAAATCTGCCCGTGTTTTTTGAGTAATCGTGCTTTTGCTTGTATTAATTCTGGTGTAATCGTCTGCCGAGGCTGATTAGGATTCGGGTCAATGAGATTTAAATCAACTTGTACTTCTCCTGATTGATTTTGAAGTTGTTCTCGGAGTTTTTGCAGTTCATTCTCTAATTCAGGAGATTGTGCGGTTCTGAGTCTTTCTATTTCTATTTGAAGTTCAGCAATTTTTTGTTCTTGCTCAGTTTTTTGAACTGCACTACTAAATTTACTAGCAATTTTAGGCAAAGCCACGATTATTTTTTCTCCTTAATTAAAGCGACTAAATCATCTGTAATTTGCTTAAAATCTTTACAAGCAGGATGTTTAGGACGGTATTTTTGTAAAGGTAGCCCGTGAGCGCTAGCATTTTTGAATTCATTGGAACTACGAACTTTGGGGTAAAGTTTCAATTGTAAATGTTCAGTGATTTCTGGTAATTGCTCTAGATATTGTCTGTGCATCGCTACGGTATCATCATACATACTTGGCACAAACCCTAAAATTGGTGGACGAGGTGATAACTGTAACTCATCGCTGGTTGAAATGCACCATTCTACCAATTCTGCTGAACCAGAAATCGCTTTCATTTCTAATTGCACTGGAACTAATATGTGAGTTGAAGCGGCTAAAGCATTAACATTCAGCATTCCCAATGTGGCCGGACAATCCAAGATTACTAAGTTATGAGGTAATGGATAGTTTTTTAAGCGATCACTAAGTGTGTACTCTCCTCGTTTCCTAATTACTAATTCGTTGGCCATTTCAGCCATTAATGGATGTCCTTGGCAGACTTGAATTTTTGATTCTTCCCAAACCGAAATTAATTTCCAATCCCCCTTAAAATCTTTGGATAATGCTTTGACTAGAGTATTAGATACTTCAGCAGGTGGTATCCCACAAAACACATCTAAAGAGCGTTGTGGATCTAAGTCAAGTATTGCTACAGAAAAGCCACGCCGAACTATCTCGTATGCAAGGTGTACACTGAGTGTAGTTTTACCTACACCGCCTGCGTTAGCTATCAGTGAGAGAACTATCTGCTTCATATCAGTTTTTTTGTCGGATTTTGAAATTCGACATTAAGCTTTTGAAAAATGTATATCATGCATTTGTATTTGTCACCTATTTCTGTCGTATTTTAAAATACGACACACTTTTAAAGGATTGAGAAATAAACAAAATTAAATCGAAATCAACCCAACGTCCATCTAAACCATCAAAACAGCAACAGCCCAAACCCATTACCTCATTTGTTAAATCTGATTTGACTTTAGTTGATGAATAACTCAAAACTCAGTAACAGCCTGACTATCCCCCTGTCGAGGAAAAACTCATGAAGCCGCCAAAAGTTGAGCCGCAGATGGCTGGCAAGCGCAACAAGAAAAAAATAGATTCACCACCAGCAAGCAAACCTCATATACCCTTCCAAAACCGCCCCGAAGAACCAGAATTACCCCCAGAACCCTGTCAGCATATGCAATTCCTAGATTGCAACTCGGAGGTAGGGCGTGTGATATTCGAGTGCTATCATTGCCAGCAGGGGATAATCAGCGAGTACACCGGAGAACCCGTAATGGGTGAGTACAAAGGACGACCTTCAGTAATTTTCACAAAAGTAAAATGCCCCAACTGTGAGCAAACAGCGATTAGACTGCAAGCAAGGGAAGTGCTTAAGGGCAACAGCGATTCCTTCTCCTTGGCAGCAATGATTGCACACTCCCTCTTCAAAAGTGATTAGTAAGAGATATTTACGATTGATAATGCAAATGAGATTTTTACCCTCAATAATAACTGCACTAACGGCATTGACACTAACTAGTTGCAGCACTACTACTGCTGAACAGTATGAAGCTACAGCACTCACCAGTTACACCTGGCAAGTTAAGTATGCCAATGATCTAACTAGTCAACCACAGCCACGCATCGAAACTTTTGCGAATACTTCAATGTTGAATCGGAATGGATTGAAACCGCCAGGAGCAGTTGTTGGCCCAGATGACCGAGGGTTATGGTGGCCTACTTTACCGCCGCGACCAAGTGTTGATGAAGTTGAACAACGCAAAAGACTTCAAGAAGAGGCAGGAAAACCCGAATTGGTGAAAGATGTAAAGTACAAACTAACCTATGGAGTGGGTAATACTCAGAACACGCTACCTACGAACTATGAAGTTTATCGACAAGTAGTAAAAGCTTACCCCCAAAGAACTCCTTTGGAATTGACTTTCGGTGTGAATGATAATTCAGTAGAGAAAGCTGAACCTGTAAGCAAGTAGTAACCCACTCGCTAAGTAGTCAGCAAGAAGTTAGAGATCAAGACTGAATTCCTTTTCAACAAAAGATTGACAGTAAAGTATAAATCAAAGAGTCAAAAACGATCTAAATTAATTTTTGCTGCGTTGATAGAAAAGATTTCAAAAATTCTTGGCAGGGGCTATATGGGAGTTATATATACCCCAACAAAGGTTCAAGACTTCGGTGACATTTTGACCCCTATATAGGATAAATATAGGTGCTATATGGGGCATATCTGACTAATTGACATTTTGTGCCCCACTTAGCCCCCAAGGGGTTATGATAAACTCTTGAGTCTGGAAGAAAAAGGGGTAGTTATTTTATTCTTCTTTCTCTCGCTCTGGCAAATCACTTGAACAGATAATTTTCACAACTTATTGTGTATTACTTGGAGCCTATGTCAAACATTCACACGTTACAAAAAATTTTTCCTGCGGGTTTCGATAATGGTTACGGAAGTCTCAAACTTTTAGTCGATGGCTTTGAAGTAGTTCGTGTCCCTAGCTATATAACCAATGCTGAGATGGAAGATGTTCCAGGACGGGTAGTTTTTAACGGCAGTGCTTACACCGTTGGAGAGTCAGCTTACCGTACAGGAAATTATTTTGACCGCAACACAGACAATAATGAAAATAAAGTCAATAATGCGTTGTTGACTTTATTGGGTGCATTGGCACATCTACCACACCGTAAGGCTTGGCACTTAAAATTAGTCGTTAGCTTACATGATGTTGGTCTGGCTGAAGAATTACAAAAAGTACTCAATGGAGAATATCAGCCAATACTTGCTGGCAAGCAATCAGAAGTAAAAGTAGAAGTGCTGAAAGTTGTACTAGAGGGAATGGGTGCATTATTTGGGCATCCACTACCGAAAAAATTAACCATTTTAGACTTTGGCAATGGTACGACTTTGTATTCTCGTTATAACCAAGGGAAACGAGAAGTTCACACTGCCTACCCTATAGGTGTAGAAGTTCTCATCGATGATATCTCCCAAAAAATGAAACATTTAAATGGCGGAAAAATCGGAGATCCTTCCATTATCCGATTTTGTTTGGAAATGGGGCATACCAGGTATAGCCGTGACATCGATATCAAAGATGTATACAGTGCAAGTCTTAAAGATTGGTATGAAAAATACTTGAAGAAAGTGGTGAATCTGACACTTGATGCCAAGCACCAGGGGGATGAAATCTGGGCGATTGGTGGAGGCTGCCTCTTACCTGGATTTAAGAAGCTGTTAGAGAAAAACGGCTTTAAAATCCTGGACAATCCGGTAGAAGCCAATGTTTCTGGACTTTTAGAGATGGCAAAAACCATTATGAGCAAAAATCTAACGGGCACATCTGGAAAGTAAAGTTATAGCAATGGCAGATAAAAAAGACTTAGCACCGGAAAAAGTTCGCCTCAAAGATAATTACAGAGAGCGCATATTTGCAGAATCGCAAAAACTAGATAAAAGTTACCTGGACACGATTTACTTTATAGTTGATTGCTATTTTGTTTTCATTAAGGCTGGATTACCTGCACAACTTTTAGCTGACCCACCGATTAATACTGAGTCGAACAAACTTCCTTCAATGACTTCAACTCCATTTGTAGAGGAAAAAGAAGAAGATTCTGAACCGGAAACATTCAGCCTTGATTTTGATTTGTAACCGTCAAAGGAAGTTGGCAACGGTAAAGAACAGGAATTAGTCTTAAAAGCGGTAAGGGGAACGGCACGCTTGTTAAGCGTAGATCCCTGGTATTCCTGGATCAAAGGGTGTGGGAAAGGAAGAAGATGTTGTTCTATTTGATGCACTAAAATTCAAATTTCTTAACACACTCAGGCATTAGCCCAAGTTTTACCCATGTGTTGAAGAGGGTAATTTCTAGGATAAGCTAAATCAACTATGGTGTATGACTTTTAGCCTTGATTACCGCGATTGCTCAAGGGTACTGGTGATGGCGACGGGAATTAACGTGAAATCGGGATGAGAGGAAAGTTGCAACTACTTCTGGTGGTACTGCTCACTGTGTCAAATATGCCAAAAGTTTAAACAAACCAGTGTTTAACGTATGGAAACCCTGGGTCAAGTATAGAGGATTTTAAACTCGATTAAGAACGCGGATAGCTTTTAGCCAGCGGATTTTAGGCAATTGCTAGGATAAATGAGTCATAAGTGGTACATTTGTACCTGTAAACAGTTAAATGTCAAAAAAGGTTCATGCCCCGAATGCTTCTAGAAGCAATATCTAGAAGCATTTTTTATCTTAGGTCCCATCTTTGTTAACGCCTGCGTCATGCACAAGGACACGCGCTCCTATGCCCACCAGCAGGCGGGCATAAGCTGCCCCCAAACCTCACCTGCTTCCAGTAATAATCGCTACTGGGTCGTCGAGTCGAATCACTTAACTTTCTCCTGACTTAAATTCTGCTTCCTAGTGGATATATCCAGCGTTTAATGACTAGCGAGCGAGCTTAACTACCAGACTTGTAATTAAGCCGAGCTGCGAAGCGGCTTCGGCTTGAATGAATTGTTAGACGGTGTACCACTCATTTCTTGGCGCATGCCGGGCTGTAAGACACGCGAGTTAGTGGGTGGCCATTAGTTTCTCGAACTAGTTCTCCACTTTCAGCCGCTGTCCGCTTCTTTATGTCAATCCATTCTTTGTCTGAGAGGAACTCTCTCCAGCGTAAATCCATTGTGCTTTTGTCCGGCCAAGCCAGAAGATAGATAAATTCAACCTTCTCACCAGAATCACTTTCCCATATGTCAATGATCTTAAAACCATGTCGCTTCATGATCCGTAGAGCATGATCCTGAAAACGTTGATGAAAAGCATCTTTGTTGCTGCGATTAACCTTATAGATTCTTAGTTGCTGAAGTTCGCTGCCATCGCTTGGACAAACATAGTTTTCTTGCACATTAACAATGCTAGGGAGGGCGATGAGCCAAAAGAGCGCTAGAGCTTTGAAAGTATGCATGATATTGTGCCTCATGGCTTAGTGAACGTTCTATAGCCGCCTAAGCAACTACTACCCCACTGTTCCTATCTGTATAATCCGTACTTACACTCACCTGCTGCCAGGCATCCAAATCCGTTTTGACCCCTGAGAGTTTTTCCTGAATCAGGCTCATGGCATCCGTGCCTAACGCCAGCCGCATCGGCGGATAAGGACTTTCCACAGCTTGAATGATGGCTTGCGCCGCTGCTCGTGGATTGCCAGGTTGCTTACCATCCATATCTTTGAACCACTGCAATGAAGCACCGCTCACGGTCGCATAGGCATCAATTGATTGTTCGGCTGCTGCTAGAGAGCGTCCGTTAAAATCTGTGCGAAATGCCCCAGGTTCAATTAAAGTCACCTTAATTCCAAAGGATTCAACTTCTTTAGCCAGAGCTTCAGACGTGCCTTCCAGAGCAAATTTAGCGCCGCAGTAGAGACTGCTTCCAGCAAATCCCACGAATCCTGCTGTGGATGACATATTCACAATGTGACCGCTGCCTTGCTGACGCATTATAGGCAAGACCCTTCGCATCAGACGGAGCGCCCCAAAGAAGTTGGTTTCAAAAAATTGGTGAATATCAACATCCCTGACTTCTTCAAGTGCGGCAATTAGTCCATGACCAGCATTGTTGACCAGCACATCAATTCGACCAAATGTAGCAATTGCTGTATCAACCGCTACTTGTATGTCTTGGGATAACGTTACATCCAAACGTACAGCCTTTGCAGTCTCTGGATAGTGGTCAATCAAAGCGCGAAGTTGCTCTGGTTTGCGAGCAGTAGCCAGCAGGAAGTCGCCCTTCTTCAACACAGCTTCTGCTAGGACACGTCCAAACCCTGTTGAGCATCCTGTAATCAACCAAACTTTAGGAGCGACACGATTTTTGTCTGAGTTCATTTGTTTTCTCCAATGTAGTCGAAGCGAAAAGCGCAACTGCAACTATGTAACTTACTTTCCACATTAAGCAGTTTGAATAAATACGTCCAATATGATTTTTGTCTTAGACTAAGACTTAAAACGTATTAATTGGCAATGGAACTTCGACACTTGCGTTACTTCGTGACTGTAGCTGAGGAACTTCATTTTGGTCGCGCCGCGCAACGACTACAAATCGCTCAACCGCCACTGAGCCAACAAATCCGGCAACTCGAACAAGAACTCGGTGTCGAGTTGCTGTATCGGACAAAGCGAACCGTCCGACTGACTGAAGCAGGACTTGCCTTTTTACAACAGGCACGGCAAATTCTAGTCCAATCTGAGCAAGCGATTGAGATCGCCCAACGTGCTTTTCGAGGTGAAGTGGGTCGTTTAACGATTGGATTTGTTGGATCTGCCACGTATAGCCTGCTGCCTATTGCCGTGCGGTCATTTCGCCATCAGTTTCCTGATGTCCGCTTGATACTACATGAAATGACCACGAGCGAGCAAATTGAAGCACTGCATAACAATCGCATTCAGCTTGGCTTTATTCGTCCGCCCATCAGCGATGACCAACTCAGCGTGGAAACGGTTTTACAAGAATCGTTTGTTGCTGTATTGCCAGAAGCACACCCGCAAGCGACTCAAACACAACTGTCATTAGCAGTAAACCAAAAAGTTTTTCTCCAAAGAGCGATCGCTAAAATACTTATATGTTTTAATACTTGTTTACACACAATTCTTTAACCAGCATACATAGTATAAATAACGATTACTTATAGTTTG